>JACMNB010000022.1 GCA_014378845.1 Methylotenera sp. | reverse complement strand
GGTGCGCAGGATTTCATCGGTAAAAGCTGGACTACCCCCGAAAGTTTGACGCGAGCGGTCGAAAATGCGATTGAGCGCTTTAAACTTTTGAGTGAGCGCCAACACGCAGAAGACTTGATACGTGCCTCTGAAGAACGCTACCGTGCGTTATTTAATTCCATAGATGCAGGTTATGCGGTGATGGAGTTAATGTTTGACCGCACAGGTGAAGTGCTGGGTAAGGCCATTGATGCGCGTTACTTACAAGTGAACCCAGCGTTCGCGAATCACACTGGCATGCAAAATGTCGAAGGTCAAACGATGCGTGAGTTGTTGCCAGAGTTAGAAAAAGAGTGGCTGGAGGCTTTTGAAGCTGTAGCTCTTTCAGGCGAGCCTATTCGCATGGAACAATATACCGCGACCTTACAACGCTGGTTTGAAGCCTATGCTTTCCGATTAGGCGACCCGCAATTGCGGCAGGTGGCCTTGCTATTTACTGACACCACTGAACGTAGGCACATTGCATCATCCTTAGTGACTGCGAAAATCGATGCAGAAGCATCAAACCAAGCTAAAACAAACTTTCTGTTACAAATGAGTCATGAGCTACGCTCACCGCTAAACGTCATGTTGGGGTTTACGCAACTCCTTGAGTCAGGCAGCCCGCAGCCAACAACAACGCAACAAAATAGCATTAAACAAGTACTCAGCGCAGGCTGGTATCTGCTGGGTCTCATCAACGAAATTCTTGATTTGTCCTCAATTGAGTCTGGCAACCTATCACTGGCGATAGAAGAAGTGTCACTAAATGCAGTGTTAAATGATTGCCAAGCGATGATTAAACTACAGGCGCAGGATAAAGATATTGCGCTATTTTTTCCCACATTCCAACAACCATGCACAGTGCGGGCTGACTCTGTTCGAATCAAGCAGGTGCTAATTAACCTACTGACTAACGCCATTAAATATAACCGCAGCCCAGGGCGCATCGACGTAAGCTACACTGAAACATTAGACCATGGTGTGCGAGTGAATGTAAAAGACACGGGCCAAGGTTTATCTGCAGCACAAATCAATCAACTCTTCCAGCCATTCAACCGGCTTGGCAAAGAATCCAGTGCTGAGCCAGGCACTGGCGTTGGCTTGGTCATTAGCAAGTTATTGGTTGAGAGAATGGGTGGGCGCATTGGTGTCGAAAGCACAGTTGGGGTGGGTAGTTGTTTCTGGTTTCAGCTAGACCTAGCATTGTCGGCATTGGACACCAAAGAAATGCCCAAAGAAATGATGCTCTCCGCAGAAGATAACCCGCTTCGTGAGCAAAAGGTCGATAAAGTTACGTCTTAATAGTTTGGCATGTGCACACTATTTAATTGCAGCAACCTTAGTCTGTGTTTGAACCTATGCCTCGCGAGTCGCAACTAACTAGTCCGATGCAATCTGGTTGAGCAATAAGTTAACCCTAAATTTTTGAGGCGTCAAAGGTTCAAAATTCTCATATTTCTGTAGAAAATATGAGAACTCTGCAACTGCTAGTATTTTTTGTTTTTTTTATTCTAAAAAAAAATCGTCTTCAATCGGATTGTCAAAGGATATTTACCTGTTCCGCTAGCGATTGTTTTGGAAAGGTAAAACGATTCTCCACTTTTGGTGTACGATTCGAAAATTTCATTGAGTTGCGGATCCAAATACAACTTCAATTTTGTAGGGCTGAAGTACGCCTTATGACCATAAACATTACAAGTTACCTCGGTGTGTTTAACATCCAAAATATCAATGACAAATTCAAAAAACCCATACTATTAACACTCATTTTTTTAACATTGAGAATTTAGATGGATAATTGTTTTACATTCAAGTCGTTGAGAGATGAAAATAACATGGCTTTTTGAAGTCTTTGCGTTATTAGGCATATAGGTAAAACGTATTTGTCATGTTTATAGTCGAGCGAATATTATTCTCAATTTACGCATAAATAGTTAAGACGCTGAAATTATCTCTTCCCAGTGGCTACAGCCATCGTCTTGGCACCCCATTCCTTCCTTCAGCTTGTCATTGATAGCTAGCCTTATAACGGTTATAGTACGTTTTAACAATACTAACAAATCGTTTTAAAATTATAAGGATAGATCAATGGCCGAGCAAAAGCCGGTGCTTATCATTATTGATGATGACCCGCTGATTACCGATACCTTGCACTTTGTATTAAGCAAACACTTTGAGGTGTGTGTGGCCGATTCGCGCGCGCAAGCGAAGAGTTTACTGCGACAATTAGATGAGCCGCCTTCGCTGGCCTTGGTTGATTTAGGCCTGCCGCCCATGCAGCATAAGCCTGACGAGGGCTTTAAAATGATTGGCGAGCTGCTGGCGCACTCGCCCAGTATGAAGATTCATGTGCTTTCTGGCCAAAGTGATGACGTCAATGTAAAACACGCACTTGCGCTTGGCGCGCTCGACTTTATCCCTAAACCTTGCGATCCTGATAAGCTGCGTGAGCTGTTGCTTAACTCGTTAAAAGTCCAAAATGTTGAGCTAACTGCCGAAGCGCAAACTGAAAAAGCAGAAGATAAAAACGGCGGCATGATAGGGAGTAGTTTGCCCATGCAAACGCTTATCATACAAATTCGCCAGTTTGCCGATTCGCCTTTTCCCGTGTTAATTGAAGGCGAATCGGGCAGCGGTAAAGAGCGCGTTGCCAGCAACTTTCACCGTTTTAGTAAGCGCGCAAAAGCACCTTATTTATCGATTAATTGCGCCGCTATTTCTCCGATGTTGGCGGAATCCATTTTGTTTGGTCACGCCAAAGGTGCGTTTACAGGCGCCAATACGGCCAACGCAGGTTATTTTGAAGACGTTAATGAAGGTACACTTTTTTTAGACGAGATTGGCGAATTGCCGCTTGAAATGCAAGCCAAATTGCTACGCGTACTAGAAAATGGCGAATACACGCGTGTGGGCGAAACGATGGTTCGGAAAAGCCGCGCGCGGGTGGTGGCGGCAACCAATCGCGATTTACGTGCCGAAGTGCGCGCCGGTAATTTCCGCTCTGATTTGTATCACCGCCTAGGGGTTTTTGCGGTCAAGGTTCCGCCGCTGCGTGATTTAGCCGAAGACAGCCTGACTCTGCTTGAGCATTTCAACACGTTTTATGCACGAGAAACTGCCCAGCAAGCTTTTAAATTGGACGAGCGCGCAAAATCGCGTTGGTTAAGCTATCACTTTCCTGGCAATGTGCGCGAGCTACGCAATATTATCATTCGGTTAATAGCCAAATATGCTGGCCAAACTGTTAACGAGATTCAGCTATCTGCCGAGCTGGATTTATCTCGCCAAAACGAAACTGATGGCGGCGGCGCGATTAGCAATAATGGTGATTTATCTAGCTATGCGTTACAACATTTGCAAAACGAGGCCAATGTAAGCCTAGACCAAGTCTTAAAATCGTGGGAAAAAGCTTATGTCGATGCCGCCATGCGCATCACGCACGGTAATTTAAGCCAAGCTGCAAAAATGCTGGGCATTAACCGAACAACACTTTATTCGCGCATTCAGCTGCAAGAAGAAGCTAAATAAAACGCAATGTACCGCGCATAAGTTTATGTATTACTCGCATTTTGGGTTAAAAGAACCGCCCTTTAAAATCACGCCCAATACCGAGGTTTTTTACACGGGCGGCAATCGCGGCGCGGTGCTGCAAGCGTTAATTTACGCCATTAACAGCGGCGAAGGCATTATTAAAGTGGTGGGCGAAGTCGGTAGCGGCAAAACCATGCTATGCCGCATGTTGCAGACCATGTTGCCAGACAAAATAGAGAGTATTTATCTAGCCAACCCAAGCGTGGCGCCAGAAGACATACTGCATGCCATTGCGTTTGAACTGCAATTAAAATTACCTAAAAATGCCGATCGCTTAAAAGTGATGCAGGTGCTGCAAGCGCATTTGTTGGCGCGGCATGCGGCGGGCAAGCAAGTGGTGATTTTTGTAGAAGAAGCGCAAGGTATGCCGCTGGCGACGCTAGAAGAAATTCGCCTGCTTTCTAACTTAGAAACCAAACACGATAAATTGCTGCAAATTGTGCTGTTTGGCCAGCCCGAGTTAGATGACAATCTGAATCAAACCAACATTCGCCAACTGCGCGAGCGTATTACCCACAGCTTTAATTTAAGCCCATTAAAACAGCAAGAAATCGGCGAGTATCTGATTTTTAGGCTGCGCGCCGCGGGTTATTTTGGGCCACATTTATTTAATAATGCAGCGATTGCTAAAATCGCCGATTCAGCCTTAGGTTTAGTGCGCCGCGTGAATATTTTGGCCGATAAATCATTGCTTGCCGCATACGCCGATAATCAATATTTGGTGACGCCAAAACATGTAAAAGCCGCCATTTTAGATAGTGAATTTGGGCAAGAGCAAGTAAAAGTCTCGTTAAAAAAATCACGTTGGTGGTGGATTGCCGCTTTGCCATTAATTGGCTTAGGTATTGGCTTGGCGGCTAATCGTATCGATTTTTTTCATGCGCTGGTTAAGCCGCAAACAATTTTTAAGCAAGCAGCGCCGCAAGCGCAATTTGCGGCGGCAGTAGAAGCAGTAGAATCTGATTTACCGGCAATAGCAGGCACGCCCGTGGCAGAAGTTGCCGATTTGCCGCCCTTGCAAGAAGGGCCAGCAGTGAATCAGGCAAATCTAGTGGAAAGCCCAGCTATTGCGCTGCCAGCAACTGTTGATGCAATGCCGGTTACTATAACGCCAATGACAAGCGCAAATGGGCTTACAACTGAAGCAAATAAAGCAATCGAAAACACATTACCTTTGATTTTAGCGCAGCGTTTAAACGCTACTTCAGCGTGGCTTCTAAGCCAGCCAACAACAACGGTGAGTATTCAATTACTGGGCGCAGCAAGTGAAGCCCAAATTGAATTGGAAATTGAACGGCTTAGCCGAGAAATTGAGCTGGACAATATTTATGTTTACCGCACTAAAGTGAATAATCTGCCTTTTTTAACCGTGCTCTATGGGAATTATGCGAACCGAATCGAAGGAACACAAGCTTTGCAAAAATTACCTGCCCAAATTCAAAAAAATCGCCCACATTTACGCACCATTGCAGGTGTGTTACAAGAAACCAAATAAAACTTAAAAAATACAGCAAAATTATAAATTTACAAGCTTTTCAAGTAGTTAGTATTGCATTTGAAAGCAGATTATGCGATAACACTAATACAATCTTATGCATAAAAATTTTGGGAGCGGGCACGGCGTGCTAAACAATCACTTTAAATTTGGTCGGCTGGAATCGAGTGTTAAACCTAGCCTAAAGCCAAGCATTGCCCCTATTGTTAAATTCAATGTTACTGTGCTGGCCGCATTGTTGTTAAATGCCTGTGCGCATCAAACAAAAATCCAGCCTTCTAATGGCCATATTGATGGCAAACCAAGCGCGCGAACGCAAGCTGACAACGCCAACGCCAACGCCGCCGCAAATGCCAGCGCGCCAATTCCTAAACTGGCTAGAACCAGCCCACAATTGCCTGTGCCAAAAGCCACTAAAAAAGCGCAAACCTACAGCGTAGTGGTAAACGAAGTGCCAGTTAAAGAAATCTTGTTTGCCCTCGCGCGCGAAAGTAAGCTCAATATCGACATTCACCCCAGCATACAAGGCCGCGCTACTTTAAATGCGGTTGATCAAACCTTGCCCGCGATTTTAGAGCGCTTGGCAAGACAAGTCGATTTAACTTATAAAATGCAAGGCAATACACTGTTTATAGCGCCAGATTCGCCAGTGCTACGGTTGTATAAAGTAGATTACGTTAACATGAATCGCGACACCAAAGGCTTTATAGGCGCAGATGGCCAGATTTCAAGCGCATCGCAAAGTTCGGGCAACGGCGGAACCGTTAGTAATAGCTCAGGCAATGGCGCGAATAACAGCTCGCGCACCTCGGTTGACAGCACATCGTCCAATCACTTGTGGGAATCGTTGATAAGAAATATTAAAGAGTTATTGGCAGAAACTGATAAAGAAGTGATTGTGTCGCGCTTTGGTGAGGCGTTAAACAATAGCGGCCGTACTAATGGCAAATCCAGCAAATCAAATGGAACAGTCATTAACACTTCGGATGCGGACGAAGTAAGACTTGCAAAAGAAGACCGCGAATTAGCTAAGACAGAATACAAAACTTTACAAGCAGCCAACGTCATTGCCAACGCCGAAACAGGCGTGATTAGCGTGCGCGCCACCAATAAGCAACATGAAAAAGTACAAGAGTTTATTGATAAAGTAATGGGCAGTGCGCGCAAGCAAGTGTTGATTGAAGCAACAATTGTTGAAGTACGCTTAAATGACAGCTTTCAGGCAGGCATTGATTGGAGCAGGCTTGGCAGACAAGGCGGCGCTGGGTTTGTGTTTGGTCAAACGCTTGGCTCTAAAGGTTTTAATTTTAACCCAAACACCGGCGCCATTACTAAAGGCGGAACAAATGCATTAGGTATTGCTTCCACTGCAGGCCTATTTGCGGGTTATTTAAACCCAGCAAGTGCTGTTGGCAATATTGCAGCATCGGTTACTTTGCTGCAACAATTTGGCGATACGAAAGTGCTATCTAGCCCCAAATTAATGGTGTTAAACAACCAAACAGCCATACTAAAAGTGGTGGATAATTTGGTTTACTTTACAGTACAGGCGCAAATATCACAGTCTAATAGTAATGGCGCACAAAATCTGCAATCCATTACAACCACGCCAAATACCGTGCCAGTTGGCGTGGTGATGAGCGTGACGCCGCAAATTGGCGACTCTGGCAACGTGAATGTGGATGTGAGGCCGACGATTTCAAGAGTCTTAAGTTTTGTGCAAGACCCAAACCCGCAGTTGGTCAATATACCAAGTCAAATCCCACAAATTCAAGTACGTGAGATGGAATCTATTTTACAAGTGGCCAGCGGTAATACGGCTGTTTTGGGCGGTTTAATGCAAGATGAAGTCATACGCAACACCGATGCTGTGCCTGGCATATCCAATATTCCAGTTATTGGTAAGGCATTTAAAGGTAAAAATGACGCTACGCAAAAAACCGAACTGGTGATTTTTTTACGCCCAACCGTGATTACTAACGCCAGCCTGGAGAGTGACGAATTGCTATCTTACAAGCAATATTTGCCCGAGCAGCAGTTGCAAAATGTGCTTGAAGAAGCCAATTAATTGCCCAGTCGAATTAATTGCCTAGTCAAATAAATTGTTAAGTCATATGAATCATGAGTCTGCTGATTAAAGCGTTGCATAAAGCTGAAGAAGCACAAGCGCAAAACGTCAAAGCTGAACAAGCGCAACATGCAAAAGCTGAGGCTTCTGCACAAGCTGTCAAATTTGAGCGAACAAGCGCTAAAAATAAACCATCTATTGCTATTGAAAATGCAGGTGATATGGTGCTTTCGCTCGCACCTGCCAGCAAACTAATCAATGATACAAGTCTTGTTGACGCGTTGCTGGCGGATGCGGGTGTGGTGAAAAGTGGTGCAGCATTAAGCGCCTCACCCAAAAATGCAGCCAACGTTTTTAACGCAAAAGGTGCAACGCCTAGCAATGGCAATAAAAATTTGGCGGTTATTGCAGGTTTGGCATTATTCGCTTTGTTGGGTATGGGCGCATATTTTGTTCAGTTTATCGATAAGGCGCCAGAGATGGCGATGCCAGCGCGTGCGAGCGTTGCGATGGCGCCAGTTCCACAGCCAACTTTGCAGCCAGCAGTTTCAGCCACCCATATTGTCGCCGCGCCAACTCAAGCAGGGCTTGCGCCTATTGCCGATAATCCATTAGCAGAGCCAACTATAGCATCTGCAAAAGCTTTTGAAGCAACGCCTGTAGAAACGACTGCGTTTGAGCCAAGAAGATTAACGCAAAAACAATTAGCCGAAACACAGCTAATAAAAGCGCGCATTACTCCACAAAAAAGAACTACCAAACAATTTGCCTCTTCACCCGAGCTAACGGATGATGAAACGATGGTGGATGCAGACAACACAATTGATGCTGAAAGTAACGCTGAAGTGAATGCGGCTGACGCGCCCATCATCATCAGCAAAAAAGTTGGCAAAGCAAAAACTGGCCAAGCAAAAACAAGCAAACTTGGCAAAATGATTGCCTCTGAAAGTGCGTCGATTAGCGTTACCAAATCACAAGGTGAAGCGGGCGTTAACCCAATTTTAATGAGCGCATACCAAGCCTATATTGAGGGCAAAGATAGCCAAGCGCAAAAGCTGTATAAGCAAGTTTTGCAGCGCGATGTGCATAGTGTGGATGCATTATTGGGCTTGGGCGCTATTGCACAGCGACAAGGCCGCGCGGAGGATGCAAACGGTTGGTATGGCAAAGTGCTAGAGGTTGAGCCGCGCAACAATATTGCGCGCGCGGCATTAATTGATAACCAAGCGCAAGGCAATGAGCAAAACAATGAGAGCCACATTAAAAGCATGCTGGCCAAGCAGCCAGATGACGCTAATTTGCATGCGGCGCTGGGCAATTTATATGCCGAGCAAAATCAGTGGCCAGCCGCGCAACAAGCTTATTTTGATGCTTATCGTTATCATGCAAGTGCTGATAACGCATTTAATTTAGCGGTTAGTTTAGACCAAATGGGTAAGTCAAAATTAGCGCTGCCGTATTATCAGCGTGCGTTAACACTTTTGCAGACGGGTTCAAACAACATTGATAAAGCGGCTTTGGAAGCGCGCATTGTCGCGATACAGTAAATAATAACAATATAAATGACAAAATTTAACAATGACAGAATCTAGCAAATGACCGAGCTTAGACGCAAATTACGCTTAGGCGATTTAATGATACAGCAGGGTTTAATCACCCCAGATCAGCTGCGCATCGCCATTATTGAGCAAGAGCAAAACAATATTCCGCTTGGCCGCCAACTGGTGCGCCTAGGTTTTGTGTCTGAAAATATGGTGCGCGATTTGGTTGCGCACACGATTGGTCAAGAAAGTATTGATTTAAGCACTGTGGTGGCCGATGTTGACGCACTCAATATGGTGTCAGAAGACTTTTCGCGGCGCTTTCACCTACTGCCAGTAGCTTACGAAGACGCCACTAAAACCATGGTTGTGGCCATGGCCGATATGTTTAACGTGGTGGCGCTAGATCAGCTACGCGCTATGCTGGGCGGGCAAATTCAGCTAAAACCGGTGTTGGCTGGCGAGGCGCAATTAGAAGAACATATCGACCAATTTTATGGTTATGAGCTTTCTGTCGATGGTATTTTACGCGAGATTGAAACGGGCGAAATTGATTATCAAAGCTTAACCGCGGATGGTGATGAATACACGCAGCCTGTAGTGCGACTGGTGGGTGCGTTATTGATGGACGCGGTAAAACGCGGTGCATCAGATATTCACTTTGAGCCAGAATTTGCTTTTTTGCGCATTAGATACAGAATAGACGGCGTGCTACAACAAGTGCGTAGCCTGCACAAAAGCTATTGGCCAGGCATTGCGGTGCGGTTAAAAGTCATCAGCGGAATGGATATTGCCGAAACCCGGGCGCCGCAAGACGGCCGATTAAACATGAACTTATGCGGCCGCCCGATTGATTTTAGGGTTTCTGCGCACCCAACGATTCATGGTGAAAACATTGTATTGCGGGTGCTCGATCGTGAGCGTTCGATTATTCCGCTAGAGCGCATGGGGCTTCGCACCAGCACGCTAGAGCAATTGCAATTGATGATGACGCGGCCAGAAGGCATTTTAATTGTCACTGGCCCAACGGGCAGCGGCAAAACCACTACGCTGTATTCATTGTTATCTCACCAAAATACCGAGGCCGTAAATATAATGACCTTGGAAGATCCAGTCGAATATCCAGTTTCTCAAATGCGTCAAACCTCGGTGGCCGAGGTGAACAAGGTGGATTTTGCTAACGGTATCCGCTCGATTATGCGTCAAGACCCTGACATTATTTTGGTAGGCGAAGTGCGCGATGCGGATACCGCTACCATGGCCTTTAGAGCCGCCATGACAGGGCATCAGGTGTTTACTACGCTTCACACCAACTCGGCTTTAGGGGCTTTTCCTAGGCTGTTAGATATTGGCATTTCGCCAGACATTATGGCGGGTAATATTATTGGCGTGGTGGCGCAGCGCTTGGTGCGCGTACTATGTCCGCATTGTAAAGAATCGGTTAAGCCCAGTGATGACCAACGCAAAATTTTGGGCGTTAAAGTCAACGAGGCGATTCAAATATTTAAACACAAGGGCTGTAAACGTTGCAATCAAACCGGTTACCGCGGTCGCATGGCGATTATGGAACTACTGCGCATTGATTCTGATATGGATTCACTCATTGCGCGGCGTGCACATTTTGACGAGCTACGCAAAGTGGCGCTAGAAAAGGGTTTTAACACCTTGGCCGATGACGGCGTGCGCCGCATTTTAGAAGGCTATACCAGCATTGAAGAAGTGATGCGCGTGATTGACCTGACGTCGCGTATTTTTGCGTAGCCAGTTTGCTTTAGGCTAACTAAACCGCCATGGCTACCTTTAACTATAAGGCAATTGACCAAACTGGCCGCCACGCGCAAGGCCAAATGGATGCGCTTAATGCGGTGGATTTGGAGATTCGTCTAGAACGCATGGGTTTAGATTTAATTACCTTTAAATCGACTGAAAAATCCAAGCAATTATTCTCGCCAAACAAGGTTAGCAACCGCGATTTAGTCATGTTTTGCTTTCAGTTAGAACAGCTAAGCCGCGCTGGCGTTCCGATGTTGGAAGGCCTGAATGATTTGCGCGAAAGTACCGCAAGCCCGTATTTTCAAAAAGTATTAGGCGCGGTGGCGGGCGAGGTAGAAGGCGGAAAAATGCTCAGTCAAGCCTTGGCAGAACACCCAGATGTATTTGATGAGGTGTTTGTGAGTTTAGTAGCGGCGGGTGAGCAAACTGGCCAATTACCAGTAGTTTTTGACAATCTTTCTAACACCTTAAAGTGGCAAGAAGAGCTAATCGCGCAAACCAAACGCTTATTGATGTATCCGCTAATTGTATTGGTGGTGGTGTCAGTTGCAGTGGGCGTTTTAATGGTGTTTTTAGTGCCTGAGATGGTTAAATTTATTACTAGCCTAGGCCAAGAGCTGCCTTGGAACACCAAGCTGCTGATTTTTTTATCCAACGCTTTCGTGCATTATTGGTGGTTGTTTATTAGTATACCCGTTGTGCTGGTGCTGGGTTTTATGGCCTATATTAAGCACAATACCCCGGCGCAATATCAATTTGATTACCTTAAATTAAAGTTGCCAATTACTGGCGAAATTTTGCAAAAAATTATTATGGCGCGCTTCGCGCGGTATTTTGCGCTAATGTACCAAACGGGCATTCCCGTACTGAGTGCCATTAAAACTTGCGAAAACATTGTAGGCAATAGCGTCATCGCCGATGCGCTTAGCCGCGTGCATACCCAAATTAATGCGGGGGACACCATGAGTGATAGTTTTCATAATACAGGCTTGTTTCCATCATTGGTGGTGCGTATGATTAAGGTGGGCGAAACAACGGGTTCGCTAGATAAATCACTGCTCAATGTCAGCTATTTTTATGATAGAGATGTAAGCGATTTGATGCAAAAAATGCTTAAATTAATAGAGCCAGCACTGACGATTATTTTGGGTTTGGTATTATTGTTTATTATGGCATCGGTGTTGCTACCCATTTACGACTCATTTGGCAAAATGAAAATTTACTAAACTCTGACCCTATATGTTTGAAAATACAAAAAAACTAATTTGTTGCGCTACCAATCAAAGCTTGATTGCTGGGCTTTGGCATGGCACCAAATTACAAACCTACGCCGTTTTTAGGAATACCGATGATGACCACACCGCCTTTAGCCAATATATAAGCCAGTTTGCCAATACCAACATCTACCTAATTGTGGATGCGATTGAAGAAGATTACAAAGTAGAAAGCTTGCCGCACACCAGCGGCGCGGCGCGGCGCGAAATCATCGAGCGTAAACTTAATCAGTTTAATCGCAACAGTGTATACCGCGCAGCGCACTTTATTAATCGCGCAACCGATAAGCGCAAAGACGATAACTTTTTGTTTGTTTCGCTTAACAATGCCGATTTTTTACAAGGTTGGATTGACGCCATTCAGGCCAATCAAGCGCCGCTTGTTGGCGTTTATATGTTGCCAATGATAAGCCAAGTGGCGGTGCGCCAAATGAAACTGATGGCGCCGCATATTTTACTGTGCGAGCGTTTATCATCTGGCCTGCGCCAAACGTATTTGCATAACGGCCGTTTGCGTATGAGCCGACTAGTGCCGATGCAAGACGTAAAACCGAATCAATTGGCCTATTTTTATTTAGTAGAAATTGATAAAACGCGGCTATATTTAACTAGTCAGCGCTTAATTGCCAACGAAACCGCGCTGCAATTGGTGCTGCCTGCCATTGATAACTCTAATCACGAAATCGCCAAAAGTATTAGCCAAGAACAAGGCCTAGAGTGCAAAGTAGTCGATATGTTGGCGTATGCAAAAAATTCAAACATTGCCACCGATTTGGTCAAAAAACACCCAGAATTTTTGCACATGCAAATGTTGGCCAATGGCAATGTGCCCGATAGTCTTGCGCCTGCCTCGTTTAGTAAAATTCACGGCTTAAATAATGTGCGCCGTAAAATTAACATTGCAACAGCCAGTTTGGCGACTATTGGGGTGCTGTTAGCTACTTTTTATGCGTGGCAGGGTAAGCAGCAAAAAGATCAGTTACAGCAAATAGCAGCGCAAACAAATCAACAACAACAACAATATGAAGCAGTTGCCAAAGATTTTCCCAGCACGCCAATTGCCAGTAGCGAGCTTAAAGTGGCAGCCGATTTGGCGCATATTATTCAAGCCAACAATCAATCGCCGCGCCAACTCATGCAAGTGTTAAGCGGCGCATTTGAGGCATCACCCGAAATTGCCCTTAGCCGAATGCGCTGGACGCTAAATAGCGACAAAGAACTAAAAGATGAAGAAGGCGGTATTGCTGGCAATGCCCAGCCAGCCGCCACGCCTACAGTGAATGACGCCACAAAATTATTGCAAATTGGCTTTATTAATGCCGAGATTAAAGGCTTCACTGGCGATTATCGTGCGGCTTTAAATAGTGTCAACAACTTTGTAACGCACTTGCGCCAAAACGACTTGGTCGATCAAGTGATGATTTTGCATGAGCCAGTTAATGTGAGTTCGCTGGCTAATCTGCAAGGCAGCACCACCGATGAAAACGCAAGTACCGAGCGGCCGCCAGCAATATTTAAACTAAAAATCATCTTAAAACCAACAAGCGATGTTGCCAATAAATTGGGGACTGGGTCATGAGTTTAAGTCCGCAAGATTGGCGCAAACTGCGCTTACCCATTATTGGGCTGGGCGCCGCTTTAATATTAGTGGGCGTGTTAGTAAGCTTTGCAGATGATTATCGCAAAAAAAACGAATTAGCTTTGCAAACGCAGCAAAATAGCCTCAACCTTGCACGCCAAAAATATCGATCTTCTGGCTTAGAAAAAGACACGATTATTCAATATTTACCCGTGTATAACCAGCTGCTAGCCAGCGGCTTTATTGGCGAAGAGCACCGCATTGAATGGATAGAAACCTTGCGCCAAATTCACGCGCAGCACAAATTGTTTAGCATCGATTATAGTATTGGCCTGCAAGAAAACTATAAACCTAGCTTTTTGCCTAACTTAGGCAATTTTGTCTTGCACCGCTCGGTCATGAGTTTAAAGCTAGATATGTTGCACGAAGGTGATTTATTGAATTTGCTAGAGGGCTTGCAAGCGCAAACCACCCCCTATTTGGTGCGCGACTGCGAAATTAAACGCCCCATCAGCGCTAGCGTTAATATCAAAACTATTGCCGCCAATATGCAAGCCAATTGTGAGATTGATTGGCTAACCTTGCGCGATCCACAATTGGCAGGCGCAGCTACAGCGGGGGCTTTATAACCAATTCCATCCCCATGAAAGGGGCAGGACTAGGGTAGAGGTAAAAGGTGAGGTGAAAAAATGACTAAAATATTGCAACTTAAAACGATACAGTTAATGGCATTGATACTGATGAGTATTAATGTTGTTATTGCCGCCGAGCCGATTGGCCGGTTATTTACATCGCCGATGGAGCGCAGCAATTTAGATTATTTACGCCAAACTAAAAAAAATGAACCGTTAAAAGTTGAAGCGCCAACGCAAGAAGCAGAAATCGCGCCGCCGCCAATTGTGGCGCTACCCGATGCCGTCAATTTGCAAGGTTATGTAAAACGTAACGATGGAAAACAAAGCACGGTGTGGGTAAATAACCAAGCCATGACCGAAAACTCGCGCAATAAAGAGGTCACAGTAGGCAAGCTAAGCGAAGGCAGCAACCGCGTGCCGATTAAATTATCCGCCAATGGCAAACGCCTAAACCTAAAAGCTGGCCAAGTGTACGACCCCGAAAGCAATCGTGTGCAAGAAGCGCGTAACCACGGCGCACAAGGTGATAATGGTAATTTAGGTGGCAAAATCGATGGAACGATTGACGACAGCGGTTTGTAATTTAATAGCAGATAGTTAATGAAGCTTAAAACATAAGCCTTATGCAAAAACCAACTAAACCACTTCAAAAGCAAAAAGGTGCAGCACTCATTTTAATGGCTTTTATTATCGGTCTAGCTGTAATTGCCTATTTGTTGCACGCACTAGACCCGCAACGATTAAGGCTAGTGCAAGATAAAAAAACTATGCAAACTCTTAATGAGGCAAAGCAAGCTCTAGTTGCATGGTCGGTTAGTAATAGCCTACATCCAGGCCAATTACCATTTCCTGACCGAAATTTGGATGGAAATTATGATGGTAACAGCGATTGTAATTCACCTGTATCAACGTTTGTATATTCATTTTTAATTGGACAGCTGCCGATATTTGGGCAAACAAATCCATGTATTTCCCCGCAAGTTGGTTTAGCCGAAAACTTTAAGGATGCCCAAGGCAATCGTTTGTTCTACGCTGTTTCAAGAAACTTGACACATAAATATGAAAACTTTTATGAAGATGCGACTGCAGTAATATCCAGAGAGCCAGTTATCAATCCTGATATCACTAAATATCCTTTATTAAACCCCAACTACAATAATTATCCGGATATTAAAGTTGATGTAAAAAGTTATCCTTGGCTTAGGGTGGTAGATGCTAATGGCACTTTAGTATCAGACAAAGTAGCGGCGGTGATATTTGCGCCAGGAAACGCACTGGGTGGGCAAAATAGAACGGGTGTAGCGCCAAACATAGGGCAATACCTTGATACCTTTGTGATGAGCGGAACAATTTTCAGCAATGCAATTTATACGCAACCCAACCAAGCATTTGTAATCGGTCAAGATGGCTCTACGGTAAAAAGTGATGACACAAGATTTGTGCATCCTTATAACTTCAACGATAAATTGGTTTATATTACTATAGACGAGTTGATGGATGCCGTAGGGCGTCGCGCGGCATACGAGGCAAGTTCGGTTTTAAACCAATATAAGGCTAAAGCTGGACACTATCCTTACGCTGCACCACTAGGTGCGGTATTAGCAAATCATGTATCAAGCGGTGTAATGCAAAGTGGGTTAGTTCCAGTCGATGGAACAGATATATGCACATGCGCATCACAACTAAGTTGCAGCTGTAGTTTTGACGCGATAACGCAAGTGACTTTTACCCGAGGTTCTGGCACATGGACATCTCGCACTGAAGCATGCACTAGATACTCTGCAAACTGTAATTGTGTTGGTAAAGGCAGTTGCAGTAATGGGGCGGAGAACTTTACCTGCGATAGTGCTGGTAATTGTAGCCATAACCTTAGTGGTAGCAATAGTTTTACCTACACGGTGCCTGGTTACGCCAATTTAAGAAAGCTAGTAGTCAGTGGTTGTGCTAGCCCAGTAGGTAAGCAGATTACATGCGATGATGCAGGACAGTTTGCGATAGGTTTAGATGTGCCTAGTTGGTTTACAAGTAACCTATGGCAAGATTATTTTTACTATGAATGGTCATCAACTCCCAGCTTGCAAGTTGGTGGAAAAACAGGGGTCAACGCAATATTAATTGGTGTTGGTCAGGCTATTACATCCCCACCATATGCAAGCAAATATATTCCAGTTGCACCTTATGTGGCATCTACAGGGCCGCAAGGTAGGCCGCCTGTAAACCTAAGTCCTAGTTTAAGTGATTATTTGGACAGTGTAGAAAATACAAATGGCGATAATATATTTGGTGCAACAACGCAACAAAAAACTAGCAATTACAACGATCAAACCTTTATAGTTTCACCATGATATATAGTAACTCCATGAAATTAAAATCTTACATTAAACAGCAAGGCTTTAGCTTGGTAGAGCTGGCAATCGTGTTAGTTATTTTAGGCTTCGTGCTAGGTGCGCTGTTGTTGCCCTTGCGTGCGCAGCGTGACCAAGCCGCGCAAATACAAACTCAGAATACCCTTGAGTTAGCTAAGCAAGCTTTGTTAGGGTTTGCGCAAGCTAATGGCAGGCTGCCTTGCCCAGCACTCGCTGGTAGCGGCGTAGCCGCGCCCAATGCAAGCGGACCGTGCACACAGCAAGTTGGATTTTTACCAGCCACTACTTTGGGTTTACAGCCAGTTAACGCACAAGGCTTTGCGATAGATGCGTGGAATAATCCTATTCGATATGCAGTAACTCAGAGTGATGTCAATATTACAACTGGAGTAGCTACACTTAATCCTGTATTTACCACTTCGAATGGGGTTAATAATGCTGGTATCGCTAACTTAAGTCAATCCGCTAATTTACGCGTTTGTGCTAGTTCTAGTACGTTTTCTACCACTTGTTCAGCACCGCCCATCAGCGGTGAAAATAACTACCTCGTTAATAACGCGGTTGCAGTGATTTTCTCAACTGGTCAAACGGAAGCATTAGAAGCGAATACGCTGCCAGCAATAGTGCGTCCAGATGAAACCGAAAATTTAGATACAGATACTGTTTTTGTGAGTCGAGACATTTCAACAGCAGCCGCACCAAACGAATTTGACCATCTAGTCACTTGGATTTCACCTTACGTGTTGTACAACGCAATGATTCAAGCTGGGCAACTTCACTAACTTTTGCAATGAACGACAACCAACTTTTACGTTATAGCCGTCATATTTTATTGCCTAAGATTGGTTACGAAGGCCAAGAAAAACTCACCAAAAGCCATGCTTTGATTGTTGGTGCGGGTGGGTTGGGTTCGCCCGTAGCCTTATATTTGGCGGCTTCTGGCGTAGGTAAGCTGACGATTTGTGATTTTGACAATGTGGATTTAACCAATTTGCAGCGGCAAATTATTCACACCACGCAATCGGTTGGTATTAATAAAGCCGTTTCTGCGCAGCAAACCATTTATGAAATTAACCCAGAAATTATCGTTGAAACTATCCAACAAAAATCCTCCGAAGCCGAGTTTATAACTTTGGTTGAAAAAGTCGATGTGGTGATTGATTGCAGTGATAATTTTGCTACGCGCTACTCCTTAAACCGCGTGTGCTTGCAGCTTAAAAAACCACTAGTGTCTGGCGCGGCTATTGGGTTTGAGGGGCAAATTAGCGTGTTTGATTTTCGGCATGAAAACAGCCCTTGTTACCATTGCCTGTTTCCTGATAATGGGGAAGAGGCAGATTTGCGCTGTGCCACCAATGGCGTATTTGCGCCGCTGGTGGGCATGATAGGCACCGCACAGGCGGCCGAAGCTTTGAAGTTAATCATGCATATTGGTGAGAGTTTACAAGGCCGTTTGTTGCTTTTGGATGCCTTGAGCATGGAGTGGCGGACTATTAAATTGGCGCGCGACCCAGCTTGCGCGGTGTGTAGGAGCGATTTTTAAATCGCGAAAGTTTTTTTCGCGCAATAAATTGCGCTCCAACAAAAATTATTTTCCGCCCACCAAACTTTTCACCGCGCCCACTAAATCGCCGGGCATCATCACAATTTTACTGTTTTCTGAAGCCGATATTTTTTGTAGCGCAGTAATATAACGGTCGCCCAATAAAAACATGGCGGATGCGTTGTTTTCTTTGACTGCTTCGGTGATAAATTTAATTGATTCTGCCGATGCTTTTGCGGCAATCATTTGTGCTTCAGCATCTTTGCGCGCTGCCTCTAATCTTGCCTCTGCGTTTAAAATTAACGATTGTTTTGCACCTTCGGCCTCGGTGACTACGGCCACGCGTTCACGCTCGGCTGCCGCTTGGCGCTCCATCGCATCTTGCATGTTGCTGGATGGTTTAATGTCTTGAATTTCAACACTTTTTACAGTTAAACCCCAATCCAGTGCTTCATCGGCAATATGCGTTTTAAGCTCGGCCTTAATGCGGTCGCGTGATGTCAATGCTTGGTTTAAATCCATGCCACCAATGATAGAGCGCAAGCTGGTTTGCACCATATTGCGCATAGCTTCACGAAAATTTTCAATACCATAAACCGCTCGCTCAATATTGCTCACCTTAATAAACGCAATTGCATTGGCCAAAATCACCGCGTTATCGCGGGTAATCACCTCTTGTTCGGGCACTTCTAAAATAATATCTTTTGTAGTAACTTTATAGCTGACGCGGCTAAAAATAGGGTTGATAATGTGCAGCCCTGGCGCAAGCACCCCAGCAAATTTCCCCAAGCGCTCCACCACCCACTCCTCGCCTTGCGGCACAATGCGCACACCTTTTACAAAAGCAACAATCACTGCAAATATTAGTAATATTGGCACAGTGCTAAATAAATCCATTTTATTTCCTCATAAAATTAATAGGTTAAGGTTAAGTTTACTATATCGCTTTAATGCGCAATTGATTGCCTTCTACCGCTATCACGCGCGCTTCTACATTTTTTGCAATGGCTTCACTGCTGACAGCGGCCCATTCACGCGCACCCATTAGGCCTTGCGTAAAGTGTATTTTACCCACTTGATTGGCGCTGCAAGCTTCAATAACTGTGCCTGTGCGGCCAATTTCCTCACCTTGCGCTTGACCCACGCGCGAGTGCGTTTCGTGTTTTTTGTAATTAAGCTTCCAAATCGCCAGCGAGCTAATGGAAAGCGCAGCAAACATAGCCAATTGCATCACATAAGGAATATTAGGAAACAGCCACATGGCAATAGCCACACTCACTGCAGAGACGCCAAACCAAAGCACATAAAATGTGCCTGTTGCCATCTCTATCGCCAACAACACCAAACCCAGCGCAGCCCAAAACCACATTGTATTTGCCATAAAATGCTTTCTAATACGTCAACAAGTTAATCAAATCATATCACCAATGACGAACCTAGTTGTTAAAATGCAACTCATAATCGTAAATTTACAACGACAATAAATTGAATGGTTTGAATGCATAATCCGATTGTAATTGTTTGGTTTAAACGCGATTTGCGGGTGATTGATCATGCGCCACTGGTGGCCGCCTGCGCGCAGGGCGCGGTGTTGCCGCTTTTTTGCTGGGAGCCAAGCGTTTGGAGCGGGCCAGATTACGCCAAACAGCACCAAACATTTGTGCAAGAGTGCTTGGCAGATTTAGCAATTGCGTTGCAAACAATAGGCTTAACCCTGCAAGTTTCAAATGCAGGCATTATAGAAACGCTTACCAAAATCGCCAGCCAACTGAAGATTTCGGCCATTTACAGCCATGAAGAAACAGGAAATTTAGCCACTTTTCAGGTTGATAAAACAGTTGCAAGCTGGTGCAAATTACGCGGTATACATTGGGATGAAACCCCGCAAAATGGCGTGGTGCGCCGTTTAAAAAGCCGTAATGAGTGGAATAAACACTGGGAGCGACGCATGACCGCGCCGCAGTATTTATTGCCTGTGAAAGCAGATCCGGCGCCATATGTTAATCTTCCGCAAATGCCGATGACTCAAGCAGCGGGAATCGATAAGCCAAAACGGCAAAAAGGCGGGCGATTTAACGCACTAGAAACATTTAATAGTTTTTTGGATGGCCGCGCGGCACAATTTCGAGGCGGTATTTCTAGCCCACTGACGGCTGTTACGGCAGGCTCAAGGCTATCACCTTATTTGGCTTATGGCTGTTTATCGATGCGCGAAGTGGTACAAGCCACGCGCGCGCGGCAATTGCTAGCAAAGCAAGCGCCGCACAAATATCCTTCACGTTTACAGACTGGTTTAATCGGCTTTGAATCGCGGCTACATTGGCACTGCCATTTTATGCAAAAGCTAGAATCTGAACCCGAAATGGAATTTGCAAACCTGCATCACGCGCACGATGGCATGCGTGATGAATCGTTAAGCGATGCAGAATCGCAGCGCCGCCTGCAAGCTTGGAGTAGCGGCCAAACAGGCTGGCCGTTAGTTGACGCCTGCATGGCTATGTTGCGCCAAACGGGTTGGATTAATTTTAGAATGCGCGCCATGTTAATGAGTACCGCCAGTTATTTATATTGGCTGCATTGGCGCGAAAGTGGTTTGCATTTGGCGCGCGAATTTTTAGATTACGAGCCTGGCATTCACTGGCCGCAAACGCAGATGCAAAGCGGCACCACGGGCATCAACACGTTGCGTATTTATAGCCCAATTAAGCAAGCGCAAGATCAAGACCCAACAGGTGCGTTTGTGCGACATTGGCTGCCCGCGCTAAAAAACGTGCCCGACACTTGGATTTTTGAGCCCTATTTAATGCCCAAAGCGCAACAATTGCTGTATGGCTGCGAGCTAGATAAACATTACCCTGCGCCGCTGGTTGATATTGGCCAAGCGACGCGTATTGCGCGGGCGAACATCACGGCCGCACGTAATAAAGAAGGCACTTTTAGTGAAAAGCAGGCGGTTATTAAAAAGCATGCCTCGCGCAAAGGTATGCTGGGCAGCACGCGTGATAAAAATGGCGTTGAGATCAATAATAAAAAAAGAGTACTAAAAAGTAAAGCTTCAAAGCAAAATGCGGCGCAACAAGAATTGTTATAGGTTATCAATGCACAACTTAAAATTGCGCTCTTAAAAATAAACGACTTAATCTAACAAAAAAGGGTAAGCAATTCAAGGAATTAAGTGCAGTAGTAAAAACATAACAAAACCGTGTAAACTATTGATAGTTAATTATAAACCACTCAAAATATGGCTAATTTTCAAAAACTCATCATCCCCTCAGACCGCGTTGAGCGCTTGCAATATATCAAGCGTATGTTTGCACAAGCCACCGGCTCGTTTTTGGGTGATGCATGGCGCGGCGGGCGGCAAGAGGCGCTTAGGCGTTTAAATACAACAGATATTCAGGCCTACAGCCGTAATCGCAATTTTTTAAATGGCGACGTGAGTAAGCTTTCTCCTTATTTGCGCCATGGCTGTTTAACCTTGCATGAAACAGCCGAAAACGTATTGCAGCGTTTTGGCGCGCAATCACAAAAATTTGTGCAAGAACTGGCTTGGCGCGATTACTGGCGCCGTGTGTGGTTCGAACAAGGTGATGCTATTTTTAGCGATTTAGAAGACGCTAAAGTTGCCTTGGGCGATAAACCACTACCCGATTTTATCCGCCAAGGCATTACGGGCCTGCCGTGTATGGATGGTTTTATTCGCGATTTAACGCTTGAGGGCTATGTGCATAATCATGCCCGAATGTGGTTTGCGGCTTATGTGGTGCATTGGTTAAAAGTCGATTGGCGCGAGGCCGCCGATTGGTTTGAACATTATTTACTAGACGGCGATAAAGCCTCTAATCACTTGTCTTGGCAATGGATTGCATCGGTTAATAGCTCTAAACCATACTATTTTAATAAAGAAAATTTAGCGCGCTATACGGGCGAAAAATATTGCGCCACTTGTAAAATTAATTGCCCGTTTGATGCCAGTTATGAAGCGATAAACGACAAACTTTTTGTGGTTAATGGCGCAAGCCCCGCCAAAACATACCGCGTTGATATGCCCACCAAAGATGCGCTTTCAACTCATCAAGCAGTAGCTATTTATGTGCATGACGAGATGCTTTCAGGCGCACACCCATTGTTACGCAGACCTATGGCTAGAATCTTTGTGTTTGATGACTTTTTGCATGGTAACTGGCCGTTAAAACGTCTGCAATTTATGGCCGATTGCTTGAATGAACTGCAAGATGTGGAAATTTGGGTTGGCAACACCCGAGAAATCTTAAAAGAACGCGGCGTGGGTCAAATCATTACCCAAGATACGCCAAATAGGCAGTTAAAAGCTTTGCTAGAACCATTTAACCCGGTTTATCAGCCAGAAGTTAAATTTGCAGAATCTACCATTAGTGAAAAACGCTTAAAACGATTTAGCCGTTATTGGGAAAAAGTAGGCGCTGAACTGTTTGGCGAAGAATTAATGGCAAATGATAAAAAATAGTGAAAGAAATAGTGAAAGATAAAAAAGGAGCAAGCTGATGATTGTAGGTATTATTTTAGCCTTAGTTGTGATTTATTTAACCATTACTTATAACAGTTTGGTGAGCATTAAAAATAATGTGAGCAAAGCTTGGGCTAATATTGATGTGCTGCTAAAACAGCGCAATGACGAGCTGCCAAAGCTGATTGACACCTGCAAGGCCTATATGGCGCACGAGTCGCAAACGCTAGAAAGCGTTATCAGTGCGCGCATGGGCGTGGATGCGGCGCGCCAAACGCAAGATGTGGCTGGCTTGGGCAAAGCAGAATCTGCCTTGAGCGCCAGTATTGGCGGGCTTTATGCGGTGGCTGAGAATTATCCCGATTTAAAAGCCGACCAAACCTTTATAAATTTACAGCAACGCATTACTGGATTAGAAAACCAAATTGCCGATAGGCGCGAGTTTTATAACGACTCAGTGAATAATAATAACGTGCGCATTGCACATTTTCCTGATTTAATCGTCGCCAAACTATTTAATTTTGAGCAAGCAAGCATGCTGAAATTTGCATCAGAAGAGTTAAAAGATGTGGATGTAAACGCGCGCTTTAAGGCGTAAGCCGCCTGTTTAATCACAATATATGCTTGAGCGTTTAAAAAGCCAAGGCGTTAATTATGCTGTGCTGGCCTTAGCGTTTTCTGTTGGGCTGCTGATTTATTTAAAGCACGCCAATTTTATTGTACACAATTGGCATTGGTTGTTGTTAATTTCAATTGCTAGCAGTATATTTGCCAGCGTTTTTAATTACTGGCGCTTACTTAAAATTACCGAAGCCCCATTTTCTACCATCGCCGCCGCCGCGCAAGGCTATGTTGAGCTGTTTGGCAAAGCCAGTACCGTTAAACCATTAAAAACGCCGTATCAAGATATTCCCTGTGTATGTTATCGCGCAAGTGTATATGCTAACCGTGAAAATGAGGACGATAAGGTTGCAGACTTGTTCAATATCATGCCATTAGAATACGCAGAAAGTAAGACATTGTTTACTTTAGATGATGGCTCCGCGCAATGTAAGGTCGATCCGAAAGGCGCAGAAGTCATTTATTTTGAGGCGCGCACTTGGCGCAAAAATGATCACCGTTATGTAGAAGAGTATTTGCCAGTGGGCAAACCCATTTATGTAATTGGCCAGCTAGATACAAGCCACGAGGTATTAGATGAGGATGCAATAAAAAAATATTTAACGGAAAAGTTAAGCGATTGGAAAACCAATAAACAACAATTGTTAAACCGATTCGATCAAAATAGAGATGGCCAGATTGATTTGAACGAGTGGGCGCAAGCGCGCCAAGAAGCCCGTGAAGAGGTGCTTGCAGCGCATGCCATGCAGGCCAATAATAGCAGCGGATTTACATTAACTAAGCCTGCTGGAAAATTGTTTTTAATCTCGGCAAAATCGCCGCAACAGTTACGCGCAAGTTATAAATGGTGGCTAATAGCGCATTTGTGCATGCTGGTGATTTTGTTGGCGTTTTACCAAAAACTAACGTAATGATTGCTTAAATGCGCGTGCGCCATTGGTTATTATAGACGGCGGCGGCGTACAAAACCAATCAAACCTAGACCTGCCACCAGCATGGCGTAGCTATCGGCTTCTGGTACCGCTGCGGCAATTTGTTGATTCATAAAACCAGCGGTTGTGCCTAAATCTGCATCTGTAAATTTATACACAAAAAATTTGTTATCACCCGCTGCGGTAATAAAGTCATTATCATTTGCCACATACAATGTGTGATATAAAGTTGAGCCTTCTAAAATATCTTTACCAAATGCGATGCCTTCTAATTTAGCAGGAATCGCTGTTACAGGAATGCCTGCAGCAACTAAAGAAGTTTT
This sequence comes from Methylotenera sp., assembly GCA_014378845.1. Taxonomy (GTDB): domain Bacteria; phylum Pseudomonadota; class Gammaproteobacteria; order Burkholderiales; family Methylophilaceae; genus Methylotenera_A. The sequence continues at coordinate 58,888 of JACMNB010000022.1, read as the reverse complement.
TAAATCTAAAAACAAGGTTTTGTTGACTGCATAAGTGAGTAAACTGGCTTGACCACTAATACCAGCACCGCCATTTAATGCACCAATATCAATTGCGCCAGTTAAATCAATTTTGTAAATACGTTTAACGTCGGCACTTGATGCGTCACCAAGACCTTTACCATCGCGCTCTAACACTAAAAATTCATTGTTGTTAATGGCTAAAATTTCGCTACTATTGTATGTTTTATTTTTATCGGCCAAAAAATTATCATACACAAATTGCTTGGTTGCGCCTGTTACAGTATCAATCGTTACAATACGGTTTGCACGGCCACCATCGCCACCATCTTGAATAAGCGGGCTTTGCATAAAACCGACTAGTGCTTTGCCATCGGGCGTAATCGCTAGGCCTTCCATGCCTTTATTGGCGACTCGGCCAACTGTATTGCCGCTAATTTCTGTTGCGCCGTTGCTGCTTAAGTTGGTAATACCGAATGCTGAAGGCAAATTATAAGAATTAGTGCGCTCGCCTGTTGCGCGGTTAAATTGATACACATAAGGGCCGTACTCGTCGGTAATATAAACACTTTTACCATCGTTCGATACGCGAATCGCTTCTGGGTCTAAGCGTGCATTATTTGCGTTTAAAGAGTTTCCCGCCGCAAAATTGTCTGATCGGCCACTAAAGTAAAATTTATCTGCCGTGTTGTTAGCTGGCGTCACCGCGCCATAGTTAAGCGGAGTACTGCTATAAAGCAATGTTGTGCTGGTAACCGTTGGCGCTAGCGCATAGTTATAAGTGCTGCCAACCAATGTAGATGTTAACCCTAAGGTTACTGTGTTGAAGCGTGGAATATAAGACGTAGTGTTATCAACAGCTGCGCCGCCAGTATAGGCCAAGGCATTAGGCCCGCGATCTGGCAAAGCCAAAAAAGTGTTGCCACCAGCCCAAGCAAGGCCAGAACCCATGCCGCCTAATAAATTAGCAGCAATTCCGCTCTCTAAATTGCCAGTTAGGCCAGACAAATCTGATGCGCTACCAGAAAGTAAGCCAGTCGCAATTAAGCTGGGTGCAGCCTGTGCATTTGCTTGAAAAGCAAGACACAAAGCCACTGCTAAGATTTTCATTTTAAACTGCATAATAAAGCTCCTATCAATTGTTAAGGTTAAATGATTTTATACTTTGCACAATTTATACGACAATCGTGAACATAAGATGTTGGTAGGACTAGTCTCAACGATTAAATGTCTGTGTTAAAATCATGCGTTATGATTACTGATACGCGCACCAATCAAGAACTCGCCAAATCCTTTGACCCCAAAGCCGTTGAAAGCAAATGGTACGAATTTTGGGAATCAAAAGGCTATTACGCTGCTGGTTTTAGCCAGCCGACTGCATTAAACCCTGAAATTAAAGAAAATTTTTGTATTTTACTGCCGCCGCCCAACGTCACAGGCACGCTGCACATGGGGCATGGCTTTAACCAAACGCTCATGGATACGCTCACACGTTATCACCGTATGCGCGGCGATAATACGCTTTGGCAACCAGGCACCGACCACGCGGGCATTGCCACGCAAATAGTGGTAGAGCGCCAGTTAGACGCGCAGGGCGTATCGCGCCATGACTTAGGCCGCGAGAAATTTCTCGAAAAAGTGTGGGAGTGGAAAGAGTACTCAGGCAACACCATCACCAAACAAATGCGCCGTTTAGGCACATCGCCCGATTGGTCGCGCGAGCGCTTCACCATGGACGACGGTTTGAACAAAACGGTCACTGAAACCTTTGTGCGCTTGTATAACGAAGGCTTAATCTATCGCGGTAAGCGTTTAGTGAACTGGGATGTGAAGTTAGGGACTGCCGTTTCAGATTTAGAAGTGGTGCAGGAAGAAGAAGATGGCTTTATGTGGCACATCAACTATCCGCTGGCCGGTGGCTCAGGCCAATTAACCGTTGCCACAACCCGCCCAGAAACCATGCTGGGCGACGTAGCAGTGATGGTGCATCCTGAAGATGAACGTTATAAACACTTAATCGGCAAAACGGTAAAACTGCCTTTGTGTGACCGCGAAATCCCGATTATTGCCGATGATTATGTAGATAAAGAATTCGGCACGGGTTGCGTTAAAGTAACGCCAGCGCACGACTTTAACGACTATGCGGTTGGGCAGCGGCATAATTTGCCAATGATAGAAATTTTGTCATTAGCAGGTTTGGTGAATGAAAACGCGCCTGCAAAATATCGCGGTCTAACAACTGTTGCTGCGCGTAAATTAGTGGTTGAAGATTTGGATGCACTTGGTGTTTTAGTTAAAACCGATAAACACAAACTTAAAGTGCCGCGCGGCGATCGTACTGGCGTGATTATTGAGCCGATGCTGACTGACCAATGGTTTGTTGCGATGAGTAAGCCTGATGAAACAGGTAAAAGCATTACGCAAAAAGCACTAGATGTGGTGGGGAGTGGCGAAATAAAATTTTATCCAGAAAACTGGGTGAATACTTACAACCAATGGCTGAATAATATTCAAGACTGGTGTATTTCGCGCCAATTGTGGTGGGGGCATCAAATTCCTGCTTGGTATTCGGACGCAGGTAAAGTCTATGTCGCTACGGACGAAGCCAAAGCGAAAGCATTAGCTGCACAAGATGGCTATACAGGCAATTTGAAACGCGACGATGACGTTTTAGACACATGGTATTCGTCAGCTTTATGGCCTTTCTCAACCTTGGATTGGACAGGCGATGCCGCCAAAGACGCCGCCAATATTGCCTTGCAGCAGTATCTTCCTTCTAGCGTTTTAGTCACAGGCTTTGACATCATCTTCTTTTGGGTGGCGCGCATGGTGATAATGACCACGCACATCACGGGCAAAATTCCGTTTAAACATGTGTATGTGCATGGCCTGATTCGCGATGCCGAAGGCCAAAAGATGAGCAAATCGAAAGGCAATGTGCTGGACCCGATTGATTTGATTGACGGCATTGGCTTAGACGCGCTAATTGCCAAGCGAACCACAGGATTGATGAATCCGCGAGACGCCGAAAAAATTGAAAAACGCACGCGCAAAGAGTTTCCTGAAGGCATCGCGGCTTACGGCACGGATGCACTTAGGTTTACTTTTGCAGCACTCGCCAGCCCAGGCCGCGATATTAAATTTGATTTGCAACGCTGCGATGGTTATCGCAACTTTTGCAACAAACTGTGGAATGCCACGCGTTTTGTGCTCATGAATACACAAAAAGAAGACGGAAGCCCAGAAGATAACGGTTTTGACGCAGCCAGCTGCGGTGAAGGTGGGCGTAAGTTTAGCCAAGCTGACAGATGGATTGTGAGCAAATTGCAACGCACCGAGATGGAAGTTGAACGCGCGTTTGCAGATTACCGCTTTGACCTTGCCGCAAAAGCCATTTATGAATTTGTGTGGGATGAGTATTGCGATTGGTACTTAGAGGTGGCCAAAGTGCAAATTCAAATTGGCGATGATGCTGAAAAACGCGCTACGCGACGTACTTTGCTGCGCGTTTTAGAAACCATATTACGCCTAGTCCACCCAATTATGCCCTTTATAACCGAAGAAATTTGGCAAACCATTGCGCCGATGACTGGCGTAAATGCACCTAGTATTATGTTGCAACCTTATCCAAAAGCGCAACCAGATAAGCTAGATGAAGCAAGTGAGGCGTGGGTAACACAGCTTAAACAAATGGTTGAAGCTATTCGCAGTTTGCGCGGTGAAATGGGCATTTCACCGGCGGAGCGCGTGCCATTATTTGCTGCGGGCGACACCATTAAATTAGCAGAATATGCCAGCTATTTGAAAGCGCTAGCCAAATTAGAAGCAGTTACCATGAGCCGAGAGTTGAGTGAAGCTGATTCGCCCGTGGTTCTGGTGAATGACTTTAAATTAATGCTAAAAGTAGAAATTAACGTGGCAGAAGAAACTGCGCGAATTGCAAAAGAAATCGCCAGAATTGAGGCTGAAGTCAATAAAGCTAACAACAAATTAAATAATGAAAGTTTTGTAGCGCGTGCGCCAGCCGAGGTGGTTTTTCAGGAAAAAACTCGTGTGGCAGAATTTGGCGCGAGTTTAGAGAAACTAAATGCCCAATTGGCTAAACTAAAGTAATGTGACAGAACAAATACAAAATTTAGCCGATGAAATTATGTGCACTTGCAGCGGAACCACACGCGGCAAAATTTACGATTTAGTCATGCAAGGTAAAGATTTTGAGGCTATTTCGCAGTGGACAGGGGTGAACACTGGCTGCAGCGGTTGCGAGTGGGATATTTCAGAGTTTGTAAAAGCGTTACAGCAACAAATGCCAAACAAATGAAATAACAAAACTTATTATTTAATGGCTCTGTAACAGTTCTTGGCATCAGCATTCTAGTTAAGCTTAAGCACCTAACCGAATGAGAAAGCCACATAATCACTGGATTGCGGAGATATATTTCCCCGCAATTAACAATTTATTTTAGGCGCTAATAGCAGCTTGCGCGCCGCAACCATTACAAAATTTACTAAATGCGCTTTTGCGAAAGCCGCAAGCGCCACATTTGTTATGCAAACCAATGCCACAATGCGGGCAAAAGTCGTTGCGCGCATCTTTTAAATCTACACCCCGCTCACAACCAGGGCAAACGCCTTTACTTAAGCGCGTTAATGCAACATCGTAACTTAACTCTTCGCGCCGGACTACTTGTGGTTGCGCTTCGGCCAGTTTTTGTTTTTCTAAATATTGATTGAGTGAAATAATGGCGTAACGACCTGCAATTACCGTTAATGCAATGCCCACAATATACCGAATATAGCCGCCGTAGCTGGGCAAATACGGCACCAGCTCAACAAAAAATGCAAATAGCGCAAAGTAAATAAAGCCCCACACAAAAGGCCAGTAAGTGGTTTTACGTTTTTTAGCAAATAGCCAGCTAGCAATGCCAAGCAAGGGCAGGGTCAATGCTAGGCGATACAAAAATACATGGGTTTCTTGGCTACGCCATTTGGCATCCAATTGTTTTTGCGCAGCGGTTTCTAAGACACTAAGTTTCTCGTGCAATTTGCGTTCATTTTGCTCGGCATCCACTGATAATTGCGCCACTTTGTCCACTTCTACCGTGGCTTTACGCTCCTGCACTTTTAACTCATCCAAGGCATTGGTGCGTTTGATAACCTCATCATTTTGACTGTTTTGTTCAGTCGCTTGGCGAGTAGCTATCCAGTTATTAAAGGTATCTTTGGCACTATTATAATTGTTATTGGCGGCGGTTAATTTAACTTGCGCTTGATTGGCTTGGTCGTATAAATCGGTGCGAATGCGGCCAGCTTCTTTTAAATTTGCTCGGATAGTCTCTGCGGCGGGTTTATCAATAAAATCCTCTATGGTGTAGTTTTTTTCTACCTGCGGCAAATCGCCAATAATAGTGCTGCCAAGCCCAATTAAAAAGCTGGCAAAAATAAACGCAATTAGCCATAAGCCGCGGTTAAACCATTTTTCTGACAACCTTAGTCCCTTACTCATTGTTATTCCTAAATTATTAATTTAAATAAACAAATTCACGTTTGATTCGCCCGCAAATTCAAAAAAAGTGGCTGCGCCGCCATATTCAATGTCATCAATAAAATCAGTTTTTTTAAAATCGAATAAATCCACCGTCATCTGGCAAGCAATTAACTTAACACCCGCTTCAATACAGGCGCTACGCAGCTCTTCAATACTCGCGACGCCTTTGCTGGCAATTTTTTGTTTCATCATCATGGTGGCCATGCTTTCCATGCCTGGCAGCACTTGCACCAAGTTTGGCATGGGTACAGGCATTGGCATGGCGGGGTTGCCAAATGGTGAAACTTTTAAATCACTTAAATCTTTTTTAAGCAATGTTAAGCCATAAAACGTGAAAAATATTTGTACATCGTAATCGAGCGCGGCAGCGGTAGAGGCCAATATGAACGGCGGATAAGCCCAGTCTAGTGAGCCTTTAGAGGCAATTAAAGCGAGCTTTTTGGGTCGGCCTGTAGCCATTGAAGGCACTAGTCAGCGCGTTTTTTAATATAAAACGTCAGTACGCCATCTGCGTCATCTAGTTGCAACAGCTCGTGACCAGTTTGCTTACAAAATGCTTGAAAGTCTTTTGTAGCGCCAGGGTCAGTTGCCATGATTTTTAAAGTTTGACCCGCTTCTATTTCACTTAAGCCTTTTTTGCAGCGCAAAATTGGCAAAGGGCAATTCAAATTTTTTGCATCTAGTTCTTTATCGAATTCCATTGATTTCCAATCATCCCATCAACTGTATTGATTATTTTTTCTTGCTTAACAAATAGCCCGCTTTACCCCATGCAATCACACCGCCGACCAAGTTAAACACATCTTTAACGCCTTTGTTGACCGCAAAATCGGCCGCATGAGCCGAGCGCACACCGCTATGACAGTAGAATACCACCGTGTTTGCATTCATTAGCTTTTCGTATTGTAGCGGCAACATCGATAATTGAATATGCATCGCGCCAGGAATAATGCCGCGCGCCACTTCATCGTCGTTGCGCACATCCACCAACAGCACTTTTGGCTTGGTGACTAGCTCGAATAGATCGCTTGCTTCAATCTCAGAATAACTTTTCATGATAAACCCTTTTGCAAGTGCTTATTGTACACATGAAATAGCGCTTGTGAATGTTATGCGCGAGTTGGTTTTATTAGAAATTAAAATTCTGCGCGCACACTTATTTAAAACTTAGCATGCTCGCGCACTAATCGCCTCAGTTCTGGTACGCAAGAACCACACTCTGTGCCGCATTTGAGCTTATTTTGCAAAGTGATTAAATCGGCGCCAAGGCCAATATTGTCAACAATTTCGTTTTGTGAAATATCTAAACAATTACAGATGATTTTACCACGCCCACGCTGCCCAGTTGGCGGCGCAGATAAAGGCGCAAGCGCCCAGTGGCGTAGCTCGTCGTTAAATTGGCCTGTGGCCATCACGTCTTTTAGCCAATCGGCGGCCAGCGTTTCGCCGACTAATCGCACACCTGTGACTTCTAGTTTGCTGTCAGTGGAATTATTTTCGACCAAAATACGTTTACTGATACCACGCTTGGCATCGTTATAGTTCAGGCAAGGCGCGTCGTCTGTCATGCCTAAAATGGTATCAATTTTGTCAATAATATCACTCTCAACGGCAATGTCATGTGCGGCACGCATCATCAGTATGCCAATACCATGTTCAGATTCGCGCCCAAATAGGCCGCAACTGGCATGCCTGAAATTGGGCAGCAATGTACGAATGGCTTGCAGCTGGTTTAATTCCTTTAGTGACCGCATCACCGTCATGCGCCAAGGCAGCTCTAGCTTTTCAATTTTTATCGCTGTGTGCTTCAGCTCAGGCTGCTTGGATGTTTTATCAAAGTTTGGCGGCATTAGCGCGTTGACACCCAAGCCATGCATAAACTGGCTGCCCCAATGCATGGCAATGAAGGTTTGCGCGGGCTGCACTTCATCACTCATCAACACAGGCAAAACAAGACTGCCACGCTTATTGCTGACTTTAACAATATCACCCAATTTTAAATCACGGCGCGTCATGTCGTCTGCACTCATATTGATGCTGGCTTCTTCTACATGATTATACAGTTGTGCCGCACGGCCTGTGCGGCTCATGCCGTGCCATTGGTCGCGCAGTCGACCTGTTAACAAATGTAATGGGTGGCGCGCATCAGTTTTATCGGCGGTGCCTTTATACACAGCGTTGATAAATTGTGCTTTACCATCAGATTTTTGGAAAGTTCCATCGATATATAAACGCGCTTTACCCGCGGTATCACCCACTAAAAACGGCCATTGTTGTGGGCCTTGCTCGTTAAGCAGCGCGTAGCTCAAGCCAGTAATATCAAGGTCGCGACCACGCGTAGTTTCACGGTGTTCGTTAAAAATATCTTCGGTATTGTTGAATGGGAATAGTGTTGCTGCTGTTGCTTCTCTCAAGCGCCCCCCCTCTCCCCCAGCCGAGCTTATTGAGTATGGCGTTGGCTGGCGCGCGCTAACGGGCGAGGGGAGTTTGGCTGCGAGGCGTTTTTCTAAACGTTGCGCAAAATCTACCATAATCGCCCAATCTTGTTTGGCCTCGGCAGGTGGCGGCACGGCGGGGTTGACGCGAGTAATGCGGCGTTCAGAGTTGGTGACAGTGCCTTCCTTCTCGCCCCATGTGCTGGCAGGTAGTAAAACATCGGCATACTTGCAAGTATCGGTATTGTTAAACGCATCTTGCACGACAACTAATTCGGCAGTTTCAAGTGCAGCAAGCACGTTGTTAAGGTCTGGCATCGATTGCGCGGGGTTGGTGCAGGCAATCCAAATGGCTTTTATCTCACCGCTTTTAACAGCATCAAACATTTCGATGGCAGTTTTACCAGGCACTTCGGGCACACTTTCTATACCCCAAATTTTGGCTATTTCAGCTCGGTGTGCTGCATTAGCTAAATCCCTATGGCCAGACAGTAAATTCGCCATACCGCCTACTTCGCGCCCGCCCATGGCGTTGGGCTGGCCTGTGAGTGAAAACGGCCCTGCGCCAGGCTTGCCAATTTGGCCTGTGGCAAGGTGCAAGTTAATTAAAGCCGCATTTTTATCGGTGCCATGTACGCTTTGGTTCAAGCCCATGCAATACATGCTGAGCGTCGGTCCAGCGCCAAACCATTTAGCGGCTTGAATAATATCGGCCTCTTTAATGCCGCAAATATCGGACACCATTTTTGGCGTGTATTCGCGCACCGTATCTTTTAGTGCATCAAAACCATTCGTATGCTGGCGGATGTAGTCCATATCCAGCAAGCCCTCCCACAACATTACGTGCAGCAGGCCATTAAATAACGCCACATCGGTGCCTGGCAAAATGGCTAAATGCAAATCGGCCGCTTGTGCGGTGTCAGTTTTACGCGGGTCTACGACTATAATTTTTAAATGTGGATTGTTGGCTTTTGCGTCTTCTATGCGCCTAAAAATAATGGGGTGCGCAAAAGCGGTGTTGCTGCCTGCAATAAATAAAGTATTGCAGTAATCGATGTCCTCATAACAGGCAGGTGGCGCATCTGCACCCAATGTGACTTTGTAGCCTGCCACCGCTGATGACATACAAAGTCGTGAATTAGTATCAACATTATTAGTGCCAATTAAACCTTTGGCGAGCTTGTTAAACACGTAATAATCTTCGGTCATTAACTGACCAGAGATATAAAAAGCAACTGAATCTGGCCCAAATTTTTCAATAGTTTGGGCGAATTTCTCGGTTAAGTAATCAAGTGAAACGTCCCATGAAACGCGCTTACGCGTCGCCTCGCGGGATAAGCGCATCTCAGGGTAAAGTGCGCGGTTGTCCAGCGTTGCGGTTAAGTGCAACGTGGCGCCTTTGGTGCAAAGACGTCCAAAATTGGCGGGGTGCGATGGGTCGCCTTTAACGTCAATAATGACATCATTTTTTGAATGAATAATCACCCCGCAACCCACGCCGCAGTAGCAACAAGTTGATTTGGTTTGTTTAATCATGATTTAAAAATGAGCCAAAGACGAATATAGATGATTAGCATCCAAAGCATTGATAACAGGCAGTCTGTAAATTTTAGCTAAATGAAGGTTATCGAATTTATTTGTGTGCATTTGTGTTTATCGGTGGCTGACTGGTTTTTAAGTTGGAAGCTTTTAGGTTCTAAGTTTTTAACTCTAAATAAATAAAGCCATTTTCAACTTTGGTGTTAAAGCATGCCGTTTCACCAACATCAGGCTCTTCGGCTTTTCCTGTGACCAAACTAATTTTCCAGTTGTGCATTGGGCAGGCTACTTTATCGCCATAGACAATGCCTTGTGACAAAGGCCCAGCTTTATGCGGGCATTTGTTATTAATAGCAAAAATACGGTCATCTTCTAGCCGAAATACGCCAATTTCAAGGTCATCGCCTTCTTTGTTTTTAGTGCGAACAACGCGTGCGCCTAACTTTGGCACATCATCAAACGGTGCTACTTTTATCCAATTGCTCATGCTGTAACCTTAACTGACTAATAATAAATAAATCAATAAAATATTGATAATAAAAGAGAAAATAGCAATCCACTGCCATTTTACCAAGCGTGCGCGCGCAATAAGCGGGGTGCGCTGTGCGGATATTGGTTTCAACTCGCCATGCTCCAGCGCCAGCAACATTTCTTCGGCTGTTTCAAAACGTTTGCTTAAATCTGCCGTAATGGCTTTTTGTACAATATTGTCCAACCATGCGGGAATATCTGGACGGTAACGCGTAATAGCCGTTGGTTCGCCGAATTTTGGATGCTGAAACGGCTCAATTTCGCCATGCGGATATTTGCGGGTTAGCAAGTGATAAAGTGTAACACCTGCTGCGTAAATATCGCTTTGCTCGTTCGCATCGCTTCCATCATACAACTCTGGTGCCATAAAACTGGGGGTGCCAGGATTCTGCATCGATTCAATTTTGCCCACATTCATGCTGTAAGCCACGCCTAAATCTAAAATACGCAGCCGTTGATCGCTGGCGATATACACATTGGCAGGTTTAATATCGCGGTGGATTATGCTTAAACGGTGCAAGGCGCCAAGCCCACGCATCATCTCAATACCAATTTTAGCCGTGCCGGCAACGGTGAAATGATGGCCGCTATCTAGGCGCTGCTGCAAGGTTGCGCCCTCGTACCAGCTCATCACATAATATAATTTGCTGCGTTTTTCGGTCGATAATGGCAATATTTGCGGCACATATTGCGATACAACGCGCCTACCGAGCCATTCTTCGTTAAGTAAGGCATTGCAGCTATCTAAATCATTAGCTAATAGCGGCTGCAAGGTTTTCAATACAAACAGTTGATTAGTATCAGTATTTTTTACTTTATACAGCAAGCTGGCGCGCGATTCATGCAACACTTCTATCACTTCAAAATCGTCTAAAATCTCGCCCACTTTAAGCTTGGGTGGCACATTCAGCTGCTTTCCACCTGCGATTAAATCCGATAGCGATTCTTTGCCAATGTCGGTAATTTTTACAATAACCGCAGTGCTGTTATCTAAGCTACCTTTTTTAAGGGCAGTTTCAGTTAAGAATTCTGCCACTAATTTTGGCGCATCAAATTTAGTTAAGCCTGCGTGAATTGCCTGCTCGCCTAGGCTATCCCACACGCCGTCAGATAACAATGCGAAAATATCACCAATCTGTAAGTTGCCTTCGCCAAAATCAACCCTTAAATGCGCATCTAAGCCAACTGCGCGCTTTAGTACATGGCGCATATCAGGCCTATCCCATACGTGATCGGTTGTGAGCTGTTTCAAACCATTATCGCGCAGCAAATAAATACGCGTATCACCCACATGTGCCGAATAATAACGCTGACCACGCAACACAAGTAACGACAAGGTCGTTGCCATGCCCGCCATATCGCGGTTAGCATTGGCTTGGCTTTGCACCCAGCGATTAGCCGCCACCAGCACTTTTTCTAGCGCGTGGTGCGGCTGCCAAGTATCGGGCGTGGCGTAATAATCGGCACTGATTGTGCGTACCGTCATCTCCGCCGCCTCGCCGCCACCTGCATTACCGCTAACGCCATCAGCCACTGCAATTAACGCACCTTTAACGCTTAATTGCTCGGCGAGCGGGGTAACGACGCCAATGTAATCTTCATTGCGCTCGCGCCGGCCAGTCAGGCTAGATTGCCCTATTTCAAATTTTAACGGCATGCAAGATTATACAATAGGCATTTTATACTTTGGCTGTTGTAGCGGTTGCACTGCCCCAAGTAGTTCTCCAGCGCGTTTTTACGCCCATCAAACCAAACATGGCTAATACGGCTAATCCAGCAAAAATCATCAAGCCAATTTGGTAACTACCCGTATTTTGTTTAAAGTAGCCTAAGCTTGCAGCCAAGTAAAAACCGCCCACACCACCTGCCATGCCCACTAAGCCTGTCATCACGCCAATTTCTTTGCGAAAGCGTTGCGGTACCAGCTGAAACACTGCGCCATTACCCATGCCCAACATCGCCATGGTAGGGATAATCACGACCAATGCCATCACATAAGTTGGCTGGCCAAAACTCATTATCACCAACATAATGGCTGCCAAAGTGTACATAGTGAGCAAGGTGCGAATACCACCAATACGGTCAGCAATTAGGCCGCCAATTGGGCGCACAAGCGAGCCTGCAAATACGCAAGCAGCAGTGCAATAGCCAGCTACCACAGGGCCAAGATGGTATAAATCGTTAAAATAAATGGTTAAGCTAGACGCCAAACCAACAAAGCCGCCAAAGGTTACGCTGTAAAAAAACATAAACCACCACGCGTCTTTATCTTTTAAAATCGCCAAATATTGGCTTAAAGACTTGGCTGGTGGCGTTTCTGGGCTATCTTTGGCAAAAATCATATACACCGCAAGCGCAATACCAAGCGGGATTAACGCTAAGCCAAATACATTATTCCAACCATAAGCCACCGCCAAGCTTGGTGCAAAAAGCGCAGCGAATACAGTGCCAGAGTTGCCCGCACCTGCAATGCCAAGTGCCGTGCCTTGATGTTCTGGCGGATACCAACGTGAAGCAAGTGGCAAAGCAACCGCAAACGCCGCGCCTGCAAAACCTAAGCCAATGCCCAACATTAAGGCTTGCTGAAAGTTTTCTATGCCATGCAACCATGCGATTAGTAAACTTGCAATTACAATTATTTGCCCAATTATTCCAGCCATTTTTGGCTTGATTTGATCGACCAACACGCCCATTACAATGCGCAATAACGCGCCAGCTAGTACAGGCGTTGCAACCATCAATCCTTTTTGGGCGGGGCTAAGATGCAAGCTGGTAGCCATTTGTACGGCTAATGGCCCTAATAAAACCCACACCATAAAACTTAAATCAAAATACAAAAATGCTGATAATAATGTGGGCGTGTGGCCGGCTTTCCAAAAACTGCTTTTCATGCTTATTTCCCATCACTTTTTTAAAATTTTAAAATAATTAAATCAATAGCTCCTTGCCCTTTTAGGGGGAAGGTTGGGATGGGGTGAAATGCTTGAATATGGTTGAAAATTACCCCCACCCTAGCCCTCCCCCTTAAAAGGGGAGGGAACTAAAAAGCCTGTTGAAAGTGTTTTTAAACCTCAATCGTTTCAAATTCTTTATGCTCAGCGCGTTTCTGCACACGATCGCTCCAAGGCTCAACCGCGCCTTGCAGCGCATACAGTAATCGCTCATAGGCAGCTTTGCGGCCTTCTGCATCTTCAACCACGCGTTGTTTGACATATTCCAAACCCATGCGGTGAATCCAATGAACCGTTCTGTCCAAATAGCGCGCTTCTTCACGATAAATTTGGATAAACGCACCTGAATACTCCAGCACTTCTTCAGCTGTTTTTACTTTGCATAAAAATTGTGCAACTTCAGTTTTTATTCCGCCATTTCCACCGACATAAAGCTCCCAGCCTGAATCGACGCCAATAATACCGACATCTTTAATGCCAGATTCAGCACAGTTTCTAGGGCAACCTGATACGGCAAATTTAACTTTATGTGGCGCCCACATATGGTCGAAGGCTTTTTCAATCTTAATGCCTAAGCCAGTTGAATCTTGCGTGCCAAATCTGCAAAACTCACTGCCTACGCAGGTTTTCACTGTGCGAATGCCCTTGGCATAAGCATAGCCAGAAGGCATGTCGAGGTCTTTCCACATATCTACTAAATCTTCTTTTTTTACGCCTAGCAAATCGATACGTTGACCGCCTGTTACTTTTACCATTGGCACAGCGTATTTATCGGCCACGTCAGCAATTTTACGCAGTTGGTCTGGCGTAGTTACGCCGCCATACATACGTGGAATAACCGAGTAGGTACCATCTTTTTGAATGTTGGCGTGAACCCGCTCGTTAATAAAGCGTGATTGTGGGTCGTCCACCGCCTCGTGCGGCCAAGTAGATAGCAAGTAATAATTAAGCGCAGGCCTGCAAGTCGCGCAGCCATTAGGTGTGCGCCAACCCATGCCGCGCATCGCATCGGGGATGTTGAGATATTTATGTGTACGGATTTCTGCGCGTACTTCTTCATGATTTCTATCAGAGCAACCACAGATGGCTTTACTGGTGCTTGGCGGCGCGTAACCACCGCCTAACGTTGAAGCTAAAATTTGCTCGACCAGCCCTACGCAACTGCCGCAACTTGAGCCTGCTTTGGTTTGTTTTTTCACGTCATCAATGGTAAACAAGCCTTGATCTTGAATCGCTTTGACGATGACCCCTTTGCAAACGCCGTTACAGCCACACACTTCCATTTCGTTGGTCATGGCTGCCGCTTTATCTTGGCCTTGATGGCCTGTATTACCTAAGCTATCTTGACCAAACATTAGCGAATCGCGAATCTCATGAATCGGTTTGTTATCGCGCAGCATTTGGAAGTACCAAGCACCGTCTGCAGTATCGCCATACAGCACGCTACCGATGATTTTGTCATCTTTAATGACGAGCTTTTTGTAAACCCCGCCCACGGCATCGTGCAAAACAATCTCTTCGCGCTCTTCATCGCCAGCTTCAGCGCTGCTTCTAAAGTCACCTGCGCTGAATAAATCAATGCCTGTTACTTTTAATTTAGTTGAAGTCACAGAGCCTTTATACGAGCCAATACCGTAATTCGCCAAGTGGTTGGCGCAGACTTTGGCCATTTCAAATAAGGGCGCGACTAAACCGTAAGAAATACCGCGATGCGCAACGCACTCGCCTACTGCATACACACGCGGGTCATAAGTTTGCATGGTGTCGTTCACCACGATGCCTTTGTTGCAGTAGATGCCAGCCGACTCTGCCAGTGCGAAATTCGGGCGAATACCCACAGCCATCACGATTAAATCAGCAGGTAAACTGGTGCCATCCTCAAAGTGAATAGTAGATACGCGATTATTCTCACCTGATAGTTCTTTAGTATTTTGATTTAACTGAAATTCAAGACCTTTGGCCTCTAAATTTTTTTGCAGCATTTTGCCAGCCGTTTTATCGAGCTGGCGTTCTAGTAGCCATTCATTACGGTGAATCACCGTCACATCCATGCCTTGAATCTTTAAACCATTCGCCGCTTCTAATCCCAGCAAACCACCGCCAATCACTACCGCATGCTTGTGCGTTTTGGCAGTGGCAATCATTTCATCGGTATCTTTAATATCGCGGTAACCAATCACACCTTCTAAATTTGCACCAGCAATTGGCAACATAAATGGTTTAGAGCCAGTGGCCAATAACAAGCGATCATATTCCGCCGTTGTGCCATCTTCGGCTGTCACTACACGGTTTTTACGATCAATTTTATTGATGCGGGCACTGGTATAAAGCGTGATGTTATTCTCGGCGTACCATTCACGGGTGTTTAAAATAATATCGTTAATGGTTTGCTCATTCGCCAGCACGGGCGATAGCATAATGCGGTTGTAATTTGGGTAAGGCTCGTCACCAAATACGGTAATGTCATAAAGATCAGGCGCGATTTTTAGTAATTCTTCTACTACGCGCATGCCCGCCATGCCATTGCCCACTACTACTAACTTCATCTTTTGCATAATTTACATTCAAACTTAATTGTCACAATTAAGCTTGTTATAGCAGTTAGCATGCCAATAAAAATTATTGTTTTAAACCAATTGCTTATGATATTTTTAGTGGGGATGGTTTAGAAATATACGCGCTGAATAAGTGCGTGCGCACCGCAGGCATGTGCCAAAACGGTGCGGCATTCAATTTTAAATACACATTAGAATGTGTACATGGCAGTTAGCCAAAGTTTGTCAGTGTTACGAATACGGCCGCCGTTGCCAGCAGTGGTATTTAATGTGTTTGGCAATGCTGCGTAGTGGTCATCTTCTGAATATTTACCATATTCAATTTTGGCCATTATATATTTGCTGTAGTTGTAGGTGGCAGCAACGTTCCATTCTTTACCATACTGATTACCGTTTTTTGCTGTGCCACTGCCCACAGTGTAAAAGTTATCATCTGCTTTAAACACGTGATAGTCGGCAAAAAACGTAAAATCATCGTAACGATAAGTGGCGGTAACGAATGTGTCGCGAATGCCTTCTTTTGGCGTGGCTAAAAATTTATCGACCCAGCCTTGAAATAAGTGATTTGTACCAAATGGGGTTTGAAATGCATATTTACCATCGTTACTACCTAGCAATTCTTGGTCAATACGAATGTTCAAATTATCAAAGCCTAAACCGCCGCCCAGTTTGTAGTAATCGGCATCAATACGTGAATCCCCGCCAGAATAATCGGTTTGTTTGGCGTATTCTGCTGTGTATAGCGCGCGAAAGTTAGGGTTAAATGCGTGAATGCCATCTAAGCGTAAGCCAAAGGTTTTATTACCTTGATCGGCATTAATGTTTAATTTACCTGGATTATTGAGCGAAGCTGCGCCAAACCAAGCGTTGCCAAAGCCTAAGTCTTTAAAGCTAGAAAGGTAGCCATAACCCACTAAAAACTCGGTGCCAGAAATGCGATAACGAATATTAGCCACCTCTAATGCACCAGATGAGCGCATTTTGGTGTTGATTTGGCGCAACCCCTCAAAGTGCGCTAAGTACACTTCAGTATCGGGAATCGATTTATTCAACACGCTTACGCCGTCAAATACTTGCATGACTTGACGGAAGCCGATGTCACCGATAAAACGCACATTATCAAGGTTAATTTGTTGGCGACCGAGGCGAAACTTGGTGTTTTTAATGTCTGTCCAGTCAACATATAGCTGGTTTACACCCGTGTAATCAGGATCAACCACTTTGGCATAAGCCAGCTTGTTAGGTTGATTTGCGGCAGGGTTAAATGGACCTGTAAGCGGTGTGCTATCGTTAAACTTGTCGCCCAATTTGCTTACATCAATTAATTGCGCGCCAAAGCTAAAGTTATGATACGGCGCGGTTTGCCAGCCAATTAAGCTTCGCAAGGTGAACGCATTTGCATCCTTAAATGGCTGTGAGGGTGTTATGAGTGGCGCATTGCCATCTTGGCTAACATTTTCATAGCGCAACCTAAAGCTGGTTAAGTTTTTACCTTCTTTTATTGAATCCATAAAGGTATATTCTTTTTCTTCTGCAGCTGGCGCAATGGCAGCTTCAGCAAAGGCATGCCCTGCAAAGGTAGCCAAAGCCAAGCAGATGTTAAGTGAGGCTAAATTACGTTTAATCATTTTTTAAATTTCCTATTTGTCGTGTTCTATCGTTTGAATAATTTTGTTAAATTTAAGCGGCTTTTTTGGCATGACGCTCATATAAAAATTTAAGCACTTCTGCACGTAAGTGGTTGTATTGCTTGTTTTCTGCTAGCTCCAAACGGTTACGAGGCTTAGCCAAGTTCACCTCTAGAATGTCGCCAATCGTTGCACTTGGCCCATTGGTCATCATCACAATGCGGTCTGATAACAATACTGCCTCGTCCACATCATGTGTCACCATGACTGCGGTTGCCCCCGATTTAGCCATAATTTTCATCAGCTCATCTTGTAGTGTGGCGCGGGTTAATGCATCTAGCGCACCAAATGGCTCGTCCAACAATAAAACCTTAGGCTCCATTGCCAGCGCACGCGCAATGCCTACACGCTGCTTCATACCGCCTGATATTTCGTTCGGACGTTTATCGCTTGCATGGGTTAAACCAACCAGTTCTAACGCGGCATAGGTACGTAGTTCTAAATTAACTTTTGTCTCACTGCCAAATACACGCTCAACCGCTAAATACACATTTTCAAAGCAAGTAAGCCATGGCAACAACGAGTGGTTTTGAAACACTACAGCGCGCTCAGGGCCTGGCTTGGCAATCTCGCGACCTGCACAAAATAAGTGGCCGCTAGTTGGCTCTAGTAAGCCAGCTATTAGATTTAACACGGTCGATTTACCGCAGCCAGAGTGGCCAATAATCGACACGAACTCACCTTGTTGAATGTTTAGATTAACGTCTTTAAGTGCCTCAAATACGCCTTTTTTGGTGACAAAGCGCATATTTACATTTTCTAGGTACACATAGCGATCAATCATTTTTCCTTCAGAAACTTGATTAGCAGGCGCTTCCATTTTACTCATATCCATTTTAAAGCTCCTATTCGTATGAAAAGCGTTTGGCAATTGCAATTAAACCTTGCTCAAGCAATAAGCCCACAATACCCACTACAAAAATCGCGATGATAATGTGTTCAACATTTAAGTTGTTCCACTCATCCCACACCCAAAAACCAATACCCACGCCACCTGTCAGCATCTCGGCTGCGACAATCACCAACCAAGCCACGCCAATCGATAGCCTTACGCCAGTCATCATGTACGGCAAAACGCTAGGAAAGAGGATTTTCGTCAGGATTTTCCACTCGCTTAAGTTAAGCACTTTGGCCACGTTCATATAATCTTGTGGCACTTTGCTAACGCCTACTGCGGTGTTAATAATCATTGGCCAAATCGCCGAGATGAAAATCACCCAAATGGCCGCAGGATTGGCGGCTTTAAACACCAGCAAACCAATGGGTAACCAAGCCAATGGTGAAACTGGGCGTAACAAGCTAATCACGGGCGCTGTCATGCGGTTTAAAAATTCAAATCGACCAATCATAAATCCCAGCGGAATGCCCACCAGCGCGGCCAAACTAAAGCCCAAACCAACGCGTTTAAGCGAGGCCACTATGTTCCAGCCGATCCCTTGATCGTTTGGACCATTCACATAAAATGGGTGGCTAAATAACTCAACTGCTGACTGAAACGTTTTAATGGGCCCTGGTAAGCCTTGCGCTTGCGCCGCGATTAATGCCCACACCGCCAGCAACATCAGCAAACCAAACATGGGCGGCAATAGCCACTGAAAAAACGCAATGGCGTTAGCTGTAAATTTGCTTGGCTCTTTAATCCCTTCAACTTGCAAGCGAGTGCTGGCGTCTTTTTTCACTTTAGTCGCAATTTCAATCACCTTAGCTGTATTTTCGCTGGGCACCATATTGCTTTTACCCTCTGCTACACTTTCATTTTTAAGGTTTACCACATTCAGTATCGCGCTCATGTTGGGCTCCTGGGTTTTAAGCTTTAATTTTAAAGCTGGCTGAGTAAGCTTTAGGATCTTTGCCATCCCAAACCGTGCCATCCATTAACTTGCTACTGCGCATTGGGCTGGCTGGCACTGAAACACCAAGCGCAGTTGCAGCCTGTGTATAAATATCAATACGATTCACTTTTTTGGCGATAGCTAAGTAATCAGGATCTGATTTCAGCATGCCCCAGCGTTTATGCTGTGTTAAAAACCACATGCCATCGGATAAGTATGGGAAAGGAACTTTGCCATCTTCAAAAAACTTCATGAAGTTGGCGTCTTTCCATTTTCTACCGTTGCCATTGTCGTATTCACCCAAAAAGCGGCCTAAAATCACGTCTTTTGGCGCGTTTACGTAGGATTTTTGCGAAATTAACTCAGCCACTTTGGCGCGATTTTCAGTTGCTTCAATGTATTTGCTGGCTTCTAAAATTGCCATAATCAAAGCTCGCGCAGTGTTCGGGTTTTTAGCGACAAACTCTGCCGTTGTGCCCAATACTTTTTCCGGATGATCCGCCCAAATATCTTGGCTGGTAGCCACGGTATAGCCCACTTTGTCGTAAATCGCCCGCGCGTTCCACGGCTCGCCCACGCAGTAGCCATCCATATTGCCGATGCGCATATTGGCCACCATTTGCGGCGGCGGCACAACGATGGTTTTCACGTCTTTAATCGGATCGATGCCATTGGCTGCAAGCCAATAATTAAGCCACATGGCGTGTGTGCCAGTAGGGAAGGTTTGTGCAAAGGTGTAGTCGCGGTTTTCGTTTTCAAGCAAGCGTTTTAAAGTTTTGCCATCTTTAACGCCTTTATCTTTTAGCTGATTAGAAAGCGTAATACCTTGACCATTGTGGTTAAGCGTCATTAACACGTTCATGTCTTTTTGCTGACCGCCAATACCCATTTGTACGCCATACACTAGGCCATATAATACGTGCGCGGCATGTAGCTCGCCATTCACTGTTTTATCGCGAATCGCCGCCCAACTGGCTTCTTTACTTGGAACAATTTTGATGCCATATTTTTTATCAAACCCCATTTCAGCCGCAACCACAATTGGTGCGCAATCGGTTAGCGGAATAAAACCAATTTTTACTTCGGTCAACTCAGGCGCATCACTACCTGCCGCGTAAGCCATATTTTGCAAGCCCGCTGGCATGATATTGAGCGCGGCGGCTGCGCCAAATGCGCCAGCAACTGCTGTTTTAAAAAAATTGCGGCGATTGGAATCGACCGCTGGTTTGCTATTGATTTCAGTTGATTCAGCTTTGATTTCTGTTTTCATTCATTGCTCCACTCTATAAATTGTTCCATAAAAAAAGCGTCTTAATAGCAAAATTAATTCTGCTGTTAAGACGCCTTTGTCTTTAATTAAATAGTCTTTAATTACTACTTTTTATGCCGCCGTTGGCATATTTAAATCACATGTTTGCACTGCTTTGCGCAAGCACCGTTTAATCTAATGCTTTACACAATCAACATGCTGGCCGCTTCAATCAATTGATGCGATAAATCGGCCAATTTCATGTTCTTTTTCATGGCCATACTGCGCAGCATTTCATAGGCAGTATCTTCGTCTAAATTGCGTTGTTTCATCAGCAAACCTTTCGCACGCTCAACCACTTTGCGTTCGTCTAACTTAGTTTTTGCTTGACTAAGCTCGGCGCGCAAGCTTTTAAATTCTTCAAATCTTGCTACAGCAGCATCAATCACTGGCGTTAACCTTTCACTTGGAATACTACCCACTACATAAGCGCTGACACCCGCTTGTGTAGCCAATTTAATTTGCGCTTTATCGCCATCATGCGTAAACATTACAATCGGGTGTAGATTATGCATGCTCATCACACAAATATTTTCTAAGGTATCGCGATTAGGCGATTCAGTATCAATAATCACAACATCCGGTTTAATTGCTAAGTACTTATCATGCAGATGTACATCGTTTTCAACATGCGCTACTACATCAAAGCCATTATCAATCAACGCTTGTTTTAATGGCTTGCACCGTTTTATTTCATTATCAACAATCATCACCTTTAACATGATTAATACATAGCAAAGGCTGTGCCAACCCATTTTATTTAAACTAAGCAATTGAATTTATTGGTAAAAATGTATTTTAAAATTGAATTTTATTAATGCATTAATGCATAGCATGCACAAATAAAGTGCGGATGCACCAAGCAATTTGATTTTTGAACGCTGGAGAAATTGGTGGCCGGGACGGGAATCGAACCTGTGACACGCGGATTTTCAATCCGCTGCTCTACCGACTGAGCTACCCGGCCAAGGGTGTAAATACTGATTGTAATTTATCTTAAGCAATTAATTACAAGCCGCGCATTATAGCAAATTTAACTAAAGTTTACACAATGCCTGCAATTTAATTGCAACTTAAGTGGCAATACGCTAAGAATTGCACTATTATAATGTGCGCATCTAGCTTAAAAGCTAGTACATGTTTAACAAGTTAAAAGGAGAGTAGCATGGGTATGTTTTCATTTATTAAAGAGGCGGGTGAAAAGTTATTTGGTATTGGCGAAGCTAAAGCGGCTGAGGTAGTTGCAAAAGCAGACCCAACACCCGTAAACGTGGACGCGGCCAATCAAGCCGCGGCTAGAGCAATTGCCGACTATGTGGCCAAAATGGGTTTAACCGCAGAGGGCTTGGATATTGGTTTTGATGCGGCATCTGGCACGGTAATTGTGCAGGGCATGGCCGATACGCAAGAAACCAAAGAGAAGATTTTGCTATGTTGCGGCAATGTGCATGGCGTTGAGAATGTGCAAGATCAACTAGGCGTGACTGAAGCTGAGGCAGAGCCGCAATTTTATACGGTTGTAAGTGGTGATACACTTTCTAAAATAGCTAAACATTACTATGGCAATGCCAATGCTTATATGGGTATTTTTGAGGCAAACAAACCAATGTTAAGCCATCCTGATAAAATTTATCCTGGCCAAATGTTGCGCATTCCGCCGCAATAAATAAAGTAACTTGCATGATGATTTTTAACTAAAACAAATTTTTAACGAGGAGATTTACAATGAATAAACTTTTAGGGTTGTTATTAGCAGGTGTTTTAGCATTTTCATTAGTAGGCTGTAAAAAAGCGCAAGAAGCTGCCGATGCGGCAAAAGTGGATGCGTCAACGTCAATGGATAAAGCAAAAGATGCGGCAGGTAATGCTGTTGATTCTACTAAAGATGCTGCCGGTCACGTGGTAGATGCTACCAAAGCTGCTGCATCTGACGCGGCCGCAGCAACATCAGCGGCTGCTACAGATGCCAAAGAAACAGCTGTTGACGCTGTGCAAGCTGCAAAAGATGCAGTCGCTGCCGAAGCTGCTAAAAAATAAGTTTTTAAGTACTAGCTTTTTGTTTTAATTAAACCCGCAAAGCTTAACGGATTTGCGGGTTTTTCATTTAAAATTGTCTTTATGACAAATATCCAAATTTACGCTTTAAATAAAACGCTAGAACCCACATTAATCCACAAAATAAACCAAAAAACCAAACCGCTAGGCGCGCTGGGTCGTTTAGAAGCACTTGCACTGCAAGTTGGTTTGATTCAAAACACATTAACACCACAATTGCACAAACCCACCATACTGGTTTTTGCGGGCGATCACGGCATCGCTAATAATGGCGTTAGCCCGTTTCCACAAGCGGTTACGGCGCAAATGGTGCTAAATTTTTTAGGCGGTGGCGCGGCGATTAACGTGTTTGCACGACAAAATGGTTTTGCATTGCGGGTGATAGATGCCGGCGTTAATCATGTTTTTAAGCCACATGCCGATTTAATTGACGCAAAAATCGCAATGGGCACAGCTAACTTTTTGCACGAACCAGCGTTGATAAAAGCACAATGTGAGCAAGCACTTACACATGGTGCGAGCCTTGCCAGGCAAGAGATTGCGGCGGGCTGCAACGTGCTAGGTTTTGGTGAAATGGGCATCGGTAACACCTCTAGTGCAAGCTGTTTAATGAGTGTGTTGTGTGGCTTGCCGATTGAGCTTTGTGTGGGCCGCGGTACGGGTTTAGACGACTCGGGTTTAATCAATAAAACGAACATTCTGCAACAAGCGATTGTACATCATGCATTAGACGGGCAAGATGCGATGCAGGTTTTAGCCACTTTTGGCGGCTTTGAAATTGCCATGATGGTGGGCGCGATGTTGGCCGCTGCTGAGCACAAAGCGGTACTGCTGATTGATGGTTTTATTGCGACTTCTGCTTTATTAGTAGCGGCAAAACTACAGCCAAATATTTTGGATTATTGCGTATTTGCACATTGTTCCAATGAAAATGCGCACCGCGCAATGTTGAATTATTTAGGCGCAAAACCATTATTAGATTTGGACATGCGCCTTGGCGAAGGCACCGGCGCGGCTTTGGCGTATCCGCTAGTGCAAGCAGCTGTTAATTTTTTAAACGAAATGGCCAGTTTTGACTCGGCTGGCGTAAGCAAAAGTGTTGAAATTTCTGAGAAAGCCAATGCTTAAGCAATGGCAATATTTTCTGTTGGCGGTGGGATTTTTCACGCGCATTCCTATGCCTAATTTTAAAGATTTTCAAGAAACAGATTTAAATTACGCAAGCAAGTATTTTCCACTGGTTGGAATCATCATAGGGCTTTTAGCGGCGCTAAGCTTTTATATTGCAACACTTTTATTTACACAAGCAATTGCTGTTTTAATCAGTATGGCTGTAACAATTTACGCAACTGGCGCGTTTCATGAAGATGGCTTGGCAGATAGCGCAGACGGCTTAGGCGGCGGCTGGCAGCGCGAGCAAGTACTCACTATTATGCAAGACTCTCGGCTTGGCACTTATGGCGCGGTGGCTTTGTTTTTAATGTTAATGGCTAAGTTTCAAGTGTTGTCTGCGTTGCATACGCATTGGGTTGTACTAGGTTTAATTGCAGCGCATGCGCTCAGCCGTTTGTGCGCAATATGGTTAATTGCAAGCTTGCAATATGCTAAACCTGTGGGTAAAGCCAAGCCACTATCTACACAAATAAACAAAAATGGCCTATGGCTTGCCAATTTTTTTGGGCTGTTGCCTACATTATTATTGGTGTGCTTAATTTACATAGCAACTTGGGCAATTTGGCAAGTTGCCCTTATTTTTATTGCCTTACTCATTTTATTGGTAGGAGCAGTCTGGTGGTGGTGGCGTAAATTGTTGCTGCGTAAATTGGGCGGCTATACGGGCGATAATTTGGGCGCCCTTCAACAAATGACCGAGCTAGCCTATTATTTTGCCGCACTTATTTTGCAGCAGTTAATGGCACATAATTTTTTTGGCTTGTCATTAAATTAGCATGAAGCTGACTTTAATTAGGCATACGTCGCTGCAAATAGAGGCGGGCATTTGTTATGGCCAAAGTGATATTGATGTTGCTGAAAGTTTTGCTAGCGAGTCTGCAAGTACGCAAGCCAAACTGACGGCTATAAAATTTGATGCTGTTTACAGTAGCCCGTTACAACGCTGTGTAAAACTTGCAGAAGCGCTTAATTTGGGCGATATTGCAGTAGATACGCGCTTGATGGAGCTAAATTTTGGCGATTGGGAGCTGCGCGCTTGGGACGATATTCCGCGCGATATGTTTGATGCTTGGGGTCATGATTACGCCAATAAAGCACCGCCCAATGGTGAAACGTTTAGTCAATTGCAACAGCGTGGCATTCATTTTTTAACTGAAATGTTAACCAAACATGCAGGTGAACATATTGTGATAATTTCACACGGCGGCATGATTCGCGCTCTGCTGGCGCATGTGCTAAACATGGAGCTGAAAGGATTATTTCGATTTACGATTGATTACGGCAGCGTGACCCAGCTAGATTTTAATGGAACGATTTCAAAAGTCTTATTCGTCAATTTGTAGCAATTAAATAATGGTAATTTGGTCGTCAAAGCACACAACCACTTGGCCTTTGCAAATTTTGGCAGTTTTGCGTAGCTCAAGTTTTCCGTCCACAGTCACGTGTCCATCCGCCACCATCGCTTTGCCTTGGCCGCCGCTATTGGCAATGCCAGTCGTTTTAAGCAAATCGCACAATGCGATAAAGTCGCCTTTAAGTTCAAAATTTACAGTATCCATATTTATCCTTTCAGCGCTATCGGCAGCCCAGCCGCAATAAAGCGCACCTTATCAGCAATTGCAGCAACCGCTTGGTTTAAACGGCCTTGTTCATCTTGAAACTGGCGATTAATTTCACCCAGCGGCACAATACCCATGCCAACTTCGTTGCTGACTAAAATGATTGTCCCAGATAGATTTGGCAACAGTTTTAAAAAAGCATCACGTTCGCTTTGCCAACTTAAATTTTTTGGCGGATTGCAATCGACGCATATCCACTGCGCCAGCCACAAGGTTAAGCAATCGATTATCACGCACTGGTTGGGCATAGCAACACGCGCTAACGCATCAGCCAAGTGGTGCGGCTCTTCTACAAGCCCCCAATTAGCGGGTCGTCTATCTTGGTGATGTTGTATGCGGGCTTTAAACTCATCGTCGTACACTTGCGCGGTGGCAATGACAGTAACGGGTAAACCTGTTTCAGTCGCCAGCTTTTCGGCATAACCACTTTTGCCAGAACGCGCGCCACCCAACACTAAACTTAGATCACTCATGGCAGTGCCTTATTGCGCTAACAGCGTTTAAATGTAAAAAAGCCGCTTTTAGTAAAGCGGCTTTAAATATCAGCGATGGCTATATTTTTGAGGTTTGCAAAGGTTTAAGGCTACGCCATAAAGCTACGCACAACCAAACAAACGCAAAATACATGGCAGAAAAGCCCATCCAACTTGGTAAATATTCCCAGCCATGTTTTAATGATTCAATCACGCCCAGTGCAGGAAAACGCCCAGAAAACAAATAATAAGTTTGCGTAGAAATCACAAAAGCCACAAAGCTTGTAAACGCACTTACCAAGCTATAGGAAACTAAATTTTTAGTAGCAAACGCATCTTGCTTACTTAAAAATAAGCCGCCCAACCACATTACGCCATACGCAGGAATCAAGCCCCAATAGCCATTGGTTAAACAAAAACCTTGAATTGGGTCAAGCGCAGCTGCGCCAAAATCAATCACGGTTGCCAATGCAAAAAAAGCCAAAAACCAAGCCGCACGACTTTTAAAATCAAAGCCTAAATACAAACCAACAAGTAAAAATAGTACCAAGCTAGAATCTGGCAGACTTAATGGCGTCAGCGTATGGCTGCCACGGGTTAGCAGCATAAAAAACGCAAGTGCAGCTGCAATGATAAAGTGTTTAGTATTGAGTGTTTTTGTATTCATGGTTAATCTCTTTCAGCACCATGCTAAATCAATAGCATGGTCAAATGGTCTAATTTATTTTGCTATCATAACATTTTCAAACTGTAACTTCCAAAAAATAGCGGTTATTTGAAATCATAGCGCGCACTTAAATAAAATGATCTGCCATCGGCTGGAAAATAGTAATAATCATTTTTAAATGTGCTGTAAAGCCCATAGGGTGAATATTTTTTATCAGTCACATTGAGTGCGGAAAGTGAAATAGTCACTGGTTTGATATTCCAATTGGCGCGTAAATCTAGCGTAGTATAAGACGGTAACTTATTAAGTGAGTTGCTAAAGTCGCCGCTTGTATAACGCTCGCCAACAAAATTGACTTGTGCTACATACTGACCATACTGCTGAGCGTTCCATAAAACTTGTGCATGTGCGCTGTTGCTTGCAACTGAGGGTAAGCTTTTGCCGTTAAATGTGCCTGATTTAAACGCCGCATCCGTATAAGCATAACTTAGTTTGGTTTTAAGCTTGCTTAGAATCTCCCAGCCCAACTCGGCCTCTACACCTTGGCGGCGCGTTGGGTCAAAGTTAACGTTATTACCAGTTGCAGCGTCATAGCCAATTTCGTTCTTAAGGCTTGAATGATAAAGCGCAATTTTGCCATCTAATTGACCTTGTTTAAATGTTGCCCCAATCTCTTGATTGTTAGCTGTTTGCGGAAGAATGATTTTACCTAAAAAAATCGGCTCGAATGTGATTGGATCAAAGCCAAAAAATTCATCAGTATTTGCAAATCTATAACTGCTACCAGTTTTTGCGTACGCATTCCAGTTGGTTTCGTGATAAGTTAAGCCAAGGTCGTAAACAGTTTTTCTACGCGTTACATCACCCGCAACTGCGGTCATGCCAAAAGGTGCATAAGCCTCTTGATTGGCTGTTTGGTGTGCTTGGTGTGTGCGAAAGCCTACGTTAATATCGATTGCACTGGTAAGCGCAGTGTTGTTTTGCAAATAAAAGGCGTTGCTACTTTGCTTTGCCTGAGCATTGGCATAACCGGCATGATAATTAGCTGCTACTTTGCCACGATAGTAATCATAGCCCGCCACCGTTGTGCTGTTTAACGCGCCTAAGCCGTGCGCCCATTTAACTCTAGGGGTGAATGAATAAGTCTCGGTATCGCGATCAGAAGTAGCCCCAAACGAAACGTTGTTAAAGTGTTGGTCACCTTGCGTGTAGGATAGCTCGGTAGCCAGCT
Source organism: Methylotenera sp. (assembly GCA_014378845.1). GTDB lineage: Bacteria > Pseudomonadota > Gammaproteobacteria > Burkholderiales > Methylophilaceae > Methylotenera_A. Next base: position 31,282 of record JACMNB010000022.1, on the reverse strand, counting down.
CAATAGTATCAGAAAGCTTAACTGAAACGCCAGGCATAATTCTAAAACCCTCTTTTACTTGAGAGTCAAACGGCGTTCTAGCAAACCTAGGATTGTTTTGAAAGCTATCACTGCTAATGCTGCCAGGCAAGCCGTTGGCAGAGCGGTAAACTGAATAATCCACAAAAGCCTCACCTGCATTAAAGTGGCCGCCCACCCGCCCGCTGATTGCCCATTGATTGCTGGCTGCATTGTCTTTCCAACCATTGGTGTCAGCGGTATGAATGTAATTATTGAAATATAGATGATCAATACCCCCAGCTGCAAAGCCGTCTAAGCTCTTATAGCCGTAACTGCCAGCCGAAGCCGTAATAGAGGCGGCAGATTTGCCTGATTTATCGGTAATTAGGTTAATGACGCCGCCAGTTGCGCGGTCTCCATATAACACACTGCCGCCACCTATTATTATTTCGATTCGCTCAATCGAATCCAACGGAATAGATGCCCACTGGATACTGCCACCATCAACCGCATTTAAGCGTTGACCATTTAGCAATATTAACGTGTTGCTAGTTGCCGAGTCACCAAAACCTCTTGCGTCTATTGTGGCATCAATGCCTTGATTGCCATAGAGACTCGTGATGTTTAAGCCTGCTTGCAAGCGTAATAAATCGGGTATGCTAATTGCAGGTGAGTTCTGAATATCTTCTTTTGTAATTACTTTAAGATTAGCAGCAGAACTGGCGCTACTTTCATTAAAACGGCTTGCCGTAACGGTAACTTCGTCTAAATTAATTTGCTCGGCAGCAACAACAGTTTGGGTTAAAGCAGGTGATGTAAATGCCAGCGCAACAAGGCTGGCAATGGTGGTTTTATTCATTATATTTCCCTAAATTACATACGTCCCCGCATGCAAATTGATAAAACTAGAAAATATAACAAGAATAAAAATAGACAAAAATGCGCTAAAAAGCACAGCTTTTGGCCACCGTCACCCCGCGGTATTTCCTAGCGCGCCTTAACATTAAGGCTGTTGCAATTAGGCCGGTCTCCGGGCTTGTGACAATTACTTTACGCCTTCCCAGATACTGTTTTAATAAAACAATAGCCCAGTGGCATGTTGTAAAGCTTGAATCACTTACCGTTGCGGGGGCAGCTTAGGGTTTGCTTAACTTAATAAAGTTTAAGCGCACCTAATTCCCAGTTTCACCTCGCATTAATCATAGAAATTAACGCAAGACACCTAACAACAAGTTTCATTATAGCGACTTTTGGGTTGATTAATAAATGATAGCCGATTTAATTTTATGCAACAGTTCGCATCAAACGTATTAAATTACTTTGAATAACCCACCTTAGCTATTGACTATAATGAATTTTCTCAATTATAGTGAGGTATGGAAGCAGATTTAAAAAGTTTAGAAGAAAAAATCAGCAGGCTAATAACCTTGTGCGCAAGCCTGCGCGAGGAAAATGGTCAATTGCGCGGCAATTTATCGCAAGCGCAAGTGGCGGCAGATGGCCTAAAAAATAAAATGCTGCTGGCCAGCAATAAACTAGAAGATTTGTTGACTTCAATGCCAAATGGCCTAGATGGCGCTAATGCAGAGTCGCTAGGGTTGGAGTCTTAATGAGCGCGATTAAACCAATTGATGTGAGCATTATGGGGCGTGAATTTACGGTTTCTTGCACCGATGAAGAGCGCCAAGGCTTGTTACATGCCGTTAATTATCTTGATAAAAAAATGCACGATATTCGCGATAGCGGCAAAGTGGTTGGTGTGGAGCGCATTGCAATAATGGCGGCACTCAATTTATCGCACGAAGTACTCAATACCAAAACTGGCGATATTGACATCGGTGATTATAAGCGTAGGATTAACGCCATGCAGACTCAAATTGATGAGGCACTGCTTTCGCAAACTAAGCTGTTATAAACTATAAACCTAAGTTTTTTTCAGTTAAGCTTTGAAATTGCTAATTTTCTTCATCAATTCGTCACAAGCAATCGATATGATGAGTTTGTTTTCTGTGGTGTTGCTTGAGTCTTAAATTCCTTGAACTAGTCTATGTTATAGGTTTCAGCTAATCAAGTTGTTGTGAGCGCGCCCTAAATTGGATTGTCTTTTAAGCTATCCTTGGCGGGTGTACCTAATACGCTTTAAGTTGTTACCACTTGAACCTTTTTGGTTCAGGATAACGGCTCAGGCAACACCAGAGAAAATAATTTCGATTTAGTGGACGAAATTGCGGCGTTATCTCGTCTTGCCGTACTAAATGTACTTTCTTCGACTCGATGCCTTGCACTTTCATCCATTAAATCAAAATTTGTAGAAATATCAGCGCTCAAACGCCTTGAACTTTGGCGTTAAAAATCAAAACCATCTTGTAGAAATATCGCTGATATGACGCTTGTTTTAGTGATGTCATTGCGAGCCAAAGGGTTCATTTTGGGGCGGCAACCCACTAGCCACGTTAAGATTCCACCATGCATTTACGGTAAATTAGCGCAACTCGTGATATTTCAAGTCGGCCAAACTCACAATATCCAAACATTTTTGATGGCAAGCTTCTAGAATGACCGGCGGCGCAAAACCTGCCTCGCTGGCTTCAAGCCAACGTGTAGCGCATACGCACCAACGGTCGCCCGCCTTAAGACCTGCAAAGCCGTACTCCGCGCGCGGTGTGCTTAAATCATTGCCGCGACTGGTTGAAAAAGCTAAAAATTCATCGGTAACTTGACAGCAAACCGTGTGGCTACCCGCGTCTTCTGGCCCAGTTTCGCAACAGCCCGACCGTGTAAATCCTGTGACTGGGCTTAAACTACACACTTGCAAAGCGGTGCCTAAAACATTACGTGCTAAATTTCGCGCCATACCACTACCTTAAAATGATGTCTTGCGTTAAAAAAGAGCTGACTTCAATTATCATACCTATAAATTTTATATTGATATTTTTAATTTTGCTAGAAAGTAAAAAATTATGCGCTATTGGTTAATGAAGTCTGAGCCCGCAGATGTTTCCATCGACAATTTAGCCGCTATGCCCAACCAAACGGTGGATTGGTACGGCGTGCGCAATTATCAAGCGCGCAATTTTATGCGCGATGCCATGAAAATTGGCGATGGCGTGCTGTTTTATCACTCAAATTGCGATGTGCCAGGAATTGCTGGCATTTGCCAAGTCAGTAGTTTGGCCTACCCAGACCGATTCCAATTTATAAAAGGCCATCAATATTTTGATGCAAAAGCTACACAAGAAACGCCGCGTTGGTTTAACGTAGACGTCAAACTGGTGCGAAAAACGCAGCTTTTAAGCCTTAAAGCAATGCGCGAAAATCCTCAATTAGAAAGCTTACGCATTTTGCAACGTGGCAATCGGCTATCCATCACGCCAATTGAGGCAAGTGAATGGCAATTGATAATGGCGCTTTTAAAATAGCATCTTAATTAATAGGTCAATTTATTCTGTTGCTCTGTGGCCCGCATATCTAAAGGCTTGCAGAGGCATTATTTTCTCACGTAATAAAAAGCCCGCTAAATGCGGGCTTTTTTATTTAGAATCAAATGCTTATTTGTTATCTAAACTGCCCATGCTTTTTGGGTAAGTGACGATGCCCCAAGGCAAGTTTTTAACTTCAATATGAGCTACTTGCATTAATGTGTCGGCATCAAAAACTAAAACCGCATCACTTTTGCCGCACGCCAGCAAAATTTGTTTGTCGTCTGGCGTAAAACTAAAATGCCAACAACGATTGGCGGTGGCCACTTCTTTGAGTTTGACAAAGTTATCGGCTGCAAACATTTCTAAAGTTTTTGACTTATTGTTGGCTACATAAATATGTTTGCCAGTTGCATCATAGCTGACGCCATAAGGCGTTTCACCTGTATCCACGTTGCGTACAAAATTAAAATCGCTATCTAACACCATCATTTTATTACTAAATTCCAGCGTGGCTACATAACTTTTGCCATCTGGCGATGCCTTAATGCCGCGTGGACGATCGCCATGTTCGTGCGTGCTGATGGTTTTTACTAATTCACCGCTCTCAATATTGTGCACGGTAACGGTATTATCGGCTTCATTAGTAATCACCAAGTTTTTGCCATCTTTTGAGAATTCAATGCCTTCTGTTTCTGGGCCGCCGGTAATTTCACGTATTTTTTTGCCAGCAGCTAAGTCAATAACAGATATTTTTGCGGGCAGCTTTTCTTCATTGTCATCTTCTTTAGCCTCGGCCGAGCCTGGTTTTGGCGGAGGGCCAGCTTTTGCGCTGGGTTCAGATGAAATATAAGCAAAGTTGCCTTTAACGCGCACAAACTCAGGATTTTTGCCCACTTCAATTTGCTGTGTTACTGCGCCTGTTGCTGTATCAATCACTGAAATACTGCCATTTTCGCGCGTCGCGACGATTAATTTTGTACCATCATCTGTAACGCCCAAACCGCGCGGTCCAGCGGCTTTAACATCAATATTTTTGATTACTTTTAAGGTTGCAAGATCAATAACGCTAACGCCAGCATCTTGGCTGGTTACGTAGGCCACACCTTTATCGGAGACCGCAGCTTTGGTTTCTGTGCTTGCATTTTTTGTTGCATCAGTAGGTTTATTGCATGCAGTTAATGTAGCTAATAAAGCCAATAAAATCAAGCTAGTGCGATTAAAAGGTCGAGATGAAAGTGACATGTAAACTCCAAAAAAACTTAAAAAATTCTAAAAAAAGACTAAATTATACTGACTTGTATATTACTTTAATTAACGCGTGAACACTATAGGATAAATTCCTATATCTTTATGGCCAATTAATTAACCCCAAACTTTAACCAAGGAACAATAAATAGGCAGGGTTGTCGGTTTCGTTCCAATACGGGTAGCCTAGATTTTGCAAAAATATTGCAAACTCCTGTTGCTGTTGCGGCGGCACTTGCATGCCCACCAGCACCCGGCCAACATCAGCGCCGTGATTTCGATAATGGAACAAGCTAATGTTCCAATCTTGGCCCATATTGTCTAAAAATTTAATTAATGCACCAGGCTTTTCGGGAAACTCAAAGCGATAAATCACTTCATGCACGGCCTGCGGGGCGCGCCCACCCACAAGATGGCGCAAATGTAATTTGGCCATTTCGTTATGCGTTAAGTCAATGGAGTTAAGCCCTTGCGCGGCTAATTCATCAATTAATTGGCCCGTTTCCGCCGCGTGAGCAATGGATAAGCCCACAAAAATATGCGCTGCAGTCGGGTCTGAATAGCGGTAATTAAACTCGGTAATATTGCGGTTACCTAATAACTTGCAAAATGCTTTAAACGCGCCAGTGGTTTCAGGAATCGTCACCGCAATCACCGCTTCGCGCTGCTCGCCTAGCTCGGCGCGCTCGGCAATAAAGCGCAGTCTATCAAAATTCATATTGGCGCCACTGGCTATACCTATAAGCGTTTTGCCTTGCACATTATGCCGCGCGGCATATTCTTTAATGCCCGCCGTGGCCAGTGCGCCAGCGGGTTCTAAAATGCTGCGCGTGTCCTCAAACACGTCTTTAATGGCGGCGCAAATTTCATCGTTATCCACCACAATCATTTCATCGACAAACTGTTGCGCCAACGCAAACGTATGCTCGCCCACCTGTTTCACGGCCGCGCCATCAGCAAATAGTCCAACTTGCTCAAGTATTACGCGCTTGCCTTGCTTTAGCGATTCAGTCATCGCTTCAGAATCTTTTGCCTCCACGCCGATAATTTTTATTTCAGGTCGCACCGCTTTTACATAAGCTGCAATGCCCGCCAACAGCCCGCCGCCGCCCACACAGCAAAATATGGCTTCGATTGGCTCTGCATTTAAAGATTGAAAGTGCGCGTTTAAAATTTCCATCGCGATTGTGCCTTGCCCAGCAATCACATCTGGGTCATCGTAAGGGTGCACAAAAGTGAGCTGTTCAGATTGTTCCAGCTCTAATGCTTTAACATAGGCGTCAGAATAGCTATCGCCAAACAGCACAACCTCTGCACCGCGATTTTTTACGGCATTGATTTTAATATCAGGTGTGGTGGTCGGCATGACAATTACCGCGCGGCAGCCAAGTTTTTGCGCTGCCAAGGCAACGCCCTGCGCATGGTTGCCAGCACTGGCGCAAATTACACCGCGTTGCAAAAGTTCAGGCGCTAAATTCGCCATTTTGTTATACGCGCCGCGCAGTTTAAACGAGAATACAGGCTGCATATCCTCTCGCTTAAGCAGTACGCGATTGCCAATGCGCGCCGATAAAATTGATAAAAATTCTAGCGGCGTGTTTTTAGCCACGTCGTACACGCGCGAATTTTCAATTTTGTGTTTGTAGTTTATCTTCATTAAATTTGCATGTCCTTCGACAGGCTCAGGACGAACGGGATAAAACTAATACACCGCTAGTGCCGAACCTGTGTCACACCGTTAGTGCTGAGCTTGCCTTAAACCGTTCGTGGTGAGCTTGTCCTATACCATTCATGGTGCCTTACACTGTTCGTGGTGAGCTGCATTACACCGTTCGTGGTGAGCTTGTCGAACCACAGTTTGTGCTAATTCTTTAAGCTATCGCAATCTTACGGTATGATTTAGCCTTAGAATCTAACACCAAGTTTAATAGCATCATTATAAAGGATAAGAGTCATGGCATTCACACAAGACGATCTAAAACAACAAGTTGCGGCAGCGGCAGTGCAATATGTAAAAGAAGGCATTATCGGCGTGGGCACGGGCAGCACGGCCAATATGTTTATTGAAGAGCTGGCAAAAGTAAAACACAAAATTGATGGCGCAGTGGCCAGCAGTGAGGCTACAGCCCAACGTTTACGGGCCCATGGCATTGAGGTGTTCGATTTAAACGCAGTAGATAGCTTAGATATTTATGTGGATGGCGCCGATGAAATTACCGAACATTTACACATGCTAAAAGGCGGCGGCGGCGCATTAACGCGCGAGAAAATCGTCGCAGCGGTGGCTAAAACCTTTATTTGTATTTGTGACGAGACCAAATACGTACCAGTGTTAGGCAAGTTTCCACTACCAGTAGAAGTGTTGCCAATGGCCAAAAGTTATGTAGCGCGCGAGCTAGTTAAATTAGGAGGCCAACCAAAATTGCGCGACTTTACGACTGATAATGGCAACGTGATTTTAGATGTGTGGAACTTGAAAATTGACGACCCAGTCGCGATGGAAGCGAAAATTAACCAAATCGTCGGTGTGGTGACCAATGGCTTATTTGCGGCAAGACCAGCCAATGTGTTGTTGTTGGCAACGGCGGATGGTGTAAAAACATTTAAGAAATAAGTATTTTGAGTGGTTTTGTAGGGTGGGGTTTTAACCCCACGCGGAACGGTACTGTCAAATAAGTGAAGGGTGGGTTCAAGAACCCACCCTACGCCCGGCTGCGATGCTAGCGATGAGCAATTATAGCTCTAGTTGCAATCTGCAAAATTTACTTATGCTCATACAAGCCTAACGTAAAATTCAAATCAATCTAAAATCAGTTTTTCTCTGGTACATACCCACTCGCCGTATCTGCACCTTCACCAAAAAAGTATTTCTCGGTTTGCTCGCTCAAATATTTACGGGCGGCGGGGTCAGCCAAACTTAAGCGGTTTTCGTTTACCAGCATGGTTTGCTGTTTTAGCCAGGCCGCCCATGCCTCTTTACTCACGTTCAGATAGATTTTTTTGCCAAGTTCACCTGGATAAGGGGGAAAGTCCATGCCATCTAACTCTTTGCCTAATTTAATACATTTAACAGTGCGTGCCATGAGGTTACTCGTTTAAGCTAAAAACAGTATGATAACGCATGTTGATTGATTTAAAAGGTATTCAACCAATTACCGGCATTCTGAGCATAGCGAAGAATCCAGACTTTAAAGCAGCAAAAGAGTTGGATTCTTCGCTATGCTCAGAATGACGAAGAGGAAAGTAAAATTTTAAGAAGGCATATTTTTAGAAAGTAATTATGGAAAGCCCATTTAAAGGTAAAACGGGATTGCGCCGTTTGATTAACGCGTTTGGCTATTCGGCAGAGGGCTTTAAAGCAGCGTTTCAGCATGAAGATGCATTTCGCCAAGAGGTGTTTTTGGCTTGTGTGTTGATTCCGCTTGGGCTTTATTTGGGCAAAACCAATATCGAAAAAGCGATGCTGGCAGGCGCAGTAATTTTGGTGATGATTGTAGAGTTGCTTAATTCCTCGATTGAAGCCTCGGTTGACCACACTTCTATCGATCTCCACCCACTGGCCAAGCGCGCTAAAGATATTGGCAGCGCGGCGGTGTTTTTGGCACTAGGTAATTTTTTCCTAGTTTGGGGATTAGTGCTGTTTATGTAGCACTGGTTTGCTGATTATTTATTTGCCAATTAACTGTTTCAAGATGCCTAAATTAAGCGGCAATTTTTCGCCCAACCATCTTGCATCTACTGTGTGTGCAGCCATTTCATCGAGCTGAACAGGATGAATGAGCACAGAAAGCCCTTGTCGTAAGGCATCGATAGTGGCCATGGCATAGTCAATATCAGCTGTAGCAATGTGAATCTCGAACATCGGTTTAGGGTGCGGGCCTATCGGCATAGGAATTAGCTGACCTTTATAGGTGAGTTGCGGCAAATTTCTGATGATGTTTGTTCGCACTTGGCTTGCATGCGCCATTTCAGCTAATTCAAAGTAAATATGGGCATGGTACATAGTGCGTTCATCCATAAAACAACCATAAAAAAGGCCACATTTGCGGCCTTTTTCAAATGCTTAAAATAATCCTTAACGCTTAAGCAAAATTGGCCGCTGCAAAATCCCAATTGGCTAAACTCGCTAAAAACGTTTCTACATATTTTGCGCGTGCATTGCGATAATCAATGTAATACGCGTGTTCCCACACATCAATGGTTAGCAAGGCTTTATCGCTGGTGGTAAGCGGCGTGCCAGCTGCGCCCATGTTAACAATATCAACGCTACCATCGGCTTTTTTAACTAGCCATGTCCAGCCAGAGCCAAAATTGCCCACTGCACTAGCTTGAAAAGCTGCTTTAAATGCATCAAAACTGCCCCATTTTGCGTTAATGGCATCAGCCAGTGCGCCAGTTGGTGCGCCGCCGCCATTTGGTGTCATGCTGTGCCAAAAAAACGTGTGATTCCAAACTTGGGCGCTGTTGTTGTAAATGCCAGCAGAAGATTTTTTAATGATTTCTTCTAAGCTCAAACTCTCAAACTCAGTACCTTTGATTAAATTATTCAAATTGGTGACATAAGTCTGGTGATGTTTTCCGTAATGAAAATCCAGCGTTTCTTCAGAAATATGGGGTGCTAATGCGGTTTTAGCGTAGGGCAGCGCGGGTAAGGTATGTTCCATGTGAGTGTCCTTTACAAGTGGTGAAATGAATAAGATACGACTATGATATGGAGACAAATAAATAGTTTAAAAGACTAATTTTCATATCTTTTTAGTGACAATTTTTTAGCGACTACTTCTTTTTCGCCCGAGGATGCGCCGCATCATAAGTTTTGCTTAAATGTTGAAAATCTAAATGCGTGTAAATTTGCGTGGTGCTAATGTTGGCGTGGCCCAGCATTTCTTGCACGGCGCGCAAATCGCCGCTGCTTTGCAGTACGTGGCTGGCAAAGCTATGGCGCAGCATGTGCGGGTGCACGCTTGAATTAATACCTTGCTTAATCGACCATTCTTTTAAGCGAAGTTGCAAGTTACGTGCACCAACGCGCCTGCCCTGCAAGCCAATAAATACGGCCTTCTCAGCGGCATTGTATTTTGAAATTGTAGTGCGAATTTGCAGCCATTTTTGTATTGCTTCCATCGCATGCGCGCCCATCGGCACAATGCGCGTTTTGTTGCCTTTACCTGTGACCTCAACCGTGCCATCGCTAAAATCTAGCGCGTCCAAATTCAAATTGACCAGCTCGCTTAAGCGTAAACCACTTGAGTAAAACAGCTCTAAAATCGCATGATCACGCACAGCTAAAGTATCGTCGTCGCTAATATCCACCAGCTTTGTTGCTTGTTCGATAGAAAGCGCTTGTGGCAAAGTTTTGGGCGATTTTGGTGCGCGCAAGCCAATAACAGGGTTTGCTGTAAAGCCTTTGCGAATCACCAAAAATTCAAAAAAACCGCGCCAGCTAGATAGCATGCGCGCGATGCTTTTGCCGCCCAAACCTTTTGAATGAAGTGAGGCAATAAAGCGGCGGATATGAATATTTTGAAGTTCATTTAGTGCACTGGAGTCGGCTAATTTGATGAGTTGCGTAATATCTCTGGCGTAATTTTCTCTCGTAAGCGGGCTTAAGCCGCGCTCAAAATTTAAAAATGTTAAATATTCTGCTAATAATTCCACATTATTAAAACTATAGTTAAAACAGTACGCTAGGCAAGGTAGCGCGATAATGCTGCACTTAAAATCTCACCGATTTTACTTAAAAATTCAGTGCCCATCTGGTCAAAAAAACGGTTTTCGTCGTCACTAGCCAGCGCCAATACGCCAATTGTATGCGTTAATTGCAAAGGCACAATGGCAACTGAAGCAGCCGGGTCGATAAACCAATCATCTGCCACAATGGCTGGTGGTTTTCCGCAATACGGCTGCTTCAACTGCTCAATCCAAGCTTTGGTATCGTCGCTCACTAGGCTAAACACTAAATTAGCACTCGTGGCTGGGTCGCGCGGCTTTGCCCACAGGCGCAGACAAGTGTCGGTTAAATTAAAATGCTCGGGCAACAGCGCGCTGATGAGTTGTTCTATTTCATCAAAATTTTTGCCCTTATGCAGTTCCACATTAAATGCATAGATTTTATTTGAAGTCGCTTCGTTTTCTTGCGCGTTTAACACCAACTCTGCAAAGCGTTCTTCTAGCGCATTGATTTTATCGCGCTGTGCTAGTTGTTGCCGTTCTGCCAGTGAAATGGTGCCGCCGCCATGCGGGCTGGGCAAATGAATATCCGCCAAAAATGCGGCATTGGCCTCAAAAAATTCAGGATTCGCTTTTAAATATGCTTTTACGTCATCTTGTTGCATCTTGGTTTCCTAAAATTGACTGCCCTAAATAATGATAATGCCTTCAAATACAATTTCAGCGTTGCCCGTCATCATCACAGGCATGCCTTGGCTATTCAAATCAACGCCTGCCCAAGCAATAGTAAGGTCGCCGCCGCGCGCATGCACCATCACTGGGCTTTGTAATAAGCCTAGCATAATGCCCGAAACTGCCGCCGCGCAAGCACCCGTGCCGCAAGCCAGCGTTTCGCCGCTGCCGCGCTCATACACGCGCAGCTTGATATTATGCGCATCAACAATCTGCATAAAACCTGCATTTACACGTTGTGGAAAGCTCGCGTGTGCTTCAATTTGCGGGCCAAGCGTGGCAACATCGGCTGTTTCTACGTCATCCACCAGCGTTACCGCGTGCGGATTGCCCATGGAGACTGCGCAAATACTTAAGCTTTCTTGGCGCAGTTTAAGCAGATATTGGCTTTGGCGTTCATCAGCAATAAAAGGGATTTTTGCAGGCTCAAAAATTGGCGCGCCCATGTTCACCGTAACTTGGCCATCGTCTTGCAAAGTCAGTGTAATCAAGCCGCTGGCGGTTTCTACAGTGATTTCTTTTTTGTGCGTTAATGCCTTATCCACAACAAAACGTACAAAGCAGCGCGCGCCGTTGCCACATTGCTCAACCTCGCCGCCATCGGCGTTAAAAATGCGATATTTAAAATCCACATTCGGCAAATTGGTTTTTTCTACGATTAAAAGCTGGTCGCAACCCACGCCAAAGTTGCGATTGGCAATCTTTTTAATCTGAGTGGCTGTTAAATTTATAGGCGCAGAAAATCCATCAATCATCAAGAAATCGTTGCCCGCGCCCTGCATTTTGGTAAAATTTAATTGCATTTCATTATTATAAATTGCTTAAGCCAAATGTTGAAATTTAATATAAAGACTTGAAACTTAATACAAAGTTATGCCTTTAGTCATGCACAAGTCATCGTTATTGTTTACAATACTGCTTGTTTTACATTTGAGTTAACACGTTTGCTTCAGCCTTTAGTACGCGTGTCATTTCAATTTTTTAATATTACATTTCAAGGCGCACTCAATGAACAATTATCTTTTTACTTCAGAATCCGTTTCTGAAGGTCATCCAGACAAACTCGCAGACCAAGTATCCGACAGCATTTTAGATGCGATTCTTAGTCAAGATCCAACCGCTCGCGTAGCCGCAGAAACCTTAGCAAACACAGGTTTAGTCGTGCTGGCTGGCGAAATTACAACCACCGCAAATGTAGACTATATTAAAGTCGCGCGCGAAACCATTAAACGCATCGGCTATGACAATACCGATTACGGCATTGATTATCGCGGTTGCGCGGTGCTTGTGGCGTATGACAAACAATCGCCAGACATCGCTCAAGGCGTAGATGGCGCGCATGACGACCCGCTAGACCAAGGCGCGGGCGACCAAGGTTTGATGTTTGGTTACGCGGTGAATGAAACGCCGCAGTTGATGCCATTGCCGATTTGGCTAAGTCACAGATTAATGGAACGCCAAGCGCAATTGCGTAAAAATGGCGTGTTACCTTGGCTGCGCCCCGATGCAAAATCTCAGGTCACAATTAAATATGTCGATGGCAAACCAGACAGCATCGACACCGTCGTGGTTTCTACGCAACACGCGCCAGAAATGGATTTAAAAGACATTCGCGAAGCAGTGATTGAAGAAATCATCAAACCAATGTTGCCAAAAGAGCTGATTAAAGGCGAGGTTAAATATTTAGTCAACCCAACTGGACGCTTTGTAGTTGGCGGCCCGCAAGGCGATTGCGGTTTAACTGGCCGTAAAATTATTGTCGATACCTATGGCGGCGCAGCGCCACATGGCGGCGGCGCTTTTTCTGGTAAAGACCCATCAAAAGTAGATCGCAGCGCGGCCTATGCAGCGCGTTATGTAGCCAAAAACATCGTCGCCGCAGGCTTGGCCGATAAATGTATGGTGCAAATTAGCTACGCCATTGGCGTGGCACGCCCAACTTCTATTATGCTAGAAACCTACGGCACAGGCAAAATTTCAGACGAAAGACTGACGCAAATCGTAAGTGAGCATTTTGACTTACGCCCAAAAGGCATCGTAAAAATGCTCGATTTACTGCGCCCAATCTACACCAAAACCGCCGCCTACGGCCATTTTGGTCGCGATGAACCTGAGTTTACTTGGGAAGCAACTGATAGAGCTGCTGGGTTGAAAGCGGCAGCAAAGTAATTAAAGTTTTTAGGTGATTATTGCAATGCTCTGGAAGCCGCATGGATATTGGCTTGCAGGGCATTGCTTTTTACACGCTTGCAAATACAATCAATTTGGATACTCTAATTTGCTAAGCAGTGAATACACTTGGATCGACGTCAACTGCAATTTGCTCGGCATACTCGACGGTTGGAAAAACTACGAAAAACTTGCGGAGCGCTCTCATTGGAAGTAGGCGATAGGGTATGTAGAGATCGCGAGAGTAGCCAGGCGCTTCAACTTGCACTCGAATTCCATCGGGGAACGTAGAATTGAACTGGCTTGGAATGCTCACGTCAGCCGCAATTGCATAAGCGACAAGAGTACGGTCGTTGGCCATTTTTGTTATGACACCATGCAAAAGTTTGTAGAGTTCGCTTGAACATAGGTGCTCGGTTCCATTGTACGCAGCGAGCGCCTCAATTTCACCATTTGCATTCAAGTAGGCACCAAAAGGATGGAACTCGCCAGTATCGGCCAATAGTACCTGAGCTACTTCTTCACAGTGCCTAAGTAATGCTGCTAATGCGCTGATGCGTTCGACGGTCATGTAAGTTCAAATCTAATTTAAAATAGCCATCCTAATTCACGCCCTATCTAGCGTAAATCAAAACCCATTAACCAAGCCCAATTTTGACAATCTGAACGATTTCGCTATAATGCGCTCTATTAAGCAGTAAAATTAACCGAGGAACGTTGCGAAGCTTTTTCTTAAAGCTCTAGGCTCGGTTAGGGGGATGACAAATCTCTCAAACGGCGTTCATCTACATTTAACCGTGCCAGACACGGGAACTGGGTGAACAAAACGCCAAAACTCGTTTTAGTTCTAAAATTTCCATTCCCTGCTGGTTACAACTTCATTATTTTTAAGGATTTAAAATGAATACTGTGACCGATACCAAAGTAAAAACTAAAGATTACATCGTTGCCGATATTGGCTTGGCCGCATTTGGCCGTAAAGAAATTGCCATTGCCGAAACCGAAATGCCAGGTTTAATGATGATTCGTGAAGAATTTGCCATTACGCAGCCGCTTAAAGGTGCGCGCATTACAGGCTCGCTCCATATGACGATTCAAACTGCGGTGTTGATTGAAACACTGAAAGATTTGGGCGCAGAAGTGCGTTGGGCGTCGTGCAATATTTACTCGACGCAAGACCACGCGGCTGCGGCGATTGCGGCTGGTGGCACTCCAGTATTTGCGATTAAAGGTGAAACATTAACCGAATATTGGGATTACACGCATCGCATTTTTGAGTGGGCGGATGGCAAAGATGGTAAACCAACGTATACCAATATGATTTTGGATGATGGCGGCGATGCGACATTGTTGCTGCATTTGGGTACGCGTGCAGAAAAAGATTTAAGCGTGATTGCAAAACCAACGTCTGAAGAAGAAATTTGCTTGTTTGATGCGATTAAAGCGAAATTAAAAACAGACCCAACTTGGTATTCTGTACGTTTAGCTGCCATTATTGGCGTGACGGAAGAAACCACCACTGGCGTACATCGTTTGTATCAAATGCACAAAGAAGGCAAATTGGCCTTCCCAGCAATTAATGTAAACGATTCAGTGACTAAATCTAAATTCGACAATTTATACGGCTGCCGTGAAAGTTTGGTGGATGCGATTAAACGCGCAACTGACGTGATGATTGCGGGTAAAGTGGCTGTGGTAGCGGGTTATGGCGATGTAGGTAAAGGCTCTGCACAAGCATTGCGCGCATTATCAGCCCAAGTTTGGGTAACAGAAATTGACCCAATTTGTGCATTGCAAGCGGCGATGGAAGGCTACCGTGTAGTAACCATGGATTACGCGGCTGAACATGCCGATATTTTTGTAACAGCGACAGGTAATTATCACGTGATTACGCACGACCATATGGCCAAAATGAAAGACCAAGCGATTGTGTGTAACATTGGCCATTTTGATAATGAGATTGATGTGGCTTCACTCGAAAAATATGAATGGGATGAAATTAAACCGCAAGTGGATCACGTGATGTTTCCCAATGGTAAAAAGATTATCTTGTTGGCAAAAGGTCGTTTGGTGAATTTAGGCTGCGGAACTGGCCATCCAAGTTATGTCATGAGTTCATCATTCGCTAACCAAACAATCGCGCAAATTGAGTTGTTTACCCGTCAAGCCGATTACCCAGTGGGCGTTTATGTATTGCCAAAACATTTGGATGAAAAAGTGGCGGTGCTACAATTGAAAAAATTAAACGCGCAATTAACGCGTTTAAGTGAAACACAAGCGGCATATATTGGCGTATCGCAAGATGGCCCTTACAAGCCAGATACTTATCGTTATTAGTAATTCCGTCATTGCGAGGGCAATGCCCGTGGCAATCCAGTTTAAAAAAGTTATGGATTGCTTCGTCATTATATTCCTCGCAATGACATATGTTGATTGAGTAAAAAGGGATAAGACACATGAAATTACTGGTAGGTTGGATTATTAACGCGCTGGCTTTGCTTGGCGTGGCGTATGTTGTGCCCGGTATTCATGTGTCCAGCTTTT
Source organism: Methylotenera sp. (assembly GCA_014378845.1). GTDB lineage: Bacteria > Pseudomonadota > Gammaproteobacteria > Burkholderiales > Methylophilaceae > Methylotenera_A. The sequence goes on along the minus strand of JACMNB010000022.1, from coordinate 15,500 downwards.
GGATAGCGGCTATTGCCGCGGTGGTGATTGGCTTAGCGAACATGCTGATTAAGCCAATTTTGGTAATATTTACATTGCCAGTGACCATAATTACGCTGGGCTTATTTATTTTTGTAATTAATGGTATTTTGTTTTGGGCGGTTGGTCACTTTTTACAAGGTTTTGAAGTACAAACATTAATGGCAGGCATAATCGGTGCGATTGCTTACAGCGTGATTTCGTGGATTTTATCGGCAATCATTATCGATAAAGATAAAAAATAACTAAAAACGCATATTTCGTCGTCATACGTTGTTGCAAAACAAAAAATTGTACTTACATAATAATGCATATGCGGCGTCCAATTTTTTACTTTGCGCCTAGTCTGACTTAGAACTATGCATTTTTAAAAAAATTTGAATAAAAATATGAATATTCCCATTAGTTTTGAATTTTTTCCGCCAAAAACGGTGGATGGTATTGCCAATTTGCGTGAAACGCGGGCGCAATTAGCCGTATTTAAGCCTGAGTTCTTCTCGGTAACTTTTGGCGCGGGCGGATCGACAACAGACCGCACCAAAGAAACCGTGTTTGAGATGCAAGCAGAAGGTCACCAAGCCGCGCCGCATATTTCTTGCATATCATCCAGCAAGGATGAAATTCGCGAGCTGCTAACGGCTTATAAGGCGCATGGTATTAAGCGCTTGGTCACCTTGCGTGGTGATGTACCATCTGGCGAGGTAAGTGCTGGAGATTTTAAATATGCCAACGAATTGGTCACTTTTATTCGTCAGGAAACGGCCGACTGGTTTCATCTAGAAGTGGCGGCCTACCCAGAGTTTCACCCAGAAGCAATTTCTGCCGCAAAAGACATGGCTAACTTTAAGCGCAAAGTAGAAGCGGGCGCGAATTCGGCCATTACGCAATATTTTTACAATGCGGATGCGTATTTCAGGTTTGTGGAAAGCTGCCAAAAAGTCGGTATTAACGTGCCGATTGTGCCAGGTGTAATGCCGATTTATAACTTTACGCAACTCGCGCGCTTTTCTGGCGTATGTGGCGCCGAGATTCCACGTTGGTTGCGTTTGCGTTTAGAAGCTTACGCAGATGATTTGCCGTCTTTACGCGCGCTGGGCACTGATGTGGTAACCGAACTTTGCGAGCGTTTATTGGCTTGGGGCGTGCCTAGCTTGCATTTTTACACGCTTAACCAAGCAGGCATTATTTCTAATATTATCAATAATATTGGCGCAAAAAAGAGTGTGTAGGAGCGATTTTTAAATCGCGAATGTTAAGTTTTTAAGCTGTTCGCGCAATAAATTGCGCTCGTACAAATATTAATGCAGCGTTAATCCGCGCGGATTAAATAGCGCATCTTCTACGAATAAATAATCTTTCTCGCGGCCAGCATTCCACAAGGCAATCATGGTAATCCAGCGCATTTCTTCAATCTTGATATGCTCTTGTTTAAGCGCCATCGCACGCTCCACAATTAAATCGCGCTCAACATCGTTAATCACACTCGCTTGCTGTAAAAATATCAAAAAACTAATACTTTCAAGGCTAATTTTTTTGTATTCGCTATCGCTGAACATACGCATGCTGGTTTGCTGATGCGCATACACCGCAGGCGGCTCTATTAGGTTTGTTTTCATCACATGAAACCAATCAAACGCGCCAACAATATCTGATTGCTCAAAACCTGCAGCAGAAAGTTCTTGCGTCATAATGGCTTTATCTGGCAATGCGCGATGCGCGATGTAATGTTCAAACATGAATACTAAAACTTCAAACATGTTTTCTCCTCAAAATAAAAAATCACGGTTGCTATCAATTTATAAGCATTTAATTTTATTAAACTAAACGTTGATAATGACCGCCTGCTAGGGTTTTTATTTTGTTTTCTAGCTCTAGTAGCATTAGCATGGATGAAAGTAACTCTGTCGTCAAGCCAGTGCTGGTACGCAGTTGCTCAAAATTGATGGCATCAAAACCCATCAAATCCAGCACTGTATTGGCTTGCAGAGAATTTGGCGCTAAATCTGCCAATAGCCCACTTGGGCTAATGCTGGGCAGACTTTTTGCCATGGTTGACCAATTAATTTCTTCTAAAATGTCTTGCACACTCTCGACTAATTTTGCGCCTTGCTTAATGAGTTGGTGACAGCCCTTGGTGACGGGCGAGTGTATTGAGCCAGGGATGGCAAATATTTCACGACCTTGCTCGGCTGCCAGCCGCGCTGTAATAAGCGAACCGCTTTCAATATTAGCCTCTACCACCAAGCAACCTAAGCTTAAGCCGCTGATTAATCGATTGCGGCGCGGAAAATTTTGCGCTTTTGACGGCGTGCCCAAGGGAAACTCTGAAATTATCAAACCGCGCTCAGCAATTTTGTGCGCTAAATCGCGGTGACGTGCTGGGTACACAATATCCAGCCCCGTGCCAACCACGGCAATGGTCGCCCCATTAGCTTTAAGCGCGCCGCGATGGGCTGCGCCGTCAATGCCAAGCGCCATGCCGCTTGCCACGCACAGACCTTGTTCGCATAGGCTCTTTGCAAAGTCTTCTGCATTTTTCTCGCCTCGCGGGGTGGCGCTACGGCTGCCCACCATGGCGATAGTGGGGTGATTAAGCCAATGTAAGTTGCCAATTGCGAATAGCAATGCAGGCGGATTGCTGACTTCTAACAGTTTTTGTGGATAGGTGCTATCGGCCAGCGTAACAAGGTGAACATTATCTTTTTCTAGCCATTTTAAAGTAGGCGCAATTGCGTCAACAGCAATGCCTTTACTAATTTTTTGCGCGATTTCGTCATTTACAATTTCGCGCAGTTGGCTTAGCTTGGCGCTAAAAATGCCTTCTGGCGTGCCAAATTTTGTTAGCAGTTGGCAAAACGCCGCGTTGCCTAGGCCAGGTATTTGATTAAGAGTTAGCCATAGCGCTAAATCTGTTGCCGATGTTGCTGCTTGTTTATCTTCAGCAGCGGGCATTCTTATGGCGTTTGCACAGTATCAAGCGCATAAATTGCATCGCTTGAGCTCATAATTAATCCGTAAGAAATGCGGTCAAATGTTCTAAAAATCATTAATAAGCCAACGCGTTCATCGGGCAATTTCAGCTCATTAGGTGCTAGCGCAGGTTGTGATCGCACTTGGTTTTTGGCCAGATTCACGACTTTTTTGCCGTCTGGCCCCGTGTAAATATCAAGATTAAGTTCTTTTAAGTTTTTCTGTTCGGGTACTACTTTGTTTGAGTCTGCTGCTGTAAATTCGGGATCTTTAATAATGCGGCCATAACGGTTAACGGCCAATACATGACCTTCTTCTAAGCCATCTTTTTTACCACGATTAATTGAAACCACCGTGTTAGGACCAGCCTCGGCCACGCCGCCATAAATGCGCATAATGCGGCCGTTTATCAAGGTCTCGGGCGCGTGCGGCACAAAGCTACTTTTAAATTCATCGGCCGAAACCACCAAGCGATCTTTGGTAAAAATTTCTTCTTTAGCGCGCACAATATCACCGGTTGCAGGTGCGCCAAATCGAGCGATATTCACATCTCCCAAATAAATTGCTTCTGTGCCTAGTACTTCTTTAGTCTCAGGGTCAGTGAGTTGTTCGCCCGGACGATATACATTCCAATGGGTATTGCTGCCATCTTTAATATTATTAATATAAACGCGGGTGCCAGGGCTTAACACTAGGCGGTTTTCTTGGGCAGAAACAATGCGCGGCGCGTTGTCTAATTGGCCGTTTTCTATTAATAATGGCTGGCTTAAAAAAGGCCCAATGACACTTGGCGCAATGGTTTGAATCGCTTCTTTTGCGAGCGGTTCTTCTACCACGCCTGGTTGCAGCGTCACGGTTTCGTGCATTAAGCGCAGTTGCGGCGTGCCACTGCTATTATCTAGCGCCACCACATCGCCTGGGTAAATGCGGTGCGGATTTTTGATTTCCGCGCGGTTCATCTTCCACACTTTTGGCCACTGCCACGGATCTTTTAAAAACTTGGCCGAAATGCCCCATAGCGTGTCGCCTTTAACCACAATATGGCGATCAGGATGGTTTTTTTGCAGAGCAATTTCATCAGCAAAACTGCTTAAGCTTAAGCAACTCAACACTAGCAGCGTTATAATACGTTTTTTCATTGCATGACCTCGGGCAAAAAATAGCGGCAATTGTGCATAAAGCATCCGCGAAATTGCATTAAATTTATCACGTAATCCATTCAACAATCAAGCTTTTTTGCTAAAACAGAACTATTTGTTAGTTGGATTGTTGATATAAGACAACACTTTTATATTTACAGAATATGGCACGACTGAAATGACACAGCTTGTAATACTTAATTATCCCGACGCGCGTTTGCACACGATAGCAAAACCCATCAAAACGGTTAACGCAGATATTCAGCGTTTAATTACAGATATGAGCGAAACCATGTACGCCGCGCCTGGTATAGGGTTGGCAGCCACGCAGGTTGATGAGCACATTCAATTAATTTTGGTTGATACCAGCAAAGAGCAAAATGATTTGCAGGTATTTATTAACCCGAAAATCACGGCAAAAAATGGCTTGCAAGATTATGAAGAAGGCTGTTTATCGGTGCCAGGCGTGTACGAAACCGTGACGCGGGCCGAAAATATTACGGTGGAAGCGCTTGATGCAAACGGCAAAGCCTTTAAATTAAAGGCAGATGGCTTGCTAGCGGTGTGCATTCAGCACGAAATGGATCATCTTTTAGGTAAGGTTTTTGTGGAATATTTATCGCCGCTTAAACGCAATCGCATTAAAAGTAAAATGCTGAAACACAACCGCGGAATTACTAGAAACAGCTACTAAAAATTCAATGAATGTCATGAAAATTATTTTTGCTGGAACGCCCGATTTTGCTGTGCCTGCGCTGCAAGCCTTAATTGACCAAAGTCATCATAACATCAACGGTTTGTTTGAGATTGTACTCGTGCTAACACAACCAGATCGCCCCGCTGGGCGCGGCATGCAACTTAAAGCCAGCCCTGTTAAGCAACTGGCTTTGCAGCATAATCTTAACGTTTTTCAGCCGGAATCGCTTAAGCCGCAAGAGATTCAAGCGCACATTGCCGCTGCAAATGCCGATGTGATGATTGTTGCCGCTTACGGCTTGATAATTCCCGCCGTAGTTTTAAACATATTCCCAAAAGGTTGCTATAACATTCACGCCAGCTTGCTGCCACGTTGGCGCGGCGCAGCGCCCATCCACCGTGCTTTATTGGCGGGCGATACCGAAACTGGCGTAACGATTATGGAGGTTGTGCCAAAATTGGATGCAGGCAATATGATTAGTAAAGGCATGGTGCCAATTACCAGCGCAGAAACCACACAAATTTTGCACGATGCACTGAGTAAAATGGGTGCAGTTTTAATGGTGCAAGCGATGCAACAATTGGCTGCTAATGACCTATTGCCTAGTATTAAGCAAAATGAATCGCTTGTCACATATGCACACAAACTTGAAAAAAGTGAATCCGCAATTGATTGGCAAAAAAGCGCGGTAGAAATTTCACGCCAAGTGCGCGCTTTTAATCCGTTTCCTGTCGCCACTACGCAATTTCGTGGGCAAACTTGCAAAATTTGGTTTGCTGGTGCTACCAATCAAAAAAGTCATGCAAAAAGTGGTGAAATTATTGAGTTAGGTAATGGCTTAGAAGCCAGCATCCATGCGGCTTGCGGGGAAGGTGTCTTAGAGATAGATGAGCTGCAAATGCCAGGCGGTAAACGCCAAACAGCGCAGCAGTTTATACAAGGCCAGCATGTAAAAATTGGCGAGATTTTTAGTTAACAGTTGAGTTAAACGCTTGTAATTGACACGCATTAGCAGCATATTCTGATTAACAATGATGGAAAAAATTTAGGAGAATAATGTGTTTGGAAACTGGATTAAAACTTTTGTATTAATGGCAATTATTACCGCCTTATTTGGCGCGGTAGGCGGCGCAATGGGCGGCGCAACGGGCATGTTAATGGCGCTGTGTTTAGCCGGCGCAATGAATTTTTATGCGTATTGGTTTTCAGATAAAGCTGTACTCAAAATGTACGGCGCGCAAGAAATAAACCAAGAAAATAATTATGGCGATGGCCAATTTAAAAATTATTACAACATGGTAAAAGAGCTCGCGCAAAATGCCGAGCTGCCGATGCCAAAAGTGTACGTCATTAACGAGCAACAACCCAACGCTTTTGCCACAGGCCGCAACCCAGAAAATGCAGCAGTGGCAACCACCACTGGCATCATGCTAACGCTGAACGAGCGCGAATTGCGCGGCGTGATGGCGCACGAGCTGGCGCATGTGAAGCACCGCGATACCTTAATCTCTACTATTTCGGCCACCATGGCAGGCGCTATTGGCTCAATCGCACAATTTGGCATGATGTTTGGCGGTGGTCGAGGTGAAGATGGTGAACGCCCGAACATGGTGATTAGTATGCTGATGATGTTTTTAGCGCCCATGGCGGCGGGGCTTATTCAAATGGCCATTTCGCGTAGCCGCGAATTTGAGGCTGATAGAATGGGCGCGCAAATCAGTAAAGACCCAAAATCATTGGCCGATGCACTCACTAAAATTCACAATTATGCGTACCAAATACCCAATCAAACCGCTGAAGCACATCCAGAAACGGGCCAAATGATGATAATTAACCCATTGTCAGGCGTTTCGTTTGATAGTTTGTTTAGTACGCATCCCAAGACAGAGGAGCGAGTGGCGAGATTGATGGCAATGGCGAGTAGTTATTAAGGGTAAAGTTACGATAAAGATTCCACTTGGTTTTTATTTTATTTGCTTAAAGAAATTACCAAAACTAAAATAATCCCTAGCGCAGACTTCGGTTTCACTGTGTTTCTTGCTAATACCGAAGGCAAACCAGCAGTGAGTTTCAGTTCAATACCCTCTATTTTCCACCGTTATTCTGAGCAGGGCGAAGAAGCCAAAAGTTTGTTTGAATTTTAACACAAGATTCTTCTTGCTCAAATATGGCGGTTGAGGTGTTAGTTAATGCCAACCCGACAAGCAACATATCTAGTAAAATTACTTAATCATAAAACTACTTAATTGCAGGCCTTACATTGAGTAAAATTAGTCGTTATTTCATATTTTTGTTATCACTTTTAGCTATTGTTTTGATTGCGCTAATTAACCAAAGGCAACCTGTTAACAGTATTTATGTTGAACACAATCCTAGCGCAGAAAAGCTAGCAAAGTTAGATGTTAACAACTGGTTTACATGGAAAAAAGAGCCTTCAGAATTTGTATGGCAGTTTCCTGAAGTTGAAACTATTTATGTGACAAAAGGCGAAGTATTGGTGACGCCCGATGGCTCCAAACAAAGCGTATTGATTAAAAAAGGGGATTTTGTGACTTTTGCCGCGGGTTTGCGCTGCACTTGGCAGGTGACGCAAGCATTTGAAAAGCAAGTGATACTAGCCGATACGCCATTAACCAGCTTATATTGGCGCGCAGTTTTTAAAGCGCAAGCTGTGCAAAGACATTTTAACGCCTTGTTTTAGTTTGTTAATTACTCTATTTAGAAAGTCATTTTGTATATTTCCCAACAAATCGCTGCAATTGCCGTGTCTGATGTCCTTTCTGGGCGCAACTTAACATTGGCGTTGCCCGATGCATTAACTAGTTATTCAAACGCAACACCGCAACAGCGCGGCGCAGCGGCCGATTTAAGTTACGGTACGTTAAGATTCTACGGAGAAGTAAACGCGTATTTAGAGAAGTTACTCGAAAACCCACTCAGCAATGCGCATATTACGGCGCTGTTGTTAGTGGCCATTTATCAGCTATTGCACGATAAAGCGGATGATTTTACCGTGGTTAATCAAGCCGTTAAGGCGGCTGGCGATGCCAAGCCGCGCTGGGCAAAAGGTTTGGTAAATGGCGTTTTGCGTAATTTTTTACGCCAAAAAGACGCGATTGCCGAGCAAATTAAATCCGATCCAAAAATTAACGAAGTTGCGCTTTATTCCTACCCGCAGTGGTGGATTAACAAGCTAAAAAGCCAATATCCGCAACATTGGCAAACTATTTTGGCGATAGGCAATGCGCATCCGCCAATGACTTTACGGGTTAATGCGCAAAAATCCAACGCGCCAGAGTATTGCCAATTGTTAGCCCGTCAAGATATTGAGGCCACGCATTTAGGTGCAGAGGCGGTGATGCTAACGAAGCCAATTTCTGTTGAGCAAGTGCCAGGTTTTGCTGATGGCGTGGTGTCGGTGCAAGATTACGGAGCGCAATTAGCGGCACATTTGTTAGACCTTAAAAAAGGTCAACGTGTGCTAGATGCTTGCGCTGCGCCAGGCGGCAAAACAGGACATATTTTGGAACTTAAAAATGTCATTTTAAGCGCGCTAGATAACGATGCTGGCCGTTTAAACCGCGTGGAAAGTAATTTGCATCGGCTTGAACTAAGCGCCAATTTGCAGCTGGGTGACGCGGCTACTTATAAGGCCGATAAACTTTTTGACCGAATTTTGGCCGATGTACCATGCACCGCCAGCGGCATTGTGCGCAGGCATGTAGATATTAAATGGCTGCGCCGCGAGCGAGATATTGCGACATTTACGCAACAACAATCGGCAATTTTGCAACATTTATGGCTATTATTAGCAAAAGGCGGTAAATTGTTATATGTGACTTGCTCTGTTTTTAATGAGGAAAATCAACTTCAAATTGATTGGTTTTTAAAAAATACACAAGATGCCACTCAGTTACCGCTTTTGCTAGTTAACGGGCTTGAAAACAATATTCAACTTCAGCAAGGTCAGCTTTTGCCAAACCCCAATCACGATGGCCTTTTTTATGCGCTTTTGCAAAAAAATTAGCCTATTTTTGTTAATCTTAGCAAGCTCGCTGGCATTTTCTGCGGGCAGCAGCATTAATATTAAAAGTGCAGAACTTGAGTCGCAAGACGACTACTATGGCTTAGATGCCGATGTGGAGTTGAGTTTTGATAAGGAAATTGAGGAGGCAATCAACAAAGGCGTGCCGCTGAATTTTTTAATTGAGTTTCAAATTGTCAGCCCGCGTAAATACTGGTTTGACGACGAAATAGTCACCGCCTCGCAAAACGTGAGTTTAAGTTATCATGCGCTTAGTCGCCAATATTTAGTTAATCGTGGGTCGCATCAACAATCGTATGACAGCTTAAGTGAGGCCGAGGAAGAGTTGGTAGCGCTTGACGAGTGGAAAGTGGTGGAAAAGTCTGTGTTAGAAAAATCTGGGGTTTACAAGGCGGCGCTCCTCATTCGCCTCGATCAAACCAAGCTGCCAAAGGCCATACAAGTTGATACCATCGCCTCAGAAAAGTGGAATATCAGCTCGCAAAAATTTGAGTGGATTTTAAAAGAGACCAGCGGCAAAGTGCTTAAATAATCATGCATTGTTACCTTAAAAAATGAGATATGTTTTACTGGTAAGCGTGGCGTTGGGCTTGGCGTTGCTATATTTGCTGTCTCTGGCCAGCGCTAATACCGCCATTTCTGGCGATTATTACAAAATGTTGTTGTACTTAAATATTGGCTTGGCAGGCGCACTAATTGTGCTGATTGGCTTTCAACTGTGGGCTTTATACAAAAAAATTAAAAGCGGCGTAATGGGTAGTCGCCTCACTTTGCGGTTGCTCGGCACATTTGCATTAATGGCAATTATTCCTGGCTTGATTGTGTATTTGGTTAGCGTGAATTTTCTGACGCGCTCTATCGAATCGTGGTTTAACGTAAAAGTGGAATCTGCATTAGATGGCGGCTTAAGCTTAGGCCAGCGTGCGCTGGATATTATGCTAAAAGATGTGGAAGAAAAAGCCGAGAATATGGCCACCACATTGGCTTTTCAGCCCACACGTTCTCACTACAGTTTATTAAACGATTTACGCGAAAAATCAGGTATTCAAGATGCCACATTGTTATCGGTGCAAGGCCGCATTTTGTCGGTTTCTAGCAGCGATCCCAATAGCTTTTTGCCCGAGCTGCCCAGCGTTCCGCAGCTGCGTCAAGCGCAAACTCGCGTATACGGCAAAATTGAGCCAATTTTGAATAAAGGCTTGTATTTACGCGTGCTAGCGCCAGTTAATGTGCAAGAAATTGCTGGGGAAACGCGCATTTTGCAACTGCTGCAACCCGTGCCAAAAACACTTTCTGATACGGCCGAGGCGGTGCAAGATGTTTACCGCGATTATCAAGAGCTATCTTATAGCCGCGATTCACTGAAAGATGTGTTTAAGTTGACGCTGACGCTGGTATTAATGCTATCAATGTTGTCTGCGTTGGCAATTGCATTTGTGCTCAGTCGGCGGCTTTCGCAGCCGCTCACTGTTCTGGCTGAAGGCACGCGCGCAATCGCCATTGGTGATTACAGCACTATGTTGCCCGAGCACGGCCAAGACGAACTAGGTATTTTGGTAAAATCATTCAACAGTATGACGCGTCAATTAAATGATGCTACGCAAGCTACCGAGCGCAATCGCGCACGGGTAGAGGCGGCGCGCGGTTATTTGGAAACCATTTTGGCACATTTGTCATCGGGAGTGCTAGCGATAAACGAACAGGCTGAGCTGCGAACTTATAATGTGGCGGCCAGCAATATTTTGGGCATTAACCTTATCTTATTTGAAAATCAGCCTTTTATCAAAATGACTGAAAATCAACCATTTTTGGCCGAATTTGTGAGCTTGGTGCAAACGCATTTTGAGCTTACCAAAGCCCCCGAGCTGCAAAAAACTGAATTTTCCCGACAAATAGAAATTATACGGCCACAAGGCAAACAGCTATTATTAGTGCGCGCCACGCGTTTACCCAGCAATAGTAACGCGGCCGAAAATGGTTTTGTAGTGGTGTTTGACGACGTGACCACGATGGTGCAAGCCCAGCGCGACGCGGCTTGGGGCGAGGTTGCGCGGCGACTTGCGCACGAAATCAAAAATCCGCTCACGCCGATTCAGCTGTCGGCTGAGCGTTTACAGCATAAATTAAGTAGTAAGTTAAGCGCAGATGATGCGCATATGTTGCAGCGCTCAACGGATACCATTGTGAATCAAGTTAGCGCGATGAAAACCATGGTAAACGAGTTTAGCGAATACGCGCGCGCGCCGTCTGCCAATCTAAGTAATCTGAATTTAAATAAGCTGATTAAAGATGTCTCAGCCCTCTATGAAAACGCCAGCGCAGAGCAATCCCAATCCCAATTCAAAGCCCAGGCCCAGGCCAAAATTAACTATGATTTAGCCGCCAATATGCCAGACACAAAAGGCGATGCAACTATGTTGCGGCAAGTGCTGCATAATTTAATGCAAAATGCACAAGACGCGCTTAAGCAAACTGATAAACCGACCATTTTAGTGCAAACTTCAGTTGATGATGCCAATATTAAATTGATGGTAAAAGACAATGGGCAAGGTTTTCCTGCCGATTTACTCAGTCATGCGTTTGAACCTTATGTCACCACCAAAGCGCATGGCACGGGCTTAGGTTTAGCCATTGTTAAAAAAATGATTGAAGAACACCACGGACAGATTAAAATAGAAAACAATGCAACTGGCGGCGCGAGTATTACCATTTTGCTGCCCATAAACAAAAATAATGTGGCGAATTTAGAAGCGATACCAGCAGTAAAAGCCAGCAATAGTAAAACCGCAAAAAAATCGTTAAAGCGCGTGAAAACGCTTTAGAAAATAGCACCTATAAATAATCAGGCTGCAATATATATATAAAAGATAGCAAAAAGTTTAAGAGGAAAGTACAAATGGCTTCACGGCATATTTTGGTAGTAGATGACGAAATTGGCATTCGCGAATTATTAAGTGATATTTTGCAAGATGAAGGACATCAAATCACGCTGGCCGAGAATGCGCAAGCCGCGCGCGATGCACGGCTTAAACAGCGGCCAGACATGGTGCTACTGGATATTTGGATGCCTGACTGCGATGGCATTAGCTTGCTTAAAGAGTGGGGCAATGCGGGTCTTTTAACCATGCCGGTCGTCATGATGTCTGGACATGGCACAATTGATACCGCGGTAGAGGCCACGCGTATTGGCGCGTTTGATTTTTTAGAAAAACCAATCGCGCTGCAAAAACTACTTAAAACAGTAACCGCCGCACTAAAACACGCCGAGCTTCACCCAAAAACTGAGATGAATTTGGCTAGTTTCGGTAAAAGCTTAGTGATTAACGAACTAAAACAACGGCTTGAGCAGATTTCACGGACTAAAAATACACTACTGCTTATCGGTAAAAAAGGCAGCAGTATTGAGCTGTGCGCGCGTTTTTTGCACACCGCAGGCACGCCGTGGCTGGGCTTAAGCGAATACGAAAAGCTTGCCAGTGCACCGCAGGAGCTTTTAGAGCAAGCCCGCGGCGGTGTTTTATTTATTAAAGAAGTATCTGAATTAAATAAAACCGAGCAAAAAGGCCTCAGTTTATTGCTGTCAAAGGCGGATAAATATCAGGTGCGTGTCGTTTGCGCCAGCTTTTTTAGCTTGCCACAATTGGCTGAGCAAACGCAATTTGATAGCGCTTTGCTGCAAATACTTTCCACTAGCATTCTTAAAGTGCCCGCATTAAATGATCACCGCGAGGACATACCCGACCTTGCCACCGCGATGGCGAATTTACTGGTAGAAACCGCTACGACCAGTTACAAAAGTTTTGATATTGCCGCTTTAAATGCGCTTAGAAATGCCGATTGGCCGGGTGATTTGGCTGGTTTAGAGGCAGTGGTGCAAAATGTGATGTTGAGTAGTTTGGGCGACAAAATTACGTTAAGCGATGTGAATCGTGTATTAGAACAATTTACGATTAGCCCTGAAAACCAAGCCTTAAAAACGCAAGCCTTGCCAATTGATTTGGCGCTACCATTACGCGAAGTGCGCGATGATTTTGAACGGTTTTACTTTCAGCATCACATGGCAACCATTAACAGCAACATGAGTAAACTGGCTGAAATTTCTGGGCTGGAGCGCACGCACTTGTATCGTAAACTCAAACAGCTTGGCATTAAAATTAAAGGCTAACGTTTTTTTGTAGGAGCGATTTTCAAATCGCGAAGCTTTAAAAAATTATTCGCGATTTAAAAATCGCTCCTACAACAGCGTTAAAACAACAGGCGTATGGTCAGAAGGGCGCTCTAACTTGCGAGGCGCTTTATCAATTTCGCATTGTTCACATCTATTTTTCAATGCGTCGCTCACCAAAATATGGTCAATACGCATGCCAAAATTGCGTCTAAAACCCATCATGCGATAATCCCACCAAGTGAAGTTTTTCGGCTCGGAATTAAACAGCCGAAAACTATCATTAAAGCCCAGCGCAATCAGTTTTTTAAACATTTCACGCTCGCGCGGCGAAACCAAAATCTGCCCAATCCACGCCGCAGGGTCATGGCAATCGCGGTCTTCAGGGGCGATGTTGTAATCACCTAATACAACTAAATTTGGGTATTTTTTTAACTCGTCAGTAAGCCAATCAATAAGTGCCGTCAGCCAGCGCATTTTGTATTCGTATTTCTCAGAATCCACCGCTTGGCCGTTCACAATGTACACACAAATTACGCGAATGCCTTGAATGGTCGCCGAAATCACGCGCCTTTGATCATCCTCAAACCCCGCAATGCCATGTTTAACCCCAGTCATTTCGTGCTTGCTTAGAATAGCCACACCGTTATAGGTTTTTTGGCCTGCGTGAACCGCGTTGTAGGCAACTGCATCTAAATCACCATAGGGGAATTTACTATCTTCTTGCTTAGTTTCTTGCAAGCAAAGCACATCAACTGGATTATCGCGAAGCCAATCTAAAACGTGCGGCAAACGCACGTTAAGCGAGTTTACATTCCAAGTGGCTAGTTTCAGTTGATTATCCTCATTTCAGATTTTTCTTTAAAAAGCTTTTAAAGCAATGGACGAATTACTTCAAACTCTTCCATTAACTTTTTAAAATCGCAACTCGCATGATTGATTAAGTAATATTTCATATTTGTTTGATCCATTGAATATAAACAATTATTTTGATAATCATTTTCAAGATTACCTAATACTTGGCTTAATCGAATTTTGTCATTTATAGATTCTGTACTAAGCGCTGAAGAATTACCAAAAGTTGCTAACTCAGTCAACATGTAATACAAGCGTAACATCCAAAACGGATGTGTAGCATCTTCAAAAACTACGTAGTTTTCAGATTTTATCTTATGTCTAATCGGATAAAATAAACAAATAAGAAAAGATTCTTTAACGTCATACTTAAGCTTTTCTAATGGGGCAGAACTTAAAAAAAATTCATATAACGCGCCTAAAGCTAGTCTGTCAGCATCAAATTCCAAAGCCTTGTTATAGCTATTACCTAATTTTTCTTTTATTTTAGAATGTTGCTGAGAGTAATGAAAAAATTCATGTGCAATTACACAATAGAGAAAAAACAGCGAAATTCCTTTGTGTAAGTGAATATAGTCATTTTCTTCATTGTTTTGGAATTGCTCAATTAAGCCTTCATAAATATAAATTTTCCCATTTTTATGCCCAGCCTGTTTTCTGTTATCTTTTATTATTCTTAGCTCAGGCGTTTTTTTGTCTAGTGGACTAAACTTACTAAGAAAATTTATAAAAATATCACACTTTACAAAAATATTTTTTAATAAAAAGCTGTTAGGTGAACTATCATTTTGTAAATACTCTTTCCATGACAACTCGCTAAAAATAATTTCAGGCATTATTCAAAAATATTTATTAAAGTTAATTGTTCATGCCATTGTGCCGCAAAAGCGCATCAATACTGGGCTCGCGGCCACGGAAAGCCACAAACGATTCCATTGCAGGCCGACTGCCACCGCGCGATAAAATCTCTTGCCAAAATTGTTGGCCTGCCTCGAAGCTTAAACTGCCGTGCTCTTCAAACAAGCTGTAAGCATCGGCGCTTAACACTTCGGCCCATTTATAGCTGTAATAACCTGCTGCATAGCCGCCTGCGAATATGTGGCTGAAGTTGTTAGGGAAGCGATTCCAAACGGGGGGGCGCACGACGGCAACTTGATCACGGATTTCTTCAATTAAAGCCAAAGGCGTTTTTTTTCCACTAGGGTCAAACGTGCTGTGCAACGTAATATCAAACAATGAAAATTCAATTTGGCGTACGGTTTGCATACCTGCTTGAAAGTTTTTGGCAGCCACCATTTTATCGAATAATTCGCGTGGCAGCTGCGCGCCCGTGTCCACATGTTGCGTCATATGGCGCAACACATCCCATTCCCAGCAAAAGTTTTCCATAAACTGGCTCGGCAGCTCCACTGCGTCCCATTCCACGCCTTTTATGCCCGATACGCTGTAATCGTTTACCTCGGTTAGCATGTGGTGCAAGCCGTGGCCAAATTCGTGAAACAGCGTAATCACTTCGTCATGCGTGAATAGTGCTGGTTTATTGCCGACGGGCGCGCTGAAATTGCAGGTTAAATACGCCACTGGCGTGGTGAGTTTGCCATCCACTACACG
>JACMNB010000021.1 GCA_014378845.1 Methylotenera sp. | reverse complement strand
TTTAACTTTGTGCAACCTGTTAAAGATGAATATGCAGCGTCGATTACTATGTTGGTAGAAGGCGCACTATTGGCCGTGTTGGTGGTGTTTTTATTCTTGCGCAACGTTCGCGCGACTTTTATTTGCGCGGTTGCGCTGCCACTATCGGTTATACCTGCGTTTATTGGCATGGCCAGTTTTGGTTTTAGCATTAACGTAGTCACACTGCTAGCGTTGTCATTGGTGATTGGTATTTTGGTAGATGACGCGATTGTAGAGGTGGAAAATATTGTGCGGCATTTGCGCATGGGCAAAACGCCTTATCAAGCCGCGATGGAAGCTGCTGACGAGATTGGCTTAGCCGTTGTTGCCACCACATTTACGCTGATAGCGGTATTTTTACCCACCGCTTTTATGAGCGGCATTCCGGGCAAGTTTTTTAAACAATTTGGCTGGACAGCGTCTTTTGCGATTTTTGCCTCATTAGCAGTTGCGCGCGTACTCACACCGATGATGTCTGCTTATTTGCTTAAACCCAATACTACGCAACATCAAGATGGATTGATTATGCGCAGCTACATGCGCCTAAGTCACTGGTGTTTGCAGCACCGTATAATCACAGTTATTTTCGCCGCTTTGTTTTTATACGGGTCAATCAAGCTTATCCCCTTATTGCCAACTGGCTTTATTCCTGCTGATGACAGCTCGCAAACACAAGTTTATTTAGAGTTGCCGCCTGGCGCATCCTTGGTAGAGACAGAACAAGCGGCCGAAGCTGCAAGGCAGTTATTAAAAAACGTTGCGCATGTTAAAACCATTTATACCGCGATTGGCGGCGGCAGCGCGGGTTCTGATGCGTTCGTCAGTTCTGGCGCTGCTGAAACGCGCCTTGCCACACTCACCATTTTGTTAGATGAACGCAGTCAGCGCCCACGTAAACAAATAATCGAAAGTGAGATTCGCGATAGCTTAGTTAGCTTGCCAGGTGTGCGCACCAAGGTCGGTTTAGGCGGGTCGGGTGAAAAATATGTATTAATGCTGAGCGGCGATGATTCTAATGAGTTACAACTTGCCGCAGACGCCGTTACGCAAGATATGCGCAAAATTTCTGGCGTTGGTAATATTGCTTCAACCGCCAGCTTAATTCGGCCTGAAATGATTGTTAAGCCCGATTTTGCCAAAGCGGCCGATTTAGGCGTCACCAGCAGCGCCATTAGCGAAACGCTGCGCATCGCAACCAATGGCGACTATGATTTTGATTTGACCAAACTAAATTTAAGTCAGCGGCAAGTTCCCATTGTCGTGCAGCTATCAGACGAAGCGCGCCAAGACCAAAGCATTCTTGAGCGGCTTACCGTGCCAGGTTCAAAAGGCCCAGTCATGTTATCGCAAGTGGCTAGCTTTAATATGGCTGGCGGCCCATCGGTGATTGAGCGTTATGACCGCTCGCGTAATGTACAAATTGAAGTTGAGCTATCGGGCCTTACATTGGGCGAGGTGACTGAGGCTGTTAAAAAGTTACCCAGCATTCAAAATTTGCCGGCTAGCGTAAAGCAGGTAGAAATCGGCGACGCCGAAGTAATGGCCGAATTATTTGCTAGCTTTGGTATTGCCATGCTCACGGGCGTACTGTGTATTTACATTGTATTGGTGCTGTTATTTAAAGATTTTTTACATCCGTTTACAATATTGGTTGCCCTGCCGTTGTCCTTGGGCGGTGCCTTTGTTGCCTTGCTGGTGGCGCACAAAAGTTTTTCTATGCCCTCATTAATTGGCTTGGTTATGTTAATGGGCATCGCCACTAAAAATTCTATTTTACTGGTGGAATACGCGATTCTGGCGCAGCGCGAGCATGGCTTAAACCGCTTTGACGCGCTAATGGATGCTTGCCATAAACGTGCAAGGCCAATTGTGATGACCACCATAGCCATGGGCGCAGGCATGTTGCCCATTGCTGCTGGCTGGAGCGCTGGTGATACCTCATTTCGCTCACCCATGGCGGTGGCGGTGATTGGCGGGCTTATCACCTCAACATTCTTAAGTTTGTTAGTGATTCCGTCAGTATTTAGTTTTGTGGATGATTTAAAGTTATTGTTTAAAAAACTGTTTGTGCACAAAATGAAACGACGATCGGCTAGCAAATCAATTGTTGAGTAAGTTAGTAAGTAACTTAAGAAGCAATATTTCAAGGTGTAGTAAGAGAAGTTGCAGTAACTGCATGTGCAATAACTCAGCAGTGTTGAGGCATGTCAAGGCATGCTAAGCCATTTTTAGATTGCTTAGGCGTTTAAAACTGATCATTACCTTAAGGCCGCGCCGTGTTGCGTGAGTTACCGTGGCTTCACTCTCCATATTGCCATCAGCAATTCTGATGCTTGCGCCATGTAAACTCGCAATTTCTTTGACAATTGCCAGCCCAAGCCCGCTGCCAGTTTGCTCATTTACGATTTGATAATTGTCAATCACGCGGTGAAAACGGTCAAATATTTTATCTTTTTCCGCATCAGACACGCCAGGGCCATCATCTTCAACGCTTAAATTAACTTGCTTTTCTGATACGTCTAAGGCCACTGTGACTTTTCCGCCCGCTTGTGTATAGCGAATGGCATTATCCATTAAGTTATTTAGCAAATCGTTTAAGCGATCAACATTGCCCAAAATAATCGCGGGCACTAGGCTAGGCTCAAAGCCTAAATCAATCTGTTTTTTTATCGCTGCAGGCGCAATTTCTAGTGCAATTTCTTTAGTCAATACATTTAAGTCAAGCAGAACCATATTGACGCTTGCTGCAGCTTCTGGTTGGCTGCGTGCCAATGCCAATAATTGATTAATGGTGTGTAAAAGCTTGTCTAAGCTTAGATAGGCGCGCGGCAACAGCGCCTTGATTGCAGACGGCTCTCCTGCTTGCTCTGCCAGTTCTAGTTGCGCTTGCGCGCCTGCAAGCGGGGTTCTCAGCTGATGCGCGGCGTCTGCCACAAAACGATTTTGCGCTGCAATTAAATGTTGCAGTTTGGTCATTAATTGGTTCACCGAGTTAGCGACTAAGCTCACTTCTTGTGGAATATTGGGCAGTTCAATCGGACTTAAGTCATGCTCTGATCGCTTAGAAACCGCGTCCTGCAAGGCATCCAACGGGGCTAAGCCTTTTTTTATACCATACCAAATAATAAAAAAAGAGAGTAAGGCTAACAATAATTGCGGCACCACGATGCCAATTAAAATAGTGTTGCTTAATATGCCGCGCCATTTTTGTGTGCCAGCAATTTGTATAGTGACGGTTTGCGCGCCTTGCAAGTTTGTAATGTTAAATGTGGCGCTTACCACTCTAAAATGCTCGTTTCCAATATTGGTATTAAAATAGTAGTGATCGGCTTTATTGACTGTTTTAGAGTTGCTATGTTGAGCGTCATTATTTACTTGTGTGGTTGCCTGTAAAGCTTGGCTACCGCTTAATAGCAGACCTTGGCTGTCGGTAATGCTATACAAAATTTGATCCACTTCATCTTTTAAGAATACATGGCTCGCATTTTCTAACAATCGTATGTCTTTGGGCGCATTACCAAAGTTAATCAAAAATTGTGAAACATTTTGAGCTGAGCTAAACAGATCAGCATCGATTTCTTTTTCTAGTTTGCCAATGGCCAGCTTAAATAAAAGTGTGCTATCAATCAAAATAAGCAGCAGTAATAATGGCATTAACCAGCTTAGTAATTTTTTGCGTAATGAAGCTTGTTTTTTTTGCATAATTGTTCTGTTAGTTTTGCCTATATTTAGTTTTTATTAACTTTTGCTTTATTTTACTTTAGCTTTGTTTAACTTTTAGCTTTGTTTATCCAGCAAATAGCCCAAGCCGCGCACGGTGCGTATTTCAATACCTACTTGCAGTAGTTTTTTGCGCAGTCTATGCATATATACTTCAATGGCATTGTTGCCAAGGCTATCGTCCCAATCGCTAATATTGCCCAATAAGCTCTCTTTGCTCACCACTTTACCCACGCGCATTAATAATGTTTCTAGTAGGCTAAATTCGCGTGGTGACAGCGCAAACGGCTCGCCAAGTTGCGTCACTAAACGCTCTTTAACGTGCAACGTTAGCGGCGGATATTCTATAGTGGCAGCGCTCACCGCGTGCTTGCGGCGAATTTGCACGCGCAGGCGCGCGGTGAGCTCTGGCAGTTTAATCGGTTTAATCAGGTAATCATCAGCGCCTAAATCCAGCCCAGCAATGCGGTCTTCAAGCGCGTCACGCGCCGTTAAAATAATCACGCTGGTACTTATTTTGCGGGCGCGCAGACGTTTTAGTACGTTTAAACCATCCATTTGCGGCAAACCAAGGTCTAAAATCACCACCTCATACATATCCTCATGCAAAGCCAAATCGGCTTGTTTACCGTCCTGCGCCCAATCAACTACATAACCGTTATTGCGTAAATACACGCTGGTTGCGTTACCCAAAATGGCGTCGTCTTCTACTAATAAAATTCGCATAAGCGAATCATGCCGCAAACGCCAAGGAAAGGCCAAGCAAATGTATGTTAAATCTAGGTTAAATGTAGGTTAAATGTGAGGCTTTGCGCGATATATCGTCGCCATGTTAAGGCTTGTTTCCATTATAATCTCGCGAACAAATTAAATCGTGTTTGAACATTTTGCGCTTTTTAACAGACTAACCGAATTACCTAAAACTTATGATCAACCATGAAAAAACCGCAGCTTACCTTTTTTGCCCATAGTTATTGGGATGCGATTCCCGTGTTATGGGGCATGGTGCATTTTGCCTATTTAATCGGCATGCTGGCGGCTTTTCATTACCTGCCGTGGTGGGGCAACGTGCTGACAGGCTTGTTTTATGCCTTTAGTATTTCGTGGAACGTGAATAGCGTATCGCACAACTTTATTCACAATGCATACTTTAAATCTAGCGTATTAAATCGCGCATTTAGTTTGCTAGAATCCATCACCATGGGCTTTTCGCAAACCATGTACGATCACGTGCATCGTCAACATCACATTGGTAATAACGACCGTATTGGCGACAATGGCGAGACAGTAGATTGGATTTCAATTTATCAGCACGGTAAAAATGGCCAGCCAGAATCAGCTTTTAAGTATGCTTTTTTAAGCTTTTTTCGTGATGACCCAAAACGTATAGTGGCGGGCATTCGCCGTCTAAACCCGTTGTTAGCAGAGTTTGCTTGGTTTGAGCTTTCAGTGGTCGTGTTAATGTTTATCATGCTATTTTTAATGAGCTGGAAGCTGGTTTTATTTTTTGCAGTGTTTCATTATTTGGGCCATTCACTTACTGCGATGAATGGCTATTATGAGCATTATGGTGCTAATCCTGATAAGCCAATTGCATGGGGCGTGAGCTATTATAACCGCCCATTTAACTGGCTTTGGCTTTATAACGGCTACCATGCCGAGCATCATTATCGCCCCAAGCATCATTGGACCAAAATGCATGAACTGCACCTGCAAATTGTCGATAAACAGACCGCAGAAGGCGTAAAAGTGATTGCATGGCCGCAACAATTAGGTTTTTTAGCTAAATAAATATTTTTAGACCAGTAAGCCTGAAATCCGCATTAAATAAAGCTGCAATGCGCTTTTATCTGCAATAATGTAAGCAAACTGTAAGCCTAGGTTTATTAGAATGCTCGTCATGTTGTAATTGAGCCAATAAACCTAAGGAGCCTCATGCTTTTTATCATTGATTTTGACGGTACGCTTTCAGTAAAAGACACCATAGACGACATGCTTGAGCACTTTGCCGACCCCAGTTGGGAGGACATTGAGCAATCATGGTTAAACGGTGAAATTAACGCTGTAGAGTGCATGACGCAGCAAGTGCGCATGGTAAAAGCTGACAACATCACCTTAGAAGGTTTTTTTCGCGGTATTCAGTTAGACGCAACATTCGTACCGTTTTATAAGCACATCAGCCAGTTTTCCAAAGTGGCGATTGTGAGCGATGGCCTTGACCATGCGGTTAAAGTGGCCATGCGCAATGCCGCAATGCCAGATATTCCCGTTTATGCTAACCATTTACACTTCACGCCAAGTGGCTTAGATATTAGCTTTCCCAACAAAGTAGAAGGTTGCGCAGGCGGCAACGGCACTTGCAAGTGCGCTATTGCACAAAATTTAGCTTTGGATTCAAGTAGCCCGGTAGTATTAATTGGCGATGGTAAATCGGATGCTTGCCTTGCAGGCCGCGCTGATATTGTGTTTGCTAAAGGTTCGCTCATTAAACATTGCGAGAAAAACAATATTCAGCACCACAAGTTTCAAACCTTTGCCGACGTATTGGCAAAAGTGAAAACTTGGCCACAACAATTACCAGAACAAGCGCCACAAAAAGTGGCAAGCTTACGCGCATAAAGATTCAAATTTAATTACTTAACATAACTATTTAACTACATAAACTATTTAACTAAATACTAAAAAGGTTTTTTGCATGGACACCAAAATCATCGAAATTTTAAAAAAGAACGACAAATATTGCTCGCACGGCGATACGGTGAACTATGCAGATCCACCAAAAGTATTTGAAAACTGCGAAGGCAGTTTTTTGTTTGATGAAAACAAAACGCCCTATTTGGATTGGCAAATGTGGTATTCGGCTGTTAATTTTGGCTATAAAAACAAACGTTTAAGCGATGTTCTTCATAAACAGGTTGATACACTGCCGCAATTGGCCAGCCAGTACTTGCACAAAGAAAAAGTTGATTTAGCCGAAATTATTTGCAAATATATGGAAGACAAATACGGCGAAAAAGGCCGTGTGCACTTTAACGTCGGCGGCGCGCAAGCGGTGGAAGATTCGCTAAAATTAGTGCGTAATCACACAGGAAAAACCCACCAATTTGCCTTCATGGGCGGCTATCATGGCCGCACACTTGGCGCATCGGCGATTACTTCAAGCTTCCGTTATCGTAAGCGTTTTGGTAACTTTGCAGATCGTGCCGAATTTATACCTTACCCATATTGCTATCGCTGTCCTTATGACATGAAAATAGAGACCTGCGACACCTATTGCCATAAGCAGTTTGAAAAATTATTTGAGACCGAATACCAATCTGTTTTAGATGTTAAAACCAATGAAAGTGAATTTGGCGCGTTTTATATCGAGCCAATGCAAGGCACTGGCGGCTACATTATCCCACCAGAAGGCTATATGGCTAAATTACAAGCCAGCTTGAAAAAGCGCAATATTTTGCTGGTGGCCGATGAGATTCAAATGGGTGTGTACCGTACGGGTAAATTATGGTCTTGGGAGAATTTTGGCATCGTGCCAGATGTATTTGTGTTTGGCAAAGCCATTACCAATGGTTTAAATCCATTATCAGGCATTTGGGCGAAAGAAGAATATATTAATCCTGTTGTGTTTCCACCAGGTACGACGCATTCAACTTTTGCGTCAAACCCGCTGGGCACCGCGGTTGCGCTAGAAGTGATGAAAATGACGGCTGAGGGCGATTTTGAGGCGCAAGTGAATGAGCGCGGCGCATACTTTTTGAAAGCAATTCAAGGCTTAAAAACCCGCTGGAAATGTGTGGGCGATGTGAGTGGTTTGGGTTTAGCCTTGCGTATTGAATTGTGCGAAGCCGATGGTTTTACTGCAAGTCGTGCATTGGCCGACAAAATGTTTAACGAAGGATTATTGGGTAATATTGACATTGGCGGCAAAATGTATGGCTTGGTGCTAGACATTGGCGGTTACCAAAAAAATGTGATTACGCTTGCGCCATCACTACTTATCACCAATGATGAGATTGATTTAGGCATTAAATTATTTGAAGCCTTATTAAAACGCTGTGGTGCTTGTTAAGCCGGTTTATTAGGCGAAAGTGTTGATAAGCCATGCAAGGCATCACGATATTTAATACTGACGGCAGTGTGACCGCGCAAAAAGATTTTTTGCAGCGGTTTTCTGCCAAAATGAATATAAAATCGTTGCTATCGTTTAAGCGCATGGCGCGACTTTGGTGCAGTGCAAGCGAATTTAAGCGGGTGAGTAGCGCCATGCAGTTGCCTAGCCTCAATCAGTTTGCGCTGTTGGGGTCTGGCGATTATCACCATCTCACCTTGTCTTTGTTGCAACAGCATCAAACGCCGCTTACTTTAGTTCTATTTGATAATCACCCCGATTGGATGCGCCCGCCGCATCAATATCATTGCGGCACTTGGATTTACGCGGCTGCACGCTTGCCGCAAGTGGCGCGAATTGTGATTATTGGCCTAGAAAATGGCGATTTATGCGGCAAAAAATTTCAAGATGGCGATGTGGAAAGCTATTTAAACAAAAAAATAGTATTGCTGCCCTATACACCAGTTGGGGCAGATATTAGTGCAGAGCAAAGCCTGACTTTGCAATCGCAGCTAAAATTCAGTTTAAAACAAGGCGTGCAAGAGATTTTAAGCCACATTAGCACACAAAATGTGTACGTTAGTGTGGATAAAGATTGCTTGCGCACTGATGATGCCATTACCAATTGGGAGCAAGGCACGCTGCCGCTAGAAACCGTGACCGCTTGCATTGCCGCTATTCATGAGAGTCATATAATTGTTGGCGCTGATACGGTGGGTGATTACTCGCCGCCAGTATTTAACTCTCCACTTAAATGGATAGGCTCATTTTTAGATAGGCCTGCTAATGCTTGGCGCATGCAGGCTAATGTACAAGCCAATGCGGTAAACAGCATGGCTAATGTTAAAATAGCGCTAGCGCTAGGCCTATAAGGTGCTGTTAACAGCTAAAGCCTTGATTTTATTTGCAATAGCAATGGCATTTGATACGGCAGGCAATATTTTGTTAAAGCAGGGCATGAATGGCTTTTCAGAATCAACATTAGCTGGCTGGCGTAAACATTGGGCAAATATAAAGCTAGTGCTTGGCTCTAACATACTCATGCTTGGCGCGCTATGTATGGTATGCGAGGCAATTGTCTGGTTTGGTTTTTTATCCATCACGCCGCTAAACGTGGCTGGGCCAATGGCCAGCGCGAACAATGTGTTTATTTTGCTGGCATCAAGCTGGTTGCTTAAAGAGCGTGTCACACCAAAACGCTGGTTAGGTGTTGCTTTAATTATTAGCGGCATGTTATTTGTAGGCAGTGCTTAATTTAAAATGAAAGTAAATTATTTGAATCAACAAGTTACCACGCATCCTATTGATGCCTTATTAGGCGAGGTGGGCTTTATCGAGCGCAAAGGTAAGTCAGGCGTATTGCTGGTGCATGGCCTTACCGGCACACCTACTGAGATGAAACAATTTGGTAAAGTCATCGCGCGTCAAGGCTTTACTGTGGCTTGCCCCGAGATGGCAGGGCATTGCGATAGTATTGAAGCACTCACCGCTACCAAATGGAGTGACTGGTATCACTCGATTGAGGTGGCGTTTGACGCGCTTAAACAAGAGTGCGAGCATGTATTTATTGCTGGGCTTTCTATGGGCGCACTGATTGCGCTATTGGTGGCCGCTAAGAAAAAAGACCAGGTTGCAGGCGTTATTTTATTATCGACCACATTTTTTTATGATGGCTGGAATGTGCCAATATTTAAGCAAAAAGTATTGTTGCCTCTAGTGCTATACAGCCCATTAAAATACTTTATGCAATGGGAGGAAACCTCGCCCTACGGCATTAAAGATGAGCGTACGCGCGCGTTAGTGCATGCAATTTTAGAAAATCGCGATTCGCAAGCCGCCGATAAAATTGGTTATTTTAAAACGCCCGCCACCGTTATTTTGGAAAGTGTGCGCATGATTAGAGCCGCTAAAAAGTCGCTAAAAGATGTCATTTCGCCCGCCTTAATTGTGCATTCCACCGAAGACGACATGGCTAGCTTAAAAAACGCGCATTACACGCAGGCCAATATTGCATCTAAAATTGTTGAAACGTTTTTTGTGGATGATACCTATCATGTGCTGACGCTAGATAAACGTAAAGACGACGTGGCAAAACGCGCGGCGCAGTTTTGTAAAGAACAAGTGCAAAAACTGTCAGCAACAAACTTAGCACAGGCTTAACAATAGGGAATAAAAACATGTCAGCAGATAATAAAGCAAGCCCAAGTCTTGAAGAAATTTCAAGTGTTTTGGCCAAAATGATTGCCGATAAAATGGAAATTGACCTGGCTACCATCACGCCCAGCAGCAATTTAACCGAGCTGGGGCTTGATTCGCTTGATACTTTCGATATTATTTTTAATGCCGAAGATCACTTTAAAATTAAAGTGCCAAACGACCAAGTAAACATTGAAACGCTGCAAGATGTGACGGCTTTGGTGCATAAACTCATTTTATCTCAACAAAAATAATGGCTACGCAAAAGCCTTACAGCCGCGTTGTAGTGACAGGTATGGGTGTTGTTTCGCCTATTGGTAATGGTCTTGCTGAGCTTTCACAGCAATTATTTGCGGGCGTTTCTGGCATTAAAAAAATAGATGCACCGTTTGCCGAGCAGCTTAGTTGCAAGCTGGCCGCACAAGCCAACTTTGACCCTGCAGCACATTTCAGCAAACATACTTACTCAATGTTAGACCGCACCAGCCAAATGGCATTACACACCAGTATCGAGGCGGTTAAGCACGCAGGTTTAAGTGTTAATGAGACTTTACAACCACGTATGGGCGTGTATCTTGGTACTGGCATGGGCGGCGCTAGCTCGGTTGAGGAGGGTTATGTACGCCTGTTTAAAGACGGCGCAAGCCGCTTAAAACCATTTACCGTGTTAATGAGTATGAATAATGCCGCGGCTTCTGCCATTGCGCTTGAGTTTCAAACCACGGGTCCTAACCAAACGTTTTCCACGGCGTGTTCGTCATCTGCTGTGGCGATTGGCGAGGCTGCACGCGCAATCCGCCACGGTTATGCCGATGTAATGTTAGCTGGCGGTGCAGAAGCGCTATTGACGTTTGGCACGATTAAAGCTTGGGAAGCTTTGCGCACGCTTGCTGACGAAGACCAAGCCGACGTGAGCCGTTCATGCAAGCCATTTTCAGCTGATCGTTCGGGGTTGGTGTTAGGCGAGGGCGCTGCTATGCTGGTATTAGAATCACTGGAACACGCGCAAGCACGCGGCGCAACTATTTACGCAGAGCTTGCTGGTTACGGCTCGGCAAACGATAGCGGCCATATTACACAGCCATCCGTCAAAGGCCAAGCGGCCACCATGCAAGCAGCTTTGTTTGACGCTGATTTGCCACCGCAAGCCATTGACTACATTAATGCGCATGGTACAGGCACGGTGATGAACGATGCGACCGAAACGGCAGCCATTAAACAAGTGTTTGGTGGGCATGCGTATAACTTGAGTATTAGCTCGAGCAAAGGCGCGCATGGCCATTTAATGGGTGCAGCAGGTGCGTTAGAGGCTGTGATTGCTTTGTTAGCGCTGAATAGTAATACGCTGCCGCCCACCATTAACCTTGCGCAGCCAGATCCTGCTTGTGATTTGGATTATGTGCCAAACAGCGCTAAAACCTTGCCTAGTCTAGATTGCGTGATGAGTAACTCATTTGCGTTTGGCGGCACAGGTGCGGCTTTGATTTTTAAAAAATACGCTTTAAAAAATTAGTTTAATTGTTAGCATGCAATATACCGCAAACTACAGTCCGTTTTCGGTGGATAATCAGCCAAAAGACATTGCCGTTTGGGAAACCTTGTTGCCGCAATCTTTAGAGGCCTATCACTATCATTTAGCCTTTGCACAAGCCAATATTGATGGCTTTAAAACGGGCTACATCACGGTTTTTTTAGAAGAAAAAGCTGTATTTATTGCGCCTGTTTTTGTCATGG
>JACMNB010000020.1 GCA_014378845.1 Methylotenera sp. | reverse complement strand
CGCTCCTACCAAATCAGTTGCTTTTATACCGCGCCACGTTTAGCTCGCCAGGGCTTGCCAGCTCAACCATTGTAATGCTGCCGCTAGGCAATTTACCAAATTCTGGCGGAATCAAAAATGTGATGATTTTTTTGTCGTTTTGACCCTCTTGCTTAAAAGCTCCAGTGCCCACGCCCCAATGTTGCCATTCGCGTTTTTTGGGCAAGCTTATTGCCCCAAGTAGGCGCGCTTTCTCAAAAACTGCATTCTTTTCATCGCCAATCAATAAATTAAATAACTCCACTCGCACTAATGGGTTGCCTTCGGTAATGGCGATGCGCGATTGAGTTTCTTCTGATTGCAAGGGCAATGCTTGGTCTAAAATCAGCTCTTGTGCAGGCTTTGCTGGCGCAAAAGCCATGTTAATAATCGCGTTTTGATACCGGTCGCCAGAAGTGATGCTGGGCGGATTGCTTAAGTGGCTATTAGGCGGGATATTGGCTGCGTTGTTTAAAGCGTTATTTTTTGCTATATCACTATTGCTATTGTATTGATTGTCGCTAGATTTATTTACAGCCAAATTGCCAGCTGAGTTGCTAGCATAACTATTGTAGTCGTAAGATTGCTTGCGATGGCTAGGGCCGTCTTGCACATCCATCGCATTTGCAATGGCTCTATCGGCCATTTTGGTTGCAATGGTGCTAACAATTTGCGTGGCAATACTGCCACCTAAACAGCCACTTAATAAGCAAATGGCTGCGATGACAGTGATAGTTCTAAAGATTATAAATAGCATAATTAATACAACTATTTTTGCGTTAATAACGCGGAAAGTTAAGATTACTGCTAACGCTTTGAAATGTCTACAAGATTTTAGAGAGCCGCTTATTGATTTAAATGACTTGTTGCATAAACGCTAATCAAGCCACTCAAGACAATTAAACCAATGGCAAAATATTCAGAAATTGAAAGTGATTCATGCCAAAATATTACGCCAAATAGGCTGGCAAATATCACTGTGGTGTAAGCTAAGCTGGCTACAATTAGCGTGTTGCCAGTGCGATAAGCGCGCGTCATGGCTAACTGCCCAATTGTCGCCGACAATCCCAAGCCCAGCAGCGTTGGCATGTCGTGCCAGCTGAGCGTTATAAAGGGCTGTGTCAGCATCCAAGCGCCGCTGGCGATGGTAGAAACAAAGGTAAAGTAAAACACGGTGCGCCAATCTGGCTCGTTCAATTTGCCTAATTGTTTTACGTGAATATAAGCCAGTGCCGCGCCCATGCCAGATAGTAAACCCAATGTGCCGGCTAAAATATCGCGTTGATTTAAAACAGGTTTTAACAGCAATACCACACCAATAAAACCCAACACTATCGTGCCATAAAGAATAGGTTTTGGTGGATTTTGTTTAAATTCTTGGTGCAAAATAAATGGCATTAAAATCGCCAAAAACAGCGCTGATGTGTAGTTTAACGTGACGGCAGTTGCCAGCGGCAAATGCGCGATGGCGTAAAAAAATAGCACCAGCGACGCCAAACCAACCAAAGCGCGGCTCATTTGCATGGTTAAATAAGGCGTTTTTAGTGGCAGTTTTTTGGCAAAAATAGTGGCATAGATAAACAACAAGCCAAAAGCCGAGCGGTAAAAAACCAGCTCGGCGCTACCAAATTTGGGCGAACCTACTTTCACCAGCGCACCCATAATTGCAAAGCCCAGCGCAGCCACTAGCATCCATAGGCTGCGTAAATTGGGCAATCGTAAATCGTGTAAACGTAATTTGGATATCCGTAAATTGGTTAAACTTAGCCGCGGTAATTTCATGTATTTTAGTTTCATCTCAAATTTTTGCTAAAGCGCCTTAATATACCAAAATCATCAAATCAGGTACACTTCTCACAATAAAAATTAAGACTTTATAATTAAGGGACAAAACATGAATGCGCTCGTTGGCAATCCAAGTAATTCTTTTGCTATTCAAACTGGCAATCAAAAAATCACTCCTATTATTTTTAAGGGCAAAGCGTCAGAGTACTTTGGTATTTGGATAGTCAATTTACTGCTTAGTTTAGTAACGCTTGGCGTTTATTCTGCTTGGGCAAAGGTGCGCCGTAAAAAATATTTTTATAACAATACGCTAATCGACAATGTGGGTTTTGATTACCACGCCAACCCGATTGCCATTTTAAAAGGCCGCATTATTGCCCTTATTTTGTTTGCGCTATACGTGTATGGCAAAGGCAGCAGCCCAGTATTGGCAGGCATATTGGTGCTGCTATTTTTTCTATTTTTGCCTTGGTTAATCGTGCGCGGCTCAATATTTAACTCGCGCAATACCAGCCACCGCGGCTTGCGATTTGATTTTGTTGGCACCGTGAATAAAGCGGCGCGGGTGTTTATTGGCTTGCCCATGCTCACTATTTTTACGTTTGGGCTAATTTGGCCATATATTGCACACGAAAAAAGCCAGTTTTTAATGAGCAACCACCGCTTTGGCCTAAGCCAATTTAATATGCGCCGCGTGGTTAAAGGCTTTTATAAAATCTATTTGATTGTTTTTTTGCTGCCAGTTATTGGTATTTTGGCAGCCGTTGCCATTCCTGCTTATCAGGCTTATCTGACCAAAGCCAAAGCGGTGGCTACCCCGCATGCCGCGTTAAGCATCCCCAACGTGCAAGCTTTTGCACCAATTGCAGCGCCTATGATGCTGGCCGCAAATGAAGAAGCGAGCCCCGCGCAAGTAAATCCAAATCAAGTAGAACGTTTGTATTCTGATAACGCACCTGTTGAGATTGCGCCGGCTAAACAAAACGCAGAACAAGCTGAACCAGCAGGGCAAGCGGGAGATATGAATGCCGACAAAGTGGCGCCTGCAAAGGAATTGGGCGAAATTACAGCTGCCCAGCAAGCCATTGATGATGTTGCAAACGAGCCGCAGGAAATGACGCCAGAAGAGCAAAAAGCACAAGACCAACCTGTTGAGGACCTGATTAAAAAAGAGCAAGAGCAAGCCGCGCAAGATAAAATGAAAGAGTGGTTAACTACACCTTTTGGTGTGTTAGCAGGCTTGGGCGGAGCGCTATTATATGGTCTTTTTATATTTAGTTTTCTTGGCTATTTTCAATCACGCATTAGTAATTTGGTGTGGAATAACACGACGCTGGATAAGTTATCGTTTAAAAGCAGCTTGCGCGCGCGCGATTTTATATGGCTATATTTAACCAACATGCTGGCAATAGTGTTTAGTTTTGGCTTGGCTACGCCTTGGGCGCAAATTCGTATGGCGCGTTATCGCGCATCAAAATTACACATTATAGGCGATGTGGATTTTGACCAGTTTGTGGGTGATAAAAAGGCAGAAGTAAAAGCCACGGGCGAAGAAATTGCAGAAATGTTTGACGTCGATTTGTCGTTTGGATAGGCCGCTTTTGGATAATCAACTTTTGGATAAGTCTCTGTAGTTTTGGTTTGCAAAACTTTATTTTAGACAAAACTTTATTTTAGATAAGTGTATAGAAAATTAAACACATGTCATTTGAAGCACAATATTTTGACGGTTTAAGCTCGCGCGCCAAGATGGTTGTGGTGCAGGTATTGGCACAAACCAAGCAGTTAACGTTTGATGCAGAAGGCCTTACCCATACTTTTGCTTTGGCTGATATTAGTGTGCAAGCCAAGCTGGGCTTGGCTAAACGGCTGATTGACTTGCCTGATAAAGGTCGCTTAGAAGCGGTTGATATTAGTACATTAGAAGCGACCATGCCGTCAAAGGCCAGCACGTTTTGGCGCGCACTGCACCACATAGAAAACAATCTGGGTTGGGTGCTGGTCGTATTAATAGCCACCGTTCTGTCTGGCTGGTTATTTTTGCAGTTTGGGGTGCCGAAATTGGCCGAATACGTTGCAAAAGCCACGCCGCCAACCATGGAAACCAAGATCGGCAAGCAGGCGTTAGATGGCATTGATCAATTGTATTTTTCACCCAGCAAGGCCGACCCCGCACGCAAGGCCAGTATTACCGCCGCGCTCAAACAGCTATGCGTTGCGTTAAAAGACTGCCCGCAATATCAGCTAGAGTTTAGAGATGGCGGCGTGATTGGTGCCAACGCATTTGCCTTACCTGGCGGCTATGTGGTGGTGACTGATCAAATAATTGAATTATCTAGAAATGATACCGAAATTGTTGCAGTACTAGCACACGAGCTGGGCCACGTAAAGCAGCGCCACGCATTTAGGCAAAGCTTGCAGGGTGTATTATCGGGCTTGATTTTGGCGGCCATTACAGGAGACGTAAGCACTATTGGCTCTGGCCTGCCAGCAGTGCTTATGCAAATGCGCTATTCGCGCGAGCATGAAGCCGAATCCGATAGATACGCTCTTAATGCCTTGCAAAAAGCTTGTTTGCCGCCAAAAGCCTTTGCTGATATTTTGCAACGGTTAGAAGCGCAGATGCCAGATAAAGCCAAAGCTACTGAACACAAAACAGCCCAAAATAACAATAAGGCCGACGCTAACAAAACAACTACAACGCCACTTAATCACGACGCGGTGAGTGAAATGTTGGCTTCGCATCCCGATACGCAAGCACGAATTCAACCGTTTTTGGCGGCAAGGCAATCTTGCATTTAGCATACTGTTTTGCGCTTAAACCTTGCCAAAAGCCGCGTTTTGCGCTAATCTCGAAGCTTATTGTATCAACCAAACATCAAACAGGCAAACCGCAATGAAAAATCCATTAGAATCAATTACAGGCACGATTATTTCAGGGCTCGCTCTTACAATCGTGTTGGTGGTTTTTTTGAATAATTTTTTAGCGCCAGTCGCTGCATAATTAGGGAATAACATGGAACATCTTTATGCGGGTTTAGTGCGTTGGGGCCACATTGTAACTGGCATTACGTGGATTGGTTTATTGTA
This sequence comes from Methylotenera sp., assembly GCA_014378845.1. Classification (GTDB taxonomy): domain Bacteria; phylum Pseudomonadota; class Gammaproteobacteria; order Burkholderiales; family Methylophilaceae; genus Methylotenera_A. Next base: position 29,495 of record JACMNB010000020.1, on the reverse strand, counting down.
CTATTTTAACTTGGTGCAAATGGCGGCACTTAAAGATGCTGGCGCAGACGGCACAGCGGCAGGCATCACCAAACATGTGGCGCCGCGCGCTTTGTTATGGTTTCGCTGGGCGGCAGTTGCCACTTGGGTTTTGGGCGTAGGCTTGCTGTGCACACTGGGCGATAAAGGTGCTGGCGTTATCCACAAAGCATTTACACTGCAAGCGCCCTACGCTGGTATTGGTATTGGTGCGTGGCTAGGTACCATTATGTTATTTAACGTGTGGCATTTTATTTGGCCAAACCAAAAGAAAATTTTGGGCATGGTGCCAGCAACCGATGAAGTAAAAGCCAAAGCGCGCCGCGTGGCGATGCTGGCATCTCGCACTAATTTAATGCTGTCACTACCCATGTTATATTTTATGGCAAACGGTTTTAGTCACCGCATCGGCTAATGTTAGGTCGCATTTGAATAACGGCGGCCTTAGTCGCCGTTTTTCTTTTTGGATTTTACTATATTTGGATTTTACTATAACAGTAAATAAATAGATTAATAATTAATATAGATTACTTATGTCACATTTAATGAACACTTATGGACGTCAACCAGTTACTTTCACGCATGGCGAAGGTGTTTGGTTATTTGACGCGCAAGGCAACCAATATCTTGACGCACTTTCTGGCGTAGCGGTAAACGGCTTGGGTCACGCTCATCCAGCATTGGTTAAGGCAATTCAAAACCAAGTTGCCAAAATGATTCACGTATCCAACATTTATGGCATTGCCGAGCAAGAAGCATTGGCCGATAAATTAGCTGACATTTCTGGCATGGACAAAGTATTTTTTTGCAACAGTGGATGCGAAGCAAATGAGGCCAGCATTAAGCTGGCGCGTCTTTATGCGCATAATAAAGGCATAGAAAATCCTGAGATTATCGTCATGGAACGTAGCTTTCATGGCCGCACCATGGCAACCTTATCGGCCACGGGCAATCGCAAATCCCAAGCGGGCTTCGAGCCGTTAGTCTCAGGCTTTGTGCGTGTGCCCTACGACGATTTAGACGCAGTAAAAGCCATTGCCAGTCGCAAAAATAACGTTGTGGCGATATTAGTGGAACCTGTGCAAGGTGAAGGCGGCGTGCATATTCCGCTTGATATGGCCGCGTATCTTCAAGGCTTACGTAAAATTTGTGACGACAATAGCTGGCTATTGATGCTGGACGAAGTGCAAAGCGGTATTGGCCGCACCGGCACTTGGTTTGCATTTCAACACGCTGATATTGTGCCTGATGTAATGAGTTTGGCGAAAGGCTTGGGCTCTGGCGTGCCGATTGGCGCCTGTGTGGCGCGCGGCATTGCAGCAGAAACCTTTGTGCCAGGCAAACATGGCTCAACTTTCGGTGGCAATCCATTAGCCAGCACCGCTGGCTTAACCACCTTAAAGGTGATTGAAACAGAAATGTTACGCGAAAATGCACAAAAAATGGGCGATTTGATTAAGTCAAACTTGCAAGCAGCACTTGCCGATACCAAAGGTGTTATCAAGCTGCGTAATGCTGGTTTGATGATTGGTATTGAACTTGATAGACCTTGCGCGGAACTAGTTAAAATGGCGCTGGAAGCCAAGCTGCTCATCAATGTAACCGCTGATAAAGTGGTGCGTTTATTGCCACCTTTGGTGATTAACGAAGCGGAAGCTAAAGAATTAGTCACGCGTTTAGCCGCATTAATCAAGCAGTTTTTAACCACACCAATGGTTATTAACGCCAATGCAAAACAGCATGAAAAAGCAACTTGGTAAATCATTAATCTAGTCAATCATTACTAACCATTTAAATGTCCGCGATTAAACACTTTTTGCAATTTAACGATTTAAGCACCGACGAGCTTAATCATATTTTTGTGCGCGCCGCGTGGATAAAAGGCCAGTTTAAAGCTTACAAGCAATATTGGCCGCTGCAAGATAGAACCTTGGTGATGATTTTTGAAAAGGCCAGCACAAGGACCAGATTGTCTTTTGAAGCGGGCATGCACCAGCTGGGCGGCTCGGCCATTTATTTGAACACGCGCGATTCGCAACTTGGCCGCGGGGAACCTGTAGAAGATGCAGCGCAAGTGATTTCGCGCATGAGTGACTTGGTGATGATTCGCACTTTTGAGCAAGAAATTATCGAGCGTTTTGCTTCAAATTCGCGCGTGCCAGTCATTAACGGCCTAACTAACGAATATCACCCTTGCCAAATTTTGGCGGATATTTTTACGTTTATTGAGCAAAAAGGTAGCATAAAAGGTAAAACTGTTGCGTGGATAGGCGATAGCAATAACGTATGCAACACCTGGCTGCAAGCCGCTGAAATGCTAGACTTTAATGTGCATGTTTCCACGCCGCCAGGTTATGAAGTGGAAATGGAACGTGCCAATTTATATGGCACAAGTCACTTTGAAACGTTTGCAGACCCTATGGATGCCGCGCGCGGCGCAGATTTGGTGACGACCGATGTATGGACGAGCATGGGTTTTGAGGCAGAAAATACAGAGCGCAAACGCGACTTTGCTGATTGGCAAGTGGATAATGACATGATGAAGATTGCCAACCGTGACGCGCTATTTATGCATTGCCTGCCCGCTCACCGCGGCGAAGAAGTGGCAAGCGACGTGATTGATGGCGCGCAAAGTGTCGTGTGGGAAGAAGCCGAGAACCGCTTACATGTGCAAAAAGCGCTGATGGAATATTTATTGTTGGGGAAGATTTAAAAAACTTTTCACCACAGAGGCACAGAGGCACAGAGGCACAGAGGCACAGAGGCACAGAGGCACAGAGGCACAGAGGCACAGAGAAAAACATAACCCAATTTAGTTGGTATAAATTAGGTGGCTTAGATGGGTTTCAGGGTTTCTCTGTGCTTCTGTGGTGGATTTTGAATTAAGCAGTTGTAGGGTGGGTTAGCGTAGCGTAACCCACCGTCAAGAGTTGAAAAATTGTGGGTTACGGCTTTCGCCTAAACCACCTTACAAGAAGGTTTTTAGAAATTATGAGCAATATCAAAAAAGTAGTTCTCGCTTATTCCGGTGGTTTAGATACTTCGGTTATTTTGAAGTGGCTGCAAGATGAGTACCAATGCGAAGTGGTAACGTTTACCGCTGATTTAGGTCAAGGTGAAGAGCTGGAACCTGCGCGGGCCAAAGCCAAGTCTGCTGGCGTTAAAGAGATTTATATAGACGATTTGCGCGAAGAGTTTGTGCGCGATTTTGTGTTTCCGATGTTCCGCGCTAATACGGTCTACGAAGGCGAGTACTTGCTAGGCACTTCAATCGCACGGCCTTTAATTGCCAAGCGTTTAATTGAAATTGCCGCAGAAACCAATGCCGATGCGATTTCACACGGCGCGACTGGCAAAGGTAATGACCAAGTGCGTTTTGAGCTGGGCGCCTATGCGCTAAACCCGAATATTCACATTATTGCGCCTTGGCGCGAATGGGATTTGCTAAGCCGTGAAAAGCTGATGAATTACGCGCAAAAGCACGGTATTCCTGTTGATATGAAGCACAAGCAAGGCGGCAGCCCATACAGCATGGACGCAAATTTGTTGCACATTAGCTTTGAAGGGCGTCATTTAGAAGACCCAGCAGCCGAGGCGGAAGACAGCATGTGGCGTTGGACAGTTTCGCCAGAAGCCGCGCCAGATGCAGCAGAATATTTGGATATTGAATATGTCAATGGCGACCCAGTGTCGCTAAACGGCGAAGTCATGAAGCCACATGATTTGTTAGCGCACTTAAATAAACTCGGCGGCAAGCACGGTATTGGCCGATTAGATTTGGTGGAAAATCGTTATGTGGGCATGAAGTCGCGCGGTTGCTATGAAACGCCGGGCGGCACGATTATGCTCAAAGCGCATCGCGCCATTGAAAGCATTACATTAGACCGTGAAGTGGCGCATTTAAAAGACGATTTAATGCCACGTTATGCCAGCATGATTTATAACGGTTATTGGTGGAGTCCTGAACGCTTGGCGCTGCAAACACTCATTGACCACACGCAAAAGTCGGTGAATGGCTGGGTGCGGCTTAAATTGTACAAAGGCAACGTGATTGTGGCGGGGCGCGATAGCAAAACTGACAGTTTGTTTGATTCCAGCATCGCAACCTTTGAAGATGATAAAGGTGCTTACGACCAACGTGATGCTGGCGGTTTTATTAAGCTTAACGCGCTTAGAATGCGTATCGCGGCGAATTTGCATAATCGGAAAAAATAGCGCCACCTCATCCTTGCGAAAGCGGAATCCATTAAGGCCTTATATTAAAATGGATTCCCGCTTTCGCGGGAATGACGATTTAAAAAATGAGAGAAAACTTAACGTTGAAATTGCTGCAAAAAAATATCACAGCCTATGATTCTACCTTGCGCGATGGCGCGCAGGCGCAAGGCGTGTCGTTTACGGTAGAAGATAAGCTGAAAATTGTCGAGCGTCTAGACGCCCTAGGGATTGGTTATATTGAAGCGGGCAACCCAGGATCGAACCCAAAAGATTTGGTGTTTTTTGAGCGCGTGCGTGCGCTTAAATTAAAGCACGCCAAAATTATTGCCTTCGGCGCAACGCGCAAACCCAATATTAGTGCGGCTGCAGACAATAATTTGCAATCGTTATTATTAGCCAAAACCGAAGCGGTAGCGATTTTTGGCAAAAGTTGGGATTACCAAGTCATCGAGATTTTACGCACCACTTTGGATGAAAATTTAGCCATGATTGGCGATAGCATTGCATTTTTAAAGAGCAATGGCAAAGAAGTGGTGTTTGATGCAGAACACTTTTTTGATGGCTACAAGGCTAACGCAGAATATGCTTTGAAATCGCTACAAGCGGCCGCAGATGCAGGTGCAGACGTTTTATGTTTGTGCGATACCAACGGCGGCAGTTTTCCTGACGAAGTATTTGCCATCACGCAACGAGTGGCTCTGCGTTTTAAAGTTCAGGTTGGCATTCACTGCCATAACGATTGCGAAATGGCAGTAGCGAACTCAGTTGCCGCGATTAAAGCAGGTGCGGTACAAGTGCAAGGCACGATTAACGGCATTGGCGAGCGCTGCGGCAATGCCAATTTATGTTCGATTATTCCTAACGTGCAATTGAAATTGGGCTTAAGCTGCATTCCGCAAGAAAACATGGCGGATTTGGCGAGTGCCGCGCGTTTTGTGAGTGAAGTGGCGAATATGGCTTTTAACGATAAAGCGGCTTATGTTGGGCATGATGCGTTTGCCCACAAAGGCGGCATGCATATTGATGCGGTAGCTAAAAACCCGATTTCGTATGAGCATATTAATCCCGCGCTAGTCGGTAATAGTCGCCATATTTTGGTGAGTGAAGTGGCGGGGCGCACTGCGCTGTTAGCCAAAATTAATGCGGTTGATGCAAGCTTAACCAAGGATTCGCTTGAAACCAAGCGTATTTTGGCGCATCTAAAATTGTTAGAAAATGATGGTTACCAATTTGAAAGCGCTGAGTCTTCTTTTGATTTGCTGATTCACAAATTGTTGGGCCGATTTGAGCCATTTTTTGTACTCAATGATTACAAAGTGAGCGTACAAGAATACGCAGAAAATCGCAGCAATAATGCGGTGGCCCACGTTAATATCACGGTCAATAATCAATTTGAAGCGGTAACCGCAGAAGGCGATGGCCCAGTGAACGCGCTGGACAAAGCCATACGCAAGGCGCTGGAGCGCTTTTATCCGCAAATTGCAGAAGTTAAACTGGTGGATTACAAAGTACGCGTATTGGATTCAGATCAAGCGACCGCCGCCAAAGTGCGCGTGTTGATTGAATCGGCTGATCAAAATAGAACTTGGACGACCATCGGCGTATCGACCGACATTATTGATGCCTCGTGGCGCGCCTTAAGCGATGCGATTGAATACAAGTTGCTGACGGACGTACAAATTGCAGAAAACAAAGCAGCAGCGTAAGCTTTTGAATTAAGTAAAAAGTTACTATAAAAGTTTGAAGATAAAGTTTTAAGAAAAAATTTAAGTTAAAGTTTAAGTTAAAGGAAACACCATGGCAGTAGGCAATTCAACAGCAAAAACGCTTTACGATAAATTATGGGATTCGCATGTGGTGCATGTGGATATTGACGGCACCAGCCTCATTTATATCGACCGACATTTGGTGCACGAAGTGACCAGCCCGCAAGCGTTTGAAGGCTTGCGCTTGGCTGGCCGTAAGCCTTGGCGTGCGGACACGATTGTGGCCAACCCTGATCACAACACGCCAACTAAAGATTGGGCAAAAGGCATTGAAGATCCGATTTCGCGCTTGCAAGTGGAAACGCTAGATACCAATATTAAAGAAACAGGCGCGCTGGTTTACTTTCCGTTTAAGCACGCTAACCAAGGCATTATTCATGTGATTGGGCCAGAACAAGGCACGACTTTGCCTGGCATGACAGTAGTGTGCGGCGATAGCCACACCTCTACTCACGGCGCATTTGGTGCCTTGGCGCATGGTATTGGTACATCAGAAGTGGAACACGTTTTAGCCACGCAAACTTTGATTGCGAAAAAATCTAAAAATATGTTGGTGCGTGTAGATGGCAAATTAGGCGCTGGCATTACTGCTAAAGACGTGGCTTTAGCCATTATCGGCAAAATTGGCACCGCTGGCGGCAATGGGTTTGCTATTGAGTTCGGCGGCGAAGTGATTCGCGCGCTTTCGATGGAAGGCCGCATGACGGTATGCAATATGGCGATTGAAGCAGGCGCGCGCGCAGGCATTATCGCACCAGACAGCAAAACAGCCGAATACCTAAACGGTCGTCAATACGCACCAAAAGGCGCAAATTGGGATAAAGCGACTGCCTATTGGGGCACCTTAAACAGTGATGCTGACGCAAAATTTGATAGCGTAGTTGAGCTTAAAGGCGCAGAAATTGCCCCGCAAGTCACTTGGGGCACATCGCCAGAACAAGTGTTGCCAATTGGTGGGCGTGTGCCAGATCCAGCTAATGAGAAAGATGCAACTAAACGTACCAGCATTGAAAATGCTCTTAAATACATGGGCTTAACTGCCAATACGCCGATAGATGAGATTAAATTGGACAAGATATTTATTGGCTCTTGTACTAACTCACGCATTGAAGATTTGCGCGCTGCCGCCGTGGTGGCCAAAGGTAAAAAAGTGGCTGGTTCTATTCAATTGGCAATGGTGGTGCCAGGCTCTGGCATGGTGAAACGTCAAGCCGAAGAGGAAGGTTTAGATAAAATTTTCTTGGATGCAGGCTTTGAATGGCGCGAGCCAGGTTGTAGCATGTGCTTGGCCATGAACGCCGATAGACTTAGCCCAGGTGAACGTTGTGCATCGACATCTAACCGCAATTTTGAAGGTCGCCAAGGCCAAGGTGGCCGCACGCACTTAGTCAGCCCAGCGATGGCGGTGGCGGCGGCAATTGCCGGCCATTTTGTTGACGTGCGTAGTTTGTAGATTGTAGATTGTAAAATATGTCCCGTTCGCCCTAAACTTGTCGAAGGGTGAATTTGCTAGCACGCTATAACAAGTCCTTCGACAAGCTCAGGACAAACGATGTAAGGTTTAGGAAAAAAATGAAAGCATTTACCACATTAACAGGCTTGGCAGCCCCGATAGACCGCGCCAATATTGATACCGACGCGATTATTCCAAAACAATTTTTAAAAAGTATCAAGCGCAGTGGTTTTGGCCCGTATTTGTTTGATGAGTGGCGCTATAAAGACCACGGTGAACCAGGTATGGATTGTACTAATAGGCCGCTTAACGAAGATTTCGTGTTAAACCAGCCGCGCTATAAAGGTGCACAAATCATGCTGGCGCGCGAAAATTTTGGTTGCGGCTCAAGCCGTGAACACGCGCCATGGGCGATTGAGGATTTCGGCTTTCGCGTGATTATTGCACCAAGCTTCGCCGATATTTTCTTTGGCAATTGCTACAAAAATGGCATGCTGCCAATCGTTGCCAGCCATGCAATGGTTGATAAATTATTCAACGAATGTGAAGCCAATATGGGTTATAGCTTAAGCGTCGATTTACCTTCGCAAACGGTTACGTTACCATCGGGCGAGACTTTTGGCTTTGAAATCAACGCGACGTCTAAACATAATCTGCTGAATGGTTTAGATGAAATTGGTTTAACGCTGATGCACGCGGATGCGATTAAAAAGTTTGAAACAAAACATCAAGCTACGCAACCTTGGCTATTCACATAAAAAATAACTTCCTCCTCCTCGGTGGGTAAGGTTGGGGAAATGGTGGGAATTGAAAAACTACCCCTTTCCCTAACCCTCTCCCACAAGGGCAGAGGGGATTGAAAGCTTGAAGTTATTAATTTTTAAGGAAAATTGAATGAAAATCGCAGTATTGCCAGGTGATGGCATTGGTATTGAAATCATGGCACAAGCCATGCGCGTGTTAAACGTATTAAAGGCGGAAGGCATGCCGTTTGAGTTTACCGAAGCGCCGATTGGCGGCGCTGCCTATGATTTGCATGGTCACCCGTACCCAGAACATACACAAAAAGTTTGTCATGAGGCCGACGCCGTGTTGCTAGGCGCAGTTGGCGGGCCGAAATACGATAAATTGCCACGTCATTTACGGCCTGAGCACGGCGGTTTACTTGCCATGCGTAAAGACATGGGTTTGTTTGCAAACTTGCGTCCTGCGGTTCTGTATCCTGAGCTGGTGAACGCTTCAACACTCAAGCCAGAAGTGGTGTCTGGCTTAGATATTATGATTGTGCGCGAGCTGACTGGCGACGTGTATTTTGGTCAGCCGCGCGGCATTCGCGTAGGTGAAAGTGGTGAGCGCGAAGGCTTTAACACCATGATTTATAAGGAATCTGAAGTGCGCCGTATTGCGCATGTGGCATTTGATATCGCTATGAAACGTAAGAAAAAATTGTGTTCTGTGGATAAAGCCAACGTGCTAGAAACCACCGAATTCTGGAAAGAAATCGTCATTGATGTCGCCAGCGAATATCCAGAAGTCGCGCTAACGCACATGTACGTGGATAACGCGGCGATGCAGTTGATTCGCAACCCAAAACAGTTTGATGTCATCGTCACAGGCAATATTTTTGGCGACATTCTGAGCGATGAAGCGTCCATGCTTACGGGCTCCATCGGCATGTTGGCTTCAGCCAGTTTGAACGAAACCAAAAAAGGCATGTACGAGCCTTCACACGGGTCTGCGCCTGACATTGCGGGCAAAAACTTGGCTAATCCAATTGCGACCATACTTTCTACCGCCATGATGTTGCGTTACACTTTCGATAACGAAGCGGCCGCGCAACGTATTGAAAACGCAGTGAAAAAAGTATTGGCAGCGGGTTATCGCACCGGTGATATTTTTGAAGAAGGCACGAAACGCGTATCATGTTCTGAAATGGGCGACCAAATCGTTGCCGCAATGTAAATAATTGACCTTGTTAAATAAAATATTGATTAAAATAAATACTGACTATAAATTTGAGGATATAAAATGGCACAGTTTGACAATGTAAGTGTAAAGAAAAAAGCCAATGTGTATTTTGATGGTAAATGCGTCAGTCATACCGTTTTACTGCCAAACGGCACGCGCAGCACAATTGGCGTGATTTTCCCAAGTAGTTTAACTTTTAATACCGCCGCGCCCGAGTTAATGGAAATTAATTTAGGTAGCTGTAAAGTGCGGTTAAAAGGCGAAGAAAGCTGGAAAACCTACAGCGCGGGCGAAAAATTTACCGTGCCAGGCAACTCATCATTTGATATTGAGGTTTTAGAGATGGTAGATTATGTCTGCCATTTCGAGTAATTATTAGCCGCAGATGAACGCGGATAAACGCAGATTTAAATGATTGAAATATGACAATTAACTTGTAATATTTATTGTGCTGATAATTTTAGAAAAGTTTAAATTTTGTAATTTTTATCTGTTTTTATCCGCGTGTATCAGCGTTCATCGGCGGCTAAAATAGATTTTAAGGATTTTTATGCCAAGTTTTGATATCAGCTCTGAAGTCGATAAAGTCGCGCTCAAAAACGCGATTGATACAACCGATAAACAAATCACCAATCGCTATGATTTTAAAGGCACAGCAGCCAAGGTGGAGTTTACCGAGAAGGACAATATTATTACCATTTATGGCGATAATGATTTTCAGCTCGATCAAATTAAAGATATTTTGCTGCCAGCGATGGAGAAAAAAGAACCTGATTCGACCAAGCGTTTAGAGCACAAAGACGTGCAAAAAATGGGCGGCAATAAAGTCAAGCAAGAGCTTAAGATTAAGGCTGGCATTGATGCTGAACTAGCTAAACGCATTACAAAATTGATTAAAGATTCTGGCCTGAAAGTGCAAGCGAGCATTCAAGGTGAAGAAGTGCGCGTAAATGGTGCCAAGCGTGATTTTCTGCAAGAGGCGATTGCGTTTTGCAAGAAAAATGTGACGGATTTTCCGCTGCAATTTGGCAATTTTCGCGACTAGACTTTTAGTTAGAACCTAGTAAACTTTATTTTAAAACCAAGTAATCTTTAAATCAGAACCAAGTAACTTTTAATTTAAAACCAAGTAGCGTTCAAATCTAAACGTAATTTAAGGAAACTTTATGAATAAAATCATAGCACTATTAATTTGTGCCTTTGTACTAGCGGGTTGTAATACGGTACACGGCGTTGGTCAGGACGTTGAAAAAGCGGGCGAAGCGATAAAAAAATCGACGCAATAACGTTAATTTAAATAAACAATTAATTTAAAAATATCAAACTAAAAATAACGTTAAATTTAATACAAATAAGTAAAAATAACTCAAACGCTTGTTTGAGTAAGGATATAAAAATGATGTTAAAAGTAGGCTTTGTAGGCTGGCGCGGTATGGTGGGCAGCGTGCTGATGCAGCGCATGATTGAAGAAAATGATTTTGTGGAAATAGAGCCACAATTTTTTACTACTTCCAACATTGGCGGCGCTGCGCCAAAAATAGGTAAAGATTCGCCTGCCTTAAAAGATGCTGGCAGTATCAATAATTTAAAACAGATGGACGTGATTATCACTTGTCAAGGTGGTGATTACACGTCTGATATTTTTCCACAATTACGCGCATCTGGCTGGAAAGGCCATTGGATAGACGCGGCTTCAACTTTGCGTATGGAAAATGAGGCGGTAATTATTCTCGACCCTGTGAATATGCACGTCATAAAAGATGCGCTGGCTAATGGCGGCAATAACTGGGTTGGCGGTAATTGCACCGTTTCTCTCATGCTAATGGCTTTAAATGGCTTGTTTAAAGCCGATTTGATTGAATGGGTTACTTCAATGACCTATCAAGCGGCTTCTGGCGCTGGCGCACAGAATATGCGCGAACTTTTAAATCAAATGGGTGAAGCGCATTTTGCCGCCAGCAAAATGCTGGCAGACCCAGCCTCTGCCATTTTAGATATTGACCGCACTATTGCAGGCACTTTGCGCGATAGTAATTTCCCTACTGCCAACTTTGGCGTACCGCTTGCAGGCAGCTTAATTCCCTGGATTGATAAGGATTTAGGCAATGGCCAAAGTAAAGAAGAGTGGAAAGGCTTTGTCGAAACCAATAAAATCCTTGGCCGCAAAAGCGATTCTGCACTTAAGCCTATTCCTATTGATGGGCTTTGCGTACGTATTGGCGCGATGCGTTGCCACTCTCAAGCCATGACAATCAAGCTTAAAAAGGATGTGCCACTAGACGAAATTAGCCAAATGTTGGCTGAGGCCAATGAATGGGCGAAAGTAATCCCAAATGAGCGCGAAGCCAGTATGCGCCAACTCACACCTGCCGCGGTAACTGGGACATTAACCACACCGGTGGGTCGTTTGCGCAAACTCAATATGGGCGCAGAATATTTATCCGCTTTTACCGTTGGCGACCAGCTGTTATGGGGCGCGGCAGAGCCGTTGCGCCGTATGCTGCGTGTTTTAGTTGGGTCTGCCTAAAATCAAATTATTTTGCGCCGTTATCACGCCGAAAACTGTTTCAATATTGGGCAAAAACCAACACTAAGCGCAAACAAAAAGATAGCGACACAATATAATGTGCATTATGAGCTTGCAACTCTAACTGATTGATGTTATTTTTGTTATTGCAAAATTAACATGAATTTAAGGGTGGGAAAGTGCATAACTCAAAACTAAAGAGAATATCAATTGCCTTATGCATGGCGTTGGTGCCAATATCGGTATTTGCGGCTGGGCTAGGCCGGCTAAATGTCATGTCCAGCTTGGGCGAGCCGCTTAAAGCAGATATTGAGCTAATTGCCGTTACACCTGAAGATTTAAATAGCATCACTGCAGCTATTGCCTCTCAAGAAGCATATACGACTCAGGGCATTGAAAAGCCCGCTTCTCACAACAGTATTAAAGTTAGCATTGCAAAAAACGCCGCTGGCGCCCCAATTTTAAAGCTCAATTCGTCTCAAGTCATTAGTGAGCCATTTTTAGATATGCTCATTCAGGTTGATTGGGCTTCGGGGCGTTTATTGCGCGAATACACTGTATTGCTTGATCCGCCAGGCTACACTGGTGAAGCGGATAGCAGCGCGCAAACCGCGCAAGCGCCAATAATCAGCACAAAAGGCCAAAATCGCCAACGTAATTTGTCATCTGCAAGCGATTCCGAAACAAGTTCAATTGCTAACGATACGCCAATACGCGCGCAGTCAAGTAATAAAAAACTAAATAAGCGTAACAAGCCCATGCCAGCGCACAGCGCCGATGATGTTATGGCGGCATCAACTGACGTTGCTGGTGGAGAATACACAACGCAGCGCGGCGATAGTTTAGCTAAAATAGCCAATGAAATGAAGCCAGAAGGAATTAGTTTAGAGCAAATGTTGGTTGGTTTGTATCAAGCTAATCCCAACGCATTTGATGGCAAAAACATGAATCGCCTAAAGGTAGGGCAAATCATTCGTCAGCCTTCATCTGATGTATTGAGCGCAGTGTCAAGCGGCGGCGCAAAAAAAGAAATTAAAATACAAACGGCCAATTGGAATGCCTATCGCAATAAACTAGCTGGCATGGTTGCAGAATCGCCAGCCGCCGATACTGAGGCGAATATGCCTTCTGCGGGCGGCAAGATTAAGACTGCGGCTGAGGACAAATCGGCGCCTGTTACTGCTGGACCAAAAGACGTGGTTAAACTTTCTACTGGCGACTCTGCGACAAGCAAAGCTGATTCTGCCAACGTAAAAGTATTTCAGGATAAAATCACCTCCTTGCAAGAGGAAGCAACTGCACGCGAAAAAAGTGTTAAAGAAGCCCAAGATAGATCTGCATCTTTAGAAAAACAAATTGAAGATATGCAAAAGTTATTGGCGCTCAAAAATGGTGCAATGGCAGATTTACAAAATCAAGCCAACACGAAAGTGGCTGGCAGTGCAGTTGAAACAGAAAAACCTGCGCCAGTAGTTGTCACGCCACCAGCGCCAGCTAAATCAGTTGAGGCGGTTAAGCCAGAATCCATAAATCCTGAACCCGCTAAACCACTCATTCCTATATCAGCACCAGTTGAAGAGCCTGGTTTCTTAACGAGTATGCTGAGTAACTTTGATGCAAGCTTGCTGGCCCCATTCGGCGGCGCCTTGGCTTTATTGGGCGGCGGATGGTTTTATTTACGTAAAAAACGTGAAAAAAGCTTGGCGGATTTTGAGCAAGGCATCATGACATCAGGCGGATTAAAGGCTAATACCGTTTTTGGCAATACCGCTAACGCAAGCATTAATAGCGGTGATACTTCATTCTTAACGGATTTTTCACAAAGTGCCAATGGCGGCATGATTGACACCAATGATGTTGACCCGATTGCTGAGGCCGAAGTCTACATGGCTTACGGCCGCGATGCACAAGCCGAAGAGATATTAAAAGACGAGAATGCAAAAGAGCCAAAACGCCATGAACTGCATCTTAAATTGCTTGAAATGTACGCGGCAAGTAAAAATTTATCTGCCTTTGAAACGGTTGCGGGTGAGCTTTATACCAGCTTAGGCGCACAAGATGCCACTTGGGCAAAAGTGGCTGAAATTGGGATCAAACTAGAGCCTAATAACCCGCTCTATCAAGTGAATAGCCAGCCTACTGGCTCGCTAGATGCAACCGACTTTGCTGATTCGCCGTTAGCGGCAGAAAAAGATTTAGATTTTTCATTTGATAATGACGCATTAACCAAAGGCTTTGTACCAACAGGTGTGGCCGTTGTGGCCGGTGGTGCTGGCTTAACAGCAGCTGCCGCTCTCATCGGCACCGCTGCAAAAGATTCATTTGATTTAGACATGAATCCGTTTGCTGACTCAAACACAACAAATGCATCTGCATTGAAAAGTGAGGCAACTAACACTGATGTTGCCGATTTGGAAATGTTTGTTGACAAAAAATTGCCGTATGAGGAAGTTGGCAGTAGCGTGATGGAAAGCAATGCTACGCTAGATATTAGCGGAGCAGACCATAATATGATGGATTTTGACATAAGCGGCTTTGGCGCTGATGCACCCACTTTTGCCGAGGTCACACCCAATGCGACAGAGGACTTTGGCCATACAATGCCGAGTAGTGAAATGCAAAGTCTTGATGTACCAACCTTTGCTGAGCCGCAGTTTATGCCTAATTTGGCTAATCAGTCCACTGCCTTACAGGCAAGCGACTTAGAATCCAGTAATGTAGAATTTATTGACCTGCAAGGCAACTTTAGTGGAAAAATAGAAGATTCAACAGAATCATTCGAGTTTCCTTTAGCTAAGTCAGCTGAATCCGCGCTTGATGTTGGTGGTTTGGATGCGCATTTTGCAAATGTAAAATTAAGCGATGAAACTGACTTTGATTTTGACGTTCCCACCTTGTCGCCAGAAGCAGAAAGTTTTAAAAATACAGACTTTTCTGACGCCAACTTGTTTGATCTAACCACCATTGATTTAGATTTAAACGATAGCGTAACCGACAGCGCGGCTGATACCGCTCACGTCAATGCCACATCTACTGTTGAGCCGATTGAAGTTGAAACCAAATTAGATTTGGTGGCTGCCTATATGGAAATGGATGATAAAGAAGGCGCTAAAGAGCTATTAGATGAAGTGATTAAAGAAGGCGGCGTTAATCAACGCAAACGCGCAGAAGAACTGCTGGTAAAGTTAACTTAATCGCATCTGCCATAAAAAAACCGAGCTAATGCTCGGTTTTTTTATGGCTTATCATATGAAAGTGCACAATAAAAAAGATAATTTCCTCTACAATAGGTCGATGCTAAGAATTAACATTATTACGCAATTGATGGTTTTTTTTGTGCTGGCAATGATTGTTAATCATCTTAACATTCAAATTTTGTTGGTTTTATTGTTGAGCATATTTAGCATCATTTTATTTAAACAGCAGTTTCAGTATTTGCGTACACTTAAGCGGTTTAAATGGTTTTTTTTGGTCATGTTGGGCATTTTTGCATTTAATACGCCGGGCGAACATATTGCAGGATGGCCCTTGGCGATTAGCCCGACTTACGAAGGCTTGCTTGCTGGCGGCACACAAACGCTTAGAATTTGCCTGATGTTAGCCGCGCTCTCGTTGATTATCAATGGTAATACTCGCCAGCAGCTAATTTCTGGCTTTTATTTTATTTTCTCGCCGCTGAAAATTTTGGGTTTAGCAGTAGAGCGCTTTGCAGCGCGGTTATGGCTAACTTTGCATTATGTAGAGCTGCAACGTGATAGCCAAATTACGCAGAGCTTTCTTGGTCAATTAAACGCAATGACCAACTTGCAAGCTAGCGAGCTTGATCCATCGAGTAATGAGACTATTTCTATTGAATTTAAAATGCCGCTGTTTGGCATGATGGATTATGGCGTTATCACGCTGTTAATCAGTCTAGTAGTGCTTAAAGTGGTTTTATAAATGCGCATTGCTTTGGGTGTGGAATATAACGGCGCGCCATTTAGCGGCTGGCAAAGTCAAACAAATGGTTGTGGCGTGCAAGATGTTGTCGAACAAGCGATTGCGCAAATTGCAAAACACCCAGTACGTATACACGCTGCGGGCCGCACCGATACTGGGGTGCATGCCATGCTGCAAGTGATTCATTTTGATACTGAAGTGATTAGGCCCGAGATGGCGTGGGTGCGCGGCGTTAATGCATTTTTACCAAAAACGGTGCGTATCGTTTGGGCAAAAGTGGTAGACGAATCATTTCACGCACGCTTTTCTGCCACGCAGCGCAGCTATCAATATTGGTTGGTGAATCAAGCCACCGCGCCCGCTATTAACGCAGATAAGGCTGGTTGGTATCATTTGCGTTTAAATGTGTCGGCCATGCAAGAAGCTATTGCACACTTGCAGGGTGAGCATGATTTTAGCGCTTTTCGTGCCAGTGAGTGCCAAGCTAGCTCGCCAATCAGAACGCTGCGCACTGCATCTATAATGGCGTATGAAGAAACTATTATATTTAACTTTTCTGCTAATGCTTTTTTGCAACATCAAGTGCGCAATATGGTTGGCGCGCTTATTTATGTGGGTAAAGGACGATATTCACCACAATTTATGCAAGAATTGCTAGCGCAAAAAAATCGCACACTTGCACCACCCACATTTTCGCCCAACGGCTTGTATTTAGTGGGCGTTGAATATGATAAAAAATTTAATTTACCGAGCACACGTCGCTCGCTCATATTGATTTAGCTGACTTTGTGCAGCGTTTAAGCTAGGCTACCGGATGATGGAACAATATTACAGAACGCGCGTTAAAATTTGCGGAATCACCCGCGTCGAGGATGCATTAAGCGCAGTTAATGCTGGTGCAGACGCGATTGGCTTAGTGTTTTACGCACCAAGCCCACGTTGTGTGACTGTTGCGCAGGCGCAGCAAATCGTTGCAGCATTGCCGCCATTTGTGAGTGTGGTTGCGCTTTTTGTGAATGCGACAATAGCAGAAATCGAAACGATATTAAAGCAAGTGCCAATTGATATTGTGCAGTTTCATGGTGATGAAACGCCAGCGCAATGCGTGCAAATAAGCGAGCAAATAAACTTGCCTTATTACAAGGCAATACGCGTAAAAGCAGGGTCAAATTTGTTACAATATGCACTAGAATTTGCGTCCGCAAAAGCCTTGCTGTTGGATACTTACACCGAAGCGGCCTTTGGCGGTACTGGCCTTGTGTTTGATTGGAACTTGATTCCCAAAAACATGACTAAACCAATCATTTTAGCAGGCGGTTTAGTGCCAGAAAACGTGGCTTTAGCCATTACGCAAGTGAGGCCTTATGCAGTTGATGTGAGCGGCGGGGTGGAATCAACAAAAGGCATTAAGGATGCTGCAAAAATTGCCGCATTGATGCGGGCGGTAAAAGAATCTAGGAGTGAATGATGCAAGACAGTATTAATCAGCGCTATGACATGCCCGATGAGCGAGGTCACTTTGGCCAATTTGGCGGTACATTTGTGGCCGAGACATTGGTCGAGGCGCTGGAAGAACTACGCTTAATGTACGAAAAATATCGTTATGATGCTGAGTTTCTAGCTGAATATGCGTATGATTTAAAACACTTTGTGGGTCGCCCAAGCCCTGTTTATCATGCAGCCCGTTGGTCTAATAAGGTTGGCGGTGCACAAATTTACCTAAAACGCGAAGATTTAAACCATACTGGCGCGCACAAAGTTAACAATACAATTGGCCAAGCTTTACTGGCAAAACGGATGGGCAAGCCACGCGTAATTGCTGAAACTGGCGCAGGCCAACATGGTGTGGCGACAGCCACCATCGCGGCGCGCTTAGGCTTAGAGTGCGTGGTGTATATGGGCTCTGAGGACGTTAAACGCCAAGCGCCTAATGTGTTTCGCATGAAATTGTTAGGCGCAACCGTCGTGCCTGTGACTAGCGGCTCTAAAACACTTAAAGACGCGCTTAACGAGGCCATGCGCGATTGGGTGACTAATATTGAAAACACGTTTTATATTATTGGCACAGTCGCAGGGCCGCATCCTTACCCAATGATGGTGCGTGATTTTCAAGCGATTATTGGAATTGAAGCTAAGCAACAAATGCAGGAAATGGTTGGGCGCCAGCCAGATGCAGTAGTGGCTTGCGTCGGCGGCGGCTCTAATGCCATGGGTATTTTTTACCCGTATATTGATGTGCCGAATGTGCGCTTAATTGGTGTAGAGGCAGCTGGACACGGCTTAGAAACAGGTATGCACGCTGCGCCATTAACTGCTAACAGCCCCGTTGGCGTATTGCACGGCAATCGCACCTACTTAATGCAAGATAATGATGGCAATATTATTGAAACGCACTCTGTTTCGGCCGGCCTCGATTACCCTGGCGTCGGTCCAGAACACGCTTGGTTAAAAGACATTAAACGCGCCGAATATGTAGCCATTACCGATGATGAAGCGATGGTTGCGTTTCACAGCTTATGTCGAACAGAAGGCATTATTCCCGCTTTAGAATCGAGTCATGCGCTTGCACATGCCGAAAAAATGGCCAAAACCATGCGTAAAGACCAGATTATTTTGGTTAATCTTTCAGGTCGTGGTGATAAAGATATTAATACCGTGGCCAAACTAGCCAACATCACACTCTAGAAATGCAAATCGCGTTATATTACTGCGTTATTTCACAAAAAATAAACACTTGCATATACCCCATATGCTGCGCGTTTATTTTTCCCTTACGCCTTGTACTATTTAGCGCTTTGCATTTTTAATATGCATTTTCGATAATCAGTTTAACAATACACACTTTATGTCACGCATCCAAACCGTATTTTCCGCCCTTAAAGCGAACAACAAAAAAGCTTTAATTCCATACATTACCGCGGGCGACCCGCATCCAAAACATACCGTTAATTTACTGCACGCGTTGGTTAAAACAGGTGCCGATATGATTGAATTGGGCATTCCATTTTCTGACCCAATGGCTGATGGCCCAGTGATTCAACGCGCCAGTGAGCGCGCTTTACAACATAAGGTAGGCTTAAAAAATGTGTTAGATATGGTGGCTGAGTTTCGCACAACTGACACAACAACCCCAATTATATTAATGGGTTACGCCAATCCAATTGAGGCGATGGGTCAAGCTGCATTTACCCAAGCGGCCAAAATAGCAGGCGTAGATGGCGTATTAACGGTCGATTATCCGCCAGAAGAATGCACCGAATTTATTGCGGGTTTGCAGGCTAACGGCATGGATAGTATTTTCTTACTGTCTCCAACGTCAGATGCTGCGCGCGTGAGTTTAATTGTAAATCAAGCCAGCGGTTTTTTGTATTACGTGTCGCTAAAAGGCGTGACGGGCGCTGCCAACTTAGATGTAGAGCAAGTAAAAGCCCGTGTGGCAGAGATTCGCACTAAAACCAATTTGCCTATTGGCGTGGGTTTTGGCGTAAAAGATGCCGCAACCGCAAAAAATGTGGCCGCATTTGCCGATGCAGTAGTGGTGGGTAGCCGCATGGTGACGACTATTGAAGACTCGAATGATGATAATTTAATCGCCAACATTAGCGCCTTGATGCACGAATTGCGCGCTACAATTGATGCTTAAACATAAAAGTAGTTTCGTAAAGGGGTAACTGATGAGTTGGCTAGATAAACTTCCGCAAAAAATTAAGCGTGTTGTGGGCTCTGTGCAAAAGAAAAACGTGCCAGAAGGCTTGTGGAGCAAGTGCGATTCGTGCATGACAGTTCTTTATAGAACCGATTTGGAAGACAACCTAGAAGTCTGCCCCAAATGTAGCCACCACAACCGTATAGGCGCGCGGCAGCGATTAACTCAATTGCTGGATACGACAAAAGAGCATGTAGAAATTGGTGCAAATATAGAGCCAATTGATCCGCTGAAATTTAAAGATAGTAAAAGTTATGTCGATCGCATGAAAGCGGCGCAAAAAGAGGGTGGCGAGAAAGACGCGCTTATCGTCATGCAGGGCAACATTCTTGGCCTGCCAGTGGTGGTAGCGGCATTTGAGTTTAAATTTATGGGCGGCTCAATGGGATCGGTGGTGGGTGAGCGCTTTGTGCGCGGTGTAGATGCGGCGATTAAAAACAAAGTACCATTTATTTGCATATCGGCCAGTGGCGGTGCGCGGATGTAAGAAGGCTTGCTATCGCTTATGCAAATGGCTAAAACCAGTGCAGCGCTAACCAAGCTAGCACAAGCTGGCTTGCCCTATATTTCGGTGTTAACTGACCCAACCATGGGCGGGGTATCGGCCAGTTTTGCCATGTTGGGTGACATTATTATTGCCGAACCTAACGCATTAATTGGGTTTGCTGGCCCGCGTGTGATTGAGCAAACCGTGCGCGAAACCTTGCCAGAGGGCTTTCAGCGTGCAGAATTTTTGGTAGAGCATGGCGCAGTCGATATGATTGTGGATCGGCGTGAAATGCGTCAAAAATTAGCTAATTTATTATCTAACTTAATGCGAATACCAAAAGCAGCATAACGTGTTTTTGTTTTGCGCTCAATAAAACGTGACTGTTGCTAAACCTAAAGCAAATCCTAAAGCAAAGCCTAAACCTAGCAGCGCAGCGCAGTGGTTAGCTTACATTGAATCCTTACATCCCAAATCGATTGCAATGGGTTTGGACAGGGTGCAAGTTGTCGCAGATAAGCTTGCATTAAAACCAAACTTCCCCATTATTACCGTCGCTGGTACCAATGGCAAAGGTTCGGTTTGCGCAATGTTAAATCACGTTTACACCTCTGCAGGCTACCGCGTAGGCTGCTACACCTCACCCCACCTTATTCGGTATAACGAGCGCGTTTGTGTCAATTTAAAAGCCATTTCAGATGACGACTTGTGCGCGGCATTTGCAGCGGTTGAGGCAGCGCGAGGCAATGTCGCTTTAACCTATTTTGAGATGGGTACGCTAGCCGCCATGTGGCATTTTTGTCGCCAACAATTAGATATTGTTATCTTAGAAGTTGGCCTAGGCGGCAGGTTAGACGCAGTCAATATATTTGAACCCAGCTGCGCGATTGTTACCGCGATTGATTTGGACCACATGGAATATTTAGGTGATACGCGCGAGAAAATCGGCCTTGAAAAAGCGGGAATATTTCGTGCCAAGACATTAGCCATTTGCGGCGACGAAAATCCTCCGCAAAGTTTGCTTGATTATGCCGAAAACATCGGCGCGGATTTAGCCTTAATTAATCGCGATTTTTCAATCAACAAGCTAGCAAAAGGCTGGCAATATGTCGCGGGCAACTCGCAAATTGACTTGCCCGATTTAGGTTTAACTGGTGATTTTCAAGCCAATAACGCAGCCAGTGCTCTGCAAGCGATTGCACACTTACAAGATAGCTTACCTGCTTCGCCAGCCAGTATTAATCAAGGTTTTACCCAAGTTAATCTAGCTGGCCGCTTTCAAAAAATTAGTGCTAACCCACACATCATTGTAGATGTGGCGCATAACCCGCAAGCGGCCAAATCACTCGCGCATAATTTACAAAACATGCCTTGCAAAGGTAGAACATTGGCCGTATTTGCCATGCTGAATGATAAAGATGTTAATGGCGTGGTTAGCGCCGTTAAATCGCAAATAGACGCTTGGTATGTGGCCGATATTGATGCAATACGCGGCGCAAAAGCCTTAGATTTACAACTTGCACTCAATGGGCAAGCCGTCAAAAAACCAGTGCATCTGTTTGCCAACGTAACAACTGCGCTAGCTGCAGCCTGTATAGAAGCCAATAAAAATGATAGAATAGTGGTATTTGGTTCGTTTTATACAGTTGCTGATGCAATTGCAGATATAAACATTAAGCTCTAAATTTATAGCGCATGTTAACAGCGCAGTTGTTAAAGGCAATTTCATGCAAAAAGAAACAGTTGGCGAACAAGAGTTAAATCTAAAAAAGCGCGCACGCCGCCGTTTAGTCGGTGCCATCGCATTGGTTTTATTGATGATTATTGTATTGCCAATGATTTTAAAAAACCGCGCCGCAACTAGTCCACAAGACAAAATTACCATTAGCCTGCCTGGCGAGCAACAAACAATAACGCCAACTGCGCCGGGTGATTTTGACTCTAACATTGTGCCAGCCGAACCTGCATCGCAAGCTTTGCCGAGTTCCGAAACTACACCTATACCTACTACCAATTCAAAAACCGAAACTAAACCAGAACCTAGCGAACCCGCAGCGCAAATAGCCGACACAGAAGCCGCGGCAGAACAAAATGAAATGCCTACGCCAGCCAAATCTGCACCAGCCAAAGAAGTGCAGCCTATGGATACTGTTAAACCAAAAGTTGAAATCTCGCATCGTTTTTATGTGCAAGTTGGTGTATTTTCTGATGAAGCCAATGTCAAACAGTTGCAAGGCAAATTGAGTGATTTAGGTTACAAATCGCAAACTGAAAAAATTGATACGGCTAAAGGAAAAAAAATACGCTTGCGCACACAATTATTTAAAGATAGAAATGAAGCCGCTATTGCATTAGAAAACATTAAAGACGCGGGTTTAACAGGTATGGTGGTTAGTCAATGATGGGCGTTATTTTTATGCCCACATACTGTTAACATAGGGCCAGCTAGTTGGATGATCGATAGATTGCAAGAAAATTATTGGCAGGTATTTGCGCGATATGACTAGTTTTGATTACGGCGTATTACTCATCATTGGCATTTCAATTATCGTTAGTATTATGCGCGGTGCGGTGCGTGAGGTATTAGCAATTGCGGGTTGGCTTGCGGCTTTTTACGTGGCAAAAACCTATGCAAGCCAGTTAATTCCTTTATTGCCAGCTGAAATTCCAAGCGAGCAGCTTAAAACATTGGCGGCATTTGTTATTTTGTTTTTGGCGGTGCTGCTTATTGCTAGTTTATTATGCATTGCGCTTTCTGGCGTCATCAAAAAAATCGAGCTTAATTGGCTTAATCGGGGCATTGGTGCATTGTTTGGTTTTGCGCGAGGTTTGCTGATAGTATGTGTGTTGGTATTTTTAGCGGGTTTAACTAATTTTCCAAAAGATGCACGTTGGACGAATGCGATGTTTAGCTCGCCATTAGAAGCGTTAGTAAAATCAATGTTACCGCTGGTGCCGCAAACAGTGGCAAAGCACGTAAAATATGACTAAGCTGCATTTTAGTCTCATTCTCAGCATTTAAGTGTTCACTTTTTAGGATTGCAAGCCATATGTGTGGAATATTAGGCATTGTTGGTAAAAACCCTGTCAATCAGTTGCTGTACGACGGCTTGCTGGTGCTACAGCATCGCGGGCAAGATGCTGCTGGCATTGTTACCTGTGATGGCAACACCTTTTTTATGCATAAAAACAATGGCTTGGTGAAAGATGTCTTTCAAACGCGCCACATGCGGAGCTTAGTTGGCAACGTGGGTATTGGCCATGTGCGTTACCCCACAGCAGGCTCATCAAGCGCGGCAGAGGCACAACCTTTTTATGTGAATTCGCCTTTTGGTATTGTGCTGGGTCACAACGGTAACTTAACTAATTCGGAACAATTAAAATCTGAAATGTTTCGCCAAGATTTACGTCACATTAATACCAGTTCCGATTCTGAAGTGCTATTGAATGTGCTGGCGCACGAAATTGAAAAAACCTCACGCAACGCCGTACTCAATACCGATATGGCGTTTGAGGCAGTGGCTGGCGTGCATAAGCGCTGCAAAGGTGCGTATGCGGTAGTGGCTATGATAGCCAACTTTGGTTTGTTGGCTTTTCGTGATCCCAATGGCATTCGCCCGCTAGTGATTGGTAAGCTAGACACCGATAAAGGTACTGAGTATATCGTCGCGTCAGAAAGTGTTGCGCTTGATGTATTAGGCTTTAAGATGATTCGTGATGTTGAACCTGGTGAAGCGGTTTTTATTGATATGGATGGCAATTTTTTTAGCCGACAATGTGCAGAAAACCCAAAGCTAAACCCTTGTATTTTTGAATATGTTTATTTAGCGCGCCCAGATTCGGTGATTGACGGCGTTTCGGTGTATCAAACGCGCTTAGACATGGGCATGAGTTTAGCGCAAAAAATTAAACGCGATTGGTCGCATTTAAAAATCGATGTGGTGATTCCAATTCCCGACACTAGCCGCCCAAGCGCCTTGCAAGTGGGCATTGAACTGGGGCTAGATTATCGCGAAGGCTTTATAAAAAATCGCTACATTGGCCGCACATTTATTATGCCAGGTCAGGCGCTGCGCAAAAAATCGGTACGTCAAAAATTGAACCCAATTGGCATTGAATTTAAAGGAAAAAACGTTTTATTAGTGGATGACTCTATTGTGCGCGGCACTACATCGCAACAAATTGTCCAAATGGCGCGTGACGCAGGCGCAAATAAAGTCTACTTTGCCTCAGCCGCGCCGCCAGTGCGCTTTCCCAACGTATATGGCATCGATATGCCCAGCCGCGATGAACTTTTAGCAACGGGTAGAACAGATGACGAAATTTGCAAAGAAATTGGCGCAGACGCACTTATTTATCAAGATTTAGATGACTTGGTCAATGACATTAAATTAAGCAACCCTAAAATTGCCAATTTTGATTGCAGCTGTTTTAATGGCCAGTATGTGTCTGGCGATATCGATGCTGCTTACTTAAATCGCATCGAATCTGCGCGCGGCGATTTAAGCAAAAAGCAAAAACCGGCTAATGCCAGTACGCAGATGGATTTAAATTTAATTGATAGCGAGCTTAATGATTATGAAACGCTTGAGCTAGATTAAACGCGGTAACAGATTTTGTATTAATAGTTAAGTGCAAGCGTATTGTAATTTGGCCTAACAAGGCTATACCCACTATGATGGCAATGCTTTAATATAGGCCAAACTTTAAAACAATTAAAACTCTAATACTAGATGATTCCATTTAACAAAATTTACCTAACTGGTAACGAACTTGACTATATTCAGCAATCTCATAAAGAGGGCAACCTTTCAGGCGATGGCACATTCACTGCAAAATCCTCTGCTTGGCTAGAGCATCAGACGGGCACACAAAAAGCCTTAATCACGCATTCTTGCACTGCAGCGTTAGAGATGGCCGCAATTCTTGCCAATATTCAACCAGGCGATGAAGTCATTATGCCTTCTTATACTTTTGTATCAACAGCCAATGCTTTTGTATTACGCGGCGGCGTGCCAGTTTTTGTTGATATTCGCGAAGACACGCTCAATATTGATGAAAATTTAATTGAAGCTGCTATCACCTCCCGCACAAAAGCCATTTGCCCCGTTCATTACGCTGGTGTGGCTTGTGAGATGGACACCATTATGGCAATTGCTAAAAAGCACAATTTATTAGTGATAGAAGACGCTGCTCAAGGCATAATGGCGCGCTATAAAGGCAAGGCTTTAGGTGCAATTGGCCACATTGGTTGCTATTCGTTTCACGAAACTAAAAACATCATTTCGGGAGAGGGCGGCGCCATTTTAATTAATGATGCGCAATTTGCCGCGCGCGCTGAAATTATTCGCGAAAAAGGAACCAACCGCAGCCAATTTTATCGTGGCCAAGTAGATAAATATACATGGCAAGATGTAGGTTCTTCTTATTTGCCCAGTGAAGACATTGCTGCATTTTTATTCGCTCAGTTGGAACAAGCCGACTACATTACCGAAAGGCGCATGAAAAAATGGCAGATTTATCACGACGCGCTTGAAGATTTAGAAAAAAAAGGCGATTTACGCCGCCCGATTGTTCCTGCGCAATGCCAGCATAATGCACATATGTATTATATTTTGCTCGATTCACTTAAGCAGCGCACAGAGCTTATTGCAAAATTTAAAGCACAAGATATTCACCCCGTTTTTCATTATATTCCCTTACATAGCGCACCTGCGGGCAGAAAATTTGCCCGTGCGCATGGCGATATGAAAAATACCAATAATCTTTCAGAGCGGCTTTTGCGTTTGCCCTTATGGGTTGGTTTGGCAGAAAAGCAAAAAGAAGTGCTTAAGGTGCTTGGCGTGCTCGGGCTTGCGGGTTTGTATGGGCTTGCAAATTTACTTGACATTACTTTATTTAAGACGTTTAATGGAATTGCGCTGATTTGAGTGGCCAACTTTAAACAAAGCCTTACTCAGCTTGCGAGCGCATAATAAATTCTGCTAAAGCGAGAGTCCCAAAGAACCCGTTTTAGCGCAAGCTTTAACGGGTTTTTAATGCCCAAAATTAAGACATCAGGCAAGCCAATTGGCTGTGTGGTGCAAACTTGAGAACCCTCGCCAGCAGGCGGGAGAGGGTGCGCGACTGCATGGGAGAGGGGTGGTTGATGAATACAAAGGACATTGCATGAAAGAAATAAAAAACAATCAATACCATCCCGAAACCCTAAGCGTGCGCGCGGGTAGCGAAATGACCGCGTTTGGCGAAAATTCAGAAGCCTTATTTTTAAACTCTAGCTTCAGATTTAATAGCGCCGCACAAGCTGCGGCGCGCTTTGGCGGACAAGAGGCGGGCAATATTTACTCGCGCTTTACCAACCCAACCGTCACTATGTTTCAAAATAAACTGGCGGCTTTAGAAGGCGCAGAGCAATGCGTGGCGACGTCTAGCGGCATGTCGGCCATCTTAGCTACGGTGATGGCTTTATGCAGCGCTGGCGAGCATATTGTATCGTCACGCAGCATTTTTGGCACTTCTACGCAATTGTTTGGCAATATTTTAAAGCGCTGGGGTTTGCAAGTAACGTTTGTTTCTCAAACCAATGTAACCGAATGGCAAGCTGCGGTTACCCCAAAAACCAAGCTGTTTTTTGTCGAAACGCCGTCAAACCCGTTAACAGAAGTGTGTGATATTCAAGCTTTAGCTGACATTGCGCACCAAGCTGGCGCGCATTTGGTGGTGGATAACTGCTTCTGTACCCCTGCGATTCAATGCCCGCTAGAACTTGGCGCGGATATTATCATTCACTCTGCAACTAAATATATTGATGGGCAGGGCAGGTGCCTAGGGGGGGCGGTGCTTGGCAGTAAAGCGTTAATGGAGCCAGTTTATGGATTTTTGCGCACCGCAGGTGTCACCATGAGTGCATTTAACGCGTGGGTATTTTTAAAAGGGCTAGAAACCTTGTTTGTGCGCATGGAAGCGCATTCCAGCCGCGCGTTAGCCCTTGCCACATGGCTAGAAGCACAACCGCAAGTGTCACGCGTGTATTACCCAGGCTTAGCTTCACATCCGCAATATGCCTTGGCTTTAAAACAACAAACCAGTGGTGGTGGGATAGTAAGCTTTGAAGTAAAGCCAAAAGCAAGTCAAACGCCGCAACAAGCCGCATGGGCGCTGATTGACGCTACACAGCTCATTTCAATTACTGCAAATTTAGGCGATGCAAAAAGCACCATCACCCACCCAGCTACCACTACGCATAGCCGCATTACAGCTGAAGCGCGGGCAGAAGCGGGCATCAGAGATAGCTTGGTTCGTATTGCCGTGGGTTTAGAGCATGTGGATGATTTGAAATCGGATTTGCGGTTGTAGGGAGCCATTAATGCACACCAGTATTTATGCGTGTTTGAGCGGTTTATTGTTAGTTTGGTTGGCTTTTAACGTTATTAGAGAGCGACGTGCCAATAAAGTAAAGTTGAGAGATGATGGCGTGTTTAAGCTTCAAAGCGCCATACGTTCACATTGCAACTTTGCAGAGCACATGCCAATTACCATTATTTTAATACTTTTGTTTGAATATAATGGAGCTCCAATTTGGATGATTCACACGATTGGTGTGACATTTTTAGCGAGGTAGGGTGTGCAAAATGATTTGTTTTGCGCACCAAATTGCACTTTTTCATGGTGTGCAAGAAACCCACTTGACACCTTTTAGATTAATTCAAATCTTCTCTTAACAATTCCAGCTGATTCAAGACTATTTTAAGCGCTTCACATCATAACAAAGTGCATAAAAATTTATCACCAAATTCACCATTGAATCGGCGCAAAACGCGTGTTTTACGGGTGTAATCGTGTTAAAATTTGGCTCTTAAAATAACTAAAATACACTCTCGGAAAACGCTTAATTTTTACACCAATTCTATAAGACAATTAGAATTTTTGTAATGAAGCTTGACTGAGAAATCTAATCAGAAATCACGACGGAAGTAATTAATGGATAAACCGCCAGCAAATAATTCGCCCGACCAGTTCGCCAAAGAAACCCTACCGATTTCTCTAGAAGACGAGATGCGTAGAAGTTACCTCGATTACGCTATGAGCGTAATTGTAGGCCGCGCGCTACCTGATGTGCGTGATGGTTTAAAACCAGTACATCGTCGCGTGTTATTTGCCATGCACGAGCTTAGCAACGATTACAACAAGCCGTATAAAAAATCTGCGCGTATTGTGGGTGATGTGATTGGTAAGTACCACCCGCACGGCGACACTGCGGTGTATGACACCATTGTGCGGATGGCGCAAGACTTTAGTTTGCGCTATATGTTGGTCGATGGTCAGGGTAACTTTGGTTCTGTCGATGGCGATAACGCTGCGGCAATGCGTTATACCGAAATTCGCATGTCAAAAATCGCACACGAATTATTGGCCGATATTGACAAAGAAACCGTCGATTTTGGCCCTAACTACGATGGTAGCGAGCATGAGCCGCTGATTATGCCAGCGCGCATTCCTAACCTGCTGATTAACGGCAGCAGCGGCATCGCTGTGGGTATGGCGACGAATATCCCGCCACATAATATTAATGAAGTATTAGATGCCTGTTTTGCACTGCTTAAAAATCCTGAGACAGGCATTGAAGAGCTAATCGATCTCGTACCAGCTCCAGATTTTCCGACTGCGGGTATTATTTACGGTACGGTTGGCGTAAAAGAAGGTTATCGCACTGGACGTGGCCGTGTCGTGATGCGCGGACGCACCCATTTTGAAGATATGGATAAAGCGGGTGGGCGTCAGGCCTTAATCGTCGACGAGTTACCATACCAAGTGAACAAAAAAACCTTCGTTGAAAAAATCGCTGAGTTGGTTAACGAGAAGAAAATCGAAGGTATTTCTGATTTACGTGATGAATCGGATAAATCTGGCATGCGCGTGGTGATTGAGCTGAAACGCGGCGAAATTGGCGAAGTTGTGCTGAATAATCTATATAAACAAACGCAGCTACAAGACACGTTTGGCATGAATATGGTGGCCTTGTTAGACGGTCAGCCACGTTTATTAAATTTAAAACAAATGTTGGAAGCTTTCTTACGTCATCGTCGCGAAGTGGTTACACGTCGTACCGTATTTGAGCTGAAAAAAGCCCGTGCGCGTGGCCATGTGTTGGAAGGTTTAGCGGTTGCGCTGGCCAACGTGGATGAAATGATTGCGCTGATTAAAGCTGCGCCAACACCGCCAGAAGCCAAAGTGAGCCTGATGGCAAAAACTTGGAAGTCTGGCGTGGTTGAAGAAATGCTGAAACGTGCTGCGATGGAAGCGTCACGTCCTGAAGGTTTAAGTGTTGATTTTGGTTTGACACCAAGCGGCTACAAACTGAGCGACGTGCAAGCGCAAGAAATTTTGCAAATGCGCCTGCAACGCTTAACTGG
>JACMNB010000019.1 GCA_014378845.1 Methylotenera sp. | reverse complement strand
TAAACTGTGCCCTGCGCGCCAATACTGTCGGCCATGCGGCGCGATAAATACCCAGTGCCCGCACCTACATCGGCAATCGTCATGCCGCTTTGCAAGTTAAGCGATTTCACCAAAATATCTGTGCGCTCCTCTTTCTCGCGCACTTCGCGCTCTAACCACGACGCCCCTTGGTAACCCATTACATGCGCAATCTCGCGCCCCATATACACCTTGCCCGTGCCCTCTGCCGTTGGCGCAAATTGCTGATAAATTGCGCTATCTTCTGCAAATGTGGCGTTAATATTGCAAAAAAAAGCCAACAAAATGGCAAGCAAAAAGAATTTTGGTTCATACATAATGTTGAGATTTTAATTAAGATGAAGTGCTTTTATGAACGCGAATAACACAAAAAATTCCTCACAATCGTCATTCTGAGCGCAGCGACAGAATCCAGTTTTTAAGTTTCGCCCCAAGTACTTAACTGCTGGATTCTGTCGCTGCGCTCAGAATGACGGAATTTGTAAAATTTTTGCATTAAATAAACAATGCTAGCATTTGCATGGCTTGCTTTTGACGTTATATCCCCTGCTGCCGCGCCTGTGATGATTTAAAAAGTTGGGGGGTTTTGAGCGAGGACTGTCTGAGCGCTGAAAGCGCGAGTTCCGCAGCGCCCAACTTTTTAAAGCAGCGTAGGGAATAAGCGGCAGGGGGTGTCTTTTTGTTTGGGTACTTTATTTTGGACAAGCAAAATAAAGTACCTCGCCTAGTGGCGAAAAATAGTTTTAGATGCGGCAGATATCGCGACATTTATCCGCCCTACTATGCCGAGCTGTTTTAAGTCACCTTCTGGTTTTAGC
The DNA here is from genome assembly GCA_014378845.1 of Methylotenera sp. Taxonomy (GTDB): domain Bacteria; phylum Pseudomonadota; class Gammaproteobacteria; order Burkholderiales; family Methylophilaceae; genus Methylotenera_A. The sequence goes on along the minus strand of JACMNB010000019.1, from coordinate 98,521 downwards.
ATTTTCAAATAGGAATCCAATTGCTCTTTATGTCTTATGTAGCGAAGGGTTTTAAGTTTTAATTCATACTCACGCCACAAATGATTATGTATTCTGTTTAATGTTGAGTGTTGTTCTGGCTCACCCCAAAGTTCAATTAAAAACTTTATGTCCGTTTTTTTTAATAAAATTAAGTTTTCGTATCCCAATTCCTTGTACGTGAATGGTAGATTTTTAAACACATCACCTGGCATACTTTGAATCACGTTAAAACCAGGCTCTTTTAAAACTTCTGAATATGGCACTGGAAATGAATGAATTGCTGCTAAAAAATAAAGTAGTGTTATTTCGTCTTCATAAATTTCGGATTTCGAGCGTTTTAATCGTATTAGCGCACGAATTGCTATTAACGCCTCCCTAAAAGCTGCTGGAAGAGGTAAATTATCAATTGCTAACTGTAGTCGAGCGGTTGGGTTATTAGTAAGTTTTTTAATTCTATCAGCCCAGAATTCTCCATTATTTAGGTCGTGATTATGTTTTAACCAAAACTCATTTTTAAAAGTTTTGGTTTCAGCATCAGTGAGTGTTTGAAGCCAGGTTTTAAGCAAACTATCTACCCCAATTTTACTTCCACCAAATTATCACTAAAACTCGCTGAATTCCCCATATCCCCAAACTCCGCCAAGCTAATACAATTGACCGTGCCGTTGTTGAGTTGCCGCCAATAGCCCAGCGACGCCACCACAATGCCTGCATTCACATCATCGGTAATTTTGGCTACGCCAACGAAGGCGCCGCGGTCATTAAACACTTTTACTTTTGCACCCTCTTTAACGCCGCGTTTAGTGGCATCCGCCGCATTAATCAATACAAATTGTTCACCTTGTATTTTAATTTTTTCATTAACATTACCGTAGCAGCTGTTTAAAAAAGCATGGCTTTTGGGCGAAATAATACTAAGTGGATATTTTTTGGCCAATTCTGGATTAGTTGCTGCTGATTCGCGCGAGACCAAATAATCGGGCAGCGGGTCTAAATCTTGGCCCGGTTGAAAGCCGTCATACATTTGGCGGAAAGGCCCAGCGACGAAATTTTTGGCACCCTCAATCAAAAACATTACCTTGCCTGTGGGCGTAGGAAAGTTGCCGTTTTTGTGCGGTGCGCGGTCGTCTTTTGTGCCGACTTTCAGCCGCGCATAGCCGTGCTCGCGCATGTAGGCCATGTCAATACCATCGCAAACAGGCGCGTTCCAGTTGATATATTTTTCTAAAAGCTCGGCATCACTCATGCTAAATTGCGGCTCGGTAAAGCTCAAACGTTTGGCCAAGGCGCGAAAAATATCGTTATTCGGTTTTGCCTCGCCCGGCGGCTCAATACATTTGGCATTGTAGGTTAAGTAAAAATGTCCCCATGACACGATAATATCTTCTTGCTCGGCGCCCATGGCGGCTGGCAGGATGATGTCGGCATACGCGGCGGTATCCGAAATAAAATGGTCAGCGACAATGGTAAATAAATCTTCACGCATCAGGCCTTTCACAATTTTGTCGGTTTCGGGCGATTGCGTGACTGGGTTGGTGTTCCACACCATGAGTGACTTTATAGGCGTTTCCAGCTTGGTTTCACCAATCAGCGCGCGGCCAAGCTGCAGAATATTCACAACAGGCGTGCCTTCTGGAATTAAATCGGGGCGGCACATTGCCATAAAATCGTACGGATGCTCCCAAATGGGCATTTGCAACACGCCGCCGCCAACATGCCGCCAAGCGCCGATTAGCGCAGGCAAACAACTCACGGCGCGAATAGCTTGGCTGCCGCCATAATTGCGCTCTAAGGCAATACCCATGCGGATTGCGGCAGGCGGAGTGGAGGCGTATTCACGCGCTAATTGGCGAATATCGGCAGCTGGTATGCCTGTAATTTCCTCTGCCCATTCTGGGGTGCGGGTTTTGGCGCGGGCTTTAAGCTCGGCATAACCATGCGTGTAATTATCCACATAATCTTGGTCAACCAAGTTTTCTTCAATAATCACATGCATCATCGCCATCGCCAACGCGCCGTCGGTGCCAGGTTTTGGTGCAAGGTGCCAATCGGCCTCTTTGGCGGTTTTGCTGGCGTAGCTGTCAATCACCACCACTTTTGCGCCTTTTTTCTGCGCCTCATGGACAATGTGCCAGTGATGCAAATTGGTGCTGACCGAATTGCATGCCCAAATAATAATGTATTTAGAGTGAATAAAACTTTCAGGATCTACCCCGCCCGTTGGCCCAACCGTCAATAACCATGCTGTGCAAGAGCCTTCGCCGCAAAATGTGCGCTCACAAACCGTAGCGCCTAATTTGTTAAAAAATGCGTCGCCGCCGTTAAGGCCGTGCACCAAGCCTTGGTTGCCCAAATAACTGGCGGGCATAATCGCCCGCGGGCCGTCTGTTTTGATGATTGCTTGCCATTTTTCCACAATCGTATCAAGCGCTTCATCCCAGCTAATGCGTGCAAATTGTTTGCTGCCTTTTGGCCCTACGCGTTTCATGGGGTATAACAAACGGTCGGGGTGATAATGGCGTTTTTCGTAATCTTTAAGCTTAACGCAAAGCCCGCCGCGGGTCATTGGGTGTTCGGTATTGCCAGTAACGGCAATTAATGCTTCGTCTTTAACATGAAAAACCATGCTGCAAGTATCGGGGCAATCGTGCGGGCAAGCGCCGTGATGGGTGGTTATGCTCAAATCGACTGGTTTGTTCATGTGAAAAACTCCCAAATTTTAATCATTTTGAATTAAATTTTAACTATAAATTTAACTATATACCTGCTTGTATTTTGGTGCAATCGGCGCATAAATAAATTGTGATTATTGCGGTAAACCCGATTAAACTATAACCCTATGTCGCCAAACAATAATCAATCACTAGCCTTGCTTAACAATTTAACGCCCACGCAATTTTTGGCCGAATATTGGCAAAAAAAACCGCTGCTTATACGCCAAGCGATTCCAAACTTTAAAAACTTTTTAACGCCGCAAGAGCTGATGGATTTAGCGACAGATGAAGACGCACAAGCGCGGTTAATCACACAAAAAAATGGCAAATGGCAAGTGCAAAACAGCCCGCTTGAAGAGCCTGACTTTGCTAAACACCTCAAGCTTAAAAACAATCTGTGGACGATTTTGGTGCAAAATATCAATCATCACATGCCGCAAGCGGTTGATTTATTGCAACAATTTAATTTTATTCCTCACGCGCGGCTAGACGATTTAATGATTTCTTATGCGCCAAAAGGCAGCGGCATTGGCGCGCATATTGATTCTTACGATGTGTTTTTGCTGCAAGGCGCAGGACAGCGCAAGTGGCAACTATCTAACCAAAAAGATTTTAGTTTAGTTGAAAATGCACCATTAAAATTGCTAAAAAACTTTACGCCAGAGCAAGAATGGGTTTTGGAAGCAGGCGATATGTTGTATTTACCGCCGCATATCGCGCATTGCGGCACGTCGATGTCCGACGATTGCATGACTTATTCGATAGGTTTTCGCGCGCCGAGTTACCAAGAATTAGCGCATGAATTTTTAAGCTTTTTGCAAGATAAATTGCCAGAAAATGCTGGCTTGCAAGGCCGATATACAGACCCTAATTTAACCGTGCAAGAAAATGCGGGTGAAATTTCTGATGCGTTTGCCACCAATATCTATGAGGCTCTCAGCGGCATTACTTGGAAGAACGATGACATTGCCGACTTTTTAGGCCATTATTTATCCGAGCCAAAAGCCCATGTATATTTTGATGCGCCCATTGAGATTTCGCTGGCCGTATTTACTAAAAAATTAGCCAAAACTCTGGCCGAAAATCTCTCTGAAAATCTGCATGAAAAAAAAGTACAGTTAAGTTTAAAATCGCAATTATTATTTACGCAGAATGCTTTTTATCTTAATGGAGAAAAGCTAACAGTGCCATTAGAGATCATGGCTTGTATGCGCGAATTGGCAGATAAACGTTGCTTGAATGGCACTGTACTGCCGCCCAATAGTCTTGCGGTGCTTGCAGAGGCACTTTATGAACCTTATTTATCGGGATTTATCGAGTTAACGTGAGCGACGCAGAACTAAAACCAAATACCGTTATATTGGGCGAGCGCAATTACAGTGCAGCGCTTGATTTGGTGATTGCGCGCGCAACTAATGAACTGCTGATTTTTGACCAAGATTTAAAGCAAGGTGATTACGCCAGCGCGCACCGATTTGAACTGATAAAACAGTTTTTAAGCGCCAACCCATTGAGTAAATTGACGATTATTTTGCAAAATACAGATTTTTTTGTGAATAAATGCCCGCTATTTTTTGATTTATTAAGCACTTATGGCCATAAAGTAACGGTGTATGAAACCAGTAATGCCGCAAAAATAGCCAAAGATTGCTTTGTAATTGCCGATAAACAGCACTATTGTCGCCGCTTTCATATTGATCAAGCGCGTTTTAAATTTGCGTTTGATGATGCAGAAGAATGCGCTAGTTTGCGCATGCGATTTGACGAACTGCTGGATGAAACGACAGAAGCGGTTTCAGTAAGCAAATTGGGATTATAAAGCCGGGTCATAAAGTTGGGTTTTAAAGCTTGAGTTTATCTTGAGTTTATAAGGAAAGTGATAAAAAAATTAATGAAAAAATTATTCTTATGGGTATTGTTATTAAGTGCAAGCGTTTTTGCAAAAAGTGTTTTTGCAGAAAGCACTTTTGCAGAAACTGATTTTAAAATCATCACCTTACAGCATATGTTTGCCAAAGATTTATTGCCAATCATCACACCGATGGTGGGCCAAGATGGCGCGGCCAGCGGTATGAATAATCAACTCATTATTCGCGCCAACCCTGAGCGTATGCGAGAGATTGAGGCGACGATTGCAAGTTTAGACTTAAAAAGAGTCAATCGCAAAATTACCGTCAAAAGTACAAACAACCTGCAAACGCAGCAAGACCGCGTAGAGGCAACAGGCGCCGTAAAAGTGGGCAAGGTGACGGTTGGCAACGATAGGCGACAATCAAATTCAAGCGTGCCAAATAGTGGCCGCGTAGATGTGGAGCGTAATAGCAGTAACGTTAGCCAAAATAGCAATCAATTTATTAGCGTGTTAGATGGCGAACGCGCATTTATTAAAGTGGGGCAAATTGTGCCATTTACGCAAGAATGGGTGACGATTACGCGGCGATACATCCAAATTGATAAAACCGTTGATTGGCGCGAAATGACTACAGGATTTGCGGTGCGATCGCGCACGGTTGGTAACCCAAATAACAAGCAAGTAGAGCTGGAAATAACGCCGCGCATTGCAAAACTTAACAGTCAAGGTTATGTTGATTTTGAAGAGTTATCGACAACCCTGCGCGTGAAACTTGGCGATTGGGTAGATATTGGCGGATCGATGCAAACCAATGATGATGTGAGTCACAAAATTTTGGGCCTACAAAATTCTGCTAGTGGGCAAAAATCCAACTTAATCATTAAAGTGGAGTAACTATTTAAATTAAGCTAATTGATGATGTTTTGGCGATAAATTGTTGCAAAATAACGATTTAATGCTGCAATTGTCAACATTAACTCAAAAAATGCTGGAATTATTTTTTATTGCTGGTAAAATTCGGTGCATTCGGTTGGGCTATAGGTGGCCTGCCGTAACTGGTTTATTTTAGATTAATATTTAAGGATACAAAAATGATACGTTCCGCCCTATTAGCTGCTTTATTAGCACTTTCATTAACCGCTTGTAACAAGCCTGCTGAGCAAGCTACTGATGCTGCTGCCGCAGCTGCAAAAAGTGCTACTGAAGCTGCTTCAGCTGCTGCTTCTGTTCCAACAGATGCTGCTGCAAGTACTGCTGCTGATGCAGCACAAAAAGCATCAGAAACTGCCGCAACTGCTGCAACCGCAGTTACAACTGCAACAGATTCAGGCGCTAAAGAGAATGCCGCTGAAACAGCTGACGCTGCTGCTGAAGCTGCTAAACAAGCTGCGCAATCAGCAACTGACTCAGCTGATGCTTCAAAAAAATAAGATTTAATTTTCTTTAAAAAAAGCCGACTTTTAGTCGGCTTTTTTATTGACAGTGTTACGTCAAATTACTTTAAAAATCCTGCTAATTTAAACTGCGCCAAGCAAATCCTTCTGCTTGTTCGGCAACGCCCACCCAATCACATTCGCAATTAAGCGCTTGGCTTAAAGCTTGTTTGGCTAATTCCTGCGTATTATTTTTTGCACTTAAGTGTGCGGCTATAATGTGCTTAAGCTTACTACTATCTAGCCGCGCTAGTAATGCGGCCGCTGTTTGATTATCTAAATGGCCTAATCGACTACCAACACGTTTTTTAAGCGGCCATGCATAAGGGCCATTTTCTAGCATGGTTAAATCGTGATTACATTCCAGCACCAAGGCATCGCAAGCGCTAAGCATTTGTTCGATATACGGCGTAGTTGAGCCGGCATCCGTTAAAACGCCCAGTTTGTGCTGGCCATCACTAAAAGTAAATTGAGTGGGTTCGCGCGCGTCATGCGGCACGGGGTATGGCGTAATGTTCAATTCTTGAATTTCAAAATGATTGTGACTATCGATGATATTGATAGTCAGTTTGGCGTTTTCTGGCAGGTAGCGCTGGCACATTTTAAACGTGCCATGCGTTAACCAAACGGGGGTATTGTACTTGGCCGCAAACTTAAACGCGCCTTTGGCATGATCGTCATGTTCGTGCGTCACCAAAATGCCAGTGATTTGTTCTGGCACCAGCGCTAATTTTTGCAAACGCTTCAGCACTTCGTTTGTGCTAAAACCGCAATCTAGCAACACCCGCGTATTGGCTTGCTCTACCACTAGGCAGTTGCCTGCGCTACCGCTGCCTAATGATGCAAAACGCATACCGTTTACTTATTTTAGTTGATCGTATAACAAAGCAATAATGCGGTTGCCAGTGCTGCTACGATTATTTTTTCCGTCGGCATCCACCACGTTAACGCGGGTTTTTCCTTTATCTGCATCGATTAACTGAATGCGATATTGTTTAGAAGGGTCAGTTTTACCATCGTCACCTTTCCAAAATTTTAGCTTATCAATAATCGTTTTTTCGTCTGTTGGCTTAGACTTATTCTCAACGATAGGGTCGTCTTTGCCCCAAAACTTCAAACTCTCCAGCAAGCCTTTTTTCTTGGTAGGGCTGTCATCAATGTCTACATCGGTATAACGCACAAAATAAATGCCTTTTGAGCGATCTTTATCTTCTGTCACAAAACCAATACGATCGAGCGCCAATCCCACACGGCGCCAGCCACGATCATACGGATCGCTTAACGTTAAGGTTACGCTGCTGTCAGCTTCTTTAGTGACTTCTGCGCGCTTTTCAGTATTTGGATTAGCCGCGATTTGTTGCGCTTGCTTGTCTGATATGCCCAACTTCACCATTAATCGGCGCAACAATTCAACATCTAAATCCGCGTCATTGGCTTCTGCTGTTTTGTTTGACGGCGTGCCGTCGCTGCGATAACCAGTATCAATTTTGCCCAATTGCGTTTGTATTTCATTTTTACCATCATCTGGCGATCCGCTTACTGTGCGATGCGTCATGTAAATCTCGGTCGAGCCATCTTTTTCGCCGCGCTCTAAACGGGTGCGAAATTTACGTCTATCGGCCAACCCAGACAGTTTATCCAGCCATTGGTCAAATTTTTGACCCACATTACGCTTATCTTCTGCCGCTTTAATCGCATCGGCTTGAATCCACTCAGTTTCCATAACGCCAGTGTCGGCATTTTCTACCCGCACCGCAAAACCTTGGTCTATCCAAAACTCGCGCACCACTGGCCATATTTTCTCGGCAGGTGCGTTAACCACCAACCAGCGCTGTGCGCCGGCTTTTTCCATGCGCACGCCATCAGATGTTGGCAGTATTTTTTCTACGCCAGCCTCTTGGCCTTCTTGGCCTTGGCTATACGTATTATAAGAAGTGCTGCCGCCAGGCACGCTGTAAGCATCACTCGCGCTAACGCCAGTTAAATCGGGCGGCACTTCTAACGGCTTGGCGCGGCCTGCACCTTTGTAATCTGAGGTATTGTTAATAAATGGAATTGAATCGCAGGCGCTAAGCAAAATGGTTAGCAAGCTTGCTACAATCATTTTTGCTGCGCTGTTATCTTTTATACTGGTTGGTTTCATACTAGTTGACTTTATATTGGTTGGCTTCGTACTGGTTTGTTTCAAATTGATATGCTTCATATTGTTAACCACCATTTGCTTTAAAATTTAAACTAATCATTAATACCGGCTTGGCGCATTGCTGTATGCAGACCATCGTGATACTGCGCCGACAAATGGACCATTGGCAGCCTAATGCCTGACTTTATTTTACCCATTTGTTGCAATACCCATTTAACTGGGATAGGGTTTGCTTCAATAAATAATTTTTGATGCAACCCGAATAACTGTGCGTTAATCTCACAAGCTTTTGCAACATTACCCGCCATCGCCGCAGCGCACATCTCACGCATTAATTTGGGCGCAACATTGCTGGTTACCGAAATCACGCCTTGTCCGCCAAGCAACATTAAGGCCATTCCTGTGGCATCGTCGCCGCTGTAAATGGCAAAATCTCCAATTTCAGCCATCTGTTTCGCGCGCAAAATTAAATCTGTGCCTCGTTCTATGCTGCCTGTTGCATCTTTAATACCTACAATATTGTGAATGGCGGCTAAACGCAAAACGGTGTCATTGCTCATATCGCAACTGGTACGCCCTGGCACGTTGTACAATATTTGCGGCACATCTACCGCTGCCGCAATGGCTGCAAAGTGTTGATACAGGCCTTCTTGCGATGGCTTATTGTAATAGGGCGTAACCAATAAACAGGCATCAACGCCTAGACTTTTTGCTTTTGCTGTCAGCTCAATTGCCTCGCTGGTAGAATTGGCGCCTGTACCTGCAACCACTTTAATGCGGCCATTCACATGCTCTACCGTGGTTTTTATCAGCAAACAATGCTCAGCAAGGTCTACCGTTGGCGATTCGCCCGTAGTACCCACAATCACAATGCCGTCGGTGCCAGCTGCCACATGCCAATCAATTAATGCACGCAGCGAAACTAAATCTAAACTGCCATCCTCAAACATGGGCGTAACAATGGCGACCAAACTACCTGTTAACATGACTTGCACCTACTTAAAAAATTAATACGGCCATTTTAACCGAATCTTTGACTTAATGCGAAAACCCATACTAAAGAGCTAGCAAATTGCTTCTATATAATCAAATAACATAAAATTGTTAAAAATATTATTTTTAATGCTATTAAAAAGTGCGTATATTCTCGACTTTAATCATTAACGCATCTGTTTGATTTAGGTTGATTTTGCCGCGCCGCTGGCGTTGTTACTGGCTAAAATCGCAGTATAATGCCAATACTTAAATAGCAAAAAAACTATGACCACAACTTTACATCAATATATTATGATTTTGCTGGGTTCCGTGTTGGTCAACAACATTGTGCTGGTTAAAATTTTGGGTTTGTGCCCTTTTATGGGCGTTTCAAAAAAGCTTGAAGCGTCTATCGGCATGGGCATGGCTACCGCGTTTGTGCTAACCATTGGCAGCATGACTAGCTGGGCGATTACCCATTATTGGCTGGAGCCGTATCATCTTGAATACCTGCGTACGCTGTCATTTATTGTAGTGATTGCGGGCGTGGTGCAATTTACCGAAATTGTGATGGAAAAAAGCTTTCCGCCGCTCTATCAAATGTTGGGTATATTTTTGCCACTGATTACCACTAATTGCGCGGTGCTGGGCATTCCTTTACTTAACGCGCAATCAAGCCACGGGCCAATAGAATCGGGCTTATATGGTTTTGGTGGCGCAGTTGGTTTTAGTTTAGTACTCATTTTATTTGCCAGCATGCGCGAGCGGCTTGAGGCTGCCGATGTGCCAAAAGTATTTCAAGGTTCGGCCATTGCGATGGTTACGGCTGCACTCATGAGTTTGGCTTTTATGGGTTTTGCTGGTTTAGATAAATATTAAGTCATCCGCAGCGACGTAAACCGACTTACTCATTAGCAACCTAATTAACATTCTCATCAACCAATGAAAGATTTGCGACTGCAAATATGTTTATCGCTTTAACCATCATGTTAGGCCTAGCCTTGGTTTTGGGCGCTTTTTTGGGCTACGCTGCGCTTAAATTTAAGGTGGAGGGCGACCCATTAATTGCGCGCATTGATGCAATTTTGCCGCAAACGCAGTGCGGTCAATGCGGATTTCCTGGCTGCAAGCCATATGCCACGGCGATTGCAGAAGGTCGCGCCGATATTAATCAATGCCCACCTGGTGGCGATGCTGGCGTTCACTTATTGGCCGATTTAATGGGTATGGAATACAAACCGCTTAACGCCGAAAATGGCGCAGAAAAGCCTAAATCAGTGGCTTTTATTGATGAAGAAATTTGCATCGGTTGTACACTGTGTATTCAAGCCTGCCCGGTGGACGCAATTTTAGGCGCTGCCAAGCACATGCATACCATTATCGCCAGTGAATGCACAGGCTGCGAGCTATGCGTGGCGCCATGCCCTGTCGATTGCATCAGTATGGAAACCGTTGGCGAAACGCCCGATAATTGGAAGTGGAAATACCCCATGATTCCAATTAAAAGTATGCCAATAACCAGTCTTGCAATTGAATCGGCTGTTTAACTTTAGTATTTTTAACAATAACAGTTTTAACAACAATAGCTTTAACATATATGAATGCACTCGTAAATTTAGCTAGCCTATCCAGCCTTAAACAATTGATGTCATCGGCCAAGGAAATTTTTCCTTTCCACGGTGGCGTACATCCGCCTGAAAACAAGGCGCAATCAACACAATTGCCAATAGGCCAGCTTGCCCTGCCCGCAACATTGGTATTGCCGCTGCGTCAGCATGTTGGCAATATTCCTAAAATAAAAGTCCAAATTGGTGATCGCGTTCTTAAAGGCCAGCTGATTGCAGAGGCAGAAGGCACGGTGTCTGCCGCGATTCATGCGCCCACTTCTGGCACCATTAGTGCGATTGATGACGCGATTATTCCGCACCCATCTGGCTTGCCAGATCGCTGCATCACCATCACGCCCGATGGCAAAGATGAGTGGATTGCGCGCCAAGCGCAAGATTGGAAAACGGCTGACAGAAAGAATCTTGTAGCAAGCTTGCGACTTTCAGGCATTGTGGGCTTGGGCGGCGCCACTTTTCCCACCCACATTAAACTGCGTGCTGATGGCCATAGCGGCGTACATACCTTGGTGATTAACGCCGCCGAATGCGAGCCTTACATTACTTGCGACGACATGCTGATGCGCGAGCGCGCCCATGAAATTGTGCAAGGCATTGAAATTGCGCAGTATTTATTGGGGGCTGAAAACGTATTAATTGGCATAGAAGACAATAAGCCAGAAGCCACCGCCAGCATGCGCGCTGCCACTAACAGCACCACAATGCAGGTGAAAACCGTGCCTACGCTCTACCCAAGCGGCGACGCTAGAAGGCTTGTACATTTATTGTTGGGCGCTGAAATTCCGCACGATAAACGCTCCACCGAAGTAGGTTTGCAAGTGTTTAACGTGGCTACCGTGCTGGCGTTGCACCGTTATTTTAACCATGGCGAGCCTTCCATCGGCCGTATTGTTTCTATTACGGGCAATGTGAATCAACCGCAAAATTTTGAGGTGCTATTCGGCACGCCGTTAATGCACTTGGTTAAAGCCGCAGGCGGCGCCAAGCCTGAAACTACGCACTTTATTATGGGCGGCCCGATGATGGGCTTTGATTTACCAAGTGATAACGTGCCGCTAACCAAAGCCGCCAACTGCATTATTGCAGCGTCACCCAATTTGTTTGCGCCCTTGCCGCCCGCCATGCCGTGCATACGCTGCGCCCGCTGCGCCGATGCTTGCCCAGTAAACTTGCAACCGCAAGAGCTATATTGGTTTGCCAAGGCCGATAATTTTGAAAAAGCGCGCGATTACAATTTGTTCGATTGTATTGAATGCGGCGCTTGTAGTTATGTTTGCCCAAGTGATATTCCGCTGGTGCAATATTATCGCTACGCCAAAAGCGAGATTATTGCGACTGATAAAGCCAAAGAAGCCGCAGATGTGGCGCGCGAGCGCAACGATTTTAGAATTGAACGTATTGAGCGTGATAAATTAGAACGCGCACAAAAACACGCCGAGCGCTCTGCATTACAAAAACAAGAAGCAGAAAAAAAAGCGCAAGAACCGCAAATAGCTATTTCGCCAGCAAGCACTATCGGAGTGGCCTCTGCTGAAGATTTAGAGGCTGCGCAAAAAAATGCCAAGCAAGCGGCCATTGCCGCCGCCATTGCGCGTGCAAAAGCCGCTAAAGCCGCGGCCACGGGCGACGCGCCAAAAAACGTCGCTGATGCAGATGAGGCAGTAAAAACAGAAATTGCCGCAATTGACGCAAGACGGCAAGCAGTTGGCATTGAAACTGCCGGTGAAAAACCTGCAATTGATGCTGAAAAGCAAGCCAAAATTGCCGCCGCCATTGCAAAAGCCAAGGCTGCCAAAGCCGCGGCTGACGCGGCAAAAAATGAAAAGTAACAAAGTTATTACTATTAAGAACATTTACTGGCACTTGTACAGGTTTTGATGCCCCCTGACAGCAAGCCGAAGCGCGCAGACAAAATGGGATGAAGGCGAGGACCTGTTTGAGCTCCGCGACAAGCCACGGTTTATGTGGCTTGTTAGGGCGAGTTCCGCAGCCGCCCATTTTGTCGAGCAGCTGAGGGCAGCCGTAGGCCTTGATGTGGGGTGCCTTTTTGTTTGGTTACTTTATTTTGGGCAAGCAAAATAAAGTATCTCGCCTAAAGGCGAAAAAGTAAGATATTAAACTAAAATGGATTCCCGCATCCCTCTAACTACCGGCTGCCTTGCAGCGAACTTAGAGAGACAGGAATGACGAATAATTGATAGGCTAGTATAAATCTAGTATAAATTGAGAATAAAATTTTGAACCGCTCACCTTACATTTCTAACGCGCCATCCGTCAGCACCATTATGTTTAAGGTGCTGATAGCGCTGGTGCCAGGCATTATTGCCTACGTGTGGGTATATGGCGGCGGCGTATTGGTGACGATTGTGCTGGCAACCATAACCGCACTGGTGGCCGAGGCGGCCATGTTAAAAATTCGCCGTCGCCCTATCGCGCCATTTTTGAGTGATTACAGCGCGGTGATTACTGCTTGGCTGTTGGCACTCGCCATTCCGCCACTTGCGCCGTGGTGGCTGATTGTTGTTGGCACACTGTTTGCGATTGTGTTTTCTAAACAGCTGTATGGCGGCCTAGGCTACAACCCGTTTAATCCTGCCATGATTGGCTATGCGGTGCTAATCATTTCGTTTCCAGTGATTATGACTAAATGGCCAGCTGCATTGCAATTGGCGCAAACTAAGTTAAGTTTTGTTGACCAATTAAACTACATTTTTAGCGGCGCGTTGCCACAAGGCACGGTGATGGATGCGGTCACTAGTGCTACACCGCTGGATTATTTAAAAACGCAGCTTAAATTAAAGCATGAAATAAGTAGCATTACGCAAGCGCCAGTATTTGGTGCGTTTGGCGGCAAAGGGAATGAGCTTGTAACAGGCGCGTATTTGCTGGGCGGCTTATATTTATGGCAACAAAAAATTATTAGCTGGCATTTGCCAACTGCCTTCTTGGGCATGCTGGCGCTGGTTTCTGGTGTATTTTGGGTTGTGGATTCCGCACATTTTGCCTCGCCATTGTTTCACTTATTTAGCGGCGCGAGCATGCTGGCCGCATTTTTTATCATCACCGACCCCGTGAGTGGCCCAACGACTCCAAACGGCAAGTTATGGTTTGCAGTAGGCGTGGCGCTGATTACTTATATCGTCCGCGTGTATGGCGGCTATCCTGATGGCGTGGCGTTTGCAGTCATTTTTATGAATATTTGCGTGCCATTAATAGACGCTAGTACGCAGCCACGTGTGTTTGGGCATGAAAAGTAATGGTTGAATCAATTTTTAAACATACTGCAAAAACGGTCATGATTATGGCAACATTTACTTTTGTTGGCACCTTGGGCCTTGCTTTTATACAAGAATTTAGTAAGGACAAAATTGAAGTCAACGAATCAATTGAGAAGATGAAATCGTTTGCGCAAGTGCTGCCAGCAACGGCATACGACAATAAACCGTTGGAAGACTTTGTGAAAGTGCCGGCAGGCGGTGAACTTAATAATCGCAGCGAGACCAAAATCTATGTGGCCAAGCTTGCAGGCGTGGCCACAGCGGTGATTTTAGAAACGACTGCGCGCGACGGCTACAGCGGAGATATTAAGCTCCTGATGGCGGTGCGTAACGATGGTAGCATTAGCGGCGTGCGCGTGATTGCACATAAAGAAACGCCAGGGTTGGGTGATTATATTGATGTATTACATGGTGATTGGATTAAATCATTTAATCAATTGTCATTGACCACGCGCCCCAGTGCACAGTGGAAAGTTAAAAAAGATGGCGGCCAGTTTGATTACATGGCGGGCGCAACCATTACGCCGCGCGCTGTGGTGAATATTACACAAGCGGCTTTACGTTATGTAGAAGCCAACAAAGCACAGTTATTTGCAGCACAAAAACATAGTTAGGAGCAATAAAATGGCAACATATGGCGACATTGTAGAAAACGGATTATGGAAGCAAAACCCAGGTGTGGTGCAGCTTTTGGGACTATGTCCAACCTTAGCCATGACTACTAGCATGGTGAATGGCTTTTCGCTTGGCTTAGCCACTGCATTCGTCATGTGCTTAAGTAATGCAGCGGTTTCGCCTGTGCGTAAATACATCCCTAAAGAGTTGCGCAATCCAGTATTTATTTTAATTATTGCCGCTTTGGTGACCATTATTGATTTAAGCATGAATGCTTATGTGCACCCGCTACATTTGGTATTGGGTATTTTTATCCCATTAATTGTCACCAATTGTATTGTGCTGGCTCGGGTGGAATCATTTGCGGCCAAAAATCCCACCACACCATCTGCGCTGGATGGCTTTATGATGGGCTTTGGCCTAGCCTGTGTATTGGCAGTATTAGGCGCCGTTCGCGAGCTGGTAGGCAAAGGTACCCTATTGTCGGGTATAGATTTAATATTTCCGCAAGCCAAAGCCTTGGTAATACACGTCATTCCTAATTATAATGGCTTTTTATTAGCCATATTACCGCCCGGTGCATTCATTGGATTAGGTTGCCTAATTGCGGCGCGCAATTGGGCTGGAAGTCGTGCCAGCAAAGCAAAACCACAAGTGGGCGGCGCTTTAAAGCCTGCGTAAATGATTGGTTTCAATGCATTGCCTGTGATTTCAGCCGTACATTGTCAGCCTTAATTGCCACGCTTAATCAAATTATGAACGCCGAAAAACGCTTAGCCATCTTTGAGCGTTTAGCGGCGGCCATTCCTAACCCCACCACCGAGTTAGAACACAGCTCAACTTTCGAGCTGTTAATCGCTGTCATTTTATCGGCGCAAGCAACCGATAAAGGCGTGAATATTGCCACACGTAAGTTGTTTAAAGCAGCCAATTCGCCCGAGGCCATATTTAATTTAGGCATAGAAGGGCTTGAGGTTTACATCAAGACCATCGGCCTATATCACGCCAAAGCTAAAAACGTGATTGCCTGTTGCAAACAATTAATCGAGCTACACAATAGCAGCGTGCCTAACACCCGCGCATCGCTAGAAGCCTTGCCTGGCGTAGGTCGCAAGACAGCCAATGTGATTTTAAACACTGCTTTTGGCGAGCCAACTATCGCCGTGGACACGCATTTATTTCGACTAGGCAATCGCACTAAATTAGCCACGGGCAAAAATGTGTTACAAGTGGAGCAAAAATACGTTAAAACAATTCCTAAAGAATATTTGCAAGCTGCGCATCATTTATTAATTTTGCATGGCCGTTATACTTGCACTGCGCGCAGCCCAAAATGCGGCGAGTGCTGCATTGTTGATTTGTGCGAATTTAAGGATAAAGTATTGCCGAAGATTAACCTGATGGCTGGTCATGACAAAGTGATGACAGCTTGAAAGTCGCCACAGGCTTGGCTATCGGTAAAAGCGCATTGCCCGCACTAGCCGCACAAGCGGTTACCATGGCGATGCAAAAAGCAGGCATCACGCAGCCCAGTAGCGTGCTGCTATTTTTGACTTCCGAATTTGCGGCCGACCCGCAATCGGCCATTAAAGCCGCTGCAAAAGCTGCCAGTTGCACGCAGATTATTGGCTGCTCGGCCACCGGCATTTTTACTGAAGAAGATTGGGTGATTGACAGCCCCGCCGCAGCCGCGATGGTATTTACCGAGCTTGATTTTAACCGTCCAAAACTTGATGGAGCCGATGACCAATTGTTACTCACTTTAACCGCGCCTAATGCGATTAATACAACCTGGTTAAATAAATCTGGGCTAAATAAATCTGCGTTAAATGAAGCCGAGTATAATAATGCTGGGCAACCTCACTTTGGGTTGAATGGCTTCGCGAGATTTGGAGGCGTTTCTGGCGATGCAATTGGCCACGGACCTTTCTCAGTTTGGCAGAATGGCAAAGGCACCACGCAAGGTTATTGCGAGGTTGCGCTAAACCATATCAACATGGCAGTTGCCGCTTCTCACGGCCTAAAAATGATTTCTAGCCCGCGCAAAATTACCGCCGTGCAAGGCAACGATTTGCTAAGCGTAGCCAATTTGCCTGCGCTAACTACGCTAACGAATGCTTGGCAAAAACACGCCAAAACAAGCAGTTCGCCGCCTTATCATCAATTAATGGCGGTGTACGCCAGCAAAGCCAGCATGCTTGAGCGCGGCGAATATAACCTTGCATCTATCATCATCGAAAATGTGAGCGAAGGCTCTGTCACCTTAACCAAATCGCTGCCAGTGGGCGATTGGCTGAGCTGGGCGGTGCGCGATATTGATGCCGCGCAAGTGGATATTGTAAAAACCGCGGGCGAACTTAAACAACAATTGGGCACTGAGCCTGCCTTTGCGCTGCTGTTTTCATGCCTTGGCCGCGGGCCTTATTTTTACAATGGCAGCGATCAGGATTTGGCTTTGCTCAAAACGCTGTTTCCTAAGTTGCCAATCATTGGCTTTTATGGCAACGGCGAAATCGCGCCGATGAACGGCCGCAACGAGCTTCTGCAATATTCGGCGGTGCTGGGCTTGTTTGCAGAAAGTAATGTTATTAGCTTATGAGCGTATTGAATCACGATGTCTTTATTTAATCCGTCTCGCGACGAAGTGCGCGAGTTCTTTTTTAACACTTGGGCGCAATTTAAAGCGCAAAAGCCGCTCACCGATTTAGAAAAAATCGCGCTCAGCGTCATCCATTGGCACCCCGAATATCACGCGATTTTAAACGCGCCAGCGCAGTTTAAACATCAAGAATATTTTCCCGAGTTTGGCGAAACCAACCCTTTTTTGCACATGAGTTTGCATGTATCCATTCTGGAGCAAATTAGCATTAATCAGCCAATTGGTATTACCGATATTTACGAGAAATTAAAATTAAAACACCAAAATGAGCATGACTTTGAACACAAAGCCCAGCATGATATTTTGGAATGTTTAGGCGAAAGTATTTGGCAAGCACAGCGCAATAACACTGCCCTAGACGCCAACTATTATGTACAATTACTGCAACAAAAAGTAGGCATCACTTAAGTATGGCAACACCCACAATGCACGATTGGCTTAACCAGCATGGCGATTATTTATATCGCTTTGCGCTAGCGCGCCTGCGCGACCCGCATCAAGCCGAAGATGTGGTGCAAGAAACCTTTTTAGCGGCTATAAAATCGCCCAACTTTGCCGAGCAGTCAGCGCCGCGCACTTGGCTTACAGGCATTTTAAAGCATAAGATAATTGATGTGATGCGCAAAAGTGTGCGCGAAGTAGCCGCCAGCGATTTAATGAGCGACGAAGACGCCAATATGGATGAATTTTTTGACGAAAAAGGCCATTGGGCAGAGCCGCCACTGGCGTGGGATATGCCAGAAGGCGTATTAGAGCAAAAGCAATTTTTGGGCGTATTGCAAACTTGCATGGAAAAATTACCTGCAAAAGCGGCGCAAATATTTTTGTTGCGCGACGTGCAAGAAACTGATAATGATGAAATTTGTAAGGAACTGAATATTAGTGCGACCAATGCTTGGGTGATGTTGTACAGGGCCCGGATGGGATTGAGAAAATGTATAGAAATCAATTGGTTAAGTAATTAGCGATTGAGGGTCTTAAAGGGTTAATCATGTTAGATTGCAAACAAACAAGTCAGCTTATTTCACAATCGTTAGATCGATCATTAACGCTGCGTGAACGTTTTGCACTTAAATTGCATCTATTTATTTGCAAAAAATGCACGCAGTTTAGTCAACACCTGCAAACCCTGCGCGTTGCTTTAAAAACAATGGTGAGCTCAATTGAAAGTAATAACAGTATCGAAATGTCATCTGCAACTAAACAACGCATATCAACATATCTTGAAGGTAAGATATAGAAATCTAAGTGGTTGATGCGAATAGCGCACAATCGTAACTTATTAATTTAAAAGGAATCTATTAAAATGAACACAACCAATAAAGCAGTATCTTTAGCCATATTAGGTGCTTTTGCTGCCACTATCGCAGCCACTAGCATCCACGCTGCAGAAAACCCATTTGCCATTAAATCGCTTAGCAGCGGCTACCAAGTGGCCGATGCAACGACTGGCACAAAAATGAAAGATGGTAAATGTGGCACTGGCAAATGTGGCGCGCACAAAAAAGCCATGGAAAAAGCTAAAATGGAAAAAGAAGCGTCAGAAAAAAGTGCAGAAGGCTCTTGCAGTGCGGACAAAATGAAAGATGGTAATTGCAGCGCAGACATGAAAGCTGAAGCAAGCTCAGACAAAACGGCTGACAAAGCGAAAGAAGGCGGCTGCCACGCCGATATGAAAGATAAAGAAGGCTCTTGCCATCACGACAAAAAATAGTTTTGTCAAAAAAGCGTAATCAGAACAGCGCTTTATGCGCTGTTTTGTTTTAAAGGATAAAAATTCATGTCTTCAATGAATGATATAAAAGGCGTTGGTTTGGGGTTAAAGCGCGAGCTAATACCGCAAATTCAACGCCTTTTTAACGACCGCAATATGGCAGATACGACTATCAGCAATATCAACTTTGTTGAAATTGCGCCCGAAAACTGGATTGGCGCGGGCGGCAAAGCGGCAACCGATTTGGCTTGGTTTATCGAGCGCTACCCTATTGCTTGCCACGGCTTGTGCTTATCGCTTGGCGGGCCAGACCCGCTAAATGTCGGCTTTTTAAAGCAAGTAAAGGCTTTTTTAAGCGCGAATAAAATCCCGCTTTATACAGAACACCTCAGTTACTGTAGCGATATTCAGCATGGCCAAGCGGGTTATTTGTACGATTTACTGCCGATTCCGTTTACCGAAGAAGCGGTGAAATACGTCGCGGCGCGTATTCGTCAAACGCAAGATATTCTCGGTCAACGCATTGCGGTGGAAAACACCTCGTTTTATGTCGCTGCGCCTATTTCTACGATGGATGAAATCACCTTTTTAAACGCGGTATTGGCAGAAGCCGATTGTTTGCTGCATTTAGACATCAACAATATTTATGTGAATAGCGTTAATTTTTGCCACGGTCAACACCGTGATTCAATTCAGGCTGCCAGCGAATTTTTGCGTCAAATTCCGCGCGAACGCATTGTCTATAGTCACATTGCAGGACATTTGCAGGTTGGCAAAGATGTGTTGGTCGACACACATGGTGAAAATATTATTGATCCCGTTTGGGGGCTGCTACACGAAGCGTACACACTATTTGGCACATTCCCCACGCTGTTAGAGCGCGACACCAACATTCCACCGCTGCCAGAACTAATGCAAGAGGTGAATAAAATCGCGGCGTACCAGTCATTACATCGCGCCAAAATTGTCGCAAATGCTTGATTTTCAACACTACCAAATCGCCTTCACCGCGCATATTCGCAGCCCAGCCGCCAACAAAAAGCCAGCCAAGGTCAAAGATGCGCGCATGGCCATTTACCGCGAAATTGTGTTTAACAACCTTTTCGGATCAGTTTCTGCTTGCTTTCCCGTGTGCAAACATATTCTTGGCGCGCGTGCTTGGCGCAAATTAGTGCGCGCATTTTTTGCCAACCATCAAGCCACAACACCAATTTTTAGAGAAATTCCGCAGCAATTTTTGCAATTTATAAACACGAGAGTTGATTTACCCATTTATTTTCATTCGCTTGCGCATTATGAATGGGTAGAATTGGCTGTCGCATCGCAACAAACCGCGCCTATAACATTAAGCGAACAGATTGATTTATTAAACCAAAAACCGATATTGGCACCCGCGCACATGCTGTTGAGCTACGACTACGCCGTGCAAGCGATTTCTAAGCGCAAGCAACCAAAAGTAAACGCACAAACGTATTTATTGGTGTTTAGAAACGCTGACAATCAAGTAAAATTTATTGAATTAAACCCGATTACGTTTCAATTATTAAGTTTAATTAAAGGCACGCAGTTGACTGGCAAACAAGCGTTAATGCGGCTTGCAAAGGAGTTACATTATGCGGATAAAAAGGCCATTACTAGGTTTGGCGAAGAAATTCTAGCCGATCTAGTCAGCCAACAAGCGATTATTGGCAGCGCAGCACTAAGCAACTGATGAGGCTAATTTAAAGTTATCGGCTCGCCGCTATCAGCATGAAAATAAGTTAAATGAGCGCAATCGCTGGTGCCATTGGTTAAGGTGCCGCCAAACAAGGCTTTACCGTCTACATCTACCACCGCATAGCCGTTGTGATATAGCGTTACTTCTGCTAGTTTTGCTGCCAGTCTTGGCGCTAGTCTGGGCTTTAGCTTTGAGGCCAGTTTTGACGGCTGTTTATGGGGTTTTAAATCGCGCTCGCGCAAACTAAAACTGATGCACGTTTCAGCCTCATCTTCGCTAAACACTTCCCACTGTTTACCATTGGTTAACTGCGTTAACCAGCCAGGCAAATCAACTTCTACGCGGCAAATAATCGGCTCATCCCACTCGGGGTGATTAATATTGTTCAGCTCGACAATCTCAGCTGCGTTTAATGGTAAATTACTTTCGGTCATCTTTATCCTTTTACTGCATAATTAATACTTTTGTATCACTTAAATGGTGACTAAGTTGGTTTATTCAAGCAATTTTAACGCCAGTTATGTCCATTTGTTGCACTCTTACATTAACGATGCGATGATTGCATCAGTTTACACAGCTTTAGGATAATTGATGTTGAATACTTGGTTAGATTTTTTAACGCCGCTTTCAGATATATTGCGCAGCAACACTAGCGTTTTTATAACATTTTCGGTCATTTTTGGTCTGCTGGTGGGCAGTTTTTTAAACGTGGTGATTCACCGCCTGCCCAAAATGATGGATAACGCCGAAAAAGCGTATGTGGCGGAAAACTATGGGGTGCAACCTGCAGCGCCCTTGCCAACTCAATATAATATTATTACGCCACGTTCGGCCTGCCCCAAATGTGGTCACAATATTAGCGCGCTAGAGAATATTCCTGTGATTAGTTATTGGGTATTAGGCGGCAAATGCAAAGGCTGCAAAACAGGCATTAGCCTGCGTTATCCGTTAATAGAAGCTTTGACTGGCGCGCTAATTGGCGCTGTTGCCTACCAATATGGCTATACAGCAACTACATTTTTTGCATGGATATTCGTGTTCGCGTTGGTAACACTAACGTTTATTGATTTTGATACGCAATTGTTGCCAGATGATATTACGCTGCCCTTGTTGTGGCTGGGTCTGATTTTTAATTTCAACGCTGGATTTACCGATTTACAATCGGCAATATTAGGCGCTATTTTTGGCTATTTAATTTTATGGTCCGTATATTGGGCATTTAAGTTAGTCACAGGTAAAGAAGGCATGGGCTATGGCGATTTTAAGCTGCTGGCAGCAATTGGTGCTTGGTTTGGTTGGCAGATGCTGCCCGCAGTTATATTATTAAGCTCGGTAGTGGGCGCGGTGATAGGCATTGGCTTAATTATATTTAAAGGTAAATCTAAAGGCACGGCCATTCCATTCGGCCCATTTTTGGCACTGGGCGGCATTGCTGCGCTGTTTTTTGGCGCGCAGTTGATGCAATTCTATATACCGCACTAAATGATTGTTTTGGCGTACTTATGTTTGTAATCGCGTTAACGGGCGGCATTGGCAGCGGCAAAAGTGAGGCTGCAAAAATATTTGCCGAGCTTGGCGTGCCAGTCACCGATCTCGATGTGATTTCTCACCATTTAACCGCGGCCAATCAACCGCTGATTCAAGACATTAAAGCCAATTTTGGCGCTGCTTATATCACGCCAGAAGGTGCCTTAAACCGAGCTGCCATGCGCAGGCTTATTTTTAACGACAATAATGCGCGCGCTAAGCTAAATGCGCTAATGCACCCTGCCATTTACGCTGCTGCCTTGTTGCAGCTAGAGGAGAACAAACAGGCCCCTTATCAAATTTTAGCGATTCCGTTATTGTTTGAAAGCCCGCGATATTGTCAGCTTATTGAACGCATTTTGCTGATTGATTGTGATGAAGCCACCCAAATCGCCCGCGTAAAAATGCGCAGCCATTTGCCAGAGGTAGACATTCTACAAATCATTAGGGCACAAACGCCGCGCAAAGAACTTTTAAAATTAGCGGACGATATAATCAAAAATGACAAAAATATGACAAAACTGCGCAAAAATGTGGTGCTTATTCACCAAAAATACCTTAATACTTGCATAGTTAGCAAAACTATCTGATAATCCACCTCAACTAATTACCATAAGTGGGCAGACTTTTTGTCATGTCTAGCTACGAATTTCCATTTAACGAACGTATTCGCACTTTACTGCGGCTTGAAGATATATTTGGCAAAATTTTGCTTAATGTTGCGGCTGGTCATCAGCACAATCATCACAGCGCACTGATTTCGCTATTACAAATGCTGGATATTATCGACCGCGCTGACCTTAAAATGGACTTAGTGCAAGAGCTCGATCGCCAACGCTTAGCCATGCAAAACTTACGCGGCAACCCCGTTATTGCAGAAGCGGTTTTAGACGGCATTTTAAAAGAAATCGGTGCCAGCTCTACCACGTTGCGTAGCGATAACGCCAAACTAGGCCAGCACTTGCGCGAAAATGAATGGCTAATGAGCATCAAAGCGCGCGCGGGTATTTTGGGTGGAGTTTGTCAGTTTGATTTGCCATCTTATCACCACTGGCTTAACCTAGACGAAGTCAGGCGCAAGGCCGATTTTGACGACTGGCTGGCTCGACTTACCCCTATGTATAACGCTGTTAAAACCATTTTACATATTTTGCGCGGTAGCGGTTTGGCATCAAATCATCATGTCAAAACAGGATTTTTTCAACAAATGTTGGGCGGCGCCAAACCAGCGCAAATGTTGAGAATAGAATTGATTGACGATTCTACGTGCTTTCCTGAAGTGAGCGCTAACAAATATGCCATTAATGTACGATTTTTTGAGCTCGATTTCGTGCAAAAACCTAAACAATGCGACCATGCCATTGATTTTAAAATGACCTTGTGTAATTTATAGCGTTTTTTATTAATCGCAAAACATCGGTATTACAGTTAATACTTTATAACCGATGGAATAGTGGGTAAAATTTACCGATTCGTTTTTAAAGTAAATAACCAATGTCTGCCAACAGTCCACGTTTAGTCGCCTGCCCTAATTGCAAAAAAATGACCGAATACTCTACCCTCAATACGTTCAGGCCATTTTGCAGCCAACGTTGCAAGCTAATAGATTTGGGCGACTGGGCCAACGAAAACTATAAAATACCTGACAATAAACCGATTGATCCAAATGATGAGGAAGATAAATGACAAGACTAATTAAACTAGTTACTGGCGTGATTGCGTTAACGCTTTTATTAACGGCGTGCGAGGTCAATAATCGTGTGGCAATCATGGACTCTTGGGCACGCGCCAATGCGCCAGGGCAAAGCGTTGGTGCGGCTTATATGACATTTATTAGCGCAGATGACAGCACGTTTATTCGCGCAGAAACGCCCATTGCCAGCTCGGTAGAAATACATAGCATGACGATGAATGACGGCGTGATGAAAATGCGTATGTTACCAGAATTGCCATTAAAAGCGGGCGTTGCGGAAAAGCTGGCGCCTGGCGGCTTTCATTTAATGTTGTTCGATTTAAAAAAACCACTGATTGCGGGTGAGCAATTGGACTTAACGTTAACGTTTAGAGACGCAACAGGTAAAGTAACGCAGCAAAAGGTGACTCTAACAATAAAAGAAGCCAATTAAACAAGCTGAATAATTTCATTTAAGCCCAAATGGCACGTTGCATGGCAATGCCGCGCGCCCCGCAACTTAAAGCTTGATCTAAATCACGCATTTGCAACCCGCCCAAGGCGTAAACGGGCAACATTGCATGCGCCAACAAACTTTTGAATGTATCCCAGCCTAAAGTGGCTGCGTTTTCGTGACTTTTGGTCGGTTTTACGGGTGAAAGCACCACTAAATCCAAACCTAATTGCTGTGCGCGCGCCAATTCCAGTGCATTATGGCAAGACGCCGCAATCATCAAGCCTGCTGGCTTTTCAGTTAATTGCATCAGTTGCAAACTGTTTAAATGAACGCCGTCTGCACCAATCTTTTGCGCTAACCGCACATCCCCATGGATTAAAACTTTTGCGTCATGTGCTTTTGCCATTGTTAACACCTGCCCTGCAAGCCGCATCCATGCTGCGTCTGTCAGTTGCTTCTCGCGCAGTTGAATTAAGCTTAAACTATTTTTTAGCTTAGATTCTAGCGCGCTTAACCAAGCAGATTCGCCCATTTCTGCCACATTTGAAATCGCATAAACAGGCGGCAACGCCAACGCTTGCATAATCGGCGCATTAGCGGGTAACACGGGCGAAACAGTGATTTTTTGCGGATTTTGCCAGCTTAATTGCTGGCCTTCTTTCGGTTCGATTGCGCCTTGCCAAGCGTTTACAAAATAAAAATGCAACATTACCGTCTTGGCTTGAGCATCATGCGTTTGCGGGTAATCAAAACGGCGCGTTAGCCATTGCTGCGTTAGCGTCGGTGTAATACCAAGTTCTTCTTGCAACTCGCGCTTAAGCGCATGTGCTGGCGTTTCGCCCACCTCAATTTTACCACCAGGAAACTCCCACCAACCCGCCCAGCCTTTACCTTGCGGGCGGCTGGCGAGTAAAAATTCGCATTGTCCGTGTTTATTTTTACGCTGCAAAATAGCGACGGCCACATGGATGGCTTTCTGCGTCACTACTTAAACACCCTCATTCCAGCGAAAGCGGGAATTCAGTTTGAATTTAAACTGTTTAAAAATAGATTTCCGTTTTCGCGGGAATGACGAATACGCAGGTTTAAACATTCTATTTAAGATTGAGTTTGCCCGCATAATCACGCGCAAATTGATACGCAACCCGCCCGCTGCGCGCGCCACGCGTGTGCGTAAAGCTAAGCGCAGCGCGGCTTGCCGCCTCGTCCCAAGCAATGTCAAAAGTTGCCAGCCAGCTTTTGCAAATCGCCAAATACTCATCTTGATCGAACGCATAAAACGATAACCACAAGCCAAAACGCTCCGCCAGCGCGGTCTTTTCTTCTATCGTGTCACTGGGGCGAATCTCACCATCGGTATCTTTAGTGGCCAAATTATCGGCCATCATTTCTGGCATCAAGTTTTTGCGATTAGAGGTTGCGTACACCAACATATTGTCTGCGATTGCTGAAACCGAGCCATCTAAAACGACTTTTAGCGCTTTATAACTTTCGTCTTTAGCCTCAAAGGTTAAATCATCGCAAAAAATGATAAATTTTAGGCTTGCATTTTCAGCACGGTTTTTAATCAATGCCACAATTTCTGGCAATTGTACTAAATCGTGCTTTTCTACCTCTATTAAGCGCAGATCTTGCGCTGCAAATTTTGTGAGTAAAGCCTTGATTAAGCTCGATTTTCCTGTGCCCCGCGCGCCTGTCAGCAGCACATTATTGGCTGGCAAGCCCGCTAAAAACTGACGCGTATTGCGGACAATTTCTGCTTTTTGTTGATCGACAAAATGAATATTATTTAACGAGATTTGATGCGGATTTTGTACAGCTAATAATTGGCTTTTACCATTAATTTTTACCCAGCGCCATGCCTTAGCTTGCCAATCTACAGGAAAGTTTTGCGCTGGTAATAGATTCTCTAACTTACTTATTAAGTTTTCAGCACGCTTAATTAGGTTTTCTAGTGGCTCCATTAAAAATTAACTTCTGTAATCAGCATTAATTTTTACATAATCATAACTAAAATCGCAGGTCCAAATGGTGCAATTAGCTTTTCCGCGATTCAGTACCACACGCACCAAAATATCCGATTCTTTCATGATGGCTGAGCCTTGTTCCTCCCTATAACTAGCCGCTCTGCCGCCCTTTTCAGCAACCAACACATTACCTAAATACAATTCCATATTGTTCACGTCTAAATCGTCAATGCCCGCATAACCAATGGCGGCTAAAATACGGCCTAAGTTTGGGTCAGATGCGAAAAATGCCGTTTTAATCAGCGGCGAATGCGCGATGGCATAAGCCACTTTACGGCATTCAGCTTCATCTTTGCCGCCTTCAACAGTCACTGTCATAAACTTGGTTGCGCCTTCGCCATCGCGCACGATTGCTTGTGCTAATTCGACAGCAACTTCGGTCAAAGTATCGCGTAACAGCGTGAAATCAACGCTATTTTCATTAATTTCGGCATTACCTGCTAAGTTCGTCGCCATCATAATCAGGCTATCATTGGTGCTGGTATCGCCATCGACGGTGATGCAATTAAACGATTTATTTACTGCATGGTGAATAACGCTTTCAAGCGCCGCTTGGCTGATAGCGGCATCGGTGGCGATGTAGCCGAGCATGGTCGCCATATTGGGGTGAATCATGCCGCTGCCTTTGCTAATTCCGGTAATCGTCACGTCTTTGCCACCGAGATTAATTTTTCTTGACGTGCCTTTGGCGACAATATCGGTGGTCATAATCGCTTCTGCCGCGTTAAGCCAATTGTCTTCTTTTAAATTTTCAATGGCGGCTGGCATGCCTGCGATGACTTTATCAACCGGCAATGGCTCTAAAATAACGCCTGTTGAGAATGGTAATATTTGGTTCGCCCTAATGTTCAATAAGTTACCTAAAGCCTCGCAACTTTGTTTGGCGCGATTTAAACCTTCTTGCCCCGTGCCTGCGTTAGCGCAGCCAGTATTCACCAGCAGCGCGCGAATTCCCGCTTTTTGCGCAAGAAAATCTTTGCACAAAATAACTGGCGCGGCGCAAAAACGATTCAAGGTAAACACGCCCGCCACGGCGCTATTTTCAGGCAAAGTGATGACCAACAAATCTTTACGATTTGGTTTGCGCACCTCTGCTTGGGCGAATCCTAGTTTAACGCCTTTGACTGGCAATAACGATGCAGGATTGGGTGCAGAAAGTTTTACGGGCATTGATTCATCCTATTAATAATTTTTTTACGCGCGGCGCCAAGTGGTGCCTTGCGGCGTATCTTCTAAAATAATGCCAGCATCCGCTAGCTCTTGACGAATGCGGTCCGCCTCAGCAAAATTTTTGGCTTTTTTAGCTTTGATACGTGAGTGTATAAGATCTTCAATTTGAGAATTGTCAAAGCCTGCTCCAATCAACGCATTTGAGATATCGCCACCGTCAGTTAATACACTGGAAGTAGCGTTAGAAGTAATTTTGCCTTGTAAAAATTCATTCGGAGCATTTTGTAACAATCCCAACAAGCCTCCTAAATTTTTAAGCAAACTTGCCGCTTCAATTGACTGCGTTTTATTGACTTCACTTGCCAAGTCAAACAGCGCCGCCATCGCTTCTGCGGTGTTAAAGTCATCATCCATCGCGGCTTTAAAACGCACCGCTTGCGGATGGTGCCAATCAATAGTCGCGTTAATCACCACATAGCCGCGCAAGGCGGTGTAAAGGCGAGTGAGCGCTAACTTAGCGTCATCTAAATGTTGGTCAGAATAATTAAGTGGGCTGCGATAATGCGCGCGCAGAATGAAAAAGCGCACCACTTGTGCATCGTATTTTTTAAGCACTTCACGAATCGTAAAGAAGTTACCCAGCGACTTCGACATCTTTTCATCATCAACGCGCACAAACCCGTTGTGCATCCAATAGTTGGCCATTTGGCATGGCTTGCCATCATGGCTATGGCTTAAATCAAAATTGGCGGCTTCAGATTGCGCAATTTCATTCTCGTGATGCGGAAATTGCAAATCTTGCCCGCCGCCGTGGATATCAAAATGCGCGCCAAGCAAGCTAGAGCTCATAGCAGAGCATTCAATATGCCAGCCTGGCCGTCCTTTGCCGCCATTAGGCCCGCCGAAAGGTGAATCCCAACTAGGTTCATTTGGCTTAACTGATTTCCACAACACAAAATCCATCGCGTCTTTTTTGTGCACATCTATCTCAACTCGTTCGCCCGCGCGCAAATCGTCTAAACTTTTGCCCGATAACTTGCCATAATCGGCAAAGCTGCGCACTCTATAAAACACGTCGCCGTTAGCTGCTGCGTAGGCATGACCTTTTTCTATTAAGGTAGAAATCATGTTAATCATGTCTGCAATATATGCCGTAGCACGCGGCTCAATAGTCGGGCGAATAATACCCAAACGCGCGGAATCTTCGTCCATCGCATCAATAAATCGCTGCGTTAGAACGCCAATTGATTCATTATTATCAAAAGCGCGCTTGATAATTTTGTCGTCAATATCTGTAATATTGCGCACATAAATGACTTCAAAATGGCTTGCGTGAAGCCAGCGTGAAATCATATCAAACACTACCATCACCCGCGCATGGCCTAAATGGCAATAATCGTACACCGTCATGCCGCACACGTACATGCGAACCTTGCCAGTTTCGATGGGAATAAATAGTTGTTTATCGCGGCTTAAAGAATTATAAATTTTTAACATGTGCGAATTATAAAGTGCAAAACGTGTAAAAAAAGGGAAAACAGCATGAAAAATCATAAAATAATGAATATTTATGCAGGAATCCCGAGCGGGCTATTGGAGGTTAGCTAGGCAATTGATAGAATAGGAGTTTTACTAATTCGCCTGAGTACACCATAATGACAATTCGCAATTATTCCCTTTCAAAACGACTTATTCAACTGGTATTTGCAATCACTTTTGCCAGCGCCAACGCATTTGCCGACGAGCTAAAAGACATTTCACAAATGGCCGATAATGGCCAACAAGCCGCCGCACTTGAGCGCATTAATACCTATTTGGCAGCCAACCCAAAAGATGCACAAGCGATGTTTATGAAAGGCATTATTTTAGCCGAAAGCAATAAACGTGAAGAAGCGATTAAGGCGTTTACGGATTTAACTGAAAAATATCCTAACCTACCAGAACCTTATAACAATTTAGCGGTGCTGTATGCCGATGCTGGCCAGTATGACAAAGCTAAAAATGCGCTAGAAACTGCCATAAAAACGCACCCAAGTTATGCTACTGCACACGAAAACTTAGGCGATATCTATGCCCGCATGGCTTCAGAGGCTTATGACAAAGCCTTGCAATTAGATAGCGGCAACTCACGAGCGCAAAGCAAATTGGCCATGATTAAAGATTTGTTTGGTAATAAAACAAATATGGCCAGCAAAGCGGTTGACACAAGCAAAACCATTAAAACTGCTGACGCAAGCAAGCCAAGCAAAACTGCAACGATGCCGATTCGCGCGGTTGACAAAAAAGTAGAAACGGTTAGAGCGGCTGATACAAAAATGGCAGAAGCAGAAAAACCAATGGCCGATGCAGGCTCTGGCGATGAAAAAGTCATTATAGAAGCGGTCAACAACTGGGCAAAAGCTTGGTCTGCCAAAGATTTAGATAAATACTTTAACAGCTACGCTGATAGCTTTAGACCAGCAAAAGGCGAAAGCCATAAAGCGTGGGAGCAAACCCGCCGCGAACGTATAAGCAGACCTTCTAGCATCGGCGTTGATGTAGCCAATCCTAAGGTTACATTTGAAGGTGCAGATAACGCAAAAGTAAGCTTCAAACAAAGTTATCGCGCTGATGGCAAGCCGATTCGTACCGATAAAACATTGGCGATGAAAAAAGTGGGCGGCGTTTGGCTAATTGATCAAGAAATTGCATCCAATTAGTAAACGCATCAGTACCGATAAACGTTAAACTCGTTTAATACCAAGCCTAACTACAAAGTAGGAACGAACACACATTAATGCAATTGATTCAACCACTTAAAATCATCAAGTATGCAATCGTTGCTGCCTGTATTGCAATGCCTTGGAACGCAACTGCTATTAATCATGGCAGCTTGACTGACCAATTATTAAGCAAAAAATTGGGCCGCAACTTAGTCGAAAGTTTGCTGGTAAAAAGCTTGCTTGAAATTACTGAGGGCAAAACCAAACAAGCTTTTGCAACTGTAAACGAGCTTATTCGCACCGCGCCAAACTTTAAGCTAGCGTACTTAATTCGCGGTGATTTGCTTACTTCACAAGCCCATGCGTTAACGGGCTTTGGTGATTCCTATTCGGCCAAAATCAATTCGCTTTCGCCAGTTAAAGATGAAGTGCTAGGCTTGCAAGATGAAGCGCGCACCCGAATAGAATATTATTTATCTGACAAAAAATCAGCACAGCTACCTAATTTGCTAGTTAAATTAGGTGAAGCTGAAACACACTTAATAGTGGTTGATACGTCTAGCTCAAGACTTTACTTATACAAAAAAATAGATGATTCTTTACAATATGTAGATGATTACTACGTTACCGTTGGCAAAAATGGTGTAGGCAAACAAGTGCAAGGCGATAAACGCACGCCGCTGGGGGTTTATTTTGCAGGTACAAAACTCACGCAACCGCTAGATGCAATCTATGGTGACGCCGCTTATCCGCTTAATTATCCGAATGAACTCGATCAATATAGAAATAAAAGTGGATCGGGTATTTGGCTGCACGGCACGCCTATAGACACGTACAGTCGCCCTCCGCGCGCAAGTGATGGTTGTGTGGTACTAAGCAATCCTGATTTAAAAGCGCTTCAACCGATTTTACAAACTGGTAAAACGCCGGTAGTGATTGTCAATAACTTAGAGTGGCTTGAAAATAATGGCATCAAAGAAGCGCTTAAAAATCAAAATATAGAAAAATTAGCCTTAGAAAAGGCAATCGATAGCTGGCGCAAAGATTGGGCTTCGCTCAACACTGATAAATACTTAGATCATTATTCTAAAAGGTTTTTTTACAGTGATGGGGGCTATAGTCAGTGGTCAGAATATAAACGTGAAATTCAAGCAAATAAATCAAAAATAGACATTAAAGTTGATGATATTAGTATGATTGGCTACCCAGGTTTAGAGCAAACAATGGTGGTGGTTAATTTTGAGCAAGATTTTAAAAGCGCTACATTACAAAATAAAATGCGCAAGCGTCAATACTGGGTAGTTGAAAATGATCAATGGAAAATAATTTATGAAGGCGCTGGATAACTTAATGCAATTTAAAAACCTATTTTTGGCATGTTTACTCCTAAGCGTTGCGTTAAGCACATCGGTAAGCGCTGAAGCAGCGCCCAGCGTAGAGTTTCAGACCAATCAAGGCAACTTTACGGTAGAGCTTTACCCAGAAAAAGCGCCCAAAACGGTGGCCAATTTTTTGCAATACGTTAAAGATGGTTACTATGAAAACACCATTTTTCACCGGGTGATTAATCATTTCATGATTCAGGGCGGCGGTTTTGAACGCGATTTAAGCGAAAAAAACACCCGCGCAGCCGTTGTAAACGAGGCTGGTAATGGTTTATTGAATCAAACCGGCACCATTGCCATGGCACGCACGGCGGACCCTGATTCTGCTACCGCGCAATTTTTTGTCAATTTATTTGATAACCAATTTTTAGACTACACTGGCCCTGATCCTGACCAAATTGGTTACTGCGTGTTTGGCAAAGTAACCAGTGGGATGGACGTCATACAAAAAATTGGGGTCACCCAAACCAATACAGTTGGACGATACAGTGATGTTCCTGTAAAACCTGTCATTATTAAAAGCGCAAAACTGCTTGGCGATGTTGCAAAAGACGATAGTAAACAATCAGACAAATAAAACAATAACAAGCGCTTTATCAATTTTCATATTTAAACATTTAAGGATTTTACTTTGGATTTCACTTTGGATTTGTCTGTGGTTAAACTCACTACCAATTTCGGCGATATTACGCTTGAACTCAACGCCGAAAAGGCGCCAATTACTGTTGCTAACTTTCTACAATATGTAGAAAGTGGATTTTACGACGGCGTCATTTTTCACCGCGTCATTGATGGCTTTATGGTACAAGGCGGCGGTTTTGATGCCAATATGAAACAAAAACCGACCAAAGACGAAATTAAAAATGAAGCCGATAATGGCTTGGCTAATGATAAATACACAGTGGCTATGGCGCGGACTTCTATACCCGATTCAGCCAGCAGCCAGTTTTTTATTAACGTTGGCGATAACGCTTTTTTAAATCACACTGCCAAAAATGCCAGCGGCTGGGGCTATTGTGTGTTTGGTAAAGTAATTGCTGGCATGGATGTAGTTGATAAAATTAGAGCGGTTAAAACTACCACCAAAGCAGGCCATCAAGACGTGCCTGCAGAACCTGTGATAATCGAAAAAGCCAGCCTTAGTTAGATTTGATTACACCTGAGCATGCTTCGCCAAATGGAACATTGCTTATTTATTTCTGATTGTCATTTATGTGATTCTCGCCCGCAGATCACTCAAGCATTCAACGCATTTTTGGAAAATACCGCTGCACATGCGCAAGCGTTATACATATTGGGCGATTTATTTGAATATTGGGCGGGTGATGATTCCATTGCCGCAGGGCAATATCAGACTGTTATTCAAGCTTTAAAAAACCTTAGCGCAAGCGGCGTTAAGGTTTTTTTCTTAAAAGGTAATCGCGATTTTTTAGTTGGTGATGGTTTTGAAAATGCAACTGGCGTCACTATATTGCCCGATCCAACTTTGGTTACTTTGTATGGAAAACGCGTATTATTAAGCCATGGTGACGCACTTTGTACGGATGATGTTGCCTATCAACAATTTCGCAATGAAGTAAGAAGCCCCGCTTGGCAGGCCCAATTTTTAAGCCAGCCTTTAAGCAAACGTATTGCTTATATTGAAGAGTTGCGCACTAAAAGCGAGCATGCAAAATCGATTAAATCGATGCAGATTATGGATGTGAATGCTGCTGTTATTGCGGCAATACTGCGCAATTATGCATACCCGCCGTTATTTATTCATGGGCATACGCATCGCCCGCAAAAACATCTTCACGAATTAGATGGCAACAAATGCGAGCGATGGGTACTGGGCGATTGGTACGAGCAAGGTAGTTATCTATCGTTAAGTGCGGCGGGCTGTGTTGCACACCAACTGCACGATTAATAATGCTTAAGCAATGACAAAAAAAATACTCGTCTGCACTAATTTTCGCGCCAACCCTAATAATCCGTCTTGCGCTGCGCGTGGAAGCAAGGCGATGATAACTGCACTTAAGTATGCGTTGGCAGAAAAAAATATGCCCGTTACAATAGAAGAATCGCCCTGTTTAGGATTTTGTGAGATTGGCCCAAACCTTCGTCTAATGCCAAGTGGCGAGTTTTTTCACGGCGTCACGGATAAAGATTTAAGCGCCGTTATCATAGGCACTAAAAAATTTCTTGAGCAATAACTAGTTCTAAAGAGTTAAGGTATGTTTAAAGACTTTGTGAGCTTCTAAACGGTTTTGCTGCTGTCAAACAAGTCAATCAAAACGTAAGACTAAATGCTAAATTTGATAGCCAGGAATGTTTTTTTCGTCGATTTCATCCACTTGTTGTGGCTCTAAAAACTTTTCGGCATATTTTAGGTAGATTTTTTCACGAATAAATAAATCAAAAATATCTGGGTCAATATGGTTATCTAACTTCATCTTGCCTAAAATAGTCAGTGTTTCAGATAAAGTTTTGGCTTTTTTGTAGGGCCGGTCTTTAGAGGTCAGCGCTTCAAAAATATCGGCTATACCCATTATGCGCGCGGGAATCGACATTTGATCGCGCGTTAAACCTTTTGGATAGCCTTTACCATCCATGCGCTCGTGATGGCCGCCTGCGTATTCTGGCACGCGGCGTAAATCTTTTGGGTAAGGCAATGCTTCTAACATGTTAATGGTGACTACGATATGATTGTTAATCACCATACGCTCTTCTGGCGTTAAGGTACCGCGTTCAATCATCAGATTGTAGACTTCGTTTTCACTTAAAAACTTAACCGTGTGGCCAGAATCGTTTAAATATTCGTACTTAGCAATCTCTTTAATGCGATTTAAATCAGCAGGTTGCATTGATTCGCTGCCAAAATTAACTTTGCGAATAAAGTTTTTGTCATCGTCTAATTGTTTCTTAATTACGGTGATATCGTGATTGATTTGCTTGATATTAACCATTTCACCGCTACGATCCATCAGCACAGTTTTGCGCAAATAAGTATTTTCGCGCTGGGTAGCCATTAAATCAAAACGGTGATCAATCAGGTGAATGCGATCAAAAATAGTTTCTAACTTGGTCGATTTATCCATTACATATTCTGGCGTCGTCACTTTGCCACAATCGTGCAACCAAGCAGCAATTTTAAGCTCGTATACCTCTTTTTCGGTCATGCTAAAATCTTTTAATGGGCCAATATCGGTATTGATGGCGGCATCGGCTAACATCATGGTTAACTCAGGCACGCGCTGGCAATGGCCGCCTGTGTAGGGTGATTTTTCATCAATTGCGTCGGCAATCAATTTAATAAAAGACTCAAATAGGTGCTTAAGCCCATGAATTAATTGATGATTGGTCAGCGCCATTGCGGCCTGCGAGGCAAGTGATTCTACCAAGCGTTGATGTGATTCAGAAAAGATGGTGATTTGTTTGCTATCCGGGTCAATTGCATTTATTAATTGCAAAACCCCAATCATTTCATTTTCATAGTTTTTCATTGGTACGGTTAAAAATGAGCTGGAGTGATAACCCATTTTTTCATCAAATTTGTGCGTGCCAGAAAAATCAAAACCTTCGGCTACATACGCATCAGCAATATTAACGGTTACTGCGTTAACAACGCTGTAAGCCGCCACCATGTTAGTGTTTGGGTTACCATCGGCCAAGTAAATGGGTAGCGGTGCAAAGGTAATCGGCTTGCCTGTCGTGCCGCCCATGGCAATATTAAGGCTTAAATTACGCACAATTTCAAACTTTAAAGTGCCTTCCTCTGTCACCGAGTACAGCGTACCGCCATCAGCGTTGGTCAGCTCTATCGCGCCTAATAAAATAATTTCGAGCAGGCGATTGTTGTCGTGTTCTGCTGATAATGCAACGCCAATCGAATTTAATCGATCGAGCTGATTCAGTAAGTTAGATTTATTTGGACTTATTAGCATGGGCAAAATCGTATAACTGTGTGTTTGCGTTGTTATTTTAATTCACTATAACGGAAATAAGTGCATGATTGCATTTATGACAAATAAAATTCCATTTTCATCCCAATGATATCAATCACATCGCGGTCAACCAGCGCATATGCTTGAGGGCCTGCTTTTTGTCCATTAACTAAAGGCCGTTTTTCGCCTTCTACATGCGAAAGAAAATAGCCATGGGGCCGCTTAGTAATCACCACTACTTGCACGCCCGGCTCGCCAAAGCTAGTTAAAGCTTTATTAAGCACTAATTCATGGCCAGAATTAGACCCTGTTAGCATGTGCAAACGAGCCACTTTTGGCACAGCGTTTACTGGCGCTGAAGGAATGGCAGACACCGCTAGATTATTTTGCGAAGTTAATACGGTTTTGTTGTCGCTACTACCTTCAGTTTTAATCTCAGATTGTTTAAACTCAATCTGCTTATTTTTATCTTGCGCTCTTGGCAAAGAGTCTTTCACAACAGATGGCCGCATTACAGCAGTATTTTCAAAACCATGTTGTTGCACAGTGGTTTTTTGCTGCGCAATATTCTCATAACGTAATTGATATTTGCCAAATGCTATTATATCGTCGTGCTGCAACACGTGTTTTTTGATCGACTTTTTGTTAACAATCGTACCATTGGTGCTGTTTAAGTCTTCTAAAAATGAGTCGCCAACTATCGTAACAATAACCGCGTGATCGCCGCTAACCACCAAATTATCGATGTGAATGTCATTGCTCGGCCGACGGCCAATGGTGGTGCGTTCTTTATTTAGAGAAAACTCGCCTAACGAGTTTCCATCAAGTGACACATGTAACTTAGCCATAATTTACCTTGTTATTTAACTGATACCGTAGCCGTGTTGCTTAGTTTAATTAAGCGAAATATTTGCTAAAAAAATAATAACGCCCGCGGCTTGGTTTTAGCGTTTAAGTTTGTACTTTGTTTTTAAATAAACCCTCAATCCAACTTTTTTTGGACGTAAACGGTTTATTTACCTGCGCAATTATCACAGATACATTGTCGAATCCGCCGTTGTTGTTTGCCGTGTCAATCAGCATATTGGCAGCCAGCGTCATATGATCATCAGCGTGCAACAATATTTGAGCGATTGTCTCGTCTGCAACCAAGTCAGACAGCCCGTCTGAACACATTAAATAGACGTCGCCCACTTGCACATCAAACAATTGCAACTCAAGCTCTACGGCCTCATCGACCCCTAAAGCCCTAGTCACCAAGTTTTTTTTAGTTGAAACTTCTGCTTGTTGTAATGAGATTAACCCCGCATTAATTTGTTCTTGCACAAACGAATGATCTTCGGTTAGTTGCAGCAATGATTCGCCGCGTAAACGATACAACCGCGAATCGCCAATGTGGCCTACAACCAATTGATTACTGGTAAAAATTGCCGCCACTAATGTCGTGCCCATGCCAGCACATTGCGGCTCGTTTTGTGATATTTGATGGATGGTAGCGTTAGTTTTTTTTACCGCGTCAATCAGCATTTTAGCCTCAACCAACTGACCTGACGAAGGCTTATAAGGAAAGGGATGTTGCATCGCTTCTGTCAGCTCTGCCGCAATCATCAGTACAGCAATTTCACTGGCAACCTCGCCCGCTTTGTAACCACCCATGCCATCTGCTAACAGCAATAAGCCGATAGACAAATCACTCGCAATCGCGTCCTCATTATGCTCTCTAAGCAAGCCTGTATGCGTTTGCCTCTCAACGTTAATTGCATTTAATACATTCAATGTGTTTCAATCCCCACCAACATTTAAGTATTTACTTTCTAAACTCGTGCGCACGGGTCTTCTCGGCAATTTTATCTAATACACCGTTGATATATTTATGCCCATCAACGCCGCCATATAATTTGGCCAGCTCAACACCTTCATTAATCGCCACGCGGTACGGAATGCTTGCATCAAACATCAATTCATAGGCAGAAATACGCAAAATTGCATGTTCTATTGGGCTTAATTGGGTAATTTTTCTATCAATAAATACAGCGATTTGCGTATCTAAGTCGTCCATTTTACTGGTTACGCCGTCTAGCAATTGCCTGAAATACGCTTCATCAGCTTTGATGAATTCGGGGTCTTCTTTTGTATCCAAAATAATTTGCTTTATTTCACCCGTATTTAACATGCCGCGGTACACGGCCTTAAGCACTAATTCGCGCGATTTACGGCGGTTTTGGCTGACTTTTGGTTTTTTAACGGCTTTAATTTCTGCCGTAATCATTGGTTTGGCGTGCCCTGTATCAATCATAAAGCGCGGACCAAATTGGCCATTTCAATGGCCACTTGCGCCGCTTCTGCGCCTTTTACATGCATACGTGCAAGCGCTTGCTCGTCATCTTCAGTCGTTAACACTGCGTTGGCAACAGGCACGCCCGTGTTCAATTGCACCTCTGAAATGCCGCGCGCAGACTCATTTGCAACCACTTCAAAGTGATAGGTTTCGCCGCGAATAATCGCGCCTAAAGCAATCAACGCATCAAAGCGCTCGCTTAAGGCCATGTGTTGCAAGATAAGCGGCGTTTCGAGCGCGCCTGGCACGGTGGCAATGCGAATATCGTCTTTGCTTACGCCCAGTTTAATCAGCTCGTCATAACAAGCTTTTAATAAGCCATCGCCAATAGTGCTGTTAAAACGCGATAGCACCAGGCCGATTTTTTTGCCTTTACCATCTAAATTAATGTTAATTTTATTCAATGTAATCTCTAATCTTGCAAAAAACGCTATTTTACACCATATGCAAGCGCACAATTTATGTGCTAACTAAATAGCACCCAAGCTTTTTGTACCGTCATCCAAATGCCATAACTAATCGGCACAATCACGGCCGCCCAAGCCAGCATCACCAACAAGCCGCTTTGCGGCGCCGCGTTTGAAGATGCAACATTGCCGCCGCTTTGCAGCGATTTTTCATGCGCCAGTTTGTGCACTTGTGCTAATTCAGCATCACTCATAAAATACTTGTCTGCAACGGGCTTTATCAACATATTGGCAAAAAACCCAACCACCATTAATCCCGCTAACACCAAAAATATTGGTGCATATACTTGATCAAACGGGGCGCCTTTTTCTAAGCGCGTGTCATGCATATAATTCACCACTACCGGCCCTAAAATGCCCGCAGTAGACCATGCAGTCAGCAGCCTGCCATGAATCGCACCGACAAATTGTGTGCCAAATAAATCGGCCAAATAAGCAGGAATTGTCGCAAAACCGCCGCCATACATGGAGGCAATTACCGCAAAACATGCCACAAATAAGGCCAGCGATTTAAAACCCGCCACATAGCTGGCCGCGCAGTACATGAATGCGCCTAAAATAAAGAAAATATAATAGGTGCGCTTGCGGCCCAGTTTATCGGATGACGTTGCCCACGCAAATCGGCCAAAAATATTAAATAGTGATATTAACCCCACAAAGCCAGCGCCGACTGCCGCCGCGGCCTTTGTTAAGCCTTCATCTTTT
This sequence comes from Methylotenera sp., assembly GCA_014378845.1. Classification (GTDB taxonomy): domain Bacteria; phylum Pseudomonadota; class Gammaproteobacteria; order Burkholderiales; family Methylophilaceae; genus Methylotenera_A. Next base: position 59,399 of record JACMNB010000019.1, on the reverse strand, counting down.
TTAATGTCCGCAAACCCAATACTTTGCCCGCTAGCATCATGCTGCCCAATTAATGCGCCGCCAAAGGTTTCTTGCAACATGGGCGCAGCCGCGCCAATAATGCCGATGCCCGCCGATACATTCATACACAACACCAACCACAATAGCCAAAATTGCGGGGTTTTATGCGCATTTTTTAAATGCACATGTTTTGAGGCAATCATTGCGTTTGCTTTGGCCGGCGGCGGCGTCCAATTAGCGGGCTTCCATCCAATTGGTGGCACGCGATAGCCTAATGCGCCGCACAACATAAACACCACATAAATGGCCGCTAGCACCACAAATGTTTGCCAAACTCCCACATTGCCAGGTGAAGCAAAATGCGCCATGAGTTTTGTTGCCAGTGGCGAGCCTATCATTGCGCCGCCGCCAAACCCCATAATCGCCATGCCAGTGGCCATGCCGCGCCTATCGGGAAACCATTTTATTAGCGTAGAAACAGGCGAAATGTAGCCAAGCCCCAAGCCAATGCCGCCAATCACGCCGCTGCCCAGCCACATCATCCACAACTGGTGTTGATGTACGCCGTAAGCCGAAATTAGTAGCCCGCCGCACCAACACAGCATTGAAACCAAGCCTGCTTTGCGCGGGCCTTCGCGCTCTAACCAACCCCCCCACAGCGCGGCCGAGCAACCAAGTAACACAAAAAACAAGGTGTACATCCAACCTAAATCAAATTGCGTCCAATTGCAATCGGTGGCAGTTAAGGCGCGCAGGGTGCCAGATAATTTCTCGCTAAAGGTGGTTGCGCCTGCTGCGCAAGCGGCCAGCGGCTTGCCATCTGCGCCCATCAACGCGTTGCCAAGCGGTTTCCAAAACACACTAAAACCGTATGCCATGCCAATAGAAAGATGTATTGCCAAGGCTGCTGGCGGCACCAACCAACGATTAAAGCTGGCATTTGCGGTGATATTTTCTTTAGATAAAAAACTAGCCATGTTATTCCCTTAAACTTATCCCAAAATTGCTGTTATAGATTATTTTACTAACAAACTAGATAGTCTTACAAAATGGCTAAAATGGCAATTGTGCATTGGTTTTTTGCCATAAAAAGTGCTTTGCAAGTTGTCATCAATATGTCATATTAAAGTCACAAAATAGCACCAACACTTAAATCGAGATAAAAAATGCCCGCCAATATTTTAGTGATTGAAGATGAACCCGCTATTCAAGAGTTGCTAGCACTTAATATTACGCAAGCAGGCCACAACGCCATCCGCGCGCTTAGTGTAGAAATTGCACAAGAGCTGCTGCGTAGCACACTGCCTGATTTGATTTTGCTGGATTGGATGTTGCCTGGCATGAGCGGCATTGAATACGCACGCCGTTTAAAATCTGACAGCCAAACCAAAGCCATCCCCATTATTATGCTAACAGCGCGCGGCGATGAGTATGACAAAGTGCGCGGGTTAGAAGTAGGTGCAGACGATTATGTGACTAAACCGTTTAGCCCGCGCGAGCTCAATGCGCGCATCAAAGCTGTACTGCGCCGCCGTGCGCCGCAAATGACCGATGACCCGATTGAGATTGCTGGCTTAATGTTAGACCCAACCACTCACCGCGTGACAGGCAACAGTACCAATATAGACTTAGGGCCAACTGAATTTAGGTTATTACACTTTTTTATGAGCAATGCCGAGCGCGTACACACCCGCAGCCAGCTGTTAGATAAGGTGTGGGGCGACCGGGTGTTTGTTGAGGATAGAACGGTTGACGTGCATATTCGCCGTTTGCGTAATGCACTGGCGGTGTCCAATCATCAAGATTTAATTCAAACCGTGCGCGGCTCTGGCTATCGCCTATCTGCCAAGAACGATTAACAAACATGATTAGCAAACCCCATTAATAAGCACAATTAACTTCGCCCAATTAATTTGGTTCATGCAAACTAAAAGCTATAATTAAGTTTATTTAATACAAAGCTTAATTTGTGCCCGATATTCGATTAAAAGCTGGTTTATTCGTCTGCTTATTAGCTGGTATTAGTCTATTTTTATGGCTTATTACTAGCGCTACAATAGCATTAATCATTTTTGCTATTGGACTATTAGTTTATTTGTACATCCATATTACGTGGTTGCATCAATTAAATGCTTGGTTTAAGAATCCCAATTTAAAAAGTATTCCAGAAGGTTCTGGCGCATGGCAAGATGTATTTACCAACTTGCTACAATATGAGCGCAACAACCTTGCCAACCAAGCCCAGCTTAGCGCTGCGGTAGAGCGTTTTAACCTAACTGCCAACACCATGCCTGATGGGTTGGTGATTTTAAGCCCCAGTAACGAGATAGAATGGTGTACGCCGCATGCCGAAAAACAGCTCGGTTTAGACCTCAGCACCGATCAAAATCTGCCCATTGTCAATTTAATTCGCGATAGTCAATTTATTGCTTATTTGGTTGGCAAGGATTATAGCGAGCCTTTTAAATTAAAGTCTTGGCAAAATCCTGAAGTGGTTTTTGAGATTAGGCTAATGCCATTTGAATCCAAACAAAAATTGCTGATTTGCCGCGATATGACGCAACTAGAAAAAGTAGATATCATGCGCCGCGATTTTATTGCCAATGTCTCGCACGAGCTACGCACGCCATTAACCGTGGTTGGCGGCTTTTTAGAAACGCTTACCGATATGAAAGGCGCGGTGCCCGATGCACTTAAAACCTACTTCGCTATGATGTTAGAGCAAACTGTGCGCATGCGCCGCATTATTGAGGATTTACTTGCATTATCGACCATAGAAAGCAATAACGAGGCGCCTGACGATATTGAAATTAATATGGCAAGTTTGCTCAATACGATTAAAAATGACGCCTTAAACTTAAGCCATGGCCTAAAAAAGGCCAAGCATAAAGTTCACTTAGAGGCCGATTCCAACTTAAACCTTATTGGTGGGCAAGATGAGTTACACAGCGCGTTTAGCAATTTAGTCAGCAATGCGATTCGCTATACGCCGCCGCCCAGTAATGGCGGTCGCGGCGAGATATTCATTACTTGGCAATTGGTGAATGAGCAGCCTGTGTTTACTGTGCGCGACACGGGTATTGGCATCTTGCAACAACATATTGACAGGCTTACAGAGCGCTTTTACCGCGTCGATCGTGGCCGTAGCCGTGAAACAGGCGGCACAGGATTAGGGCTTTCCATCGTTAAACACATTCTTATCCGCCACCAAGCCAAGCTTGATATTAGTAGCGAAATTGGCAAAGGTAGCACCTTTAGCGTTGTGTTTCCCAAGGCTAGAATTGCACAGCAAAAAGTGCTTAATTAAATGAAGGTGTTTTTTTTGACTTTGCTTTGCAGCCTATTATTGGCGTGCGCCAATAATACGCCAATAGCAGGCAAGCCAATTCCGCAACGCGGTGACAGAAGCACCGCTAACCAACTTGCAAAGGCCGATTTTGACCGCATGGCCGATGTAGAGCTGGCCGAGAACACTCAAAGTTTGCGCAATTTAATGCTAAAACTGTATAAACGCAATCCGCATGAATTGGCTAAAAGCACTAGCGACAATGCCGAAAAAATGACTGACTGGGTGTTTGAAAGCGCGTTGCAACACCATTGGAAATTTAAAGAAATTGGCAACAAACAAGGCACCGACGCGATTTTTTTAACCTTTGATGCCGATTATCAAAACGACCGGGTTTTATCGTTTATTGTTGGCTTGCAGACCATGCTGCTACAGGCGCATGGCAATAAAACAGATTTTTATTTAACCGATAAAATTGAACCACAACATATTTACAATGTGGCGCGCAATATCGAAATTGCGGCGTGGAAGCTTTCAAACGCATACGATGTGAGTGGCAAATTGTATTTGCTAACCAATGAAATAAGCGAAAAAGAGCGTAACTTAAGTTTTGAGCGCGAATTTGGCAAAATGATAGGCCGCTGCGATTTATACGCGATTGCGCTGGCAGAAAAATCACAGCGGCTGATTTCGCGCGTTATGCAAAGTATAGCAACAGCCGCATTCTTGCCGTTTTAAAATTGGGTGAAAAAAGCATGTTTAAGGTTTTAACACTACTTTTGTCCACCCTGCCTCACGCGCATCAAAGTTTTTATAAGCGTCTTTCGCTTTAGAAAGCGGCAATTCATGCGAAATGATGAATGACGGTTTTGCGATATCTGCGGCAATTAAATCGCGCAAATTACGGTTATAGGCTTTCACATTGGCCTGACCAGTTGCCATTTTTTGACCTTTCATCCAAAACTTGCCAAAATCAAAGGCAATTTGACCTTGCTTTGCTAACGCGTCTTTTGCGCCTGGGTCTTTAGCTAAAAACACGCCTACCACACCAATCGTACCGGTTGCGCCGACTGAGCTCACCAAACTATTCATGGTTAAGTTGGGCACTTCATGGTTATGGTGATCGCAACATTGATAACCCACGCACTCGCAGCCTCTGTCTGCGCCTTTGCCTTTGGTGTGTTCTAATATTTGCTCTACAGCGGTGCCTTCGCCATTATCAATGGCAATTGCCCCGATTTTTTCAGCCAGTGCCAACCTATCTTTGTGCGTATCGACCACCATAATTTTGCTGGCACCCTTTAATCGAGCTGAATAAGCAGCCATTAAGCCAACTGGCCCAGCGCCGTAAATTGCCACGGTATCGCCTGCTTTCACCCCCGCTAACTCTGTTGCGTGATAACCAGTGGGGAAAATATCAGAGAGCATGACATAATCATTTTCTTTTTCTTCTGCATCGGGCGGTAATCTCAAACAATTAAAATCGCCATAAGGCACCCGCAAATATTCTGCTTGGCCGCCGCTGTATGGGCCCATGCCTGCAAATCCATAAGCGCCGCCAGCAGTGCCTGGATTAACCGTCAAACAAAATCCTGTCAAGCCACGTTCACAATTTTTGCAAAAGCCGCAACCTATATTAAAAGGTAAGCAAACACGGTCGCCAACTTTAATGCGATCAACCGCCTGGCCCACTTCAATCACCACACCCATGTTTTCATGACCCAATATTTTGCCTTTTTCTACATCGGTTCTACCTTCATACATATGCAAATCTGAACCGCAAATATTAGTCGTGGTTATTTTCACCAATACATCTGTTGAGCGCTCAATTTTTGCATCGGGCACTTCAAGCACATTGACATCGCGCGGGCCGTTATAAACTAATGCTTTCATCATAGATCTCCAATAATCGTTAGGTAACGCCAAAATTTTAAAGCGCTGATGTGCATTAATCTGTGCGTTAGCGCACTTAAACCAAACCTATTTAAGTGTTAGGCTAGCCACATGAATCTTGTTAATGAAAAAACAGTCATCGATAACCAACCCCAATTAACGGAGTTGTTGGCTTATTTAAAAATAAATAATTATCGATTTATCACCATCAGTCCTGCCAGTCACGAAATAGTAAATAGTAGACTGCAAAATAGTGTGGCCAATAATCTAATCGAAATTTTTGGTTGGAATCGACTTTTTAAACGCGAAGATATTGATGCCGCACTATTTGATTTGATGCAGTTAGCTAATATTGCTGTCAAAGTTGGCGATTATTGGAAAAGCCAATTACGCGTTTCTAGTATAGATGCGCTGCTTTTTCTGCACTCTGCGTATCCTACACTGGGTAATGAGGCAGTTTTTTTTGGGCCCGATACTTATCGATTTGCTAATGTCGTCCAACAATATTTGGCTTCAAAAGACTTTATTTCACGAGACTTTATTAGCAATCTGCCACCTACTTATAGAGCGGTTGATATTGGCACAGGCAGTGGGGTTGGCGCAGTTTTACTGGCGTTGGCGCTAACAGAATTAAAGATTGAATCTGAAATAGTCGCATCTGATATTAATAGCGAGGCTTTGAGTCTGGCGCGCGCTAATATAAATGCTGCTGCTATTCACAACATTGAATTAATACAAAGCAACTTGCTGAATACTGTTGCAGGTAGCTTTGATTTAATTGTTGCCAATCCGCCTTATTTATTGGATAAAACCGAGCGCGCTTATCGACACGGCGGCGGCCAGCTTGGCGCTGATTTATCGCTAGCAATTGTAGATGCAGCTATCGAACGTTTAAATCCAAACGGTACGCTGTTGTTATATACGGGCGTGGCTATTGTAAATGGGCATGACGCTTTTCTTGCAGCAGCGGCTGCTAAATTGAATATTGCAGGTTTTACTTATCAATACGTTGAAATTGACCCCGATATTTTTGGTGAAGAACTCAATAGCGAGGCTTATCATATGGCAGACCGAATCGCTGCTGTAGTTTTAACGGCCAGACGCCAAGCGACATAAACCCAGATGAAATTTTTAGGCATTGGTGAATATTGTGATTTAGGCGCACTGTATGTGCGCTTAATTGAAGCCGGACATGAAGTTAAAGTGTTTGTAGAAAACGCTGATTATCAGGATATTTATGCTGGCATGTTAACGTTTACGCCAGATTGGCGCAGCGAACTAGAATGGATTCGCCATGCAGGGCAAGATGGCATTATATTATTCGAGTCCGCAAGCAAGGGCATTTTACAAGATAAGCTGCGCCAAGAAGGTTACCAAGTTATCGGCGGTAGCGCCTTTGGCGATCTGCTAGAAAGTAATCGTGAATTTGGTCAACAAATGCTACAAGAAATAGGATTGCCAATTGCCAACACATTTCATTTTACTGATTACGATGCAGCAATTGCGCTTGTTACTAAAACCAACCAACGTTACGTGTACAAAAGTAACGGCGCCGACTGCGAACGTACGCGGAACTATGTTGGTATGGCTGAAGATGGGTCTGATCTCGTCACGCTACTTAAACATTACAAAAGCCAAAAGCCGGCAACCACTGAGCCCATCGACTTTGTTTTAATGGACTATATCAGCGGTATTGAAATTGGCGTTGGCGTCTATTTTAATGGTGAGCATTTTCTACAACCCGCTTGTTTAGATTGGGAGCATAAACACTTTTTTAATGGCAATTTGGGCGAGCTTACAGGTGAAATGGGCACGGTTGTTACATTTAGGGGCGCTGAGATTATTTTTAAGCGTAGTTTGCTGCGCTTAGAAAGCAGGTTAAAACAAAGCGGTTATTGCGGCTACATCAACCTTAATATGATAGCCAATGCAGATGGGCTTTGGCCGCTCGAGTTTACTAGTCGATTTGGCTATCCTGGTTATTGCATTTGCGCCGCTTTGCAACAAGATTCTTGGGCCTCGTTATTTAAACGCATGCTTAGAAAAACCTCTTTATATATTGCAACTCAATCTGGTTTTGCAGTTGGTGTTGTACTCAACGTGCCGCCTTTTCCATATAGCTATGGCTATGAATCACTTTCTAAAGGCTTGCCTATTTTGTTTCAACCATCCATCACAAAAGCCGATATGCAACAGTTACATTTTAGCGAGGTAGCAAAGCAAAACAATCACTTAATGACAAGCGGCGTCACTGGCAATGTGGGCACTGCCGTCGGTGCTGGCGAGACAATTGAGGCGGCCCGCCAACAAGCTTACAACGTAGCTGAACAAGTAATCTTACCTAATATTCGCTATCGGCAAGATATTGGGGCTGATTTACTAGCAGGCGATTTGCAACAATTAATCGACTGGGGATATATCAACTTTTCAGATTGACTTTATTTAAATGCCCTTTAAATTTTATTAATTCAGTAGGTTCTATACAAGCCTTTAACTACACCAAAAATTTGAAAATCCTGCTTTGGTCGAATGGTTTTAAAATTTTTATTGGCAGGTATCAAAACAAACTGGTTGTTTTCTATGCCCAAAAATTTAATGGTTTGCTCATCATTAATAATAGCCACCACAATATCCCCAATATTAGCAAAGCTGCGCTTTTCAACTACCACCATATCACCATCGGCAATATGTTCATCAATCATTGAGTTGCCTTTAACGGGGATTACTTCTGTGATGGATGGTTTTTTAACCAACTCACTATGAATGTTGGTGTAAACCCCGCCCTCGCTATACATTTGCGTTAGCTGCCCTGCTTGCACACTATTGTTTGATTGAATCACTTCAAAAAACCGTTTACCTGGCATTAATTTTTTATCAGGCGCCTCGTCTAAAAAATTTTCTTCTTTTAATTGCGCAATCAATTTACCAATCGTCTCTTTCGATTTAATGCCTAACAAGTCTTGCATATAGCGATAACTTGGCAGGGCATGGTACTGCGCAAAGTAATCACGAAGCTTTCCTAAGCGCTCTAGGCTTTTTTCTTGCTGATTATCAAATTCAAGCATATTTATTTTACCTAAGTTTTTATATTAAACATTATATTAAGTTTATATAAAGATTTTATCTATTAAGTTTTTATGTATAATATCTTAATACAAACGGACGTCCGTTTGCAACTATTATCTTACTGAATCAACGCCCAGTCAACCCTTAGTCAACCCTTAGTCAACCCATTTTTGAATGATATGCCCATACTAGTAAACCTCAACATGCCTGCCAATGCGTTGAAGGCAAGCCTTCATCCACCGCATTTTTCTCTACCTTTGTATGGCGGTAAGGTTTCGGCTGCCCAATCCAGGTGGGCTTCTGCCGCCCAAGATTATATCGATGATGATACTGGTGTGCTTGGCGGCAGGCTTGATTTGAATGAAAGATTCGTGACTAATCCGCCCTCTACCTTTGTGATGCCAGTCGATGGTGAATCGATGATTAAAGCAGGCATTTTTCCTGGCACGATTGCAATTGTTGATAAAAATATAGACGCTAAAAGTGGCAGCATTGTGGTGGTTTGGTATGGCGATAAATACATTGTGAAACGGCTTTACATCAAGGGTAATACCGTCAAACTTAGGTCAGAACATCCTAACCTTAGAGAATATCGCCCAATATTGTTTAAAGGCGATGACGAGCTTGTTATATGGGGGGTGGTTAAACATGGCATTAACACCTATTAAACGTGTGTTTGCCTTGTGCGATGCGAATAGCTTTTATGCAAGCTGCGAAAAAGTGTTTAGGCCTGATCTTGAAGGCAAGCCAATTGTGGTACTTTCAAACAATGATGGCTGCGTGATTGCGCAAAGTAGGGAGGCGAAAGAAATACTTGAAATCTATATGTGTCGTCCTTGGCATGAGTTACAAAAAGACGCACAGCGTTTAGGCGTTATTTGCTTCAGCAGTAATTACGAGCTGTATGGCAATATGAGTAATCGCTTTATGCAAACCTTGCGCCAATTTACGTTTCGCCAAGAGGTGTATTCAATTGATGAATCATTCTTAGAGATGACCGGCATTAATCGCAATTATTCGGACTATGGCCTTGAGATTAAAAATACCGTTAAAAGGTGGACTGGTTTGCCTATTTGCGTAGGGTTTGGGCATACCAAAACGTTGGCAAAGCTGGCTAATCATATCGCTAAAAAACAAGACAAGTTTAACGGTGTGTGCGACTTAACCACCCTGAATTCAACCGATTTAGACCACATAATGGAAAGTCTACCTGTATCTAAAGTGTGGGGCATAGGTAAACGCCTTGAGCTTAAATTAAATGCATTAGGCGTACACAATATTTTACGACTGAAACGTGCAGACCCTAAGCGTATACGTGATGAGTTTGGCGTAGTGCTAGAAAGCACAATCAATGAGCTGAATGGACAAGTCATTTTAGAGATGGAAGATAAGCTGCCAGAGGCAAAACAAGTGATGTCTTCACGCTCGTTTGGTGCGCGCGTAAGCGATTTGCAAGCGCTTAAACAGGCGATTGCCTACCACGCCAGTATGGCGAGTGATCGTATGCGGGCCAAAGGCCTTTACGCCAATGCGGTATATGTATTTGCACAAAATAGCCCATTTGATCAAGCTAAATTTTACGGTGGCAGCTTAACTATTGGCTTACCGTCTCCTACTGACAACACTATGCAGATTAATCAAGCTGCGCAGTGGTTAATTAAACGCATTTTTAAACCTGGCATTTATTACCAAAAAGCAGGTGTCATGTTAATGGGTTTAGTGCCAAAAGCCGGTCAACAAGGTGATTTATTTGATTACAACGCCAATCATATTAAAAAAACCAAACTGATAGAAACCATGGACGCACTGAACAGAAAATATGCAAAAGGCACCATTATATTGGGCGGCGAAGGCTTAACTAAAGATTGGAAAATGCGGCGTAATTTTAAAAGCCCTAATTACACGGGCAATTGGAATGAGCTGCCTATACTGCACTAAACTAGTGACATAGCCATACAAATTGAAATATGTACGTCTGCAATTGCGGCTACGAGGGTATAAGTAATTTAACTTAATGCAGCAAATCAATCGCAAAATGTTTGCGGTACATTTCAAAGCATTTTGCACCAGCACATAGGCGCATTAATGCACCTTCGGCAATGGGTTTGGCTGTCTGTGGGTTAGATTTAATTAAGGAATAGATGACCTCTTTATTCCAAGCTTCAGAGTGTTTAATATCTAAAGTAGCATGCAACTGAAAATATTTCCTGACTTCAAAATCTACATTTAAGCGTTTAAGCCCTTCGTTTACATAACCCACTCTGGTTGGCGCGGTCATTTCTACCGCACCTAATGCCCCAATCGATTGATAAGCATATCGGCGGTTGATGGCTAGTGCCACCATTAAATTGGCCAAAGCTAGCGATTCCCAAACTGTGTCTTCAATGGTTGGCGTTAAGTTTAAATCTTTGACGGTACCTTCTAACATTAAGCCGTGCATCGAGTTTTGATGGCCGCGGCCCATTTCGTCCCAATAATTGCGCGCCATCTCTAGTTTTGCTGTTGCGGGTAGTTTGATTTGCGTCATGGCAACTAAGTCATCAAAACCGGCTTCGCCCGCGGCTTCTTGCTGCAAAAACCAACGCATCTGCTGCATATTAGCTTGTGAAGCTAACCAAGGAAAAAGCGCATCGCCTTGGCCTGGCGCCTCAGTTTTCAAATTGCTAAAAAATTGCATAAACGCATCCGGATCTTGCGGCATGTGTACCAAATATTGCTGCACATGTTGCCGCTGGCTCTCAACAAAATCACCCTCTTTAATTAAAATATGCACCTCATGCAACGCTTTTACCGCCCAGTTATGATGAATAAAATTGGGTGCTAACCGCTGTTGATTAAATTGCGATAACTGCAAATGTAACTTTCTGTTTGGCGTCATCTCTAAAGAAATACCACCTCTACTGGGCTGCATATCGGGCGGTGCTAGTGTAGATTCAAGCATACTTAATCCTTTTATAAACAGGTATACAAAATATAATGGTGCCCAAAATAATGCTGATGATGATGTTTCAATTGTAGAGGCTCATCCAAATCATCAGGCATTGGGTTGGGTATTGGCTTACCCGAATCATCCGATTCGTCCGATTCGCCTTTATCAGGCACTTTGCCATTGTTATGATCTTTATCGCAATAAAGTGCATTGATTTCGTCAAGCAAATCAGTTTCTGCCAAGCAGGCTAATGGGTGGTGTATGTTGCAGTCTAAGTTGCGGTCTATGCTGCAATCTGAGTTGCATATTGGCGCCTCAAAATCACATTCAATTGGGTTTAATCGCATCAAAAATCCTAAATAATTAATCAGTAATTTTTTAGCTCAAGCTATTTAAATTCATTAAAACTTAAGCTTTATTTCACTCTTTGTGCCTAAATGAAGATTAAATTTTTTGCAAAAGCTTGTCCGTCTGATAACGCACATAGTTACCAAAATATTTTCAAAAAATAATGAGAAATTGATTGGATTTGTTAATTAATATGTACGCTTGCGCACAGATTAATTGATTCATATGCCTTAAAGTCAAACGTGAAATTTGAAAACGATATGGTTTGCCGTGCAAATTAGATGTGTACCCAAAGTCTTAATGCAATTGTTGCCATATTAGCCAAACAATCTAGGAAGGCCTTTAACAAAAACGGATGAATTACGCTCAAAATAAATGGAACATTATTGCTGCGCTAATAGCCGCTTTAATTGTAGGACTTGCTTTATGCGAACGCGCAGGCTGGCCTTTTTTAGCAGCACCATTAGAAAAACAACTGACTTCTTGGATGAATCGGCAAGTTCGTTTTGATGTTAGTGAGCCAGCCAAACTATCTAAATCCCAGCTTAATAATGATGCAAATAAGCATAACTATTCAAAAGCCAACGTATTTCGCGTCACTTTTTTAGGTGGGCTTACTTTAAAAACAACAAGGCTAACCATTGCTGCACCCGCTTGGAGTAGTAAGCCCTACTTTGTTGATGGCAACAATATTTTGCTTAAATTACGCTATATCGACATTTGGCGCGCTTATCGCGGGCAGCCATTGCATATCAAACGTTTGCAAGCTTTCAAACTAGATAGTTATATTGAGCGCTTGGCAGATGGCCGCGCTTCATGGCAATTTAGCAACAAACCTACTGCACAAACAAAACGAGTAATATTTCCGAGTTTTGATCAATTACTGGTCACCAATGGCTTAATCCATATAATCGATGTGCCGTTAAAATCGAATATTGAAGCCAAGCTAACTTTAGCCAGCAATTCGCACGCGATAGGTTTGCCTACTTCAAGTACGTCCACTTCAAATACGCGCACTTCAGGTTCGCTCGCTAGCAATTTTAGCCAGTTAACTGCCACTGCAACTGGTCGATTTAAAGCCTTACCACTTAAAATTGAGCTGGTATCCACTGGCGCATTACCTAACAATAATTCAAACATCGTCAACTCAAACAAAATCCCCGTTACAATGACATTAAATGCCACCGTCGGCCGTGCTAGCTTACAGTTTAAAGGCACAACTGAGGATTTGATGCAGCCTAGCAATTTTGCAGGAAATTTTAATCTAAGTGGCCCATCTTTGGCGGCGGTGGGCGACTTTATGGGCGTTACCTTGCCAACTACTGCCATTTTTAATTCCAACGGGGCGATTGAAAAGCAAGATTCAATGTGGAACATTAAAATCAATCAAATGGCCATTGGTGGTAGCCGTTTAAATGGCCGCTTTTCTTATGATAAATCGTTAACTACGCCGCTATTAAAAGGCCAATTGCATGGTAAGTTAGTGATTACTGATTTAGGCCCTGCATTTGGGGCGAATGCGGATGATAAAAAAACAAATAAAGTATTACCAAAACGTCCCTTCGATTTAGCATCACTACGTAAAATGAACGCCGATGTGGCGATTGATATGCAATATTTAGATTTAAAAACCAGCTTTCTAGAGCCGTTTAAACCTTTACAAGCGCACTTAACGTTGAGTAATGCGATACTCACGATTAAAAATATTAAAACAGCAACAGCCGATGGTCGATTAACTGGTGACATGCGTTTAGATGGGCGTGGATCAAAAGCCTTATGGGATGCTAACCTTGCGTGGCATGGTGTGCGATTGGAGCGTTGGATTAAACAAAAGCGCGGCAATGGCTTGCCACCCTATATATCGGGCAAATTAAATGGTAAAGCCACTTTAAAAGGCCAAGGAAAATCAACATCAGAGATACTAGCCAGCCTAAATGGCAACATTCGTAGTGAGTTAAATCAAGGCGCAATTTCACATTTGGGTGTTGAAGTAGCGGGTTTAGATGTGGCGCAATCTATCGGTGTACTATTCAAAGGCGATGACGCGCTGCCAATACAATGCGCAGTGGTAGATTTGCAAGCTAAAAATGGCCTATTAATGCCGCGGGTCATGGTGGTAGATACCACAGACACAACGCTTTGGGTAGATGGTTCGCTGTCGCTGGCAACTGAAACGCTTAACTTACGGGCAATGGCCTTACCTAAAGATTTTAGCCCGCTGACGATTCGCACCCCTTTGCATGTTAATGGTAGTTTTGCTAATCCTGATGTAACACTAGAAAAGAAACCAGTAGGCATCAAGCTAGCCGCTGCTGCATTACTTGCACTGATTAACCCGCTTATTGCGGTATTACCTTTATTAGATACTGGTGATACTACCCAAGCTAAACAACGCGCCGCAGGCTGTAAACAGTTAATGAAGAAATAATTAATTACGATTGCGCTTAAAACATTTCAAGATTTGAGAATAACAATCTATCCATGCTTTAGCGCAATTTTTATGAGTGCATTGGCGATTCAGACCATTTTTGCATGGCTTGTTCGCCAGGACGATCTATTTTTACTTGTCCGTTTTCAACAGAAGTTACCCAACTAAGTGGAATATAGTGATGGGTGCCTTCGCTGTCTCTCTTTAATTTAATGCTGTCTTCACCTTCCATATGGTCTACCTCGGCAAACTGTCCACCTAGTGAGCAGACAACTGGCATATCGGGCTGAATTTGATTGCTTTGCATATTATAATCCTTAAAAAATATTGATATTAAAAGAGCGTTTTTACCTCAAACTGCTACGCGTTTATGCAATATATTTTAGTTTTCAAGCGGCTTCTGTTCGGCAGCAAACATAGCAGGCATTTAATTCACAATTTGCAATTCACAACATTAAACCGCATTAAAAATGAGGCATCCCGACAAAGGTGACACAATCGTAATTAAAATTCCCCAGCCCACATCAATAATAATTAAACTAATTGGCCAAGCTTTTAATATGATCAAGTTGGTTTATGCATAGTTGTAATATGCATATCATTAAAAACGCCAACCACAGCACATAGAGTCATAAAATATTGACGCATTTTGACCCCTTAAAATGAAAGTAAAACTGATTAAATGATGTAGAAGCGCTCGTTAGCTACCCTCTGATTCAATATTCAAATCAACTGAAGAATCATAGTGCGCTGCTTTAGAATCGGCTTGTAATTTGTCCAACACATGACTCGGTTCCGCTTGAATATGTACATACGCATTACTGGAACCTTCCACACCTCTTAACAATTCATCTAATTTAAGATGCATTGATTGCGTCTCACGATGTTGAATATGTTGAATTAATAACACCATCAAAAAGGTGATAATTGCTAAACTAATGTGCAATGTTAACTGCCATGTTTCAGTAAAATGAACAAAATAACCTATGATTAGCCAACCAAAAATCACTACAAAAAAAACGATAAAAGACCAATGCGAGCTTAAAGCAAGCACAACATCATGAGCAACGTGTCTAAATTGTTCTTTAAAATTCATAAAGTTGTACGAGCCAATAGAAAATATTTGCACTCATTTAAACAATAAATGAGTGCAAATCTATAAACGAAAAATCAATCGGTGCTTTGGTTAAGCATATTTGCTAGCTAATTGTAATTTACGCTCAGCCATTTGCGCGCCCAATTCAAGCAAATCTAGCTTGGTGTTTTTTGCCTCAGGAAACATTTCGCCTTCTTCTTCTTTAACATGGTGCGTTACGTACTCGCTTAACACTTTAACTTTTGCGTCAAACAAATCTCCATCTGGTTCAACATCTTTTATCTGCGAGATTAAATCTTTTAAGGTTGCATGTTCCACCGTTGCTTCTGGCACCATTTCGTGGTCTTTTAACGCCTTTTGTACTGCGGGATAAAAAATTTCTTCTTCTACTTGCGCATGAATCGATAATTCTTTGCAAATTTGCGCTACTAATTGTTTTTTCTTGCTGTTTGAATTAGTTGCCTCGTAATCTGCAAACAAAGCAGCAACTAATTTATGATCTGCCTTAAGTAGCGCCGTCGCATCTTTGGCCTTTGCAGACAATGTATGTGCATCATTTTTGGGTTTAGTCGTTTCTAACATGTTGATTCTCGTATCAAAAATTTAAATTTAATTTTTAATGCACAAATAATGCAATTAAAATAATAATGGGTATGGGAATGCCAATAAAAAAAAGTAGTAAAGATCGCATAATAGATTCCTTTAATAATTCGTTTAACTGTTAATTAATAATCGCGGCTTTTGCCGCCCCAGGTTGCTGCCAAACTTGCGCTGAAAGCCCCAACTAACAACATGACAAAAAACCAAAGTGACGTGTTGGCAGCCACTTTACGGGCCTTTTCAGCAGTCGTTTTTGCTAAGGTTATTGCACTTGCTTTTTTTTCTTGCAAGCTGGCAAATGTTTGCTCAACCCGTTTCTCAGCATCTTGTTGAGATAAGCCAGTGTTTTGCGACACCACTCGGCCCACGTATTTAACATCGCTTTGCGGCAAGGTGGCATCGCCCATGCTGTTCATAAAAATACTCATCACATCAGGCACTTGATTGGTCTGTTGCGAAGTTGCACCATTAACATTTGTTTCGGCAGAAGGCTCAATTGCAGTTGCGGATTCGCTGGTGGGCTCTTTTCTGAATAATGTGCCAATCATGTAATTCGTTAGATTGTCGGACGATGGCATACTTTTGCTAACTACATCCATATTGGCTGAAGCCCCAGTAATAAGGGCAGAAGATGTGCCGCCGATAATGGTTGCACCTGCTTTTGCAGAGCCGCCAACAATTGAGCCAATGACGGAAGTTAGCAAGGTTGCACATAAGAGTGACGCTAAGGCCCAAGTTAAAAAACCATGAGCGGTATCACGAAAGTACACTTCATCGCTATGTACAGAAACCCATTTGGTTCTAAGCCGCCCAGCCAAATAACCGCCCATGCCATAGGCTATTATTTGTGTAAATGCCAGCCATAAGATAGTTGTAATACCCAGCGTTTCTGTACTAATGCCTTGCCCAGACCACACCGAGATGGAAGACATGCCTAAGCCAAACCCTAAAATAATGAGGATAAGCGATAAGGCCGCCGCCGCCGTAGTGCCTGCCAAAACAGCGCCCCAAGAGACCGCGCTGTGGTGGCAGTGGTGTAAATTGTTTGAGTTAGCTGAATACTCGTGCGCTAAATCTACATTGGCAGCATCTTTATGCAACACATCGTTACTGTAATTATTACCTAAACTAGCCATGATAATTCTCCAATAGTGTGAAATTGTAGAGTGAAATAGAAAATTATCATGTATGACAAACGCTCATCTGTCTGCTAACGCACATAAAATAAAGTTTTTAATCTGCAAATGTTTGCAATGGCATTTGCTATGGATTTTGATGAGTTAAGCTTGCTTTGCTCCAAATGCTTGCAGTGTCTTGACTAAATAAAGCCAGCTTTTCTAAAGCGGCATTGACAGCTTGATTGGCCGCTAAAGCGCCGCCATTCGGATTTTCTGAAATGGCATTTACTCGCTCATCAAATTGGCGATAAGCAATGACTTGATTGGTTGCATTGTCGATTATGCTAGCGCGCAGCACAAATTGGACTTGACTAGGCTTAACATTAAACGATTGTATTAGTTTAACTATTTCGCAATCCAGCCGCAGTTCACTTTTGACGCTAGCTTGTTTTGACAGCACCGCTTTAAAACTCCGCGTATGTGCAATTGCCGTAACAAGCAGCGCTTGCAACATATGGGCAGGGCTATCTATCCATTCATTTTGTGCAAAATATTCCAGTTTGTGCGGCGCCCGTGTGTACATCATGCGGCGCGTGTCAAACCCAGCGGCGGCTTTTGGACTATTAATGATTAGAGTAGGCAAGGTATTATTGGTATTCACATATTCTTCTGTTTGCGTTTGAGATTCAGCAATATCCAGCGAATAATAAGTCATTTGCAAAGTTTGTTTTGAAAGGAGTGTAGAACAAGCAGGCAGCAACGGTAGTGTCAAAATAACAATCAAGAACAATTTTCTTGCATTAATCATGGAGTGAATCATTGATTGAATTATAAATTGAATCATGGTTGACTTTCGTTAGATTCGCCAGGGCCAGCAGGCACTATACTTCGGCCGCGCAATAAGCTAGCAGGGTCACGTTCCGTTTGCTCACTCAAGCGTTTTAATGAGGCGGATAATTCGTTTAACTCACCTAATAAACGCTGCACTTCAGGCAATGTTTCGGTTGTAATGCGCTCAAAATTGGCGCCAGCCGATTCAACTGTTTTACCTGCACTATTGCTGGCAATTGCGGCTTGATTGCCCGCTTTTTCAATGGCTAGCGCACCTTGCTTAATTTGTTTGGTGGTTAGTGCTAGCTCATCAATTAATGGCCCAACTTTGGCTAAAATGGGGCTTAATTCTTGTGTGGCATGCGCAGTATTGGTGGCGGTGCGCCCAATGTTTACAATGCTGGCATCTATTAAATCTTTGCGGGCGGCAAACGTTTTTGTTAAGGTCGCAATGTCGGCTAGCGCGCTTTTAAATGCCGCTCTATTTTCTTGGCTAAGTAGTGAATCAATATTGCTAGACGTGCTGTCTAGCTTGGCTAAAACCGTGGTCAGTACGTTTTCTAACCTTGTGCTGAGCGACGGTTTAGTTTGTATGATTGGATATTGATTATTACCGCTTGCAAGTAGGGGCGCAGCATTTTTTGTGCCGCCATCTAACTCAACATAAGCAATGCCAGTTAAACCTTGCGTTTTTAATACGGCTATCGTATCAACTTTTACCGGCGTGCCGCGCTCAATTGCAAATAGTAGCTTAACGCGCTCTGGGTTTTCGGGGTCTAGCTGTATATTTTTAACTTTACCAACGTCCACTCCATTGTATTTAACAGGCGCATTTAAGTTAAGCCCCGCCACCGATTCTTGCACAATTGCCAAATAAAAATCATACTTTTTTTGCAAAGTACCGCCCGATGCTAGCCATAGCACGCCAGCAATTATCATTGCGCCCAATACCAGCACAAAAGCGCCCACCAGCACATAATTTACTTTAGTTTCGATGACGAATCCTTAAGATGATCATTGATTTTTATTGCTTGTAACGCGCTTTGTTCACGGGCAGACCTACCACGCGGACCATCAAAAAACGCTTTAACACTGTCAATATTGCTGCTTGAAAGGCCTAGCATCGAATCAACCGCTTGCACGCGGCCGTCACTCAATACAGCCACCCGATCAGCCACTTGCCACAATAAATCAAGGTCGTGGGTAATCATAATAATAGTCAGCCCAAATTGGTCACGCAGTTGCACCACCAGTTCATCAACGCCCGCTGCGCTAATTGGGTCTAATCCGGCGGTCGGTTCGTCTAAAAACAGCAATTCAGGCTCTAAGGCCAATGCGCGTGCTAGCGAAGCGCGTTTTAGCATGCCACCACTTAATTCAGATGGATACTGCGCGCCTACTTCTAGTTTTAAACCTGTCATGATTAATTTTTGTTCTGCAATTGCATCAATTTGCGCGTCTGATAACGTAGTGTGTTCGCGTAGTGGCAAACCCACATTCTCTTTAACGGTGAGTGCGCCAAATAATCCGCCGTGCTGAAACATGACGCCCCAACGTTTTCGCAGTGCTAACGCATTTTTTTCGCTGATATCTGTTAAGTTAATGCCCAATATGTTGATAGAACCTGAGTTTGGTAATTGCAATAAAATCATTTCGCGCAGCAAAGTCGATTTACCAGAACCGCTGCCACCAATAATGGCAAAAATTTCAGCACGGTTAATCTTCAGGTTAATATCGCTGTGCACAACATGCTCACCAAAACGCGTGGAAACACCGCGCATTTCAATCACGGTTTCAATTGATTGTGCTTGTGATTTTTCAATATCGTGATGCGCTAAGTTTTGCATTTTGTTAAAGATCTAACAGGCTAAAAACGATTGAAAACAGCGCATCAGCCACAATCACTAAAAAAATAGATTGCACCACGCTGCGAGTGGTTTGGCGGCCCACGCTATCGGCGCCACCTTTGGTTTTAAACCCTTGATAACAACCAACGATTGCAATAATGGCCGCAAAAACGGGTGCTTTACCAACGCCCACCATAAAAGCGGTTGGGCTGACTGCTTTGACAAAACGATCTAAAAATTCAACAAACCCAACATCCAATTGGTTGCGCGCCATCAGCATTCCGCCGAACACGCCAAACAAATCTGCAAACACAGTTAACAGTGGCAGCGCAATTATTAATGCAAGCAATTTGGGCAAAACCAGCATCTCTTGCGGCGAGATGCCTAGCGTACGCATGGCATCAATCTCCTCAGTCACAGCCATGGTGCCAATTTGCGCAGCGTAAGCTGAGCCCGAGCGTCCAGCGATAATGATGGCCGTCATTAAAGGCGCAAATTCGCGCAACATCGACAAACCAACCAAATCGGCAACAAAAATGTTGGCGCCATATTGCCTTAGCTGGTCTGCGCCTTGATAAGCCACCACCACACCTAATAAAAATGACAATAATCCAACGATAGGTAGGGCATCAAAACCTGCGCTACGAATATTAAACAAAATCGGCCGCCAGCGAATGCGCTTGGGCTCTATCACGCTTTTTGCAATTGCAACGGCAGTTTCACCCACAAAACTGAACATTTCTACTAATTGCTTAAAGATTGCAACAGTACTTTTACCTGTTCGCTCAAACAAATTTGAGTTCGCTTTTAAAACGCTATTTCCTAGTTTAAAAACGGCTAACATTCACAAGAAAATAATAAAATAAGGGTAGGTTCATTTGTAATCACTTTTTTCAAATGCAAGGCTTCAAACGACAAATCCAAAAGAGAAAATTGCAGATAAGAGCTGAAATTCCTATCACTATTATCATTAAATAATTTGGCCTATTAGTCTGTACGCTAACGCACAGACTAATGGGCCAATGTAAAACAACTAAAGTGAATAAAGAGCTACTACGCTCTATTGTTAATAACTGTTCGATGTGCCGTTAACAGCCGCCCCGCTACCATTTGAGTTAGCACCTGTCGAGTCTGTCCCGGTCGAATTTGTTCCCGTTGCGCCATTACCTGTTGTGCCCTTATTGGTGTCTGCACCATTGGAGCGGTCTGTGCCAGAGGTTGATTTATTAGCATTAGAAGAATTTTTATTCATTGAGTCAGACTCTTTTGAACGATTGCCATTGGATTTTATGTTTTTAGAATGGGTATTTTTCTTGTGCATATCTTTCATATTGCCATCTTGATTTGCGCGAGAATCATTACCCATTGCATCGGTTTTGTCGTGTTGCATATCCTTTTCACACGACGCTTTATCAGTGCCAGTTTTACCAGCGCAACCTTGCATACTCATCGGCTCAATAGCATCTCTAACAGTAGAATTTCTGTCAGAGCCTGTAGTGCCATTGGTATTATCGGCCGCAATAGCACCCATACTTAAACCAACTGCAAGTGTGAAAACACCTATTTTTAAACTATTCATCTTAATATCCTTCAAATTAATTTAGCCTACGAGGTGAAAGCATAAATAGGCGCACAAAGTGTGTCCGTCTGCTATCGCACATAAAATTAAATGCCTGTTATGTGCGATAGCAGACGGAAGCAACATTCAGCTACGCGCAAAATTTTAACTGTTAGTTTAATGACTCAATCAAACGGAACAAAAATGGAATTGAATGAATACTTAGTTTCAGCTGTTGTTTCAAGCAAGGTTTCAACCGAAGTTTCAAAGCAACACCTTGGTGTTTTAACAATTATGCCTAAAGTACTCAAAAACCTAGTCGGCTTAACAGTTAAATCTTTTAATGCATGGATAGATCACCGCGGCGCCAGCAAGGGCGCGGCATTAGCGTTTTATACCTTATTTTCTTTAACGCCCATTTTAATTTTGGTGATTGCGGTGGCAGGTTATTTTTTTGGTAACGATGCTGCGCAAGGCCAAATTATTTTGCAGATACAAGACTTAGTCGGCCGTAATGGGGCGCAAGCCATTCAGGCGTTATTGGCCGCGGCGCGCGATCCTTCTGGTGGTGTATTGGCAACAATCGTTGCAACCGTCTTGTTGATAATAGGCGCAACCAGCGTATTTACCGAACTTAAAGCGAGTTTAGATGAAATGTGGGGCGTACAAAAACCAAACTCATCACCCATTAGTATTTTATTAAAAACGCGCTTGCTTTCATTTGGTTTGGTGTTAACGCTCACGTTTTTATTGTTAATTTCACTTGTTGTGAGTACTTTATTAACGGTGCTAGCGCATTATGTTGGCGGCATTTGGAGCAGCTCAGCCTTACTATTTGCCAGCCTTTCATGGCTAATATCTTTTAGCGTGATTACTTGCCTTTTTGCCGTCATTTATAAAATGTTGCCAGATGCACCACTATCTTGGCCCGACGTTTTAATTGGATCCGTATTCACGGCTGGTTTGTTTAGTTTTGGCAAATATTTAATTGGGCTTTATTTAGGCAACAGCGCGGTTGCCTCGGGATTTGGTGCAGCTGGTTCAATTGTGGCACTTTTATTGTGGGTTTATTATTCGGCGCAAATATTCTTTTTAGGGGCAGAGTTTACAAGACTATATGCAATGAATTTTGGCAGTTTGCGCAATAAAAATTGAATTTGAATAGCGTCAATTTTTACTATTAGAAAGTTACATTTTTGCAAGAATTAATATTTAATCTTATGCAATGGCCCGCTATGGCAAGCACCTTATTGTCTGCTTGGCTAGTTGCGTCACAATCCAAGCAGAGGCGCTGTGTCGGTTTTTGGTGTTTTTTAATCAGCAACGTGCTGTGGATAATTTGGGGCTGGCATGACGGCGCTTATGCATTAATTGTCATGCAAATTGGGCTTTTATGTTTAAACATTCGTGGTGTTTTAAACAATAAAAATACCAAATAACCTAAATGAAGCTTAAGCCCTTAAGTAAGAGCATGGGAGCAGATCTCGTTAATGAAGATAAAATATTTAAACACTCTACGGACGATTGACGAATTGAACATTCATTAAAACTTTACACTGAACCCTCATTTAGGGGCTATAAAATGGTGATTTTCTTGGCTATATAACAAAAAAAGTTGCAATTTGATGATGTTAAGATACGGCCAAAAAGCGGCCTTTAATCCATCATCCATTGCAACTAAACTACACTTATTTCGATTTAGATTTAGATCCTGAACCTGAACTTGATTTGGAACCGCCAGAGCTTTTACTTGCACTCTTAGCTGATTTTTTATCATCCATCTTAGAGTCGCTAGAATCTTTATTAGAACCTTTTTTAGAGGTTGATTTATCGTCTTGATTAGCCATATTTATCCTTTAATTTACTGCAAATAATACTTTTCACACCATGTGAAAGCACTTTGCAATCGCATAAATTTAATTTAGGTATTAAATCTAAAACGTTCAATCATATTAAATTCCTTGAAACCCTTCGTCCGTTAGGTAGCGCACATAATGCGCATTTTTTTATTAGTCATAAAACTAATAATTATTCTCGCTAATTCCACTGTTAAGTAAAGTCAGTTTTTTTGAGCATTAGCCCCAGCTATTGTTAATGTTTTTGGTTTATCCGCCTAAAAATTCATTCTTAATGTGCGCTATCACACAGAACTTAAAGTTTCCCTATGATAATTTTTTGTTTCTAATTCAATGTATTGTAATACACGCTAGTTCTTTTAATCACAATTTCATGATTTCAAATTTGTCAATTTCAAATGATTAATTGAAAAATGGTGCGTGGTATAGGCCAAACGAACTTAGGACACTTTTTAAACAATAAGCAACAAAGCAATAGTTCATCGTGTATTTTTTTAGCTAAATTTTAAATAAGTACGAAAGGATTTCAAATGGCAAAACAATCAAATCAAAAGTTTCAAAGCAAAAAAATGGCTTCGCAAGCGATTAATCCAGATTTAACACGATTATCGCCTTCACCGTCAGATGACAATAGGTCGGATCAAATGGCAGGCTTAGTTGGCGTATTGCCCAGTGAATCACTTACAAGTGAAACTGGCACGATAATTAGCGACAATCAAAACCAATTAAAAGCTGGTGTGCGTGGACCTACCTTGTTGGAGGATCATCATTACCGCGAAAAAATTGGGCATTTTGATCATGAGCGTATACCAGAGCGCGTTGTGCATGCACGCGGCGCTGCTGCGCACGGCGTATTTCAATTATATAAACCCATGGGCGACTATACAAAAGCTGGCTTTTTACAAGATTCTGCAATAGAAACGCCAGTATTTGTACGCTTTTCTACCGTGCAAGGCTCCCGCGGCTCTGCTGATACGGCGCGAGATATTCGCGGTTTTGCGGTGCGCTTTTACACGCAAGAGGACAATTTTGATTTAGTTGGCAACAATATACCAGTGTTTCCGATACAAGATTCGATTAAGTTTCCCGATTTGATTCATGCTGCCAAACCAGAAGCGCACAATGAAATTCCGCAAGCCTCTACCGCACATGATACTTTTTGGGATTTTATTTCTCTAATGCCAGAGAGTACTCACGCGATTATGTGGATTATGTCTGATCGCGGTATTCCGCGCAGTTATGCCGATATGGAAGGCTTTGGCGTGCATACTTTTCGCTTTGTTAATGAAGAAGGCACCTCGAGTTTTGTCAAATTTCATTGGAAACCAGTTGCGGGCGTGCATTCTTTAGTGTGGGATGAAGCGCAAAAATTGGGCGGTAAAGATCCTGATTTTCATAGGCGGCAATTGTGGGAAAGTATCAATCAAGGCACGTATCCTGAATATGAATTAGGCGTGCAAATTGTCGCCAATGAGGAAGAATTTGATTTTGAATTTGATTTGCTCGATTCAACTAAATTAATTCCTGAATCGCTGGTGCCGGTGCAAATTATTGGCAAAATGACGTTAAATCGCAACCCTGATAATTATTTTGCAGAGACAGAACAAGTCGCTTTTCACCTGGGTAACATTGTGCCAGGCATCGATTTTACCAATGACCCTTTATTGCAAGGTCGCTTGTTTTCATACATCGATACGCAGTTAAACCGCTTTGGTAGCGCTAATTACAATGAGTTGCCCATTAATCAGCCAAT
This sequence comes from Methylotenera sp., assembly GCA_014378845.1. Taxonomy (GTDB): domain Bacteria; phylum Pseudomonadota; class Gammaproteobacteria; order Burkholderiales; family Methylophilaceae; genus Methylotenera_A. Next base: position 34,790 of record JACMNB010000019.1, on the reverse strand, counting down.
AGCAAATGTTAACAACAACAATCGAGACGGTTTTATGCGTCAAAGAATTGTAAAAGGCCGGGTTAATTACGAGCCCAATAGCTTAGGCGGCGGTTGTCCTATGCAAAAAATGATGCAAGAAGGCGGTTTTACCACTTATCCTGAGCCAGTTGAAGGCACAAAAGTTCGCGAACGCAGCCCTACGTTTGCTGACCATTTTTCGCAAGCGGCCTTATTTTGGCGTAGCCAAGTGGATTGGGAAAAAGACCATATTGTGAATGCGTTTTTATTTGAATTAGGCAAAGTGGAAATCATTGGCATTAGAGAGCGCATGGTTTCTAACTTAACGCAGGTTGATGCTGTGCTAGCGCAGCGGGTTGCAGATGGCTTAGGCATGCCGTTGCCAACCCCGCCGGTTGGGTATAAAGATGTGCCTTATACCGCAGAGCCCGAAATGGATGAAAAGCTTAGCATGGCCAATAACCTAAATGAGAGTATTAAAGGTCGAAAAATTGCCATTTTAGCTGCCAATATGGTCGATGGAGCGGCGCTGGAACTGGCTTGCACCACGCTTGAAAGTGAAGGCGCATCTGTCAAAATTATTGCGCCAATATCGGGTGATATTAGCAGCATCACTGGCAAGTTAATTGGTGTCGATCATAGCTTGCCTACAGTCAGTTCTACACAATTTGATGCGGTATTTATTCCTGGTGGAATGGAATCTGTAAAAACTTTATGCTTAAATTCATTTGCGGTTTTATTTGTTAAAGAAGCCTACAAACACGGTAAGCCAATTGGCGCAGCGGATGATGGCGTTTTGTTAATTGAAAAGGCAGAACGTACCAGCGGCGCGCCTAATGATACGTTTTCAGATATTGGCATTTTGACCGTAACTAAAGATGAAGTGGACGCTAATTTTATGGATCAATTTGTTGGCATTGTGGCCATGCACCGCTTTAACGAGCGGCCTGATTTAGAAGCAATATCGGTTTAAATCAGATTTATTGGCTGTACTTAATATTACAACCAAATATTTACAACCCAATATTTACAACCCAATATTTACAACCCAATATAAATAACCCAATTTATATAACCCATAAAAAATCCTCTAATTAAGAGGATTTTTTATGATTTAAACAACGAATTAAGCTTCTTAATTTGTATTTTAGCTGGTCAATTTTTGTTTATTGCATCCGTTTGCTAAAACACATTAATTGGTTTTATGTCCTTTTAAGCATAAAGATTTTATAGGCATCTATAATTTCGCTAATGTGCGTTATCAGACGGACGCTTAACCAAATTAACCCTATTCTAACTAGCCAATAGTGTGAAAATTTGCAGTTTATGAGGCTACTTTTTATTAAGCATATACAACTTAAATTGCAAAAAAATCACACAACTTTTGATAGGTAAAAATGACATTTTTTTGAAAAGGATGAACCAATGGACTGGAATCAAATAGAGAGCAATTGGAAAGAATTAAAAGTAAATATTCAACAACAATGGGCTGAGTTAACGGGTAGTGATTTGGATAATATGACTGGCAATCGCGATGAATTAACCAGCAAAATTCAACAAACTTATAGCTTGGACAGGCAAAGTGCTGAAAAGGAAGTCGACACTTGGCAAAGCAGCCAGCATGATTTTGATGACGATAACAGTTTTGACCATAACGATTTGGACGATAGCAGTTTTGAAGGTAACGATGTCGGCGGTAATAGTAATACCATGCATACCAATAAGTTCGGTTATGACGAGACTAGCTCTAACCAAATTCAAAGTGGTAATGATAACAATACCATGCCAGGCACCAATAACTTAACTGCAAACGCAACAGCGAACACTAGCGAAAACTTAATGGCAATTGATGATTCTGCAAATGGTTTAGTTGGACAGTTTAGCGCAAATAACCAGCCCTATCACCTAGACTCATCACAGTTTGTTAATGGTAATGATGGCACTTCAATTGGCAATAACTCCCAAGATGGTAGCCAAGGCCCAGGGGGCGCTCGCGGCGCGCCTGGAGCAAACGAAGAAAATGGCATAGACGACGATATTGATGAAATCAATCATCCGAACCCTAATCCGCTGCCTAATGAAAAAACGCCACCTGCCTCACGCGATAACAAAACCGATCACCAAGAAAAAAGTATTGATCAAACCTGATTGGCATGGCTATTTATTTTTTTAAACAATTATTTAAATAGCCATGGATTCTCAACTACCACTGCAAGCTTATCGGTCTAAAAGAGATTTTTCGATTACGCCAGAGCCGTTAACTGGCGGCGACAGTTTAGAAACACTGCAATTTGTCGTTCAAAAACATTGGGCTAGCAGCTTGCATTACGATTTTAGGTTAGAGCTAAACGGCGTGATGAAAAGCTGGGCGATACCCAAAGGGCCTAGTTATGACCCTGCAATTAAACGTATGGCCATTCATGTAGAAGATCACCCAATTGCTTATTCTAGTTTTGAAGGCACAATACCTGCCAAACAATATGGCGCTGGTAAGGTTATTATTTGGGATAAGGGTTATTGGAGGCCGCTTGGCGAACCCAATGCAGATTACACAAGTGGCAATTTAAAGTTTGAATTAATCGGCCTAAAACTGCATGGTAAATGGGCTTTAGTGCGGATGAAAAATAACAGTAATGCCAAACAAGAAGCTTGGTTATTGATTAAAGAAAAAGACCCGCTGGCAAAATCCAGTCAAGAATTTAGTGTGGTGGAAGATTATCCAGATAGTGTGAATGACCTGCCTTTTCCTCAATATAGTTTGCCTGAAAAAACGACTGTGGCTAAACTAGCCCAACAACTACTCAAAACCGAGAATATTTTAAAAAAAGCCATTAAAGCTGATTTGCCGGATCAGCTTAAACCACAACTTGCAACCCTCGCCCAAAAAATACCAACAGACGTAACACAATGGCTGACTGAAATAAAATTTGACGGTTATCGCTTACTAGTACGCATCAAACAAGGTGAGATTCAATTTTTTACCCGCAACGGCAACGATTGGACGCTTAAGCTAGTATTTTTACAGCAAGAGCTGGCCAAATTAGGCTGGCCATCTGGCTGGTATGACGGCGAAATAGTGGTGAATAACGCGCAAGGATTACCAGATTTTGGTGCACTGCAATTAGCGTTTGAAGGCGGCACTTCGTCAGTGCGCCAATCCACAGCCAGTAAAACTAAACCATCACAATCTAACGCCACTCTCGCCAAAGATATCGTGCTGTACCTTTTTGATGTGGTTTATTTTAATGGCTATGATGTGCGCTTGCTGCCATTAATAGAAAGGCGCGCAATTCTAAAAAATCTATTGGCAGACAAAGAATTGTTCAACATTCGTTTAAGCCAAGATTTTACAGTGTCCCCACAGCATTTATTACAATCGGCCTGCAAGCTGGGTTTAGAAGGCATTATTCTAAAGCGCGCCGATGCGCCTTATTTGTCTAGCCGCACTAAAAATTGGCTTAAGCTTAAATGCACCAACCGGCAGGAATTTATGATCCTTGGCTATACTCAGCCCAGCGGATTGCGCGGCCATTTTGGCGCGTTGTTATTGGCCGTGGTTAACGAAGCGGGCGAGCTGATTCATGCAGGAAACGTTGGCACAGGCTTTACCCAAGCAACATTGACACAAATCAAACAAAAACTAGATGCAATCACGGTAGCATCAAACCCCGCCGCACACCTATTCGACGTACCAAAAAATACCACCTGGGTAAAACCTATTTTAGTTGCCGAAGTGGAATTTGCCGAGTGGACAAACAGCGGGCATATTCGCCACGCCGTTTTCAAAGGGCTAAGAATGGATAAACAATCGAATAAAATTATTAGAGAAAATCCACAATCTGAATTAAGCCCCAAACCAGCTATTGCGACTTCAAACAACAATTTAAACAAGCCTAAGCCCGCTAATAAGCTTTTAATAACGAACCCAGATAGAATAATTGACGCCCTTAGTGGCTCGAGCAAACTAGACTTGGTTCGCTATTATCAGCTAGTGGGCGATTTGATGATGCCACATTTATGGCATAGACCAGTCTCTTTTTTAAGAGCGCCAGCAGGACTTGCAGGGGAATTATTCTTTCAAAAACATGCCGATAATAACAATTTATCCGGAACAAAAAAAATCTTGCAAGCAAACGATAAACCAGCATTGATTGAAATTAGCAACAAAGAAGGTATCGCCACTTCTGCACAGTGGAATGTGATTGAGTTTCACACCCACAATGGCAGTGTAAGCTTGGATAAACCTGATCGCATGGTGTTTGATCTAGACCCAGGAGACAACGTAGAGTGGAAGCAAGTGCAGGAAGCCGCGCAGTTAATGCAAGCTTTTTTAACGCAATTGCACTTACCCGCCTTTTTAAAAACCAGCGGTGGCAAGGGTTTACACGTGGTGGTACCGATTCAAAAAAAACATGATTGGGAAACGGTTAAAACATTTTCAAAATCAATTGTCTTGCATATTAGCAAAACAATTCCTGCAAGATTCGTCGCCAAAAGTGGCCCAAAAAACCGTATCGGCAAAATTTTTATTGATTATCTGCGAAACGATGAAGAGGCTACCACCGTTTGTGCGTGGTCTGCGCGGGCGCGGGCTGGTATGGGAATCTCATTGCCTGTTGCATGGGGCGAACTAGGAAAACTAAAAAGCAGTGATTACTGGACGGTTGCCAATGTGCATACCCGATTAGATGTAGGAAACGATGCTTGGCAAGACTATGCCGATTCAGCCGTAGATTTAAGCGCCGCAATTAAATTGTTAACCACATAAGCGATAGGAAAAAACATGCCACATGCCATTTGGAAAGGCGCCATCAGTTTCGGACTCGTCCACGTACCCGTTACCTTGTATCCTGCTGCGCAAGATATAAGCATCGATTTCGACTGGCTAGATAAACGCACGATGGACCCAGTTGGTTACAAGCGCATCAACAAAATAAGCGGAAAAGAAATTGAAAAAGAAAACATTGTGAAAGGAATTAAGCAAGACAATGGTGACTATATTGTTATCAGTGATGAAGAAATTAAGGCAGCTTACCCAAAAACAACCCAAACCATAGCAATTGAATCTTTTGTAAAATCTAGTGAAATTAGTTTTAATTTACTAGAACAACCTTATTTTTTAGAGCCTGGCGCAAAAGCCGATAAAGTATATGCGCTGCTGCGCGAGGCGATGAAACAAGCCGAGGTAATTGGCATCGCGCGCGTCGTATTGCACACCAAAGAGCATTTGGCGGCGCTAATTCCTATTGAAAATTGTTTAATGCTGAATACGATTCGCTGGGCAAGCGAAATACGCACGGCCAACGATATTAAATTACCTGCCAGTGGGAAAAAAGTTCTCAAAGAATCCGAATTAAAAATGGCTAAGCAATTAATTAATGAGCTTACTAGCCCATGGCAAGCTGATGATTATAAAGACACTTTTAGCGATTCTATTTTAAAACTTGTCGATCAAAAAGTAAAAGCTGGAGAAGGTAAAACCGTAACCGCAATGGAAGATTCTTTAAGCGATGCGGCAGATTCAAACGTGCTTGATTTAACCGAATTACTGGCCAAAAGTTTGCAAAAACGTAAGTAACGCAGCGCGGTATGCTTTAACACTATTCAAGAAAAGTTAATGCAGCCGCCCATGCGGCTTGCTTTTGCGCGAATGATTGCGTATTGGCAGGGCTGGTAGATGGAAGGCGTGTCAGCTTCAGATTTTTTACATCTATTTGCGTTAACACAAATCGTTTAAAGCTTGTTTCGGCCTCTGCACCATTAAAACAGACTAGTTTGATATTTGGGTGTTGCTGCAAGAACAAACCAACATCATTCGCCACCCGCGAGCCGTTTACGATAGCGCTATCAAGGCTGCCATGGCGAATGCAGCTTTGCAGTACATCCCAAACGGCTACCTGATGCATCATAAGATTTTGCACCTTAAAGTCATATTTTAAATTGGCGTCAAAAGCATACAGGCTGGCCATAATAGGCCAAAAACTATTGCGCGGATGCGCATAATATTGCTGCGCTTTGAGTGAGGTTAAACTTGGCATACTACCTAAAATGAGTATTTGCGCGGATTTATCGGCCAAGGCAGCAAAGCTTGTTATCGCACTCATTTCGGCAAACTCATTTTAGCGCGCATTTTTTGCCTCAATCAAATTTAAACAAGATTAACAGTTTATGGGCCAAACAAATTGACCATCAAACAAAAATAGTTGGCAATTGGGCTTATTTTCTACCTTAAAACCACCCGTAAATTCACCAAAAGATGGCAACAGAGTCATTTCTGTACTGTGATATAAACACGGAATTGTCATGCTTTGCCTGCCTTTTCCCGATAATCGAAAAACTGGGTGAACATGGCCAGCAACCACATGATGGGTTGCATGCGGTTTTGGAATGTGTTGCAGCGCAAAGCCATCTATTAAATAAGGCTCGTTTACGACGGTAAACTTCAAGTCTGCTGGCGGATCTCCCGCACTCACATCATGGTTACCGCGAATTAAAATGCACTGCATAGTGGAATGCTGCAAGCGCCATTTTCGTAAAGCGGTTAATGTTGTTAACGCATGCGATTTAGGTGCGTGTAAAAAATCGCCCAAAAAGATGATTTGCTCGACAACATACTGATTGAGTAGTGCATCGAGTCTTTGTAAGTTTTGATTAGTCGTTCCCTGCGGCACTGGCTGACCGAGTGCGCGATAAGCTGCCGCTTTGCCAAAATGCGCATCCGCGATTAATAGCGCTTTATGTTTCGGCCAATATAGCGCTTTATCTGCCAGCACTAAAAATTGATGATTGTTGATAATTAAAGAATACTCGGTTTTCATTAATTTGACTTTGATGCTACATACCAACTAAAAACCAAGGCGCCGTTTTGGTGAGACAATTGTAGTGCGCGGCAATCCTACTTTGCGTACACGTTCACGCTTTTTATTTGGCAGTTGTGGTGCATTAAACTGTGTTTGCTGCTGCACTGTTTCTTGCGGCGAAAAAACACCTGCACCTGCGGCTTTTTCCAAATCTGCCACCATGCGCGCAATACGGTCCGCTAACTTTTCTGAACTGCTGCTTTCGCGAAAGCGCTCTACCAATAATGGAAAAGCAAATGGGGTGGGCCTTTTAATAGGCATTAATTGCAATTTTTTTTGTTGCAAATGGTGCAATGTATCGGTTAGCCGCGCTATTTCCAGCTCTTGTTGTAGCACTTCATTTTGGGCTTGGGTTAACAATAAATTTTGAGGATCGTATTTACGAAACACCTCAAAATACAGGCTGGAAGACGCCTGTACCTGTTTTGTGCTTTTATTAGCGCCAGGGAATCCTGCAAATATAAGCCCCGAAATACGCGCAATCTCTCTAAAGCGGCGCTGTGCAAGCTCGCCAGCATTTAGGCTACCAATCACATCTTCTAATAAATTATCTGTGCTAAAAATGGCGTTATTTAAGCTGGCCTGCCAATCGACAGCAGTTGCAGAAAGTAGCTCTAAGCCATAATCGTTTACCGCGATTGAGAAGGTATTGGGTTGGTGCTTGCCAATGCGCCAAGCCAGTAAACTTGCCAACCCAACGTGCACATTTCGCCCAGCATATGGGTACAAAAACAAATGCCAACCTTCACGGGAGTGTAGCGATTCTGCCAGTAAAGTGGTGTTGGTAGGCAAGGCAGACCAATTACTTTGCACTTGTAACAATGGTTTGACCATCTGCATTTCAGGGCCGCTAAAATTGCCGTGCGCGGCGGCGTCCATGCGAGCCACAATCGCGCTGGATAATTCTGTCGAAAGAGGTAATCGGCCGCCGTTCCAGCGCGGCACCGCCGCTTTTTTTCCAGTCGCTTTGCTTACAAATGCGGTCATTTCATATACGCGCACTAATTCAAGCAATCGTCCGCCAAATAAAAAATGGTCACCAGGATTTAGCCTAGATATAAAATTTTCTTCTACTGTGCCTAAACTTCTGCCGCTGGCGCCTTTACTCCAAAACTTTACCGCCATACTAGAATCGCTCACAATCGTGCCAATACTCATGCGATGGCGCCTGGCTAATAACGCATCTGGCACGTGCCAAACGCCATTTTCATCTGGAATAGCGCGGCGATAATCAGGGTAGGCAGTCAATGGTTCGCCGCCATGTTGCACAAAAGCCAGCGCCCAACGCCATTCCTCATCTTTTAAGTTGCGATAGGCATAAGTACTACGCACTTCAGCCAGCAGCTCTTGTGCAATAAAACCGCCGCCCAGCGCAATCGTCACCAAATGTTGTACTAACACATCCAATGGCTTTTGCGGCGATTCACGCGGCTCGATACTTCGGGCGGCAATCGCATCTTGCGCGGCAATCGATTCAATGAGTTCCAAACTATGCGTGGGCACCATGGTTAAGCGCGAAGCACGGCCTGGCGCATGGCCAGAGCGGCCAGCGCGCTGCATTAAGCGCGCCACGCCTTTGGGCGATCCAATTTGCAATACACGCTCGACAGGCAAAAAGTCTACGCCTAAATCTAGGCTAGATGTGCAAACTACCGCTTTAAGCCGACCTTCTTTTAAGCCTAATTCTACCCACTCGCGCACGTGTCTATCTAACGAGCCGTGATGCAAAGCGATTAGGCCCGCCCAATCAGGCCGCGCTTCTAATAAAGCTTGGTACCATATCTCGCACTGCGAGCGGGTGTTGGTAAAAATAAGACTGCTTGCGCTGGATTCAATTTGCTCTACCACTTGCGGCAACATGCGCAGCCCAAGATGGCCAGCCCACGGAAAGCGCTCAATTCCGGGTGGCAATAAAGTATCAATCAGCAAATCTTTTGCTATTTTTCCTTGCACCAGTATGGGATTAATAGCGGCGGGAATCAGCACGTTCATGGCATGCTGCAAGTTGCCCAGCGTTGCGGATAATCCCCAAGTAATCAGCGCTGGTTGCCAGCGGCGCAATCGCGCCAAGGCCAATTGCAATTGCACGCCGCGCTTGTTGCCAATCAATTCATGCCATTCATCCACCACCACCATTTTTAAACTGGCAAACATTACTGCCGCGTCAGGCCGCGTAAGTAAAAGCGTCAAACTTTCTGGCGTTGTAATCAGCGCGGTGGACAGCCGTTTAGATTGACGCGCTCGTTCCGAACTACTGGTGTCGCCCGTGCGCAGGCCTATACTCCAATCCAAATTTAATTCGTTAATTGGCGTTACTAATGCGCGCTCGGTATCTGCGGCAAGTGCGCGCATTGGGGTAATCCACAAAATAGTCAGCGGCTGAGTCACTGGTTTGCGTTTGATAAGCGGCTTCTCGTTAATTACTTTACTGGTTGCGCTTGGTTTTTTTAGCGCGAAGCGTTCTATCGCCGCGAGCCAAACCGCGTAGGTTTTACCAGCCCCAGTGGTGGCATGCAACATGCCCGATTTACCTTGCGCGACTGCTTGCCAAACTTGCTGCTGAAATGCAAACGGCTGCCAGCCATGCGCCAAAAACCAAGAATGACTTAGCGAGAATTTTTCAGATTTATTGGATTTATTGGATTTTGCTTGATCACTGCTTTTATTTTTGGCTTGAGTGAGTGCCCTCACCGCTATATTGTGTTCTGTCATTGCGAACCACCCACTTTTGCATCACCATTTTTTGCCCCGCGCGAAGTCTGCGGCAGCAAATCCTTTAATGTTTCAAGGGTGTCAGCCTCACTTATTGGCTTATCTTTACGCCAGCGTAACATGCGAGGAAAACGCACTGCAATGCCGCTTTTGTGACGCGAACTGAGCGCAATGCCTTCAAAACCCAACTCAAATACTAGCGTTGGCGTCACGCTACGCACCGGGCCAAATTTTTCTACGGTGGTTTTGCGGATAACCGCGTCCACCTCGCGCATTTCCACATCGGTTAAACCAGAATAGGCTTTGGCAAAAGGCACTAGTTTGCGCTCTGCTTCATTGTCGGCTGCATCCCACACCGCAAACGTATAATCGGTGTAAAGACCTGCCCGCCTACCATGGCCTGTTTGGGCATAGATTAATACTGCATCTACACTGTAAGGATCAATCTTCCACTTCCACCACACGCCCACATCTTTGGTGCGGCCAACGCCATATTGCGCATCTTTACGTTTTAACATCATGCCTTCAACACCTAAGCTACGCGACGCTGCACGTTGCAGGTTTAGGTCTTGCCAGTTTACGCCTGTTAACAAAGTAGATAATTGCAATTGCGGCTGATTACACTGCGCTACAACTTTTTCTAACTGCGCACGTCGTACGCTTTGCCGCTGTTCGCGGGAATCTTGCCCGTGCCATTCCAATAAATCGTAAGCCAAAATCACCACTGGAATATCATGCAAAATTTTGGCTGTTAACGTTTTGCGCCCAATGCGTTGCTGCAACAATGCAAAAGGCTGTACTCCAACTGCAATGGCTTGACTGTCGGTTTCACTCAATGATGTGGCAGCTTCCATGTATTGATGCTGCCAAACCACTATTTCGCCATCAATGACTGTGCCGTCTGGCAAATAATCTGCCAACACGTTTAGCTCTGGAAAACGGTCGGTGATTAATTCCTCACCCCGCGACCATACCCACAGCTGCCCATTACGCTTTACTAACTGAGAGCGAATGCCATCCCATTTCCACTCCACCAGCCAATTGTCTGAACTGCCAATCAGCCCATCAAATGCATCGGTAGCCGCTTGTAAAGGGTGCGCTAAAAAAAATGGATACGGCTGCCCGTCGTTACGCTCGCCCAATTCTTCATTAATGGGCGCAATTAATTTTAGGTAATCGGCAGCCGTTGGACGAGCAGAAATATCGGTGTAACCCACCAAGCGCTGCGCGATTTGTTTTGCATCAATGCCCGACACAAGGCCTAATGCACGCGTTACCAATAAGCGTGAGACGCCAACTCTAAAACTACCGGTAATCAATTTAATACCAACTAACTGGCTTTGCTGATCTAGCTGATTCAAAAGCGGCAACAACTGCGCCATCAATACTTCAGCCGGCAGGCCGCGCAAAGGCAATAATTGTTTTTCTACCCATACTGTTAAGCTTTCATCAGGCGTATGCGGCGATTTAGGCAGTAACAACATCATGGTTTCTGCTAAGTCTCCCACCGCTTGATAGCTTTCTTCAAATAGCCATTGCGGTAGATTAGATACAGTTAATGTGAGTTCTCGTAGTAATTTGCTTGGCACTAATTGGCGCGGGCGGCCGCCTGAAAGAAAATAAACAGCCCAAGCCGCATCTTCTGGCGCGGTGGCTAACAAGTAATCTTGCATTGCAGCTAGCTTTGCATTGCTGCTTCTGGTGGCATCTAGCCTTGCGTAAAGATTAGCAAATGCTTTCAATCAAAAGCCTTTAAGCTATTCATATCGGTACTCTTTGCTTCTATACTAGGCTCAGTCTGAGATGGCAAATTGGCTTCTGCCTCGGCGGCTTCCTCACCATATTCGGTATTAAATCCTTGCGCGTCTAAGCCTTGTTCATTTAGCCAGCGCACCATGGTATGTACTTGGCCATGCGTCACAAACACACGCTCGGCTCCGGTTGCCATAATCGCGGTCTGCAAACCAGGCCAATCTGCATGATCGGACATAACAAATCCTCGGTCTACACCACGGCGCCTACGTGCGCCGCGCAATTGCATCCAGCCACTGGCAAAAGCGTCGGAATAATCGCCAAAACGCTTCATCCAGCTGGTGCCTTGCGTGGATGGCGGCGCTAACACAATACTTTTGCGGATTTGCGCCATATCTTGTATATCACTCACATATTGCGTATGCGGCAAATTAACGCCAGCCTCGCGGTACACGCGATTTAAAGGCTCGACTGCGCCATGCACGATGATCGGGCCAATATCGGGGTTAAGCCCAGAAAGTAAGCGCTGCGCTTTGCCAAAGGCATAACAAAACAATACGCTAGCTCTATTATTATCCGCATTACTTTGCCACCATTGATTAATATCAGCAAAAATTTCATTCTGCGGTTGCCATTGATAAATCGGTAAGCCAAACGTTGATTCAGTGATAAAAGTATGGCAAGGCACGCTCTCAAATGGCGCGCAGGTGCCATCATCCTCAACTTTATAATCACCCGATGCGACCCACACTTCACCTTTATATTCCAAACGTACTTGCGCCGAACCCAACACGTGCCCTGCAGGATGCAAGCTTAAAGTGACGCCGTGATGATTGATTTTTTGTCCATATTCTAAAGAGAGTAAATCGATGTTTGCGCCTAGCCGTTTGCGCAAAATGCCCTCACTTGGCGCCGCTGCAAGATAATGCGCATGCCCCGTTCGAGCGTGATCGCCATGCCCATGCGTTATCACGGCGCGCTCTACTTGGCGCCAAGGGTCAATGTAAAAATCGCCTGGCGGACAATACAAACCTTCTGGTCGAGCCACAATTAGTTCCATTATCAACTCTTGAATTTAATACACTTTTTGATAGACGAAAATCACATTGATTCACATTTAAATTAATAAAGTTGAATTAAAATAATTGCCTTCGCACCTTGTGCGTTAGGCAAAAAAAGATTGATCGCGATTGAGGTGATAACGCAGACTTTGTAATCAGCACACCCATCATGCGGCCAATATTTTAAGACAAATGCCTCAAGAGTTGGTTATTGCTTAAATTTCAATTTGTCACGAATGACTTGGAAAGTAAATTAAATCAAAACAAATCAAGGGCAAATATGTAAAAGGCTCCCATCGCTGGAAGCCTTTTACATATTGGAGCGTGCGTCTATCGAACAAATCGCTACAAGCCTGATAGCTAGTAGAATTCCAAGTAATAAAAAATAAACATGCCCCCAAAGTTACCCCCATAAAAACACAGTATTTTCATCAACTATTCATTATCATCTATTCACTTCAAAATACTTAGATAGCATTCAATTGCTTTATCGCTTGCGATAAGTTGTAAAAGGCTCTAAATAAAAGTTTGATTCATTCTGTGTTTTCAACTTTGGGTCTCGGGGCATCGCCCTGAGTTGACTGCGACGGGCGCGAAGCGACCTAGCGGGCGAAACTCTGGATTACTGCGCAGCCGTATATTCAGATTTAAGTTTAGCTAACGCCAGCCATTCTGCAACTGATTTGCGTGTTTGCTCGATAATTTCAAATTGCACTGGGCGTCCAGTCCTTTGTTGCATGACAATGGCTCTTGGTGCGATGGGGTCACCATGTGATATGTCGCGTACTTTTAGTTTAACCAAATCACAAGCCCGCAACTTGCTATCAATCGCAAAATTAAAAAGAGCAAGGTCACGTATGCGATGTGACAACTCCAATCGCACGCGTATTGCCTAGATCTCTTTTAGCTTGAGTGGCGTTTTTTGACCAATGAGTTTGCCTTTATTCCAGGGTTCATGTTGATGTACAACAGAAGTATTTTCCATGATGATCTCCTAAAAAAATAGGGATCAATAGTTTGCGCTTAATATCTTTGGAGTGTGTATTTAATTGCAGTCACTGGCTAGTATCCCAGTTTAATGCAGCCAAACTTCTCAGCAGGAACCACTGCAGCCCTACAAATTTTTGATTCTACTGGTGCTGTTGGCAGGCAGCTCCATTTTTCAACGGCAACTAAATGCGGTCATCTATGAATTACTCAATAAAATACATCAGGCTTCTCTAATCGACTCTTTGCGGCATTCAAGGATCGATAAAGTAAACGTTTACACAAAATTCATGACATGCGCGCTCATCTTTAATTCATTTAAAAGCCATAGGCACATCAGATAAAATAAACAATTGAAGTACATTTTTTTGTTATGCGAAATGTGCAATAAACTTCTCAATTTCATCATTTAATTCAACGTGTGCTGATAATCCATTAATCCAGCGCTTTGGAATGGCGGCAACACCCAAACTAGCGCCAAGAATTGCACCTAGCACGGCGCCGCGATGGCAGTTGTCGCCACCAACATTGGTATTGGCGATTAGTCCAGCTTCAAAATTATTGTGGTAGCGCGCTGCTAGATAAAGTGTGGAAGGAAAAGATTGGTCAATATAGCACGCTGGGCTAAGTAGACCGCCAATAACCTCGTGATCTGAGCTTTGATTACGGCGAACACTTTCAATAACCTTATCAGCGGGAAAGCCAAGCTGATTTGCTGCTGCACAGGCGAGCTGTTCAATATCTGGATTAATATCATTAAAAATATGAAACATTAGCTTATTTAATTCAAGCGTATGACGTTCAAGCAAGGCAGAACGGTGCGTTAGGCGTTGTTGCGTTAGCGTAGCTACATTAATAATAGACAAGTTGCCATCACGTATGCTGGCTAAAATGACTAAAGGTATACTTACTAAACCACCTATGGAAGCTGTGTCATGACCTTCAGCACCTGCACAATTTTCTGGAGGTATACCTTGTGCATAATTTGCAAAAAAATCTCGGTGATAAGATTCTGCGTAAGTGTCGTTGTGTCTATCGGGCTCAGTCATAAAGCGAATGTATTCGCTTAAAAAATCTGCTGAATCGTAGTGACCTACAGTATTAAGCGAGTGCAACAACACACGAGCACACAATAAATTTAGGGTATTGTCACCCGCTTGCATTGCTTGGTGATAATGACGGTTAGGCTGACCCCAGTGATGCTTTTTCCCTTTCAAAATTACGTTGCCAACAATTTCGCCTTCTTGAGTACCTCGCCCCGCTTTGCCTGTGTTAGCCAAAGCCATTATCGAATTTGGATGATGCGCCTTAGGTGCTTGGTAATCGTGAATATTACCGAAATCTTGCCATAACGTTGCAATGTTGTAGTACCAGTGCACTGGCATTGCCAATGCATCACCAATAAACATACCCCATAGCGCGCCTCGCATACGATCAGCTTGATTGAGTCGATTAATACTCATCATGTAATCCTTTTAATTATATGTTTGTAATAAAAATCAATCTTTGAGGCCCCAATTTATCAATGAAGTTCAAATGTCAGAAACGCTTAAAAGATCCGCTTAATTTAAATCCGTATGGTTAAAAATCACTTAACAATATGATGATGCGCAGAATATTTAATTTAGTTTAATAATGTAAAATGTCTGTTATAAAAAATATTTTATAATTTAAGTGGTCAATAACAGAACTAGTTTTAAAAAGCTACATCACATCAAATGCTAACAATTACAACCCATCGGATAACTTAATGCTAACATGGAAAGATATTGAAAAATTCGTCTCACATAACAACCCGCCTGCTGATCAACGCGTTGTTAACACTGAAGAACAATGGCGCAAGTTATTGCCAAATGACGTGTATGAGGTGACGCGCAACGCGGGAACTGAACGCCCTTTTAGTTCGCCAATGTGTTCACACTTTGAACCAGGTATTTACGCATGCGCATGTTGCGATACCTTGTTGTTTGATGCGACAGAAAAGTTTGATTCTGGCACAGGCTGGCCTTCATTCACACAACCAGTCAAACAAAATAACGTTGCCTACTTTAGTGATGATAGCTTAAGTCATATGCGTGTAGAAATCACCTGCAATACCTGTGATGCGCATTTAGGTCATGTGTTCCCAGATGGTCCAGCCCCTAGCAAGCTTCGTTATTGCGTGAATGCACTTTCATTAAAACGTGTCACTTAATGTCAGTTTTTTCACAATTAGCATGGTAATACGTGATCCTTATGATAGTTTTTCAGATTGCTGCACACGCCACATCTGCGCATAGCGTTGATCAAGCACCAATAGTGAATCATGCGTACCCCGCTCGATAATTTCTCCATCTGACAAGACCAAGATTTGATGGGCATGAGTAATGGTAGAAAGGCGATGCGCGATAATTAACGTGGTGTGGTTTTTGGCAAGCGCATTTAATTCTTTTTGAATATCACGTTCCGTTTCAGAATCTAACGCAGAAGTGGCTTCGTCAAACACCAGTAATGCTGGGTTTTTTAGTAGTGTTCTGGCAATTGCTACTCGTTGTTTTTCGCCACCAGAGAGTTTCAAACCTCTCTCGCCAACGCCCGTGTTATAGCCATTCGGTAAGCGCATAATAAAATCGTGTATTTGTGCCGATTGCGCAGCTGACTCTATCTCTGCCTGACTGGCACCAGGTTTACCGTAGGCAATATTAAAACCAATGGTATCGTTAAACAGCACGGTATCTTGCGGCACAATGCCAATGGCTTGTCTAAGGCTTGCTTGTTTAACTGTTTTAATATTTTGACCATCTATACA
The DNA here is from genome assembly GCA_014378845.1 of Methylotenera sp. Lineage (GTDB taxonomy): Bacteria > Pseudomonadota > Gammaproteobacteria > Burkholderiales > Methylophilaceae > Methylotenera_A. The sequence continues at coordinate 18,630 of JACMNB010000019.1, read as the reverse complement.
AATAGCACCTGATTGGACGTCATAAAATCGAAATAAAAGTCGCGATAAGGTACTTTTGCCTGCGCCGCTATGACCCACAACGGCTGTCGTTTGGCCAGGCAATATTTCAAATGACACTTGTTTTAATATGTTGCGGTTTTGCTCATAATAAAAACACACCTCTTTAAATCTTACATGTGACCCTAACTTGGGTGAGTGAATCTGCAACGCTTGGGCATCTGGTTCATCTGCAACCTCTTGATCTGTTTCAAGCAAATGAAACATGCGGTCAATATCTGTCAAAGATTGCTTCATCTCACGATAAAGCACACCTAAAAAATTAAGTGGAATATAAAGCTGTATCATTAGCACATTCACTAATACCAAATCACCAATGGTCATTTTCCCGCTTGCCACACCTTGACTAGCCAAACCTAAAATAAACACTAAACCAGTCACGATAATAGTTTGCTGACCAAAGTTTAAAAATGCTAATGATTTTTGCGATTTGGTGGCAGCTTGCGCATACTGTTTTAAATTGACATCATAACGCGCAGATTCATACTGTTCATTGCCAAAATACTTCACTGTTTCAAAATTAATCAATGAATCAACGGCGTTTTGGTTCGCTTTAGAATCAAGGTTATTCATTTCGCGCCTAAAATGCGTGCGCCACTCGGTTATCACCACGGTAAACACCACATAACAAAAAACAGCAATGAAAGTCACCACCACAAACCAAATATCATATGCATAAAAAAAGTAGCCAAGCACCATGGCAAGCTCGATGAGCGTGGGGATAATGCTGTACAAAGAATAAGAAATGAGCGATTGAATACCACGTGTTCCGCGCTCAATATCGCGTGTCATGCCACCGGTTTGACGCGATAAATGAAAGCGTAACGATAATGCATGTAGGTGGTTAAACACTTGCAAACCCACTTGCCTTACCGCATTTTCAGTCACTTTAGAAAAAATCAATTCACGCATTTCTGCCAACAGAGAGGCGGATAACCGCAATAATCCGTAACCCACAATTAAGCTAACCGGCACCACAAGCAATGCTTGAGAAATAGTGGTGACGCTCATCGCATCCACAATCTTTTTAAGCATGATGGGCACGCCCAAGTTGGCTGCTTTGGCAACAACTAAGCACAGTAAAGTAAAAATAATGCGTGCCTTATAAACCATTAAATAAGGCAGTAAATTTTTTATAACTTTAAAGTCTTGGCTTTTGCGTTTTTGTACGATTGAACTGGATTCTGTTTTAAGGTGTTGCATGGGGGTGGAATCCTATGTAAATTGATTTAAACTTGATAAGCTAGATATGCAACAGAAAAACAACTCATTTAACATTTGTATAGCTAGCTATAGAGTGGGTTAAAGCAACCAATTAAAAGAGTGCAAATCTAGGCTAATGCATGTTTTAAACGTGTTAGTGCTGCCATAACATTTGCTTTGCTAGTGCCAATATTCATGCGCATAAAACCTTCGCCGCCACGGCCAAACATGGCACCAGGCGATAAGCCTAGTTTAGCTTCTTCTATAAAAAAACGTTTTAACGCTTCGTCATTTAGGTTTAGTTTGCGGCAATCTAGCCACAGCAGATAAGTAGCTTGTGGGCGAATGACGTTTATTTGTGGAAAATACGCTTGAATAAACGCAACTGCCGCATCAACCGTGCTTTGCAAATACGCCATTAACGCATTTAGCCAATCACCACCTTCACGGTAAGCGGCTTCAAAAGCAACAAGATTAAACGGGTTGGTGACAGAAACCCCAATTTTATCAAGATGAGCTACAATTTTTTGACGATATTCAATATTGGGCACAATCAATGCAGATAGTCCTAAGCCTGGAATGTTAAAAGTTTTGCTGGGAGATACTGCTGTGATAATACAGTGCGGCTCATTTGATGATGATGGTTCGGATTCACTTGCCAAAGGACTTAAACTGATGTGTTGCGCATTTGAGTAAACTAAATCAGCATGAATTTCATCGGCTAAAATTATCAAATCATACTTTTTGGCGATGGCTAATAATGACTGCAACTCATCTTTGCGCCAAACGCGCCCTACCGGATTATGTGGAGAGCAAAGCATGAGTAATTTTGCATCTTTGGCACAGTCATCTAACTGTGCAAAATTCATTTGGTATTGCAAATTGCCTAAGCTATCGTCTTGTAATACCAATGGGTTTTCTATTAAACGACGATTTTGATTAGTTACCGCAGAAAAAAATGGAAAATAGACGGGCGGCTGCACAATCACACCTGCATTTTCAACTGTTAGTGCTGCTACTATTAAATTTAATGAAGGTACCACGCCAGGCGTAAGCACAATCCATTCACGTTTCACTTGCCAATGATGCTTTAACAACAACCAATCTATCAAAGTCTCATAAAGACTCTCGGGCGCGATGGTGTAACCAAAAATAGGATGATTTGCCCTTTTCAATAACGCTTTTGTGATTGCCTCAGGAATCGCGAAATCCATATCAGCCACCCACATCGGCGTGACATCATTGGCCCCAAATGTTTGTAGTTTGCCGTCATATTTAAGTGATTGCGACCCCTCACGCAAGATGATTTGGTCAAAAGTATGGTTCAAACTATCGCTCAAAGTATGCGTTCCCAAAGTGTCACCTCGGAAAGTGTATGCTGAAATTTATGGCGTGTTTCACGAATCACAAAAGGAATTTCAACGGGTGCCTGCATCAGTTTAAAATGTTGACCAAGCACCGATTTAAGACCATCTAAAGTAGACACATTTTCACCATCTTTTTTGTAGCCCCCAATCCACTCATCTCGCGGCGTATGCTCTTCAAGCCATGTATACGGTGAGGTAATCATCAGCACACCACCCATATTTAGACGCTGGTGAATATTACTTAAAAATTCGCGAGGGCTATATAGCCTGTCAATTAAATTTGCAGCCAAAATGAAATCATATGCAGTATATTGCGGTTTTAGATTGCAGGCATCACCCTGCCAAAAATCAACTTTATGTGCCACATCATCTAATTTAAGCGCAGTTAAACTACGCTCTTGGTAACTCACCAAATCACCCTCATTCACCATGGTGTATCGCAACACACCTTGCTGCGCTAGTTTAAGGGCTAGTCCTATAAAGCGCGCAGAAAAATCAATGCCTGTGACGTGATCAAAATATTTAGCCAACTCAAATGTAGCACGTCCAGTAGCGCAACCTAAATCCAAGGCTGTTTTGGCTGGTTTTAATTGCATGCTTTGTATGGCGAAATCGCTCAATGCTTTGGGGAAATTGGGCACATCGTAATAGGTTTCCCCATAATGAAACTCAGCATATTCAGAAAGCTGTTTATCAGATTCATAATGCGATGCGTTATTTTCTACTGGGGTATCAGTCACAATATAGCGAAATCCTGCATGTTGAAAAAAATGTCTCCTAAACGCATAACGGGCGCTTTTAAGCGCCTCATTGCCTGTAGAAATCCACGAGCCGCCTTTAAAAATATTATGACGGCCATCAAAGGTGGGGGTCGTAAAATCATCGTATAAAGGATGCACCTTAAAACCATCAAATGGAAAAATTGGGGTCTCGAGCCATTGCCAAACATTGCCCACCACATCATATAAATCGCCATGTGCAAAATGATTCACAGGGCAAGGCGATGCATAGTGATCGAGAAAAAGATTGGCATTTGTAGTATTAGCTACTTGCTCATCTGATAAGCCAGCATGTGTATAAATACTATGCCATTCCTGCTCAGTTGGCATTCGCACTTGTTTGCCCATTTGTAGCGATTGCCATTGGCAAAACGCCTTGGCCTCATGGTAATTGACCTCAACAGGCCAACTCCAGGGCATATTGATTTCCTCTGCCATTAATCTTAAGCGCCAATTATCGCCTTGTTTTGACCAAAACATAGGTTGTTTTGCATTTGTATAATTTTTCCAAGCTAGGCCTTCTTCTAACCAATAGCGATCATCGTCATAACCACCAGCCTCCACAAACACTAAAAATTCTGCATTAGAAGTGAGATATTTTGCCGCTTTAAAAGCGCTGCAGTGCGCTTTAAATTGCCCGTATTCATTATCCCACCCGTAATAATCAGTTGATTTATTTAACTCAATATCTTGCGCTGGAATATCCACCAAGCTGTTCACAGGTGCAATACCGTCAACAGCATCGCAGGGCGCCCAATTCTCTAATGGCTGTACAAATTTTAGGGCATGTTGGCGTATTAAAACCGAACTGGTTTCTAGGTGAATGCGCTCGTGCTCAATACCCATCAAAATAGGCCACCAAGGGCTTTGCCAATCAATTGGCAGGTTAAATGGAAGTGTGTTTATTAAATCATCCACCACCAAGCGTACGCTGGCGCGATAGGCTCTTACCTCGGCGGGCGTAGGCCAATTGTAGTTCATCTCGTTCACATCGTCCCAGCCCATTTCATCGACACCAACAGCAAACATAGACTCAAACTGTGGATTCACACGTGTTGTGATTAAACCGGCCAATATCAATTTATTGATAAAAAAAGTATTGGTATGTCCATAGTAAAAAATGAGTGGATGCCGCAAATGAATAGGTTTGACGTAATAAGCTTCATCACCATTTAATACATGAAATAAGCTTTCGTACAAATCTGCGGTTTGATGAAAATAAGCGCGAATTTGCTCACGCGTGACCGATGAATTATTACCATTTAATTTAAGGCTACGATTTGAAATTTTGTTCATACTGAGTTCGAATTGATCCAAGGGTTGATTTTATAGCATCACTTAAACGAATATTGAAAAAATGTTATTAAGAATAAGGTTTAAATAAATTAGCGCCTACAAATAGGCGCGAGTTTAATAAAGTAACTCTATGTTTATGATGATTGGTATAAGCAGTAAGGTGGACGATAAACTAAACAACCAGGCCTTTATACAATATCTATAATAATTATGCTTTTTCAGATTAAGTTAAAATTTAACTAATAACTTCGTACAATTAAAAAAATATTAGTTCATTAAAATTAACTCAAAAAATTAAAAAAATTACAGCCAAAAGCAAAGATTTGAACAGAAACACGCTCTATTAATTTTGGAGTTAAAAACTGGAGAAATTGTGGCAAAAATAGCATTAATAAACGGTGCAATTGGTGGTTTAGGTCAAGCAATAGCGAAAAAGTTACTGCTTAATGATTGGCAATTAATTTTAGTGGGGCGCGATGCAGAAAAATTAAACACCGCTTTTGGGGAAAAATCATACACAAATAGTAGCCGATTGCAGCATGTCAGCGGGGGGTGCAAAGTCTGATTGCTGCCCTAAAAATGGCTAATTTGGTATCTACCGCACTAGCGCATTGCGTGGGCAAAATTCGGTTGGGTGCATTGCATGGAATGCCAGAAACTGATTTTATGGAATGTATTCAAGCAAATTTATTTAGCGCTTTTTATACGCTAGCGGGTTTCACTAATCCTTTAAAGGAAGCAAAATTGACAGGCTCGGCGGCTTTTGTTTCGTCTGCGGCGGCAAGCATTGGCACACCCAATCACGAGGCAATTGCCGCGGCCAAAGGCGGGCTAGAAGTCTTGGTTCGCAGTGCCGCAGCCACTTATGCCTCGGCTAATATTCGCATTAATGTAGTGGCGCCTGGCCTCTTAGATACGCCAGCCGCGGCCAAAATTTTAGGCAGTGATTTAACCCGCGAAATCACGGGCAAACAATACCCGATTGCGGGCGATTGGCAAGAATGCGAATATCAATATGATATTGCGCCGTTTGCATCCACAAAACCAATGAGCTATCATCTTTAGTTGTGGCGCTTTCTAGCAATTCACGTTGCCAAACGCCAATATAGTTGGCTGGAATAGGCTGAAATTCGGTCACGAGTGAAACTCGGGAAACTGTTTCAGCGTTCGCCAAAATGCCATGTCGTGATTTGGCCAAAGATTGGCTTTTTCAGCTTGCGCTAAACGTTTTAATTTGCGAATACTGGCAACCGCCATCTCGGTTTGGTCTTGCCAGCAATTTCCAGGCGCGACCTCATCGATAATATTTTCGGTTAAATCGGCGGCATCTCCAGCGAGTATAATCGGCGCGCCACTTGGTAGCTCAATCCAAAGCGACATATGGCCTGCAGTATGGCCAGGAGTAGCGATAGCGCGCACACCAGGCACTAAGTCGTACTCGCCTTGCTTCAATTGCCAATTGGCTTGTTTGAGAATCTCATCATCAAAATAAGCAATATCATCGGTGTTTGCATTAGCTAGTTCATCGACTTGAATATGCACCTCTACATCGCCACAGTCGCACAATCCGCCTGCATGGTCAAAATGCAAATGACCAAGAAAAATGACATCTACATCTTTTACAGATAAACCCATTTTTGCCAGTTGATTGGGCAAACGTTGTGATTCATCCATGACGGGCGCGCCAAAACCAAGCGCGGGGTTATAGTATTTTTCACGTTGGGCAGGGTTGTTGATTTTACGGTAATCGCAACCCACATCGTACAAGATGCGGCCGTTTTTGGTCTCAATTAAATAAGCCAAAATCGGCGCTTCTATCATCTGCCCAGCGCCGCGATTGAAGGTCGAAATCGATTTATCGTAACGATGCGTTGCGGTTAAAATCGGCCAAAATTTGGTGACAGATGTCATGCTATAAGGCCGTTAAAAATGACACGCCAGCCGCGCCAATAAAGGCGTTTGCATTGTCATTGGTCAGCACGCCATAATCGTCGCTTTGTAACCTTTTAACTCTGTGGCGGTGATAAGCTAACAGCAGTTTTGACATTGGGATGACAGGCAGCAAAGGCGAATCGCCAAATAATTGTTGATGCAATTGTGGCAATTGAAACCAAGGCGCAACAGGCTTTTCGTGGTGCGCGTTATGGTAAGGAAAATTCAAAAATATGAGATTTAGCCAAGGATATTGCAGCGACGTTAAGTTGGAAAAAGTGTTGGCTTGCTCGTAAGCGCGGTCGCGTAGTTTGGCATCGGCAATTTTACCGCCAGTTTGCGCCAAAATACTTTCTAAAAAAACATCATACGTATGCTGAAACGCATCGGCAAAGCGCAGCGCGGTAAGCATGATGCCGTAAGCCAATAAATACAACAGCCATGCTTTGATTGACACTAAAGCCATCAAGGCAAGTAACGGCAACCGGATGAGCAAAATAGCCAGCAAGCGCGGGCGTTTGTGATGCCATTCTGGCCGCAAAAACGGCAAAACAATCACCAAAAAATGTATCAAAATTTCTAGCGCAGGAATATACGCCCATTCTAAAGCTTTGATCGTATTGCGTGTAAAGCTAGGCATGTCGCGCATTAAATGCTGCACATTAAAAGTCAGCACATCGGCGCGATCCACATGGTGATGCATGTGCTTGTTGCGAATCTCTTCAAAGGTGCTGTAGCAACTGCCGTTAATCCAAGTCATCAACACGCCCCAGCGACGGTTCGTATTGGGCGTTTTGAAGATGCTCCAGTGCGAAAACTCGTGCAGCAAATAGGCGCTGATAATCAAAGCCTGCGCGGTAACTAGGACGCCCGCAACATTTATAAACCAAGAACCGCTAAACAACATAAAAACACCAAGCGCGTAGCCAACAATGGTAAAGCTAAACGCCAAGCTATTTGGCAGTATGCTTTCAGAAGTTTTAAACGCGTTTAGCATAATTCTGCTCCTTAAGTTTGTGCTAAAAATGCTCGCCAGCCGCCTAAATGGCTGATGTCAGTGGCATTTTGCGTGGCGTAAGCTTCGCACAAAAAACCTTGTACGGCGCTGCCATCGGCCAGTGTTAATGTGCCAAACCCTAATGGGCTAGGTACGGTTGCGACAAATTTTCCATAGTTCTCAATAGGGAGCTGCCAAATTTCCAGTGCGATTTCGCTGCCGTTTTCTAGCACTCGCAACAAACCTGGGCGTGACGGCGTAAAACCGTTGAGCGCAAATAAATGGTAATTACCAGCCGTTGTTGTCGCTTCCACAAACTCGCCGCCCAACGCCGTCAATTGTGGGTTTAAGGGCAAGCCTTGCATGTGCGCGCCACAAACGGCTACTCTAATTTTCATATCAATTCCTTGTTTAAAGTTTTTTGACCAAATTAATTAGTACGTCATCGGTAAATGCAGGCGCGCTAATGGTGACACCAAAACCGATGCCATTAATATAGAAGCCAGTAGGCACGGCGATTGCGGCCATATCTAGCAAGTTCATAAAATTGGTGTAATAGCCCAAATTGGTGTTGGTTTGCAAGGGGTCAGCTTGCACCTCGGCGATGGTGTAAATGGTGCCAGCGGTCGGAGTAACGAGTACATCAATAGCGCCCCAAGCTGCGCCTGCCTTGCGTTGTAGCGCTTTTAACTTATACATAGCCTTGAATGTATCGGCCGCGCTAAACTTTGCAGCATTGCTAATAATTTTGTAGGTTGTAGGGAAAATCTCTTCTGGTTTTGCGTCAAAAAAATCTTTTATTGCTGCGTAACGCTCCGCCACCCAAGGCCCTTCGTAGAGCAATTGGGCGGTTTCTATGAAAGGCGAAAAATCAATTTCAACCATTTTTCCACCAATTTTTTCTAGCTTTTCAATCGCTTGTTGAAATAATTGCGGCGATTCTGAATTGCCGAAAAAGGCCAATTGGCTTGTCTTCGGCACACCAAAAATAAAGCTATCACCAAATACAAAGCTATTGCCAATAGCTGCCTCACTAGCAGGGGCTTGACGTGAGTAAACATCATCGACATCAAAACCTTGCGCAACTTGTAAGACTGTTGCAGCATCTGCTGTATTGCGCGCAAAAATTGATACACAGTCAAGCGTGCGACACGCTGGCAGCACGCCACTGGTGCTGAGCAAGCCTAAACTAGGTTTTACACCAACCAAGTTGTTAAATGCCGCTGGTACGCGGCCTGAGCCAGCGGTATCGGTGCCTAAACTAAAACTCGCCATATTGAGCGCGACCGAAACTGCCGAACCTGCGCTGGAGCCGCCTGAAATATAGTCTGGATTAATGCTATTTTTACAAGCGCCATAAGGCGAGCGCGTACCGACCAAGCCTGTGGCGAACTGGTCTAAATTGGTTTTGCCGACAGGAATCGCGCCTGCGTTAATGAGTTTTTGCACCACTGTTGCCGATTTTCCAGGCGTAAATGCAAAGTCTGGGCAGGCCGCAGTTGTTGGCGTTCCAGCCAAATCGATATTGTCTTTAATCGCAAACGGAATGCCGTACAGTGGCAAACTTTCTGGGTCTTGACTTTCTAACTTGCTGGCATAAACCATCATTTCATCAAGCGTTAAACGACGTATCCAAATATTGGAACTATTCGCGTCACCAATTTCAGCATCTAATTGTGTGACTAATTGCTTGGGTGTTAAACTGCCATCACGATATTGCGCTTGCAGGTGCGAAATACTTAAATTCATAACAGCTCCTCAATCAGCAATAATGCTTGACCTGCAGCTACAGGACTTGCCTCAGCGCAAATGAGTTTTGATATTTTTCCTGAGCATTGTGCGAAAACACTAATCTCCATTTTCATGGATTCTATAACCACTAGCACATCGCCCTCTGCAACCATGTCGCCTTCAGCCACTTTAATTTGCCATAGATTACCCGCAACATGTGACTTTGCAAGCGCATGACCGACGGGAATTTCTAAGATCAGGTCAACCGCATTATCTTGTTCATTTACTTGGCTATAATTAGCTTGGCCTGTTGCAACCCAATGTTCACGCTCTGCGTTAAAAGCCGCTTGCTGCTTGGCTTTAAAGGCATTAATACTGGCAGATTCTTGGCTTAAAAACTGGTTGTAATCTTTTAAGCTAAAAGTCGTTTCTTCAATTTTTAAAGCAAATTTCCCATGTAAAAAATCAGCGCGCATTTGCACTAATTCTTCGGCCGTGACTTCGTAATAACGAATTTGGTCAAACAAGCATAATGACCAAGGTATGTCCGCTTTAAAATCTGCCGTCACGTTCCAGCGATTCCAAATTGGTAGCGTACGGCCAACCAACTGGTAGCCGCCTGGGCCTTCCATGCCGTAGATGCACATATACGCGCCGCCAATACCCACGGCATTTTCTGGCGTCCAAGTGCGCGCTGGGTTATATTTGGTGGTGACTAACCTGTGACGCGGATCTAAAGGCGTGGCGACTGGTGCGCCTAAATACACATCGCCCAAACCTAGCGTTAAGTAACTCGCATTAAATACACTATTTTTAACATCTTCCACAACATCTAAGCCATTGATACGGCGAATAAATTCGGTATTATTAGGCTTTGGCTCAAGCGAACACCAAGGCGCATCTTTACGCACCGATTGCGCGTATTTTGATACTGCAAGCTGAATAGCTGGGTCTTCCCACGACAAAGGCAAATGCACAATGCGCGTCGGCACTTCCATTGCTTCTGTTGGCGGCAGCTCATGCTCAGCTTGCTGCAAAATGTGAATCAGTTTATCAACGGGCAATACAAGGCTATCGTAATGCACTTGAAGCGAGCGAATGCCTGGCGTTAAATCGATAATGCCGCCTATTTGTTGGGTTGCAAGCCATTGCATCAGCGCATGTACGCGAAAGCGCAAGTTAATATCGAGTATCATTTCGCCATATTCCACCAGCAAATTTTTATCGCCCGCTTGGCGATACACCGTCTTGATTTGGTGCGCTGTTTTAGCTACTTCGGCCAATATCGGGCTGTGGCTATCGATGTTTTTAATAGCAGGATTCGCAATGAGTGTATTTGCTGGCAAGGTGATATCATCCCTGCCAATTTTTGCAACAAGTTTATTTTGAGCAGTTTCCAGCGCCGCTGCCTCGGCCTGACTTAAGCGCACAAAACGAATGGTATCACCCGCTTTAAGCTGTCCCATTTTCCACAACTCGGCTTGTACAATAGCGGCTGGGCAGACAAAGCCGCCCAAGCTTGGGCCGTCTGGTCCTAAAATAATCGGCATATCGCCGGTAAAATCAATCGAGCCAATCGCGTAAGCATTGTCGTGAATATTCGACGGATGCAATCCTGCCTCGCCGCCGTCTTTGCGCGCCCATTCAGGTTTTGGGCCAATTAAGCGAATGCCAGTGGTGTTAGAGTTGTAATGCACTTCATAATCGGTGCTAAAAAATAGCGCAATATCGGCTTCAGTAAAAAAGTCTGGTGCGCCGTGCGGGCCATATAACACGCCGATTTCCCAATGCTTGCTGTAATGCGGTTGAAAACTTTGCGGGGTGAATTTTGCGCTATAGCTCGTGACAGTTTTAGCAAGATGCAGCACATCGCCCACACGCAAGCTTCTGCCGCCATGGCCTCCAAATTGGCCTAGTGTAAACGTTGATTTGCTACCTAAATAATCGGGCACATCAAACCCACCTTGCACCGCCAAATAAGCGCGGCAACCTGCGTCAGAAATCGCGCCAAGCTTCAACACGCTGCCAGCTTTAATGTGGTGCGATTGCCACATGGCAATCGGCTCACTGTCAAGCGTCGCCACAATCGGCGCGCCGGTTACGCTAATAATCGCCTCGGCATTAAACTTGAGTTTGCAGCCAATTAAGGTGATTTCAAGTCCAGCTACGCCCTCAGCATTGCAGGCTAATATATTGGCAAGTCGAAACGCTAAATGATCCATCGGCCCAGATGGCGGCACGCCCACATGCCAGTAACCAAGCCGTCCTGGGTAATCTTGTATAGTCGTCATCACGCCGCCATCTAGCACGTCGATGGTGTTAGGCTTGTATGCAAAAGTGTTCAAATAGCGCGTGGTTTGTCTGCCTGCGGGGAATACGCTATCCGCTAATACCTGACGTAAATATTCTAAATTGGTTTCAATGCCGCTTAGCTTAGTTTCAGCAAGAGCATTTTGCATAGCATTAACGGCTTGGTTTCTGTCATCCGCTTTCACCAAAACTTTAGCAATTAATGGATCATAAAACGGCGAAATTTCACTACCACGTTGCACCCATGTGTCAATTCGCGCATTTTGCGAAAATACGGCTTCAGTCAACACCCCACTAGACGGCTGAAAGTTTTTATTAGCATCTTCTGCATACACACGCACTTGTATGGCGTGCCCATTGGGTTTGTGACTATATTTGCTTAAAAAGGCACTATCACCCCCAGCAGAGCGCACCATCCACTCGACTAAATCAACACCAGTAACTAACTCTGTCACGCCATGTTCTACCTGAAGGCGTGTGTTCACTTCTAAAAAATAGAACTGTTGTGAGTCGTTGTCATACACAAATTCAACAGTACCTGCGGAGCGATAATTGAGCGCACTAGCCAGTTTTACCGCGGTATCACACAAGGCTTTTCGAGTGGTTTCGCTAATGTTTGGTGCAGGCGTTTCTTCAATCACTTTTTGGTTACGGCGTTGTACCGAGCAATCACGTTCGCCTAAGGCAATCACTTTGCCTTTGCCATCACCAAAAATTTGCACCTCAATATGCCGTGCGGCTTGCACATATTTTTCGAGATAAATGCCACTATCTTTGAAATTATTTTTGGATAATCGCTGAACAGATTCAAATGCAGCTCCTATTTCACTCGTTACCCAAATCAACTGCATACCAATACCACCGCCACCCGCAGTGCTTTTTAACATGACAGGATAGCCAATTTTTTCAGCTTGTAATTTGGCTTCCGCCACGTCTTTTAGCAAACCAGTGCCTGGCAACAAAGGCACATTATTTTTTTGTGCCAAATCTCGCGCTGTATGTTTTAGGCCAAAATCGTGCATCTGCGCTGGTGTTGGGCCTATGAATGCAATACCTGCAGCCTCGCAGGCTTTGGCAAAAGTAGCGTTTTCAGATAAAAATCCATAGCCTGGGTGGATGGCTTGTGCGCCAGTATCAGCGGCCACTTGCAGTATTTTTCGTACGTTCAAATAGCTCTCAGCCGCAGGTGCATCGCCGACACAAATTGCTTCATCTGCATCTAACACATGACGTGCGCCAGCATCGGCCTCTGAATAAATCGCTACCGATGCGATGCCCATTTTTTTGAGTGTGCGGATGATACGACAGGCGATTTCGCCTCTATTCGCGATTAATACTTTAGTAAACATTAAAACCTCAATTACGAGTCGTCTCGCTTTTATTGCAAACGCTAGGTCGTCCTAGCACTATGTTTTAATTAAAACTATTGGCTGTCCCACACCAACAACCTCACTGGTGTTGGGTTGTACGCGTTGCACGGATTATTCAATTGCGGGCAGTTTGAAATCAACACAATCACATCCATTTCAGCACGCATTTCTACATATTTACCTGCGCCAGAAATGCCATCTGCAAAGCTTAAAGCGCCGTCTGCCGTCACTGGAACATTCATAAAAAAGTTGATGTTGGCAGAGATGTCTCGCTTGCTCATATGGCTTGCGCATTCGCAGGTGTTGAGCGCATGCATAAACGAGTCGCGACAACTGTGCATAGGCCGCTTGGCAAGGTCGTAGCGGGTGGTGTTGCTCTCGGCCGAACATGCGCCACCCAAGGAGTCGTGACGACCACAAGTGTCGGCTACGATTGTCAGCATGGCATTGCCTTCAGACGAATACAGCACAGTGCCTGTCGTTAAATAAATTTGCCTTTGTCTTGCGATAGTATCCACCGCGCTGTAACGTTCTTCTGGGTTACTTGCGCAGTAAAACAGCGTATCGACTGCTTGGTTGCCTTGCAAGTCTAGAATACGGAATATTTGGCTTTTTTTAACAGTTGCCATCCAAGGGTCGCCAGCGTTACAAATTTCGCTAAGTACTGCGTTTTTTGGGTTTAGTGCGCTCTCAACCATCATAAATAGTATCTTTCAGTATTCACAAAACCACGCCCGTTTTGCGGGCAGCTATTGCGGCAAACATCATCTTGCGACGCATTACCAACTTGATAAGCAGATAATTTAACTGCTGTTGGCGCATAAACAGTTTTAATATCAAGCGGGTGCGGTGCGGCTGACAAAACCAACAGCACATTCATGTCAAAGCGAATATCCACGGTGCTTCCAGGCTTGCTGTTTTTCGTCACAAAACTTAAATTGCCTGAATCATCTGGAACAACTTTGCTAAAAAAGTTAACCGTTGCCGTTAAATCACGTTTGCTCAAACCGTGTTTTGCAAGCTCTATTAACAAGCCATCTTTGCCGCTGCGAAACATATCATTGCGATGCGTTTGATAGCTGCTTTTGCCATATTGCGTTTCTATCATTTTGGCATCGGTAACGCCGCAAATGGTGTCATGCCAGCCAACGCTGTCTCTAATAATCGAAGCCATTACCCGCCCCATATCGCTGTAGCTCACATTGCCTGTTGTGAGAAAAGCCGTGTGTTGCGCTTTCAATGTATCGGGCATGTTGTAGCGTTCTAACTTGTCCTCAGCGTTGTAAAATAAAGCGGAAAGATTTGCGCCACCGCCCAAATCAGTCAATCGTAGCGCTGTGCCGCGCCGAATAAGGCCAGACCAATGATTGCCGCCTGGAATCACTTCATCCCACAATATGTTTTTTTGTTGCGTCATGCTCTTTCTTTCATTTCAGCAATTACAGTTTTCGTATCACAAACGCGTCCAAAAATACCGCCTTCAACTGCCACCATTTTCATTGCCGCATCATGCAAACCTGCATTTGCCGAGCCACAAGCGTCCGCAACCAATACGCAGTCATAACCGCGGTCGATGGCTTCGCGCAGTGTAGAATGCACGCAAACCTCAGTCGTCACGCCGCAAATATAAAGGCGCTTAATGTCACGTGAATCTAAAATTTGCGCTAAATCGGTCTGATGAAAAGCGCCGTATCCAGGTTTATCTATCACTGGCTCGCCAAAGACTGGCTTTAGCTCATCAACAATGTCATGGCCATACTCACCTCTTATCAGCAACTTGCCGAGCGGACCAGTATTGCCAATTTCCGCACCCGCATTGCGGCTACGCGCAAGCTTGTTGGGCGAGCAATCGCTTAAGTCTGGCCGATGTCCTTCACGCGTATGAACTACCAATAGCTCACGGCTGCGCGCAACTTTCAACAAATCGGCAATGAATGGAATTGGCTTGCGCAATGCGCTCACATCAAGCCCTGCCGTCGCCGCATAGCCGCCAACATTCAAAAAATCTCGCTGCATATCTATCACGATGAGCGCGCTAGATTGAATCATCACGAATTACTTCAACGCCTTAACAAAGCTATCGTCCAGAGTAGTTTTAATAGCTACAGGCGTTTTAATTTGCTTACTGTTCATTAAAATTTCGTTAATCACTTCGCCACTGACAAAGTAAGATTTAGTATCTTTACCAGGCATAAACGGCAGCTTCATTTCTTTAGCTGGAATGTTGTAAACGCCTGTTAGTTGTGCCAACACCTCTTTACCAGAAACGCCAATTGCTTTGCCGATGATTTCAGAAGCTTCCTTCGGATTTGAATTCATGTAAGCCAAACCTTCTAAGTAAGCTTGCATCAAGGCAGCAATTGGTTTGCGGTTCTTTTTAATGTACGCCTCATCAAACACCATTACATCGGCAATTAAGCCAGGCGCTTCTTTTGATGTATAAATGGTTTTAAATTGGCTGCCACCTCCAGTTGCTAAAATTTGCGACACATTTGGCTCATAAGTCACACCCGCCTGCACGGCTTTAGAAGCCATTGCCGAAGGAACTGCCTCTGGCGCCATATTGATAGGACTAATATCTTTTGTGCTCATACCATTGATTTTTAACGCGTAAGAAATTAAAAAATCAGATGGCGATAGCGGCGAATAAGCCACTTTTTTACCTTTTAAATCGGTAATTTTTGTGATTGATTTATCCGCCAAAACAGCATCACCACCATTAGAATAATCAATTGGCATCACTACTTTTATTTTTTGCCCTTGCGCGACCGCTCCAACCAACTGGTCATACGTCATCAATGAGCCATCTACCGCCTTACTAGTCACAGAGCTTGGCAACATGGCTGGGTCTGAAAAGGTTTTTAATGACACTTCCAAGCCATGTTTTTTGTACATATCCATGCCTGCTGCTACATAAAAGGGTGAATAGCCAACCCATGTTGTGAGTGATAGCTTCATCGGTGTTACGGCAGATGCCGGCAAAGGCACTGCTAAAGCTGCTGTGAATAAGGCTGCGCTAATAACAAGTTTTTTCAGTTGCATTTTCATTCTCCATTAAAAAAAATACTTAAAATCAAATATTGCTAATCTGCTGCTTGTTTCGACATACGTTCTAGTAACTCGTAATCAGTGTGCATACCGGCTGTTTCGCGTATGCGCGTTAATATCTCTTTTTTCTGCTGTAAAAATCTAGGCGAAAGCTTCATGTCTTGATTGCGTTGCGCTGGCAAATCTACAGCGCAAATGCTATCAACCCGCCCTGGGCGCGGCGCCATTACTACCACACGCTGCCCAAGATAAATCGCCTCTTCAACATCGTGCGTGACAAACACAATGGTGGTTTTCTCCAACTTTGAAACATACAAAATCAAATCATGCATCACTTCACGTGTTTGTGCATCTAAAGCGCCAAATGGCTCATCCATCAGCAATATTTGTGGCCGCGGCATAAGCGCTCTAGCAATCGCCACGCGCTGCTGCATGCCGCCAGAGAGTTGATTGGGATAGCTATCGCGCACATGCGTAAGCCCCATCAAAGCCAACAGCGCATCTGCGCGCCCAGACGCGGCTTCCACATCTGATGAGCTCAAGTTTTCGCGACCTGTCTTAAGCGAGCGACTGAACTTAATATTGTTCATAACAGACAACCACGGATATAAACTGTAGTGCTGAAACACCATGGCACGATTGGCGCCAGGCTTAGTGATTGGCGCGTCCTCCAAGCTAATACTGCCGGACGAAAGGCTCTCCAGCCCGCCAATACAACGTAATAGTGTTGATTTGCCGCATCCTGATGCACCAACAAATGTTACAAATTCATTGTTTGCAATATCCAAATTAATGTCTTGCAAAGCAATGACGGTTCTACCACCATGTCCAAAGGTTTTGTTTGCACCCTTAATGCTAATTTTGGTATTCATTTTAGATACAACCAAGGAAAGCTTTTGCGATGAAAAAGGCGGAATAGTTGATCAATGGCCAGCCCGATTAAACCAATCAAAATAATGCCAGCGAATATTTTGTCGGTTTGCATAAAGCGTTGTGCACGCAAAATGGAATAGCCCAAACCAGAGTTTGCAGCAACAAGTTCCGCCACAACTAAATAAGTCCATGCCCAACCCATTGTGACACGCAAGGTATCAAGCAAGGCTGGTTTCGCAGATGAAATGATAACGCGGGACACGATTTCACCACGAGTCGCGCCCATAGTATAAGCTGCTTCGATTTGATTAATAGGTACTCGACGAACATCTTCAGCAACCATCAATACCATCTGAAAAAACGTGCCGATAAAAATAATCGCCACCTTTGAACCCTCCTCAATACCCACCCAGAGCATGACTAGAGGGATAAATGCAACGGCTGGCATGTAGCGAATAAAATCAGTAAGTGGCTCAAACATCGCCTTCATCGGCTGATAAGTCCCAATCATCACGCCAAGCGGAATGGCAAATACGGCCGATAAGGCAAAACCAGCAAAAACACGGTAGGTACTAATCCACACATCACTCATCAAACTCTCATCTTTAAACCAAGTAAAGACTCGAGCAAGCACATCTGAGGGACTTGGCATAAAAACTTTATCCATTAAACCGCTGCCAGCCAACCACCACCAAGCCGCAATAGGCAATAGCAAGCCTGCTAGCGCCAGCATCCAGTAGGTTTTGCGGCTAAGCTCGCCACGGATTACCCAAATAGCGCGCCAGCTTGCAAAAAACTGTCTACCTAACTTCATGCTGTGCAACTAATAAAAAGAATTGATGTAAATTAAAACTGATTGAACGCATAACTACCCCAAATTAGTAAAAGTCGAGAAGGCGGCATTTAACATGCTGTCTCCCGGGCTTTTATCCCTCCGTGTAGCCATATTGCTTGTGGCCGACAACTCTTGGACCAGACACTTCAAATAAACTGAAATCGGAACCCTAGTTATCTTTTTGAATCTTTAGCGGCAAGTTACAGACAAACCGCTTTCTCGTTAATGTAGAGTTAGCAACTAGTATGCCACTCTTTAAATTTTTGATATTTTGTTTAAATATCAAATGGTTGCGTTTAAAAATATAATTTAAGAAAATCTCAAAATGTACTTTTCGCACCATATAGGTGCGATAAATTAAATTATGCACAACTTTAATCGCATAAAAAATTTGTAATAAAATTTAAATCAAAGTCCGCTTTTTGTAATTAAAACGGCCACCATCGCTGGCAGCCGCTTAGATATTGGTAGGCGTGCGTCTATCGAACAAATCTCTACAAGCCTTATATATTATATCTGTAATGGTCTAATAAACTGCAACACTTAGTTAGAGACAATTTGTTGTCTTGCTTCATATTCTACAGGCGAAATATTACCTAATGTTGAATGCCGTCGTTTTTGGTTATAAAACGATTCAATATAATCGGCAATATCCGCCATGCCTTCAGCCCTTGTTTTGTATTGTCGGTAATTTACCCTTTCTGATTTTAAACTTCTAAAAAAGCGTTCAGTCACTGCGTTATCTAAGCAATTACCACGTCGACTCATGCTGGCGGTGATGTTGTGTTTAGTTAATGCTTCTCGAAATGCATCACTACTGTATTGCACGCCC
>JACMNB010000018.1 GCA_014378845.1 Methylotenera sp. | reverse complement strand
TTGGCTTTAGAAAAGCAAGGTTTTGCAATCCAACGCCTTGCTTTACGCGGCTGGGATGAAAAGCTCATCGATTTAGACGATATTGCCGAGCAGCAAAAAACAACTTATGTGCTCAAAGATGGGGCTATATCGCTACTATTGTCGGCTGTAAAAGTATTGGCACAAAAGCCATTGCAGTTTTTTTGTGCCCTATGGTTAGCCATAAAAATGGGCATCAGGTCTGATAGGCCAATGCCGTTTCACCTGATTTACTTTCTTGAGGCTTGCCAAGTTTATTTAGAAGCAAAACAGTTTAATTCGCAACATCTGCATGCCCATTTTGGTACTAATCCTAGTGAAATCGTCATGCTAGTCAATGCTTTATGTGGTTTGCCATATAGTTTTACTGTGCATGGGCCTGAGGAGTTTGACCGGCCGCAATTCTTAAAGCTAGCTGAAAAAATCAATCGCGCAAAGTTTGTGGTGGCCATTTCATCATTTGGCCGCAGCCAGCTGATGCGCTGGGTAGACTTTTCGCAGTGGAATAAAATTAAAATTGTGCATTGCGGGTTAGAAGCCAGTTTTTACAATGTGGCTGCGGTTGCCGTGCCAGCAGCGCCGCGCTTAGTATGTGTTGGACGCTTATGTGAGCAAAAAGGCCAGTTATTGTTGATAGAAGCTGCCAAAAACCTTAATGAACAACAGATTGATTTTGAGCTAATATTAGCGGGTGACGGCGAAATGCGCGCCAAAATTGAATCTTTAATGATGCAATATGGGTTGCAAGATAAAGTAAAAATTACTGGCTGGATAAGTAGTGCAGAGGTAAGAAGTATTATTTTGTCATCGCAAATGCTAGTGCTGCCAAGCTTTGCAGAAGGTTTGCCTGTGGTGATTATGGAAGCCATGTCCTTAAGGCGGCCAGTGATATCAACCTATATTGCAGGCATTCCTGAGTTGCTTATTCACCGTGAAAACGGCTGGTTATGTGTGGCAGGTGATGTCAATAACTTAACTGACACTATGCGCAAGGCACTATCAACGCCCAATGCTACCTTGCAAAAAATGGGCGACGCTGCATACGCGCGCGTCGTCGATCGGCATAATATCGACATGGAAGCTGCCAAACTGGCTGAACACTTTAGGATTAAAAGCAATTGATTATCGTGAATTATTTGTTGGCTGTGCTGGCTATTGTGCTGATGCTGCCAGTAAGCGTGTTGCTGTTGCAGGTGTTGGCAGCCATTTTTGCGCCAACATCAGTATTTAAACCGCAAATCAATGCTGCCCGCCCAAGCGTAGCTGTGTTAATCCCAGCCCATAACGAAGCATTGGTGATTGCAAAAACCATTCAAACCATATTACCGCAATTGGCCGAAGGCGACCAACTATTAGTAGTAGCCGACAATTGCAACGACGACACCACCAGCATTGCCAAAAATTTAGGCGCAAACGTAGTAGAGCGCTTTAATACCACGCTTCGCGGCAAAGGCTATGCGCTTGATTATGGTATTCAATATTTGCATAATAAACCGCCGCAAGTGGTAATGATTGTAGATGCGGATTGCAACATTTCAGCGCATTTTATTCAGGTTTTAGCGCAGGCTAGCGTGCAGTTGCAACGGCCCGTTCAGGCGCTAGATCTCATGCTTGCGCCCGCAAATCCAAGTTTAAAAATGAGAATAGCCGAGTTTGCATGGTTAGTAAAAAATAAAGTTCGTCCATTGGGCTTTAAAGCATTAGGTTTGCCTTGCCAGTTAATGGGTACAGGCATGGCATTTTTATGGCAGGATATTTCAACAATGAGCCTTGCTAACGGCCATATTGCAGAAGATATGAAGTTGGGCATTGATTTTTGTCGCGCCGATAAGGCCGCAGTTTTTATACCGGATGTGTTAGTCACAAGCCTTTTTCCACAAGGCGAGCAAGCGAGCACTACCCAGCGCGCGCGTTGGGAGCATGGGCATTTGGGTATGATCATTAGCGAAGCGCCTAGCTTGATATTAGAATCAATTAAAACGCGAAATGTGCAAATGTTTGGATTAGCGTGCGATTTAATTGTGCCGCCATTAGCAGTTTTGGTGCTGTTGTGTTTGGCGGTTTTTATCGCAAGTGCAATCGCCCAAGCACAATTAGCGTTGATGATATCTAGCCTGTTATTAATAGCATTAGCAATGGCAGTTTTATTGGCTTGGCTGTTTTTTGGGCGCGCAATAATCAGTTTTAGGCAGCTTTGTTATGCGCCAATCTACGCGATGGTTAAAATTCCGTTGTACATTAAGTTTTTTCTCAACCGTCAAGTTGAATGGGTGCGCTCTAAGCGCGATTAATATGACTACTACTAACAACAACAATAAACGGGTGCATCTGTTTGGTGTTGATATTGATTTGCTAACAATGGCAGAAACCGTCCATTTAATTGAAGAGTGGATAGCTGCCGACGAAACCAACTGCAAATTTGTTGTCACGCCCAATGTAGATCACATTGTAAAAGTGCAAACCGATACCGGCTTGCAAGCGGCATATAAACAAGCTGCCCTAATAGTCACCGATGGCAAGCCAGTGGTATGGGCAGCCAATTTATTGGGCGTAAAGATACCGGGCACAGTGCCTGGTAGTGATTTGGTACCAGCAATTTTTGAGGCGGCGCAAACCCATAAAACGCCATTAACTGTATTTTTATTAGGCGCAATGCCAGGTGTGGCAAACACGGCAAAAGCGGTCATTCACGACAAATGGCCAATGGTAAAAGTGGTGGGCACTTTAAGCCCGCCATTTGGTTTTGATAAAAAAGAAGTAGATTCTAAAGCGATTTGTTCGATTGTAAACGCCGCCAATGCCGATTTGCTGGTGCTAGGTCTAGGCGCCCCAAAACAAGAAATTTGGATTACGCACTATGCGCCGACGTTAAAAGTAAAAGCCGCACTGTGCGTTGGCGCGACCATAGATTTTTTAGCGGGTGAAAAAGCGCGGGCGCCAATGTGGATGCGTAAACTTGGTTTAGAATGGCTGCATCGCATGCTGTCAGAGCCTAAACGGCTTGCAAAACGCTATTTTGTTGATGCCCTTGTGTTTCCAAAACTCGTTTTTAATGAGTGGCTAACCCGCCTTTAGTTATCAATTATTACGCAACATGTTACGTTTATTGCAAAGTCTTTTAAAGCAAGCTTATATTCTTATAGGCAAATTATTACTTTGCAAGCCATTAGTAAAACGGTTTTTTATACCTGCCTTAATCATCTTGCCAATAGGTTTACTTTCTGCAGCTGCACATGCAATCGATTTTTTGCACCCAACTCAGCCAAGCATTGGGCCTGTAGATGTTGCAGTAGTGGTAAACAAGCAAGATGCCAATAGCCTGCTGATGGGCGACTACTATTTAAAGGCAAGAGGTATTCCGCCAAAAAATTTAATTGTGGTGGATATTCCTAAAACGCCTTCTTTAGATTTGAGCTATTTGGAACCACTGCGCAAATTAATCGATGCGCAGCTTAGCCCAAATATTCAGGTAATTGTATTAATGTGGACTGCGCCACATGCTGTTAATTGCAATTCAATTACATCGGCAATTACTTTGGGCTATAACGCAAAGCAATGTGAAGATGGCTGTGCGGTTGGCGTTAAAAATCCATATTTTAATAGCAGCTCTAAAAACCCAGCACATGATTTAAATATGCGTTTATCTATATTATTACCAACCGATGACATTGACTTAGCCAAGTCAATTGTTGACAGAGGCGTATTGAGTGCGTTTAATCACAACCAATCAACAGGCTATTTTTTAAAGACCAGTGACGATGCCAGAAGTAAACCGCGTGCACAGTTTTTTCCCAGAGACTTAACTAAAATAGACTCTAAAAAAATCGTACTACGCACCATTCATGCCGATAGCATTAAAGACAAAAAAGACATTATGTTTTATTTTACAGGATTAGCTTTTGTAGCTAATTTAAAAACGCTTAATTTTATGCCTGGCGCAATTGCAGACCATTTAACCTCCACAGGAGGAGTTCTGTATAATGATTGGCAAATGTCAAGCCTAAAGTGGTTAGAGGCGGGCGCAACTGGCACTTACGGCTCGGTATCAGAGCCTTGTAATTATTGGCAAAAGTTTCCAAATCCAAAAGTGCTGGTTCAACATTATTTGGCAGGGGAAACGCTAATAGAATCTTATTGGAAAAGTGTTTACTGGCCAACGCAGGGCTTGATTATGGGTGAACCACTTGCAGCGCCATTTTATCAATAAGCAAATTAGATTAAAAAATACATTTCGGCACGTAAATTGCTAGATTGAATCGCCTAACAAACTAATTATGTTTAATAAAGTACTTAATCCAAACTAAAAAGATAAGAGCTATACTTTGAATTTTCATCTCACCAGCAATCAAAAACTATTTATCTTCGCTTTAATTATTGCGTTTGTGGCCTATTTTGGCGGCTTAACCGATTTAGTCACGCGCTGGAATAAACAAGAAGAATATGGCCATGGCTATTTCATACCGCTGATTACCTTATGGTTTTTGTGGTCGCGCAAAAGCGCATTAATTGCCAGTATTGGCGAATCTTCGTGGGTAGGGCCAGCCTTAATTGCAATGGCCACCCTTGGCTTAATTTTAGGCGAGCTTTCAGCTATCTTTGTGTTGATTCAGCTTGGGTTTTTATTAACCATCATCGGCTTAGTGTTATCGTATGGCGGCAAATCTTTATTAAAAGTTTCTTGGCTGCCAATCGCATTTTTATTATTTGCGATTCCTTTACCTTATTTTGTTGGCGCACAACTTTCTTGGCGTTTGCAATTAATATCGTCTGAATTGGGCGTAACTTTTTTAAGATTATTAGGCAACTCTGTCTTTTTAGAAGGTAATGTCATTGATTTGGGCGTGTATAAGCTACAAGTAGTTGAAGCTTGCAGCGGCTTGCGTTATTTATATCCGCTGCTTTCCATCAGTTTTTTAATGGCCTTTATGTACAAAGCCGCATTATGGAAGCGCGTGATGGTGTTTTTATCGGCCATTCCTATCACCATCGTGATGAACAGCGCGCGTATTGCCATGGTGGGCATTTTAGTCAATCATTGGGGTAACAGCCAAGCAGAAGGATTTTTGCACTACTTTGAAGGCTGGATTATTTTTATGATCTGCTTACTCATGTTAGTTGCTGAAATAGTATTGTTAGAAAAATTTGGTCAAAAACGCAGCTTTTGGCAAGCCGTTGATGTGCCAGTAGTGCAAGCTGTCCAGCCAAAGGGTCAGCAAGCATTACTAAGCAAGCCTTTATTAACGAGTATTGCCATTATTTTAGCCTCTGTTTTGGCAGTTACTGTATTAGGCGGACGGCAAGAAATTATTCCTGCAAGAGCAAAATTTGTCACTTTCCCTACCAATATCAACGGTTGGCAAGCCAAAGAAGAACGCATGGATAAATCGGTTGAAACATTTTTGGGTGTTGACGATTATTTGCTGGCCGATTATAAAGACCCAGCAAAAGGTTCGGTTAATTTTTATGTTGCTTATTACGCATCGCAACGTAAGGGCGTGTCGCCGCATTCGCCGCAAGTGTGTATGCCAGGCGGCGGCTGGGTTATTTCATCTTTAAATAGAATTGCCATTCAAGTTGCTGGTAAAAAAGACTTTTTTGTGAATCGTACGATGATTAATAAGGATAATCATCGGCAAGTCGTTTATTATTGGTTTGAGCAACGGGGTCGGCATATCGCAAATGAATATTTTATGAAGTGGTATTTGTTAAAAGATGCAATTGGGCGCAATCGAACAGACGGAGCATTAGTACGCGTGACTACTTATTTGCGCCCAACAGAAAATGAATCGGCAGCAGATGCGCGCATTCAAGCCTTTTTGCATGATAGCTTGCCAGTATTAGATGGATACGTGCCAAATTAAATACACAGATACAATCGGTAAACAAATTTAACCCAAATATTTAAACAATATTAACAATAAATTGACAAATAAACGCGAGGCAATTAACGATGATGCTTAAAAACAAATTCAGATTTCTAATGGTCACATTTCTTTTGATGTTGCTTGTGGCATGCTCTTCACCTGAAGAAAAAGCCGAAAAATACTACCAAAAAGGCATGGCCTTATTGGACAAACAGCCAGCAAAAGCTAAATTAGAGTTTCAAAACGCCTTACAAATCAAGAAAAACATGGGCAAAGCCATGTACGGGCTTGGGCTTGTGGCAGAGCGAGAGGGCGATTGGAAAGGCGCATTTTCATTTATGCGTCAAGTGGCCGAGCAAGATCCAAAAAATATTGACGCGCTGGTTAAGCTTGGTCAAATATTTTTAGCCGCGGGTAAATTAGATTTTGCGCTCGAAAAAAGCACAAAAGCACTTGAATTAGATAAAAATAATGTCGCCGCGTTAAATTTATATGCTGCCATTCAGCTTAAACAGAACAATAAAAAAGGTGCGCTTGAATATGCCAAGTTAGCCTTGGCGCAAGATAAAACCAGTCAGGATGCGTTTTTAATCTTGGCTAACGTTAGCCTGGCAGAAAACGATAGCGCTCAAGCGTTAACGTATTTTGATAAGGCTTTAGCGGTCAATGAAAAAAATATGACCGTATTGTTTTTAAAAGCAAAAGCGCTTGAAGGCTTGTCAAAACCTGAAGAAGCGGATAAAACTTACAAAAAAATGGTAGAATTTTTTCCAGATAATACTTTTATTAAAAAAACCTATGCGCAGTTTTTGATGAAAACCAATCGCGCTGGCGAAGCTGAACAACAATTACACGCTATTGCAACAAAGTCACCAGATAATTTACTGGCTAAATTAGATGTGGTAAATTTTTTACTGGCAACCAAAGGCGGCGCGGCTGGCCGTACCGAGATGGAAAGCTTTGTAAAGAAAGAGCCAAAAAATTATGATTTAGCGTTTGCTTTAGGCGATTTATATCGTGCACAAAAAGATTCAGTTGCAGAAGAAAAACTGCTCAATCAAATCATCAAAGACGCCAGCGGCACTGCCCCAGGCTATAAAGCACAAGGTTTGATTGCGTATAAATTGATGGCAAATGGTAAAAATGCTGAGGCCAGCAAAATGCTAAACGACATTATTACGGCGGATACAAGCAACTCACTTGCGCTTACGTTGCGAGCAAACTTGGCCATGCAAGAAAAAAATTACGACGCGGCTATTTCTGATTTGCGCTCTGTACTAAGAGACTCGCCCGATTCTAGCAACGCGGCCTTAATGTTAGCGACAACTTACGAAAGCGTTGGCTCGGCTCAATTGGCGGAAGAAAGTTACATAAAAGCATTTGATACTAGCAAACAATCTGCAAAGTATGGCGTGCCTTATGCGCAGTTTTTAGTGCGCCGCAAACAGCCAGAGCGCGCTGAGAAGTTGCTAGAAAGCATGCTGTCATCGCATCCAAGTGATGCGCAAGCGCTGCGGGCGTTGGCTCAATTTAAAATTTCTAAAGGTGATTATGCTGGTGCACAGGCACTGGCTGACCGTGTGAAAAATAGCGATGCACAAAGCCCGATTACAGATGAAATCTTAGGGGCAATTTCATCTAACAAAAATGATTTAGTCGGCACCATTAGCGCGCTTAAGCGCGCCCACGATAAATTCCCAAATGATATTAAGATCATCAATTCAATAGTTAATGCTTATGTGCAAGCTGGAAAAACCCAAGACGCTATTGGATTTATGCAAACTGTTTTAAAAACCAATCCAAACAATACTGACGTCAAATTAATGATGGGTCAGCTTTATGCGTCTGCGGGCATGTCACAAAATGCAATACAAACCTTTACTAATCTTATTCAAACCAATCCAGATGTAATCGTTGCGTATCAACGGCTTGCACTAGAACAGGTAAACACCAAACTCGCGGTTGAAGCGGAAAAAACCATTGAGCAAGGCCTTAAAATAGCACCTCACAATTTTGGTTTATTAATTACGCAAGCCAGTACATACGAGGCTTCTGGCAAGTATGACAATGCTATTTCTGTCTACGAAAAATTAATTGTCGATAGGCCTGACTCTGAAATTGTAGTGAACAATTTAGCATTTTTGCTGTTAGATGCGCGCACAGATAAAGCCTCTTTTGAGCGTGCTTATCAATTAGTGGGTAAAACCAAAGCAAATCAACAACCGCAATTTTTGGATACGGTAGGTTGGGCGAATTATAAAGTAGGTAAATTCGATGAGGCTGAAGTGGCATTGACAAAAGCGATTGAACAAATGCCCGAAATGGCGGTTTTTTATTATCATCTAGCAAAAGTGCAAATGGCTAAAAATGACAATGTAGCCGCTAAACAGACACTTCAAAAGGTGATTAAATATGCAAGTAACGCGCAATCTAAGCAAGATATGGCATTAAAAGACGATGCAAACAAGTTGTTGCAATCATTGCCTGCCGCCAGCTAAATTGGTAAATTGATATGTATGAGTCTTTTTATGGGTTTAAAGAAAAACCTTTTACCATTCAGCCAGACCCTGATTTTCTATTTTTAAGTGAACGTCATAGCATGGCTTACGCCATGCTGGAATACGGGGTTCGTAATCAAGCAGGATTCTCAGTTATTTGCGGCGATATTGGCTGCGGTAAAACCACCTTGCTACGCCATTTACTCAACAATCTTGGTGAGGAGTTAACCGTTGGCATTGTTTATAATACGCATCAGGATATGGATGAGTTGATTAGCTGGATCATGATGGCGTTTGATCAGCCTTATGAAGGTAAATCGTACTTGGCTTTATTTGATGCGTTTCAGCAATTTTTAATCAAATCGTATGTCATCAATAAACGCGCGGTTTTAATTATCGACGAGGCGCAAAATTTAAGCCCTAAAGCTTTAGAATCATTACGGATGCTGTCAAATATTAATGCGGACAAAGATCAATTGTTGCAAGTCATTTTGGTAGGACAGCCTGAACTGAGAAGCTTGTTAAGGCGAGCCGATATGAAACAGTTTTTTCAACGCGTTTCGGTTGATTATTTTATTCCGCCATTAAAACCTGCTGAAGTTAAAAAATACATTAACCATCGTTTGCACGTGGCTGGGCGTGATGAGCCAATATTTACCCAAGCGGCAATAAAATATATATGCGTAGAATCACTCGGCGTACCACGTAGCATTAACATTTTGTGCGATACAGCATTGGTATACGGCTATTCTGCAGGCGCAGAAAAAATTGGTCTAAGTTTGGTGCGTAAAGTAATTAGAGATAAACGTGAATACGGCGTATTAGGCTCACAAAAAGACACAGCGACCTAATCACTTAAACACCCAATAAGGCATTGATTGTTGGTGCCCAGAAGAGGACTCGAACCTCCACATCTTTCGATACAGGTATCTGAAACCTGCGCGTCTACCAATTCCGCCATCTGGGCAATTAATCGTTTAAACTTACACATTGAGTAATCAAGCACCATAACAATTAAAGCGCATCAACCAATCAAATTTTATAGAAAGCCATAAACTTGTCAACCAAAAACCATCAAAATAACACCAGCAAACGTAATAGCGATCCACACGCAAAGCGCGAGGCGGCGCAGTATGAAACGCCGCTGCCTAGTCGCGAGCTGGTGTTGCAACTGTTGGCCGATCAAGGCGTTCCGCTGTCTGTTGAGCAAGTTTATACTTTTTTGGATATTGGCTTTGACGAGCAAGAAAACTTTAATAAACGCCTAAATGCGATGGAGCGCGAAGGCCAAATTATGCGTAATCGCAAAGGTGCGCTGTGCTTGGCAGATAAGATACACGCCATTGCTGGCACGGTGCAAGGCCATCCTGATGGCTTTGGCTTTTTGGTGCCAGACGACAAAACCAAGCATCCTGATGACTTATTTTTGGGTCCGCGCGAGATGGCGCAAGTGATGCATGGCGACCGCGCGATGGTGCGTATGAGTGGGCTAGATAGAAAAGGTAGACCAGAGGGCAAAATTGTTGAAGTGTTAGAGCGCACCACCAAAACTTTGGTTGGTCGCGTGATACAAGGCCAAGGCGTGACAATTGTGGCGGCAGAAGATAAGCGCATTAATCAAGATATTCTCATTCCTTATCATTTGGATATGGGCGCTAAGCCAGGCCAAGTGGTGATGGTGGAACTCACCGCGCAACCATCTTCTGGCGCGCACCCGATGGGCAAAGTAGTGCAAATTTTGGGCAACTATGCCGATAGCGGTATGGAAATTGAAATTGCACTTCGCAAGCATAAGTTGCCGCATGAGTTTAGCGATGCCGCCGTTAAACAAGCTGAAAGTATTCCAAAACTTGTTCAAGTCGCTGATTACAAAGGGCGTGTGGATTTGCGTGAGTTGCCGCTGATTACCATTGACGGTGAAACAGCGCGCGATTTTGATGACGCGGTTTATGCCGAGCCAATTAGCCCCTCTCCCCAACCCTCTCCCGCAGGCGGGCGAGGGGGCTTACAAGGAGGCTGGCGCTTAGTCGTGGCCATTGCTGACGTGAGTTTTTACGTTAAACCTGAAGACGCGCTTGATAAAGAAGCCTTCGAGCGTGGCAATTCGGTGTATTTTCCGCGCCGAGTGATTCCGATGCTGCCAGAAGCTTTATCAAATGGCTTATGCTCGCTAAACCCAGATGTTGAGCGGCTGTGCATGATATGCGATATGCAAATTGACGCGGCTGGCATTGTCAATTCGTACCAGTTTTATCCGTCGGTAATGCGTTCCAAAGCGCGTATGACTTACACCAAAGTCGCGGAAATGTTGGAGAACCCGCAAGGTGAAACGGCACGTGAATATGCGCACATCATGCCGCATGTGCAAAATCTCTACAGTTTATTCAAACTGATGTTAAATCAGCGCGAAAAACGCGGCGCGATTGAGTTTGAATCGAGCGAAACGCAGATGATTTTTGACGATAATGGCAAAATTGAAAAAATTGTGCCAGTGCAGCGCAATGACGCACACAAGCTGATTGAAGAGTGCATGCTAGCCGCTAACGTATGTGCGGCGGATTTTTTAAGCAAAAATGAACACGCCGCGCTGTACCGTATTCACGAAGGCCCAACGCCCGAAAAACTGGAAGCGCTACGCACGTTTATGGCCGAAGTTGGCTTTGGCGTCACGGGCGGCGACAAGCCGCACGCCAAAGATTACGGCAAGTTGATGAATCAAATCAAAACGCGGCCAGACGCGCAATTATTGCAAACGGTATTGTTGCGATCCATGCAGCAAGCGGTTTACAGCCCAGATAATGTCGGCCATTTTGGCCTCGCTTACGAGGCTTACGCGCACTTCACCTCGCCCATTCGGCGTTATCCTGATTTGCTGATTCACCGCGCTATTAAGGCTGTTGTAAATGGTGAAAAATATAAAGCCAAAGACTGGAATAATTTAGGTGTGCATTGCAGCATGACTGAACGCCGCGCCGATGATGCCACGCGCGATGTGAATAATTGGCTAAAATGCTATTACATGCAAGACAAAATCGGTGAGGTGTTTGAGGGCACAATTGCGGGCGTCACCGCGTTTGGCGTGTTTGTGGCGCTAGATGGCGTGTATGTTGAAGGCTTAGTACATGTAACCGAACTAGGCAATGATTATTTTAACTACGATAAAGCCCGTCACGAAATGCTGGGTGAGCGCACTGGCGCACGCTTTAGGTTGGGCGATAGGCTCACGGTGAAAGTCGCGCGGGTAGATTTAGAAACGGCAAAAATTGACTTTACTTTGGTAGTGGCAAATAAGGCTGGCGCAAAAAGCGATGCTCTAGGCGCCAATACCAGTGCGGATTCTAGCGGCATGCCAACAAAGACATTAAATATTGCGCGTGAAAAAAGTGTAGATGAAGGGTTTAAACCGCTATCGACGCGCGCCCTAGACCGGGCCAAAAAAGATAGAACGGGCGGGAAAAAATTGGGCAAAGCTCCAGCTAAATCAGGCGCCAAACTAGGATCAAACTCGCCAAAATCGCGCGATAGAAACACCAAAAACAAAGGTAAAAGATAAGGAAAGTTTAAAAGCATGGCAGATTCACGAATTTTATTTGGCTTTCACGCCGTGCTTAGCCGCATGCGCCAACACCCCACCAGCATTGAAGAAATTTTAATCGACCGCGACCGTATCGACGCGCGCATGAAAGACATGCTCAACTTGGCTGAAAATGCCAATGTACGCAGCATGCAAGTGGATAGGGCGCGTTTAGATGGTTTGGCAGGAATGAATGGCCGCCATCAAGGCGTGATTGCGCGCGTGATTGATACGCCCATTCCCTACAAAGATATTCACGATATTTTGGAGTCCGACCTTAAAGAGCCGCCATTTTTCTTGATTCTTGATGGCGTAGAAGACCCACACAACCTAGGCGCCTGCTTGCGAGTGGCCGACGCAATGGGCGTTCACGCTGTGATTGCGCCTAAAGACCGTGCAGTCGGCTTAAACGCCACCGTGCGTAAGGTAGCCTGCGGCGCGGCCGAAACCGTACCGTTTATCGCCGTCACCAATCTTGCTAGAACCATTCGCGAACTGAAAGACGCGGGCGTATTTGTAGTGGGAACTACCCTAGATGCCCCAGAAGGTAAGGCCGCGCCCACAAGCCTGCTCAACACCAAGCTAGATGGCCCAATTGCGATAGTCCTTGGCGCAGAAGGCGATGGCATTCGCAGGCTAACCGCTGAAACTTGCGATGCTTTAGTGACAATTCCCATGTTTGGTAGCGTGGAAAGCCTTAACGTCAGCGTGGCCAGTGGGATTTGTTTGTATGAAATACGGCGTCAACGTAATGAGAAAAAATAAGTGCTTCATTTTTTATGTTGCAGTATTTTTAACGCAATTTTCGGTTTTTGGCTATGCCGAGCCGGATCATGAAGAATACGCAGTTACACCTTACCGGCCGTCTGTTTCTAGTCCTGCGCAATTACCATCAGCTGGTTATTTAGAGCTTGAGATTGGCGGGTTAAGTACAAAAACTGATTCTGCTAAACGACATAGCACGCCCTATGATTTTAAATTGGCTTTTAATGAACAGTGGGGCGCTGTTATTACTGGAGAGGCAATTATTCAAACAGACGATGGGCAAGGCAGTCGTGCTTATAGCTTTGGCGACACGTTAATTGTATTGAAGCGAGCCTTTGTTCTTGATCACGAAAGTACATTCGGGGTTGAAGCTGGTATAAAAATTCCAACCGCGAAAACTAGTATTGGCACAGGAAAAGAAGATTATAGTTTCAATAGCATTTTTAGCCACGATTTTGGCGCCATACACTTAGATGCTAACTTTAACCTTACCCATGTTGGTTTTGTTAATGACGGGGAGTCATCTATACAAACAGGTGAGGCTGCTTCTTTTGCTTACTCGCTTAACAACAAAATTAGCTTAATTGCAGAACTTTCGGGTGTACAACGTAGCGGTACTGACAGTACCGCACAATTGCTTACTGCCTTCACTTACAGTCCAAGCAAGGTATTAACTATTGATATTGGCGTTGCAAGCGGTTTAAACCGAGCATCTCAAGACTACTCCATTTTTTTTGGCGCAGTGCTACCTGTAGCTGAGCTTTGGTAATTACTTTAGATTTAACGTGCTTAAGGTACGTTGACGTATTGGTTTCAGCAAGTCGATATTCTCAATCAGTGATTCGCCATAGCTTGGCACCAGCTGTTTCATTTTTTGTTGCCAATCAGCGCTATTTAGTTTTGCGTTAAAACAGCGTTCAAGCACCGTTATCATGGCTTGTACGCTGACCGAGGCGCCAGGCGATGCGCCTAATAATGCGGCCAATGTGCCGTCTTTTGAGGCGACAATTTCGGTGCCAAACTCTAGCTTGCCCCAATTTTCTTCACAGTTTTTAATGATTTGCACACGTTGCCCAGCTTGTTCAAGCTGCCAATCTTGGCTATCGGCTTGTGGCAAAAATTCGCGCAGTGCGGTCATGCGTTGCTCGTGCGTTTGACGCGCTTCTTTGATTAAATATTTGGTTAAGTCTAAATTGTGTTTGCCAACGCCCAGCATGGCTTTCAGGTTGTTTTTCTTGATGGATTTTGCCAAATCAAATCTTGAGCCTTGCTTTAAAAATTTGGTGGTAAAACCCGCAAACGGGCCAAACAATAAGGCAGCCTTGCCGTTAATAGTGCGCGCGTCTAAATGCGGCACCGACATGGGCGGTGCGCCAACTGCGGCCTTGCCGTACACTTTAACTTGATGCTGAGCAATCACCTCTGGATTATTGCAGATTAACCATTGCCCGCTCACTGGAAAGCCGCCATAACCCTTGCTTTCATCAATATCGGCCAGTTGCAATAAGGGTAGCGCGCCGCCGCCAGCTCCCAAAAATACAAACTTTGCATTAATGGTTTTAGCATGTTTGGTTTGCGTATTAAGCAACTTAACATGCCAGCTGTTATCTTTGGCACGATTTTTTAGCTTATCCAGCATTTTAACTCTGGTATTGTTGAGCAAAGTGAAATTGCTATGCAATTGTAAATGCGCAACCATATGGCGCGTCAGCGCGCCAAAATCAATGTCGGAGCCATGCGCGACATAAGTGGCGGCCATTTGCTCGCCAGCAGTTCGATTCGCCATCATCAGCGGCATCCACGCTGTTAACTGCAAAAAATCCGCGCTAAATTGCATATCTTCAAACAAATGATGCGGCTTCAGCAATTCATAACGCTGTTTTAAAAAGGCAATATTTTGCTCGCCCCACACAATGCTTAAATGCGGTGTTTGGTTGATGAATTGTGTTGGCGCAGGCAGCGCGCCAGTTTCAACTAAATGCGACCAAAATTGCAGAGAGGTTTCAAATGCAGCGTTAATTTCTAAAGCGCGATTAATATCTAGTTTGCCATCAGCGGCTTGCGGCGTGTAATTAAGCTCGCAATAGCCTGCGTGGCCGGTGCCTGCGTTATTTAGCGCGTCAGAGCTCTCTAAAGCCACATCGCTTAGCTGCTCCACCATGGTGATGTGTAAAGTTGGATCGAGCTGTTGTAACAGCACGCCTAAAGTGGCGCTCATAATGCCGCCGCCCACAAGCAATACATCGGTTTCTAAGTTTTTCATTAAAATTATCTTTATCCAAGACTGGCTTTATTAAAATGGCTTCATTCAAAACCAACTTTTTAGATTAATTTTTACAATAAAAAACCAGCTAAAAAGCTGGTTTTCAAAGATGTTTTAAAACAATTCAGCTAGTAATTACGGCGTTTAGGTGGGCTGTAAGCCTGCTTAGACTCAATGTGCCTAAAGGTAATACGACCATTATTAATATCGTAGGGTGAAAGCTCCAACGTGACTTTGTCGCCAGCTAAAATACGGATATGATTTTTTTTCATTTTACCGCCCGTGTAAGCGATAAGTTTGTGGCCATTATCTAGCGTCACGCGATAGCGCGAATCAGGTAGAATCTCATCCACCACGCCGTTCATTTCAATTAACTCTTCTTTTGCCATAACACTACTCCAATAATAAGACCCGCGAATGGACTGCTGGGAATAGTGTGAAAACAAAAAACAACAAAGCGTAAAGACACTACTAAACGCAGGCGCAGTATAGTCCCGCAGGCGGGAATAAGCAACGAAATGCGTGATTATTAAAATAATTTGTTAATAATGCTTGACAGCCGTGCAATTTATCCGTAAAAAGGCAATCAGGCGTTTAGATTTTTAATTTATTGAGTCTTAAAGACTCATTTTTTTTGAAGTAGAAACATTTCGGGTGCCTCCCAATTTAAAGTAAGAAAGTAATATTATGGCAACAGGTATTGTAAAATGGTTTAATGATTCTAAAGGTTTTGGTTTCATTACGCCTGACGCAGGTGGTGACGATTTATTCGCACATTTCTCAGCTATCGTAGATAGCGGTTATAAAAGTTTGAAAGAAAATGATCGCGTTAGTTTTGACGTGACAGAAGGCCCAAAAGGCAAACAAGCTTCTAATATTCAAAAAGCTTAATTGCTTTGCAGATGAAAATCTGCATTCAAACTAACGGATTCTGAACCGACTTTTGTACGACAGAATTCTTAAAAACGGCTCGCAAGAGCCGTTTTTTTCGTCTGCTTAATCCACAAAAGGTTAATTAAAAATCGAATGGTTGGTGATGTTGGTTTTAAGCGTTGCTTCGGTGATTAATATTGGTTTTTACCGCATAATTGAAGTCTGTTGATCTGGTTGAAATAGCCTTCAAAGCGGCTGCACTTTGCATTGGCATTGGCATTGTCATTGCAATGGTTTTAATCAGCAATATCAGGTTTAACGAAAACTAAACATTGCAACCATTTAAACCTAATCAAGTTTTGACAGTATTGAATTTCTGCTGATTAGCAGTTAAAAAATTGCGAAGATTTACTTTATTGATTTTTTGACACTAGTTAACTAATTTATTTATCGCTATAATTTGTTTTTTATCATAAAAACCTAGTGCAATCTTGTCCATTACTCACCCATTTGAAGCCACAGCAAGCATTCTAGTTGGCTCATCTCAACCCGATTTAATTCAAAATGAAACACTGGCTGATATTTTTGAAGCAACGGCTAATGCATTGCCAAATCATACAGCGCTAATTTTTGGAACGCGCAAACTTAGCTACGGCGAACTGAACGAATTAAGTAATATAGCCGCTTCACGGCTGATTGACGAAGGTGTGAAGCCCGGGCAAATTATTGGTCTGTGGCTACCGCGCGGCATCGATTTGCTGGTTATGCAATTAGCCATCGCTAAATCTGGCGCAGCTTGGTTACCTTTTGACGAGGATACGCCAGCGGATAGAATCATCATTTGTTTAGAAGATGCCAATGCGTTTGGCCTAATTACTTGTGATGCGTTATTGCAAGCCTTGCATCAGCCATTACCAAAATATTGGCGAGCTGAAGCGCTGCTTTTACCTGCAAAATTGCCGCTAAAAAGGCGCTTAGACGTACTGCCAGAACATCCTGCTTATGTCATTTATACATCGGGCTCGACTGGAAAACCCAAAGGCATACAGATTAACCAAGGTGCAATTTGTCACTTTTTACGCAGTGAAAACAGCCAACTTGGCATTAATAATACTGATATTGTTTATCAAGGTTTTTCAGTGGCTTTCGATATGTCATTTGAAGAAATTTGGATAAGCTATCTGGTAGGCGCAGCGCTATGGATAGCGCCCAAAGCGCTTTCGACTGACCCAGAACAACTGCCCTTAGCATTGATTGAGCAGCAAATTACCGTGTTGCATACGGTTCCAACCTTGCTTGCATTATTTACGCTAGAGCTACCAAATGTACGAATTATCAATTTGGGCGGCGAAGCCTGTCCAGAAGCATTAGCCAATAAATGGGCGTCACCTAAACGCAAAGTTTTTAACACCTACGGGCCAACCGAAGCAACGGTTTCAGCGAGCCTGGCAGAGTTACAGGCAGGATTACCCGTCACGATAGGGCGCCCGCTACCTAATTATGTGTTGCTGGTCGTCGATGCAGACTCTACAAAGGGCTTACATTTACTGCCCCGCGGTGAAACTGGCGAGTTGTGCATTAGTGGGCCAGGGGTGGCAATGGGTTATTTAGGACGCCCTGAACTAACTGCAGAAAAGTTTCTTATCAATCCATTTGCAACAGGTATGTGCGACAAGCGTCTTTATCGCACAGGTGACCTCGCACGAATTGATGAATCTGGAAATGTGCAATGCCTTGGTAGAACGGATGACCAAGTAAAAATTCGCGGTTTTCGGGTTGAATTAGGTGAAATTGAATCAGCACTTTGTCAGCAACCAAACATTGGCACAGCAGCTGTTATTTTACAAAATGAAAATGGTATAGAACGTTTAATTGCCTATGTTGTGACAGACAACAAGGCTGCACCAGTTCTTTCAGAGCTGCGCGCCGCTTTGGCGGAAAGCCTACCAGCTTACATGGTGCCAAGCATTATCGAATCGCTGACCGAAATGCCGCGTCTTCTATCTGGCAAGATTGATCGTAAGGCATTACGTGCTTTGCCTCTTATCACAATGGGTTCTGATAGCACTGAACCAGATACTCCAGCTAATTTGGCAGAAGAAGTGCTGTTTTCTTGCCTAACCAAACTTTTTCCAGGTCAGCCAATCCATCGGGATGCTGACTTTTTCTCTGGCCTTGGTGGTCACTCATTACTAGCTGCGAGACTGGCTTCTGCGCTACGCAACCATCCACAATTTTCTAGCTTTACTGTGCGTGATATTTATCAATATCGGCAGATAGGGCGAATCGGTGAAGTTTTATCTGCCATGCCAGCTGCAACACCTGCTATTGAATCAACTTGGGTACCACCTTCTGCAAGTCAGCGCTGGCTATGCGGCGCAGCGCAGGCATTAATGTTGCCATTCCTCGTATTGCTGCGCATGTCACAATGGCTAGCTTCTTTTTTCACCTACCATTTTTTTACTGGCGACTCAGGTGACTCAATATCAGTGGCAATTGCAGCTTCAATTGGTGTTTTTTTATTGGCCACAGTATTGAGCTTTTTTATTGCAATCGCTGGCAAGTGGCTTATAGCAGGCCGTCTCAAGGCGGGGCGTTATCCATTGTGGGGGGTTGCCTATTTTCGCTGGTGGCTTGCCGATCGACTGATTGAAAGTGCGCCTATTTATATGCTTGGTAGTTCGCCCATTTATATTTGGTGGCTAAGGGCGCTAGGCGCTAAAGTCGGAAAAGAAGCCAATATTGGATCGCTAACATTACGCGCCCATGATTTATTGACAATCGGTAATGGCGTAAGCATCGGTAATGCGGTTAATTTAGAAAACGCCCGCGTTGAGCATGGAGAATTAATCTTAGGCAATATCAATCTAGCAGATGAGGCCTGTATAGGTTCATATGCAGTGCTTGAAGGTAATACCAGTATTGGAAAATATGGTCACGTTGAAGGGCTTTCAGCGCTTAGTGACGGTATGCATGTTCCGCCAGACAGAATTTGGAGCGGTTCACCTGCCCAAGATGTTGGCCTTTTCGATCATCAATCGCAAGCACCTCGCCCTAAAGTTTCAAATACGCGCTTATTAAGTGAATCAGTATTTTTTATTATGGGTGTTTTGCTAACCGCTATATTATTTTTCATACCGATTTTTCCCAGCATGATGCTAGTCGATAAGCTAGACGAAAGTTACCCATGGCTAGAGCATGGCAACATCGCCTTTCAATTGTTCAAATATTTCTTGTTAGCATTTCCAGCCATTGCTGTGCTTATTATTTGCACTGCATTAACTTCTGCTATCTTAAGATGGGTTGTTTTAATGCGTTTGAAAGCCGGCAGTTGGCCTGTACACAGCAATGTGTATTGCCGAAGGTGGTTAGTCAATCAGATTCAAGAATCTAGTCTTAATATTTTGCATGGTGTTTATGCAACCATTTACGCCCCTTACTGGTATCGTTTACTGGGCGCTAAAGTCGGCCGTGATGCCGAAATATCAACCGCGCAAGGCGTTGTGCCAGATTTATTGACGCTAGGCGATGAATCGTTCATTGCGGACGGCGTTATGCTGGGGGATGAGTTTGTAGAAGGTGGTTGGATGCGTACGCAAGCAACGGTTATATCCAAACGCTGTTTTGTTGGAAACGGCGCTTACATTCCCGATGGCACAATACTGCCTGAAAATGTTTTAATTGGTGTGCACTCACGTGCGCCCAGTAATGAAGTGATGCGCAGCGGTGAAACTTGGCTAGGTTCGCCAGCTATTAATCTACCAGCCAGAGAAGAAACCGCTGGCTTTCCAGAGTCACTTACGTTTCGCCCCTCTTTTATTCGTCGATTTGGTCGTGGTTTAATTGAGGCCTACCGCATTGTTACGCCGCATGCTGTTGTGATTGCCGTGGGTTATACAGTGGTGCTAAACGCAATGCCCTACGCAGAGGCTAAACAATGGCTGGTCGTTGCTCTACACCTAATTATTGCCGGTTTGCTTTATGGCGTAGGCGGATTTATCTTTATTGCCATGCTTAAATGGCTGTTTATCTTTCGTTATAGCAAACGGTCACAGCCTATGTGGACGTTATTTGTCTGGACTTCAGAGGGTATCACCAATCTATACGAAGGTTTAGTGGTGCCAAATTTCATGCGCTATTTAAGAGGCACACCCTGGTTACCGGTGGCGTTTAATGCACTTGGTTGCCATATCGGTAAGGGAGTTTATTTGGATACAACTGACCTTACCGAATTTGATTGCGTGAAGATTGGTGACTACAGCGAGCTAAACGCATTAGTATGCCCACAAACGCACCTGTTTGAGGATCGTATTATGAAAATCGATCATGTCAACATTGGTAATCGTGTCAGCATAGGCGCACGCAGCACCGTGCTTTATAGTGCAAGTGTAGCTGATAATGTGAGCCTCGGACCATTAACGCTAGTCATGAAAGGTGAAAGTATCCCTGCAAATTCTCGCTGGAGTGGCTGTCCAGCAATGCCTGACAAGCAATAGATGGCAACGTTTAAGCAAAGTGTTTATTTTTGGCCTGATTCGTCTGACAGTATTCCATTAAATCAAGATTTGATTGTCATAGCGCTGGACACTTTGCCAACGACCTTACGATTCCAAGCACGTAAGCTGATTCGCATAGCCATAAAACAAGTTTTGGCGAAAATATTAGGCTGCACATTCGACGAAATTGAGTTGACCTTTGAACTTGGTCAAGCGCCGAGGCTTTCGCAGCCTAAACACAATATTGGGCTGTCAATTAGCCATGAATCAGGCTTAACTATTGCCGCAATTCACTTAAATGGTAAAGTTGGGGTGGATTTACTAGCCAGTAAAACAATACCCGATAAAGGTGAAATCGAAACATTGGCTTTGGAATATTTAGGCGCCCAGACAGCCGAGCACCTCTCACGCATGGCAAACTTGGAACAAAAGCTTGCATTTGCACAAGCTTGGACCGCTTTTGAGGCGCGCTTAAAATGTGAAGAAAAAAATTTAACCGAGTGGACGGCATCAAGCGCATTGCAACTCAATATGCTAAAAGTTCGATCTTTGATTTTGCCTGATGGTTATATTGGCACCATCGCATTTTCAGATTAACAAATGTCATAAGTGTCAATGCTTGTTTAGAAGTGCACCAGAGTTTGCGTTTAGAAGTGCACCAGTTTAAGTCCTATTTTTAAAACGATAAGAATCATTACCTGTTTCAACAATATCGCAGTGATGTATAAGTCTATCGAGTAAGGCTGAAGTCATTTTTTCATCTGCAAATAACTTGCCCCATTCTGAGAATGCTAAATTAGTCGTCATGATGATACTGGTCTGCTCGTGCAACTGGCTGATGAGATGAAACAGCAAGGCACCGCCTTTTTGGCTAAATGGCAAGTAGCCTAATTCATCTAGAATCACTAGGTCGTATTTAGTCAGTTGCTGTGCTAGTTTGTGTTTCTGTTGATCTTTGTCTAACTCTAACTGATTGACTAAATCCAACACATTGTAGAAACGCACTCTAGCGCCCTTAGTCGCGGCATCAACGCCCAGTGCGCTGGCTAAGTGCGTTTTACCTGTCCCTGGACCACCCACAAAGATGATGTTGCGCTTTTGTTTGATATAGTCACCATCGAGCAGCAAATCCATGCTGGGTTGATGCACAGGAGTGTAATGGTCTAATAAACTGCAACACTTAGTTAGAGACAATTTGTTGTCTTGCTTCATATTCTACAGGCGAAATATTACCTAATGTTGAATGCCGTCGTTTTTGGTTATAAAACGACTCAATGTAGTCCGCAATATCTGCCATGCCTTCAGCCCTTGTTTTGTATTGTCGGTAA
>JACMNB010000002.1 GCA_014378845.1 Methylotenera sp. | reverse complement strand
CGTCACCAAAGGCCAAGAACGTGCATTAGAAACGCAATGGCCTAAGTATGGCGTGGAATATGGCTTGCAAGGCATCGATTTAGACGCGCTATTTGGCAGAAAAGACAGCAAGAAAATCCTCGAAATTGGCTTTGGCATGGGTGAAACCACCGCCAAAATCGCCCAAACTTTACCCGATTGCGATTTCCTCGCGGCAGAAGTGCATACGCCTGGGGTTGGCGCACTACTTAAGTTAATTGAAGAGCAAGCGCTTACTAACATCCGCATTATTCAGCACGATGTGGTGGAGGTGTTACAGAATATGATTGCGGATGCCAGCTTGGACGGCGTGCATATTTTCTTTCCCGACCCGTGGCATAAAAAGCGCCATCACAAACGCAGGCTAATTCAGGCGGAGTTTGTAAAATTGATTTGCAGCAAGCTGAAAACTGGCGCGTATATTCACGTTGCGACTGATTGGCAGGAATACGCAGAATGGGTTTTAGCAGTATTAAATGCTGAGCCGCAATTGCAAAATACCGCTATAGATTATGTTGAAAAACCAAGGTACAGACCGCTGACTAAGTTTGAAAACAGAGGAATAAAACTAGGTCACGGCGTTTGGGATTTGGTTTTTAAACGCACTTGAAAGTTGTTCGCCAGCTCGTCATTCTGGCGTAGGCCAGAATCCAGACAGCGTGAATACTAGCTACATTTCAATAAACAACAATTTGTGAATGACATCAGGCCTAGATTCTGGCCTACGCCAGAATGACGATGTGGTTTTATGAGGCTTTATCGCTAAACAACCAAGTCCCAATAATCTTCTCAGCCTCTTCCACACCCAGCTTTTTAGAGCTAGAAAACAGTTGCACACTGACATTTTCGCCCCAAATAGCCAACAACTCTTTGCGCGTTTTGGCAAGCGTTAAACCTGCTTCGCCACGCGATAACTTATCAGATTTGGTCAGTAAAACATGC
The DNA here is from genome assembly GCA_014378845.1 of Methylotenera sp. GTDB lineage: Bacteria > Pseudomonadota > Gammaproteobacteria > Burkholderiales > Methylophilaceae > Methylotenera_A. The sequence continues at coordinate 2,249 of JACMNB010000002.1, read as the reverse complement.
ACTGGCTTGCCGCTTGGGCAAAACCAATCCAACATTTGGCGGTCTAGCGGTTGTAACGGGTGGCGACTATCCATCACTAATACTAGGCCGCCTAAGCTGGTGCGCTCGCTAAGGTAACGCGCCAACACGCTTTGCCAATGTGCGCGCATGGCTTCTGGCACTTTTGCGTATCCATAACCTGGCAAATCAACTAAGTGTCTATCGTTGCCAAGTGTGAAAAAGTTGATAAGCTGTGTGCGGCCTGGTTGTTTGCTGACATAAGCCAAGCGATTATGATTGGCTAAAGTGTTGAGTGCGCTAGATTTACCTGCGTTAGAGCGGCCAGCAAAGGCTACTTCAATACCGCTAGCAGGTGGCAAGTCTCTTAGATGATGCGCGGAGATGAAAAAAGTAGCGTTTTGAAACAGTGGCATTGGGGTGGGGGTTTTCGATAAACAATAAACATCCTATCATGAAGCGGCCAATTTTGATAAAATGCGCGCTTAATTAATTGAATAACCTATATTATTTGGAGTTGTGATGCGTCTAGTTTCTGCATTTATATTGGCGTTAAGTCTTGTTGAAACACCTACATTTTCAGCTGAAAAAATAGCTAAACTGCTGCCTGCAGAAACAAATGTAGAAAAAAATAAGAATGTGAAAGTTGCAGTGACTCCCGTTGCAATAGGCGCAGAGGCGACTGTTAAAGCAGTATGTTCGGCCTGTCACGGTGCCGATGGCAACAGCATTATTACGCTAAATCCAAAGTTGGCTGGGCAACATCCTGAATATTTACTTAAACAACTCACTAATTTTAAAGCAGGTACACGCGCTAATGCAGTAATGGCTGGTATGGTGGCGAATTTAAGCCCACAAGAAATGCAAGATTTAGCCGCTTATTTTGCAAATCAAAAACCTGCTTTGGCCAAAGCAAAAAGTAATGGTGTAGGTTCACTAGGTGAAAAAATCTATCGTGGCGGCATCGCTGCCACTGGCGTACCTGCTTGCGCAGGCTGCCACGGCGCAAATGGCGCGGGTATACCAAAACAGTTTCCGCGGATGAGCGCTCAACATGCCGATTACACCTTGGCGCAGTTACGTACTTTCCGTACGGGTGAGCGCGCCAATGCACCTATGATGATGGCGATTGCCGCCAAAATGACTGATGCTGAAATGCAAGCTGTGGCGGATTACTTGCAGGGTTTGCGCTAGATTTCAGAGTTAAACAACAAGCTCTCTTAGCTCCGTCATTCCCGCGAAGGCTGAAATTCAATGGCTTTTGTCTTTTTGGTTTCTATTTAAATGGATTTCCGCCTGCGTGGGAATGACGAATGTTGATAGAACAGTCAAAATAAAGTTGTATATCGCAAATATAGAGTTTCGAATTTTTTAGTCTAGCGTTGATGCTTTTAACCCAACCCTAAACCTTACTGCGCCACTCACATTGCTGGCTAAATCTAACGCATAGCCTGCCTGTTTGCAATCTTGACCAGCGTGATACAAACCAACACCTAAGCCATTGTGCGAGGCAATATGCTTTTTAAATAAATCATTGGCAATGCCGCTATCCATGGCTTTTCCAGTATCCGTTACATCAATACAAAAACCATTTTCCGCATCGTCATGCATCTCTACTTTAATGGTGGTGCTTGGCTGACATTTGGTTTTTTCTAGCGCATTATTCAGTAAATTATCCAGCACGCTGTCTAACACCTCGGCATTTATTTCTTGGCCCGGCAATTTTTCTGCCAAAAATTCAATTTTGTCATGTTGATGGCGCAGTTGTAAGTTTTTCCACCAAGCCGACATTTTCTCTACCCGTTTTTTTTCTTCGCCAGGCGCTTTTAATTTATCTAGGGTTGCGGCAATACGCGTGTTTAAAACGGGTAATTGCTTGCGAATCAGCTGCAACAAGGCTTGTTCATCTTTGTGTTCAGTTTGCTCGGCGGCACTGACAAGCGTGCCAACCGATTGCAAAATATTTTTAATATCGTGTGTTAAGCGGCTACCTGTCTCGTAAAACGCTTGCATATAAGCGTTTTGACGCAAGGTTTCTTCGCGCCGTTTAGCCTCATAAAATTCGCCCATAATTTGCATGAGCAATTTTACATGCACATACAACGCGGGTGAAATTTGCCAGCGCGTGTGTAAACTCATGTGAAAATCTTTATAATTAAAGTGTGTGGTGTGCTGCGACGTTTCGCCTAACTTGCCTTGCGTTTCATCGGCCAGCCAATTAACGCCTGTTACCCACGGCAAAGCTTTCATCT
>JACMNB010000017.1 GCA_014378845.1 Methylotenera sp. | reverse complement strand
CCGCTGCGCATGGCAATTAACGCAATTTCTGCCGAATTTTGCGCGTTTAATTTTTGCTTAATATTATACAAATGTGTGCCCACAGTGCGCGGGCTTAAGAATAAGTTTTCGGCAATCTCATTGGTGGTTTTGCCTTTGGCCAGCGACATAAACACTTCAAATTCCCGCTCACTTAATACATCTACCGGGCTTTGGTTGCCTGATAACTGTTGAATAGCCATTTGCTGCGCCACGCTGGCCTCAATATATTTTTTGCCGCTGGCCACCATGCGAATGGCTTTTATTAATTCCTCGGCCGCGCTACGTTTGGTTAAATAGCCCATCGCGCCAGCATTTAATACCCGTTTAGGATGCACCGAATCTTCGTGCGCGCTTAACACCAAAATTCTCGCGTTGCTATCCTTGACCAAAATGCGCTCAATCGCCTCCAGCCCGCCCATGCCTGGCATGGTAATGTCCATCACAACGATGTTTGGTTTATGCTCCATATAGGCTTTTATGGCCATTTCGCCGTTTTCGGCCTCGGCAATTACTTTAATATCGGGCGCTGTTTCAAGCAGCATTTTAAAGCCCATGCGCACCACAGCGTGGTCATCCACCAGCATCACATTGATTTGACTCATCTTGCTTCGTCCTTAACATTTATTGCTTGGGGAATATTAAATTGCGGAATACTAATGTAAATAGTCGTTCCGCGGTTTTTATGTTGGGCGTGTAAATCAGAATCTACATTAAAACTGCCATGAAATCCCTGCACGCGCTCGCGCATACCCAGCAAGCCGAAATGATTGGTTTGATCCACATCGTAAATATTCATGCCTTTGCCGTCATCTCGAATCGTTAACTGCAACGCGCCTTTGTTGGCTGTTTCAAGCTTAATATCAATATGGCTTGCCTCAGCGTGTTTAATAGCATTATTGATGGCCTCTTGCACAATGCGGTAAATGTTAATATTTAAGTTCTCGCCTAAGTTATCTAGTTTGCCAATTAACTGCAAACTCATCGTTATAGTGGGGTTTTGCTGTTGCACAACACTAACCGCATCACGCAATGTTTCGCTTAAGCCCAAATTATCGAGTGAGCCAGGGCGCAGTTGCCGAATAATATTGTGCATGCCATCGTAAATATGATTAGCAGCGGCCACAATGGTTTGCGCGTGGCCAGAAATTATAGGCGCGTTATCTTTGGTTTTGTTGACAATGGCGACGGCAAAAGTTTTAATCGCCGTCACATATTGACCAAGCTCATCGTGCAGCTCGCGCGCCAAACTGCGCCGTTCATCCTCAATATGGCTTTGAATCAGTGCGGTTAATTGGCGGTTTTCTTCCAATTGACGCTCGGCAGCCATCGATTCGGCCATGCGGTTTAAGCTATGGCCAATCTTTTCAAATTCGGGTAAATCAAAACTAGGTAATCGCGTGCTTAAATCGCCCTGCTCCATCTTGTTAATGGCTTGCAACATGGGCCGTAAGGGCTGTAGCCAATGCCCAAGCATCCAATACACCACTGCATTTAACAACACAAAGAAGCCTAAGCCTATCCAAAATAAACTGCGCAATTTATTCCAAGCCTCGCGAATGCCACCAGCAGGATTTGGCACTACTTCTAGGCGGCCAAAATGTAAAAACCGCGTGACCGATTTTTCGTGCGGGTCAAGGGCGTCCACAAACCATTTTGGCGGATTTTCGTTAGCGCGGTATTTTGAAGGCGGCGATTGAAACATTAAAGTGCCGCGGATATCGTATAAAAAAATCTCGTTACCGCGCACATGGCCAAGCTGTCCTAAAAAACGGTGCATTACATCGTGCGTATAACCCCACTCTGGGTTTTGCGATGAGCTGACAATAACGGTATCTAGCAATTGCACGGTGACTCTGGTGGCCGCCTCTACACCTTCTTGAATGGAGGATTTTGTGCCATTAAAATTGACATAACCCACCGCCAGCATAAACAGCAGCAGCAATGCGGTTATAAGTAAATTTAAACGAAGGCGAAGGCTCATGCTGTGATTATAGCGAATTACTTTTAATTGTCATGCTGAATTGAATTTGGCATCTTGTAGGAGCGATTTTTAAATCGCGAATAATTTTAGTATCCATTCGCGATTTAAAATTCGCTCCTACATTACATCTAGCGGGCTACTAACACCTTTACCACCCTTGTTTAACACATGTGTATAAATCATGGTGGTGGCAACATCACTATGTCCCAGCAACTCTTGCACAGTGCGAATATCATAACCGCCTGCCAATAAGTGCGTGGCAAAGCTATGGCGCAAGGTGTGCGGTGTGGCAAGCTTGATAATACCTGCCAACTTAACCGCTTTTTTAACCGCGCGTTGCACGGTTTTTTCATCGGCATGATGGCGGCGAATGACATGCTGCAAACCAGGGTAAACTCCGTCTCCCCCAGTGAGAGAAGGCTGGGGATAGGGGGCAGCTAATTTACTACGCGGATCAACCGACAATTTAACGGATGGAAAACAATATTGCCAGCTCCAACTTTTACCACCGCTGGGGTATTTTCTATCTAGTGCCATCGGCATAAACACCTCGCCGTGCCCTGCGTTTAGGTCATCTTGATGTAGCATCTGTACTTTTAGTAAATGCGCTTTAAGTGGCTCTACCAAACTAATTGGCAGCATAGTCACGCGGTCTTTAAAGCCTTTTCCTTCGCGCACTAAAATTTCGCGGCGCGCAAAATCCACATCTTTTACACGCAAACGCAAGGCCTCCATAATACGTAACCCGCTACCATAAAGTAGGCTAGCAATCAGCCACATCGTGCCATCCATACGGCTTAACAAGCCTTGCACCTCTGCTTGCGTAAGCACCACAGGTAAACGCTGCGGCACTTTGGCTTGCGTTACGTTATCTAGCCAGGGCAGCTCAACACCCAACACTTCCTTATACAAATAAAGCAACGCGCTTTTGGCCTGATTTTGCGTGCTGGCAGAAACATTGCGCGCCACCGCCAAATGCGTTAAAAACGCCTCTACCTCTACCACACCCATGTCTTTTGGGTGAGTCTTGTCAAAATGCAAAATATAGCGTTTAATCCAATCTACATAGCTTTTTTCGGTACGCAAGCTGTAATGCTTAACGCGCATTTTAGCCGCTACTTGCTCTAGCAGTTTTGGCGGTTGCGGTAAAATAGTGGTATTTTGCATATTGAAGCCAAAAATTAGGTGTGCTAAAATTTATTTAACAATTGATTTAATTACGATTATGCATTTTTTAAAAAAATTAACAACATGCCCAAATAAAAGATTAAGTTATTTTTTGGGGTCTACTTTACGTTAGAAAGCAATAATTGACACCACATCAAACGCTTGCCACGACAGTTCGTTTGTTTGCCATTTTGCTATTTCTTTACTACATCTCAACAACGCTGGGCAGTTACCTGCAACTACGTAAACACAGCCCCGATGACACGCTGCTACCATTATTTATTGGGCTTGGTAGCACCTTAATTGTTTGTG
>JACMNB010000016.1 GCA_014378845.1 Methylotenera sp. | reverse complement strand
TTGTCACTTTTAAGCTGACGGTTTCTTTTAATGCTATTGAAAATTCAAAATCAATCTCAATATTAGCAATCAAGTAACTAGAGTGCTAAAATACTCTTTTGCCCAGCATCTGCATTAAACAACATTTTTAACAACTTTTGTAGCATAACCATTAGGAGAAATTGAATGAAAATTCGTCCATTACACGATCGCGTGATTGTAAAGCGCAGTGAAGAAGAGCGTACAACTGCGTCAGGCATTGTGATTCCAGATAGCGCAACCGAAAAACCAGACCAAGGCGTGATACAAGCAGTGGGCAGCGGCAAACGTGACGAAAGCGGCAAAATTATTGCGCTTGACGTAAAAGTTGGCGACAAAGTGTTGTTTGGCAAATACGCAGGCCAAACTGTAAAAGTTGATGGTGAAGAATTATTAGTAATGCGCGAAGAAGACATCATGGCGATTGTTGAATAATCAATTGTCATTCCGAACTTGATTCGGAATCTTAAACAAAATTAATCTAGTTCTGACTTGCGTCAGAATGACAATTCAAGGAGCAAGAAAAATGGCAGCAAAAGACGTAAGATTCGGCGACGAAGTCCGCCAAAAAATGACCAACGGCGTAAATATTTTAGCCAACGCTGTAAAAGTAACACTTGGCCCTAAAGGCCGCAACGTAGTACTAGAGCGCTCTTACGGCGCACCAACCATCACTAAAGATGGCGTATCAGTTGCTAAAGAAATTGAGCTTAAAGACAAGTTTGAAAATATGGGCGCACAAATGGTGAAAGAAGTTGCCAGCAAAACTAGCGACATTGCAGGTGACGGCACTACAACGGCAACAGTGCTTGCACAAGCGATTATCCGCGAAGGCATGAAATCGGTTGCTGCTGGCATGAACCCAATGGATCTAAAACGCGGTATTGATAAAGCGGTAGCGGCTGCGATTGCAGACCTTAAAACGCAATCAAAACCCTGTACAACTAGCAAAGAAATCGCCCAAGTTGGCAGCATTTCAGCAAACTCTGACGAAACAATTGGCAAAATAATTGCCGACGCAATGGACAAAGTGGGCAAAGAAGGCGTAATTACGGTTGAAGATGGCTCTGGTTTAGAAAGCGAGCTTGACGTGGTTGAAGGTATGCAATTTGACCGTGGTTATTTGTCACCTTACTTTATCAACAATCAAGAGCGCCAAATTGCCTTAATGGAAAACCCATTAGTGCTATTACACGATAAAAAAATCAGCAATATTCGTGATTTATTACCAACTTTAGAACAAGTCGCTAAATCTGGCCGTCCATTACTAATCATTGCCGAAGATATCGACGGCGAAGCATTAGCAACATTGGTGGTCAACAACATTCGCGGCATTTTAAAAACCACCGCTGTAAAAGCGCCAGGCTTTGGCGATCGTCGTAAAGCTATGTTAGAAGACATCGCATTATTAACTGGCGGCACAGTGATTGCTGAAGAAGTTGGCTTGAAACTAGAAACAGTGACGCTTGAAATGTTAGGCTCAGCCAAACGCATTGAAGTGGGTAAAGAAAACACCATTATCATTGACGGCGCAGGAGACGAAACAGCCATTAAAGGCCGCATTGCAACCATTAAAGCGCAAATCGAAGAATCAACCAGCGACTACGATAAAGAAAAACTGCAAGAACGTGTAGCTAAATTAGCTGGCGGCGTTGCGGTGATTAAAGTGGGCGCGACGACTGAAATTGAAATGAAAGAGAAAAAAGCCCGCGTAGAAGATGCATTACATGCAACCCGTGCAGCAGTTGAAGAAGGCATTGTTGCTGGCGGCGGTGTCGCGTTAATTCGTGCTCGCGATGCTATCAGCAAAGTAAAGGGCGATAACCTAGACCAAGAAGCAGGCATTAAAATTGTACTGCGCGCGGTAGAAGAGCCATTGCGTCAAATCGTTCAAAACGCAGGCGTAGAGCCATCAGTAGTGGTAAACAACGTGGCAGCAGGTAAAGGCAATTACGGTTACAACGCCGCTAACGAAACTTACGGCGATATGATTGAAATGGGTATTTTAGACCCAACAAAAGTAACGCGTAGCGCATTGCAAAATGCAGCATCAGTGGCTGGCTTAATGCTGACAACTGATTGCATGATTGCCGAACTACCTAAAGACGACGGCCCAGCAATGGGTGGTGGTGATATGGGTGGGATGGGTGGCATGGGCGGCATGATGTAGTCTTTTGATTTTGTATCAACTTATCCATCTTGCGATGGGTTGATGCAATAACGAAACGCAAGCTTGTTACTCTGTAGTATTAAAACCTCGCTTAGGCGAGGTTTTTTATTTCAAATTGTCATTTGACGTGAAGTAATCCGTCAATTAGGATGACTATTTTAGGTTAACCCTTATGTGAGGCATTGAATGTCAGATATGAAAATTGAAAATAAAAAAATAAGTGATTACAAGTTGTATCTGAAAGAAAATTCTCGCCCACCTAGCAAGGGCGGAAATACAAGCGCATTGCACAGCCATGTAATTGATATCGAAGATGAAACTTACAGTTTTCTTGCATTAGGCTCCCAGCAATGGGTTTTCAAAACCGATAAAGTTTCGTTCAGTTTCGAAATCAACTCTGGTTACAAAAACATTACCACTGAAAGCATTCTAACTATTGACCGTAAGGGGCAAGCAGTCATTCGTGGTAATCGTGGTTACAAACAAACGCTACGTACAGCCACAACAAGAATGCCCGCGAGCCAAAGAGAGCAAAGAGATTGAAGGCTAATCCACTCATCAAGCGGGGCTGCTTCGCTGCCCTTTATGTCAAACGTAATGCATCTTCCAATATGGAGTATTTATGTTTTCATCTGAAGTAATTACATTCTTTTTTATTAGCGTTATTGCTTCTTTCCACATTTTGAAACTATTAGATAAGTTTGGTGCAGTTACATTAACAAAAATCATACTAGCTTTCGCATGTTTATCGTCTATTTACTGTTTATTGGCTGGTTTGTTTCTTTTAACTGGTTGGCAAGACCCTTTATCTGCGACAAGCGCTGAAAGCCTAGCTAATACCCACAGTCGGTATAAAGCCTTATTATTTGTTGCAATTAAGTATTGGCCATATTTCTTAATTATTTTAGGTGTTGGCTCTACCTTTACATATTCAAGAACGCTCTTAGGGCTATTAAAGAGAAGTCGCATTAATGCATAACTCATCCATCAAGCGTAGCAGGCTAAAGCTATGCTTTAATTAAACTTCATTTACCTTATAATTTTATCTTCTATTTTTAAATCATCCTTATGATAGAACAAAAACCTGGTCAACTTCATCCCTCATGGATGGCAGTGATTGGCGATGAGCTCGAAAAGCATTATATGCAGGCTTTGCGGGCTTTTCTTAAACAAGAAAAAGCTGCTGGTAAAGTGATTTTTCCGCCCAGTCCGTTGATTTTTAATGCGTTTAATCACACGCCTTTTGATAAAGTGAGGGTAGTGATTATTGGGCAAGATCCTTATCATGGCGATAGTCAGGCACACGGTTTAAGTTTTTCTGTTCCCAGAGGCGTCGCCCCGCCACCATCGCTACAAAATATTTTTAAAGAAATTGAATCTGATTTAGGTATTTGCATGAGCCCCAGAATTAGCCAAAGCGGCGACTTAACGCCGTGGGCAGACCAAGGCGTATTGCTGTTGAACGCCACGTTGACGGTAGAACAGAGTAAAGCGGGTGCACATCAGGGCAAAGGCTGGGAGGCGTTTACTGACGCCGCTATCGCCGCATTGAATGCGCATCGCGAATGTTTAGTATTTGTATTGTGGGGTAGTTACGCGCAGAAAAAAGGTGCATTTATTGATGAGAAAAAGCATTTGGTTTTAAAATCCGTTCACCCATCACCCTTATCAGCGCATCGAGGATTTTTTGGTAATCATCAATTTTCTACCATTAATCAGTATTTGATTCAGCAAGGTCAAACGCCAATCGATTGGCAACTTTAGTCGCTTGAATTTAGGGGTATGATGATTTAATCGTCATTGCGAGGGGCGTTAAGAGGCGGCAATCCAGAATATTTTTAGAACAAGCACTGGATTGCCGCGCTTCGCTCGCAATGACGGCTTTCTGAAGAAATCAGCGTTTCCTTATATTTTTTGTACGTTTTTTTTGATGATTCAAATTCGATTATTCAAAGTATAAACAAACCGCTTGCCATACAATTACAAGTTGTTTACACTAAAGTACAAGTCAGTTACAAATTGACATGGCAATTGAAGAAAAAGCCTAAAAAATGCCAAAAAAAGCCCCGATTAAGGGGATTAAATCGGGGCAAAATGCCTTATCGTCCTCTATCAAGGTTAGACAAGACTTCCGCTCAGGGAGGAAAGAAGCGGAAAGAAATCTAAGCATCAACTTAGCTTTCATGTCGTTCTGACTTATCGAAATTTGCATAGTTCATGCAAAATCTGCTCAATTTTGTAACACTTTGTATCGCATATAGTTACGTAAAACAATATTGAGTGAGCTATCGCATGCAATCACTAGATTCTTACCGTAAAAACTGTGCCTAAAATTGTAAAAGTCAGCGCTAAGCAAATTAACGCGTAACTTCACCCACGAAAGTTGCTTATTGGCACGTCAAAGCCATGCGATAATGCGCTATGCAATCTCAAACCAATCTACTAAACGGCCTTAACGATAAACAACTTGAGGCTGTCACCCTGCCCCATCTTTCTGCGCTCATTTTAGCGGGCGCGGGCAGCGGCAAAACGCGCGTACTCACTACCAGAATCGCTTGGCTAATTCAAACAGGCCAAGTGTCGCCAATGGGCTTAATGGCAGTAACCTTTACCAATAAAGCCGCTAAAGAGATGTTGACGCGGCTAACCGCCATGTTGCCGATTAATACACGCGGCATGTGGGCTGGCACGTTTCACGGGCTTTGCAACAGACTGTTGCGTGCGCATTATCGTGAAGCGGGTTTGCCAAGTACCTTTCAAATTTTAGATACTGCCGACCAATTATCTAGCATCAAACGCTTAATGAAATTGATGAATGTGGATGATGAAAAATACGCGCCCAAGCAAGTGCAAGGTTATATTAACAGCTGCAAAGAAGAAGGCTTGCGGGCAAACCAAGTCGATGCCTTCGATGGCCACAGCCAAAAATTACGTGAAATTTACGAAGAATACGACAAACAATGCAACCGCGAAGGCGTGGCGGATTTTGCAGAGTTATTGCTACGTTGTTATGAATTATTAAACCGTGATGAGCGCATTCGTGCGCACTACCAAAGTAGGTTTCAGTACATTTTGGTAGATGAGTTTCAAGATACTAATAAGCTGCAATATTTGTGGCTAAAATTGCTGGCAGGTGCGCAAAATTGCATTTTTGCGGTGGGCGATGATGATCAATCCATCTACGGCTTTCGAGGTGCGCGTGTGGGCAATATGCATGATTTTGAGCGCGACTTCAAGGTTCAAAATATAGTAAAGCTAGAAGAAAACTACCGCAGCCACAGTAATATTTTAGACGCTGCTAACGCGATTATCAGCAATAATCAAAATCGGCTTGGCAAAAATTTATGGACATCGGCTGGCGCTGGCGAGCCTGTTAGGGTTTACGAAGCGTATAACGACACTGATGAAGCGCAATTTATTATTGATGAAGTGAAAATGTTGCAAAGTGAAGGCAGTGCGCTGGCCGATATGGCCTTGCTGTACCGCAGCAATGCGCAATCGCGCATTTTAGAACACGCCTTGTTTGCGGCCAACCTACCCTACCGCGTTTATGGTGGTTTGCGCTTTTTTGAGCGTGCCGAGATTAAACATGCGCTGGCTTACATGCGGCTGATTGCCAATGCCAATGACGACACTGCGCTGCTGCGCGTGATTAACTTTCCCGCGCGCGGCATCGGCGCGCGTAGCTTAGAGCAACTGCAAGAAGGCGCACGCCAAAACGATTGTAGTTTATGGCAAGCGGCCATTAATAAAGTGGGCAATGGCAACGCTGGAGGCAAAGGCTTAGAAGGTTTTGTGCATCTGATTCGTAGCATGACTGATCAAGCGTATGGCATTACGCTTAATGAAGTTGCTGAGCTGGCCACTACCATGTCTGGCTTAAAAGCGCATTACGAAAATGACAAAGACGGCGAAGACAGGCTAGAAAACTTGGCAGAGCTGATTACCGCGACTGTTGCGTTTACCAACCAAGATTTTGGCAATCACAACAATGTAGACGGTGACGAGCCACAAGATTTAATGACGCAATTTTTAACGCACGCTAGCTTAGAAGCGGGCGATCACCAAGCAACAATTGGCTACGATGCGCTGCAATTAATGACGGTACATGCCTCTAAAGGTCTAGAGTTTAAAGCGGTTTTCATCAGCGGTTTAGAAGAAGGTTTATGCCCGCACGAAAATAGCGCAAAAGAAACAGGCGGGCTAGAAGAAGAACGCCGTTTGATGTATGTGGCAGTCACCCGCGCGCGCCAGCGCTTGTATTTGAGCCATGCGCAAAGCCGCATGTTGCACGGCCAAGTGCGCTATGGCATTCCATCACGTTTTTTAGATGAAATCCCAGAAGCATTATTAAAGCGCCTTAACAGCAAACCGATTGCTAAAAATTACGCTACGGGTGGCAATTATCAAGCATCTGCACTAGCGCCTTCGCAAGCCACTACTTATCCGTTTAAAATCGGCTCTAGCGTACGTCACGCCAAATTTGGCGAAGGCGTGGTAGTGACTTACGAAGGCAGCGGTGCAAACTTAGTGATTAAAATTAACTTTGGTAATAACGGCTTAAAAACGCTGGCGATGGAATATGCAAAGTTAGAGAAGATATAGTCTGCCGTCAGACTGAGCCCAAGACTGGATTCTTCGCTCTGCTCAGAATGACGAGAGTTGATGATTTTGTTAAAACCCACAAGTCTCAGATGGACTAAGCCCTTCTTGCTCCACAGTCAGCTCGGTTTTACCGTTGGCGTAAGTTACAATCCACATACTGTCAAAGTCTGCGCCATTCCATTTGGGCGGATGATTAACGCCTAATGCGCTTGCTAAATCGGGCATTTCGCTATGACTCCACACCATTAATACCGATCCACTTTTTTTCTGTACGCTTTTGGCCACGGCTGCATAATCGTTTGCTTCATACTTGCTATTAATGATTAAATCGTACTTAACGGCAAGCGGCGTAACCGTTTGAAACATGCGGCTGTGCGCGGTATTTTTATCCAGCTTAAGCGCTGGCACATAGGTGAAATCTGGCTTGCCCATTTTTTTAAGCAACACAGCAGGCAACTGCAAAGCGCGATTTTGGCCTTTGCAAGATAGATTGTCGCTGGTATTTGCATTATCGGCTGGCTTTTCACCATGACGGATAATGACTATTTTAAGATTTTTGTCAAACGAGTTTTTAGCTGCGTCATCACAAGCAGAAATAAAAATGCAAGCCAACAGTACGCATAAAAATAGCTTAAGCCGCGCGGAACACATCGCGATAACTCACATATTGAAAAGCCAACATCAGCGCGGTTGCCAGCAGCATGCAGCCAAACAAAACAAATGGGATTAATAACTGACCAAAGGCTGGCACTAGCGCGCTGACGATGCCGCCAACAATGCCCACGCCCAGCATCAAAGCTAATATGCCAAAGGACAAAATCAGCCAAGCGGCTGTCAGGGATACAATATATTGCAGCGAGCCCGCAATGCTCGATTTAATGGCTTTAACTACACTATAATTATTAAACGCAATTAACATGGGCGAAAACCAAGTCGCCATGAGTAGCGGAATGGATAACAACAACATTTTTAGCATGACTGGCAGCATTTTTTGCAATAGCGCCATCATCTGCGATTCCGTCAATTTATCTTTGTTTTGCGCTAAGCTCGCCAAACCTTGTAAATCGCTATTTAAAATAAGGCTCATTAATACCGCATATAGCAAACATGCCCCTCCCAGCGCCATTAGCTGCAGCATTTTTGGCTGAATGGCTTGTACAGTTTGCGCAATTGTTTGCTGCTTTTTTAGTTCGGCATTGCGATATTGCGCGATTGCAACAGCCAAAAATATGGGCCATATTAAAATACTCACCAATGCAAAAATTTGCAGCATAGGAATAGATGGCAACATGACGAACACACCCAAATAAGCCAAGGCTAGCATCAGCCATTTGCGCGGCGCCGTTTTAAATAAGGCAATACTTTCTTTAATCCAACTAATACCTGTTTGTGTGCGCGATTGTAAAATGGCCATGCTTAAATTCCCTGTTTAATGTTCAAGTGCGATGCGGGCTTTTAAAATGCTTTTAAAATGGTTTGGATCTTTGGCGTGCGTTATTTCGCCCTCAATCGGAAAGTAAAGGTCGTGCAGGCGCGATAGCCAAAATCTAAGCGTAGCGCGGCGTAGCAAGCTATTCCACAGATTTTTTTCGGCCATCGATAGCGGCCGCACGCTTTGATATGCGCTTAAAAATGCGTCCACTTTTTCAACATCAATATTGCCTAAATCGGCGCCATTGTGATGCAAGCACCACTCATTTACTGCTATCGCCACATCATAGGCCAGCACATCATTGCAAGCATAATAAAAATCGATAAAGCCGCCTAAAATATCATTGTAAAACAGAACGTTATCGCGGAACAAATCGCCGTGAATAACGCCGTGCGGCAACCCGCTTGTATCTAACGCCTGTTGAAAGCTAAGCTCGTTTTGTAATAGCATTTGATCGTGCAGATTTAGTCTGGGTAACACTTTTTGCGCAGTTTGTACAAACCAATCTTGCCCGCGTTGATTATGGCTTACTTGTTTAAAGCTGTCGCCCGCCACATGCAGCTTGGCTAAAGTTAATGCGACTTCTACCACTTGCGCCAAGTTAGGCGTGGCAACATCTTTGCCTTGTAGGCAGCTTACCATCAATGCCGGCTTGCCTTTTAACGCATGCAGCGCAACACCGCTTACATCAGCAATTGGCGCAGGGCAAGGCACGCCATGCGCAGCCAAATGCCTCATTAAATCAACAAAATACGGTAGTTCTTCTAGATTATTTTTTTCAAAAATTGTTAACACATAGCGCGCATTTTGCGTGATAACAAAATAATTGGTATTGGTAATGCCCGCCGCAATACCGCGCAGCTCAACCACTTCGCCAATGGCAAAGTCGCGCAACCAAGTGCGCGCCTCATCTAATGTTAGGGTGGTGAAAACGGACATTTAAAATACTTTGTAATAACAGAGGCTAACTGCAATTTTATCAGAATGCGTCATTGACGCGAAAGCGAGAATTCAAGTTAAGCTTATATTAAAAATGGATTCCCGCTTTCGCGGGAATGACGAACTTGTAAGGCTTAGGACTTAAAAACGGTCCTATCAACGTATAATGACGGATTAATTAGAACCTAAAAATAACCCATTTAGGAATCGCCAGCGGCTCTACCGGCCCCGTATTAAGCCAACCGCCCTCTTTGTCATCTTTATGCAGATAGTAAGGCACGCCGTGTTCTGGCGTCACTTTCATCATATACACTTGGCCATTAACGCTATATTCCTCCACCGTTTCTTTGCCTTTTTTGCGAATAGTCACTTGCGGTTCGGCTTCCAGCGCTTCGCCATCGACAATTTTTGGTGGAGGTGGCACGTCTTCTAATGGCTGGGCGTTGACTGGCGCGGCCAACACATGATAAGGCATGAGTAAAACGCAAAAAAGTAGCGCCAATGATTTTAGTTGTTGCATGATATTGATACCTT
>JACMNB010000015.1 GCA_014378845.1 Methylotenera sp. | reverse complement strand
CCCAGAAATTTTGCCAAGTTTGGCGCATGCAGTACGCGATGATATTTTAATGGCCACAGGGCGTAGTGATTTTCCGAATCAAGTGAATAACGCGTTGTGCTTTCCGTATTTGTTCCGTGGTGCATTAGATGCAAAAGCCACCCAAATAACGGAAAAAATGAAAATAGCTGCGGCGATGGCGCTAAGTGAACTCGCGCGTGAGCCAGTACCAGCCGAGGTTTTAGCTGCCTACAACTTAAAAGAATTGAAGTTTGGCAAAGAGTACATTATCCCTAAACCGTTCGATGCGCGTCTTTTAGAGCGTGTTTCAGGTGCGGTGGCAAAAGCGGCGAGCGAAGGGTAAATAAGTTATAGCTCAACCCCAAACCGTCATTCCCGCGCAGGCGGGAATCCATTTTGAATTTAACGATTTTTACAATTGATTCCCGCATATGCTAGGAATGAAGCAGTAGGAAAAATGTTAAGAAACTAATATGCAAAAACAATCATTAAAAAACAGGCCTAAAAACCTAAACTTATTTACTATTAAGCTGCCTATTAACGCGGTCGTTTCTATTTTGCATCGTGTTTCTGGCATTGGCTTATTTTTGGCTATCCCATTGATTTTGCTATCGTTTCAATCTTTGGTGCATTCGGAGTCATCCTATATAACTCTTACAATCTGGCTAGACACTTGGTTTTTAAAATTAATGATAATTGGCCTTGCTTGGGCGTTTTTTCATCACTTTTTTGCAGGTATTCGGCATTTGTTGCAAGATATACATTGGATGACATCACTTAATAATGCGCGACTTTCAAGTCGTATTTTGTTGTGGTTGGTGGGCGTTGTAACTGTCATTTTCGCAATTGTTATTTGGTAATTATAAGCATGCTAATCCAATTACTAACCAATAAATACCCTGGCATGCGTTTGTGGCTTTCGCAACGCTTAACCGCTTTAGTGATGGCGTTTTACTTTATTACTTTGCTTGTTTTATTAATAATTATTCAACCTTCAGGCTTTGTTGGTTGGCATGCGTTTATTTCACCAATATGGTTTCGTTTGGCAACTTTAGTATTTTTTATGTGCCTATTTATGCATACGTGGCTGGGTGTGGCAGACGTTTTACAAGATTATGTATTTAACAAAACGCTACGCGCTTATATGCAAATAGTGGTTGATATTGCGTTAGTAGCTTACCTATTTTGGTTAACTTTCATTTTATGGAATGTGTAATAAATGGCTTTAACAACTCATAAGTTTGATGCAGTAATAATTGGCGGCGGCGGTGCAGGTTTGCGCGCAGCTTTGCAATTGGCAGAATCTGGCGTTAAGGTCGCGGTGCTGTCAAAAGTGTTCCCTACGCGCTCGCACACAGTGGCGGCGCAGGGCGGTATTGCGGCGGCGCTTGGCAACGTGGCCGAGGATAAATGGCTGTGGCACATGTACGATACCATCAAAGGTAGCGATTTTTTGGGCGACCAAGATGCGATTGAATATATGTGCAAAAACGCTGCCAAAGCCATTATTGAGCTAGAACATTTTGGCATGCCGTTTGATCGCTTAGAGTCTGGAAAAATCTACCAACGCCCATTTGGCGGTATGACGCAAAATTTTGGTGAAAAGCCTATCTCGCGCACCTGTGCGGTGGCTGACCGTACTGGCCACGCCATGCTGCACACACTGTATCAGCGCAATATTCGTGCTAATACCCAATTTTTAATTGAATGGTTTGCGCTTGATCTAATTCGAGATGCTGATGGCGATGTTTTAGGTGTTATCGCACTAGAGATTGAAACGGGCGAAATTCATATTATTCAAGCTAAAACCACCTTAATCGCCACAGGCGGTGCTGGGCGTATATTCAAAGCTAGTACAAACGCCTTTATTAACACGGGTGATGGCCTCGGCATGGCGGCGCGCGCTGGCTTGCCGCTTCAAGACATGGAATTTTGGCAATTTCACCCTACAGGCATTCAACACGTGGGCGTGCTGATTACCGAAGGCGTGCGCGGCGAAGGCGGCTATTTGGTGAATAGTGAAGGCGAGCGGTTTATGGAACGTTACGCGCCACATGCCAAAGATTTAGCCAGTCGCGATGTGATTTCACGTGCCTGTGCCACCGAGATTAAAGCAGGCCGCGGCGTTGGTAAAAACAAAGATGCCATCTATTTAAAACTCGACCATTTGGGCGAAGAGCGCATCAATAAAAGTCTGCCAGGCATTCGTGAAATCGCTAAAACTTTTTCCAATGTCGATCCAATCAAAGACCCAATTCCTATCGTGCCAACCTGTCACTATATGATGGGCGGTATACCGACCAATATTGATGGCCAAGTGGTCGATACCACAGGTGTGGTCAAGGGTTTATATGCAGTGGGTGAAGCAGCCTGCGTTTCTGTGCATGGGGCTAATAGGCTGGGTTCAAACTCTCTATTAGATTTAGTGGTGTTTGGCAAGGCCGCAGGCGACCATATGGCGGCGGCAATTAAGCAAAATAATACGCACAAAGCATTACCAGCAAACGCCGCCGATGCAACATTAGCACGCATTGCAAGGCTAGATAACGCTAGCGGCGAAAATGTAGCTGAGGTGGGCGATGCGATTCGTGACACCATGCAAAATCACTGCGGCGTATTTAGGTTTCCCGATGACTTGGCTAAAGGCGTTAGCGAGATTGATAAAGTTGCCAAACGAGTTGAAAACATCACCATTAAAGACAAAAGTATGGTGTTTAATACTGCGCGTGTAGAAGCGCTAGAAGTGGATAATTTAATTGAAGTGGCGGTGGCGACTATGCATTCTGCTAATGCGCGCACGGAAAGCCGCGGTGCACATGCGCGAGAAGATTTTGCCGAGCGAGATGATACAAATTGGCTTACGCATTCACTTTTTTATAAAGAAAACAATGATTTACGCTATAAGCCAGTGAATTTAAAACCGCAAACTGTTGAATCGTTCGAGCCGAAAGCAAGGGTGTATTAATTATGACAAACCTCGTTAAATTTCAAATTTATCGCTTCAACCCCGATGTAGATAAAAAGCCTTATATGCAAGATTACAGCATTGAACTGGCTGAAGAAGACAATATGTTGCTTGATGGGTTAATGCGTCTTAAAGAGCAGGATGATAGCTTAACCATGCGTAAATCGTGCCGCGAAGGTGTTTGCGGGTCGGATTCCATGAACATTAACGGCAAAAATGGTTTGGCTTGCATTACCAAAATTGCCGATTTAGAGCAGCCAATTGTGCTGCGCCCCATGCCAGGTTTGCCAGTGATTCGCGATTTAGTGGTGGATATGACGCAGTTTTTTGATGCGTATAACTCAGTTAAACCGTATTTGGTGAATAACGACCCATTGCCCGAAACTGAGCGCCTGCAAAGCCCAGAAGATCGCGCTAAGTTGGATGGTATGTATGAGTGCATTTTGTGCGGTGCGTGCACCACATCTTGCCCAAGTTTTTGGTGGAATCCAGACAAGTTTGTCGGTCCTGCTGGTTTGATGCAAGCCAATCGTTTCATTATGGATAGTCGCGATCAAGCGACTGAAGAGCGTTTGGAAAATTTAGAAGACCCATATCGTTTGTATCGCTGCCATAACATTATGAATTGCGTTGAAGTTTGCCCTAAAAAGCTTAACCCTAACGCGGCGATAGCTAATATTAAAGATTTGAAAATTGAGCGTGCTAAAACAACCAAAAAAGAACGCACCATTTTTGGCATGAAAGTGGTATAAAAGTTTGTGAATAGCGAAGTAAAAAAGGCAGAAGCCAGACGCCTTGCGTGGCGCTGCAGGCGTGGCTTGCTAGAGTTGGATATTGTGTTACAACGTTTTGTTGCGCTTGAATTTACCAATTTAAGTAGTCTGGAGTTAACCGCTTTAGATACACTTTTAGCATTACCCGATAATGATTTTTGGGATTTATTGGTGAATGAAAAAGCAGTAATACCAGATAAAAATACAAAAAATATCATACTTAAAATTAAATCAATGCATCAGGCCTAAAAACCTAGCGAAAGCAAACGTGATGAGCGAACAAAAACATAACAGCAACATTTCAAACACTAGTGGCAACTCTAGCGTGCTAGGCGATTACTGGCCTGGCATTCAGTTATATTATCCGCCAGTTAAATATGCACCCAGCTTGGGCATTTACGAGGACATGACGCAAGCCGCCGCGCGCATGGCCAAACACGCGCACAACACTATTGCGCACACCTTAATTTTTGACCTAGAAGACGGTTGCCGCCAAAAGAAAATGAGCCGTGATTTATTGCGACACGAGCTGCCAGCTTTGCGCAAAGTTAATGAACGCGTCACTATTGCTATTCGCTGCAACTCATTTCGCACCGATGAATACGAACTCGATATGCAACTGGTACGTGATATGGGCGACTATATTGATGTTGTCATGTTGGCAAAAGCGGGTGAGGTGTATGGCGCGGCCGAAGTGCGCGATTTATCTAGTTTTTTGCTCAATATCAACCCAAACATGACCATTCAGCCGATTATTGAGCACCCAAAATCGCTAAAAATTGCGCCAGATTTAATGCAATACAACACGGTGAAACACGTCGTGTTTGGCATTCACGATTTTTCCAAAGCGATGGGCATTCACATTACTCCAGAAGGCTGGATTGAAGAGTTACAGTTTTACATGAATCAACTGATGTTTGAGGCGCGTATTGCAGGCAAGGGCGTGATTGGCGGCGTAGAGACCTTAATCGGCCAAAACATCATGCCCGAAAAATATTGTGAGCCGCAAGACGTACGCCGCTGGCTAGATTTGCATGGCGATGACGAATCGCGCATTGTCTATAAACATGCCTGCCAAGAAGCGGCCATGGGCTTAACTGGCAAGCAAGTAATTCATCCCGGCCATATTCATTTATGCAAAACCGCTTATACGCCATCGCCAACTGATGTGAATCAAAAAGTGCGCATTTTAAAAGCGGCGATTGAGGCAGATGCCTTGCATGGCGGCGCAATTAAGTTTGAAGGCGAAATGTTAGACCCACCGATGTTTGGCAAGGCGCTACAAACCTTGCTGCGTGCAAATGCGCTACGTGCGCTTAAAACTGCGGATATGGAATTTGCTGTGCATATTTTAGAGCAATTGCCAGAGCAGGTGGTAAGACAAAATTGGCCGTATGGAGTTTTATTATAGTTGCGCTGCAAAGAGTTGATTAAAACATGTAAAACACATACACCGTCATTCTGAGCGCAGCGAAGAATCCAGAGTTTTATAACTTGTGAGTGAATTCTTCGCTTGGCTAAGAATGACGGAATTAGAAAAAATTATTATTGAAATGAATCTAATTAAATGACACAGCAATTTGAAAACTTTCCCCAATGGCAATGGAACATTCCCGCCCACTTCAACATCGGCGTAGCTTGCTCAGACAAGCACCTAGGTACGCCGCAGGCAGACAATATCGCCATGATTGTGGAAGACGAAGCGCGTGGCACGTCAGAAATAACATTCACGGAATTGGCGCGCAAAACCGACCAATTTGCACAACTATTACGCAATTTAGACGTAAAAGTAGGCGACCGCGTACTGATTCGTTTGCCGAATAGCTTAGATTACCCAATCGCCTTTTTAGGTGCCATGAAAATGGGCGCAATTGCCGTGCCAACATCCACGCTACTCACCGCCGAAGAAGTGGCGTATCTAGCCAAAGACTCAGGCGCGACGGTGCTGGTGAGCGACGCTACTGCGTGGGCGGCGATGGAAGAAAAAATCGTCGAAAACTTGGGCGATACGCCCAATTTATCGCACATTTTGTTATCGCAAACTGCTTCTGTGCCTGCGCACGGTTGCTTAAATGTGCTGAGTTTAGAAAAAAGCTTAAATACAATTATTGCCTGCGATAAAGCCTTCCAAACTAAGGCTGACGACCCTGCGTACCTAGTTTACACCAGCGGCACCACAGGCTACCCCAAAGGCGTATTGCATGCACACCGCGCCCTGCTTGGTCGCCAGCCTGCCGCGCAATATTGGTTTAATTATGCAGCAGGCGAAAATGCGACTGACCGCATCATGCATTCAGGCAAATTTAATTGGACTTACGTGCTGGGTTCTGGCCTGATGGATCCGCTGTATTTAGGCAAAACGGTGATTGTGCATGAAGGTAAAAACGACGCGCAAGTGTGGCTAGATTTAATTCAAAAGCACAAAGCCACTATTTTTATTGGCGTGCCAACTATTTACCGCCAAATTCTGCAAAAAACCACCGCTACGCAAGCTAAAATCCCCAGCTTACGACATTTCATGAGTGCGGGCGAGCATTTGTCAGACGAAGTATTAAGTGGGTGGCATGCGCGTTTCGGTGTGGATATTTACGAAGCGGTTGGCATGAGCGAATTTTCTTACTACTTGAGTCAAAGCCAATTTAGGCCAATTCGCCCAGGTTCTGCGGGATTTCCGCAACCAGGCCACAATATTAAACTGCTTAATCCTGAAACACTTGAAGAAGTGCCTGTGGGTGAAGAGGGCATGATTTGTGTGCCAGATACCGACCCTGGTCTATTTTTAAGTTATTGGAACTTACCCGACGAAACAGAGAAATACAAGCACGATAACTACTTTTTCACGGGAGATTACGCCAAGTACGATGCCGATGGCTACATTTGGTTTTTAGGCCGTAAAGATGACATCATCAAAAGCTTCGGCTACCGCGTATCGCCGTATGAAATCGAACGCGTGTATAAAGGCCACCCCGACGTCGCCGATTGCGCTGCCGTGGCTGAAGAGTTGGAAAAAGACAAAGTGTTGGTCGTGCTTTATGTGATTTTAAAACCAATCGCCACCGCCACTGCTGATGATTTGGTGGCTTTTGGCAAACAACATTTGGCCGCTTACAAAGCGCCGAAAACCGTGTATTTGGCGCATGACTTCCCACGCACCAAAAATGGTAAAATTTTGCGTAAAGATATTAGTCCAACAATAGCGGTTGCGAAAAGTGCAAGGTAGGAGCGATTTTTAAATCGCGAATAATGCAAACTCGTGCAATAAATTGCACTCCTACATCGTTTTGTAGGGTGGGTTCTAGAACCCACGCTGATGCGCTTTATTGATGATAACTACGCGTGGGTCACAAGTGACCCGCCCTACAATAGCTGGTATGACGAAGTAGAAAATGATGACCATTATTAAACAATCCGACTTCATTCAAAGCATTACGGACGCTTTGCAATACATTTCCTACTATCATCCCGCTGATTATATTCAGGCCTTGGGCGCAGCATATAAGCTTGAGCAATCGCCCGCAGCGAAAGATGCCATCGCGCAAATTCTCACCAATTCGCGCATGTGTGCGGAGGGTAAACGGCCGATTTGTCAGGATACTGGCATTGTGGTGGCGTTTGTTAAAGTGGGCATGAATGTTCGCTTTGAAGGCAACCTCACCTTAGAAGAAATGGTGAATGAAGGGGTGCGTCGTGCCTATTTATTGCCAGATAACAAACTCCGCGCTTCGATTGTGAATGACCCAGCAGGGTTACGCAAAAACACCAAAGACAACACGCCTGCCGTGACACACGTTGAATTGGTGCTTGGGGACACGGTAGAGGTGAGCATCGCGGCCAAGGGCGGCGGTAGCGAAAACAAAGCAAAAATGGTGATGTTGAACCCGAATGATTCTATTGTCGATTGGATTTTGGAAACCGTGCCGACCATGGGCGCGGGCTGGTGTCCGCCTGGTATGTTGGGCATTGGCATTGGCGGCACGGCGGAAAAGGCCATGGTTATGGCGAAAGAATCGCTGATGCAGCCGATTGATATGCATGAACTTAAACTCCGGTGTGCGCAAAATCGCATAGAAGAATTACGTTTAGAAATTTTTGATAAAGTGAATAACTTAGGCATAGGCGCACAAGGTTTGGGAGGCTTGACGACAGTGTTGGACGTAAAAATTCTCGATTATCCAACCCATGCGGCCAGCTTACCAGTAGCGATTATCCCCAATTGCGCGGCGACGCGTCATATTCATTTTGTGCTGGATGGCACGGGTACGGCGGAACTGACGCCGCCTGATTTATCCACTTACCCAGACGTGCATTGGGCGCCAAGTGCGGCCGCGAAGCGCGTGAATGTTGACACCTTAACTAAAGCCGATATTGCAAACTGGCAAGCAGGCGAAACGCTATTACTGAGGGGTAAAATCCTCACTGGCCGTGATTCTGCGCATAAACGCATTGCCACCATGTTGGCAAAAGGTGAAAAAATTTCTGTCGATTTTAGTAATCGATTCATTTATTTCGTCGGTCCTGTGGATGCGGTGCGCGACGAAGCAGTCGGCCCAGCAGGCCCAACCACAGCCACGCGCATGGATGATTACACGGAAATGATGCTGGGCGAGTTGAATCTGCTCGGCTCTATCGGCAAGGCAGAGCGCGGCGATGAGGCGTTAGCTGTCATTAAAAAACACAAATCTGTTTACCTAATGGCAGTCGGCGGCGCGGCGTATTTGGTCAGCAAAGCTATTAAAAAATCTCGTGTGATTGCGTTTGAAGATTTAGGCATGGAGGCAATTTATGAATTTGATGTGGTAGATATGCCTGTGACCGTGGCGGTAAGTGCGAGTGGCGACGCAGTGCACAAAACTGGCCCTGCCAATTGGAAAGAAATTATTGCCAAGCATCAAACGATTGAAGTTAAACCTTTGTAATTACAAGCCTGTGCCTTAAGTCACACATGCAAAAGCACTTTTTATATTAACATCAGTCATAATTATAACTGCTTATAGATTGGTGAAGATGATGACTAAGTGTTTAATAATGTTGAGTTTTATGCTGATGGCGCAAGCGACCAGTGCAGAGGAATTGTTGGGATATTTGACGGATGCTGATGGAAAGTATACTGGCCCAACGGTTGAGCAGAATGTTATCGCCATGGATACCGACAAAAATGGCTTTGCGGACGTGCTAGAAGTGCGCGCATTTTTGGCGTTAAAGCATGGTAAAGATTATGAAAAAGCCTTGTTAGACCGCTGGGAAGTGCACTCCCTGGGCGGCGGTTGTCCTGTGCCATTTGCAAAAGAGTTTTTATCAGAAAGTAAAAACTAGCTTAAATTTTAGCGTTTCACTGCCTTTTATTTGGCATTTTACAAATGTGAAACGATTGACGATTTAGGCTGGTTTATAATAGCAATTAATTATTAGCGAGCCTTAAATTATGTTAAAAGCCTATCAAATACACGTGCAAGAACGTGCCGCCTTACAATTGCCACCATTGCCGCTAAACGCAGAACAAGTGGCTGCTGTAGTTGAATTATTAAAAAATCCGCCAGCAGGTAGTGAGGAGCAATTGCTTGAATTAATTGGGAATCAAACCCCAGCAGGCGTGGATAAAGCGGCTTATGTCAAAGCCGCTTTTTTAGCCGATATTGCAAAAGGCACCGCAACATCCCCCTTAATTACGCCCGATAAAGCCGTGCAATTGCTCGGTACGATGTTGGGCGGCTATAACGTGCAAGCGCTAGTTAGCTTGCTCGAGACAGCAATGGCAGCGCAAGCTGTAAAAGCGCTAAGCACTACTATTCTCATGTTCGATGCCTTTCACGATGTGGATGTGTTGATGAAAGCCGGTAACCCGCACGCGAAGACCCTGATGACTTCTTGGGCGCATGCCGAGTGGTTTACCAACAAGCCTAAATTAGCGACCGAACTTAAAATGGTTGTGTTTAAGGTCGATGGCGACACCAATACCGATGACCTAAGCCCTGCGCAAGAGGCTTGGAGCCGCCCTGATATTCCTTTGCATGCCCAAGCCATGCTGATTAACAAAATGCCAGAAGGCTTAAAATTAATCGAAACATTGAAGCAAAAAGGCTTGCCGTTAGTCTATGTGGGCGAAGTGGTTGGCACGGGTTCATCGCGCAAATCGGCGATTAATTCGCTGCAATGGTTTATGGGAAATGATATTCCAAATATTCCGAATAAACGCACAGGCGGCGTGGTTTTAGGCGGCAAAATCGCGCCGATTTTCTTTAACACAGCGGAAGATTCTGGCGCGTTGCCGATTCAATGCGACGTATCGAAAATGAAAACGGGCGACGTAATTACCATTCAACCGTACGCGGGCAAAGTGTTGAACGAAGCGGGTGAAACGATTAGCACATTTGATTTAGCGCCAGTCACCATGCCCGATGAAGTGCGTGCGGGTGGCCGCATTCCACTGATTATTGGTCGCGGCTTGACTGCAAATGCGCGTAAAGCGCTAGGCTTAGGTGAAACTGACGCATTTATAAAAGCCACACCAGAAGTTGCCTCTAAAAAAGGCTTTACGTTAGCACAAAAAATGGTCGGCCGCGCGTGTGGCTTGCCAGAAGGCACGGGCGTGCGCCCAAGCACTTATTGCGAGCCAAAAGCGACGACAGTAGGAAGCCAAGACACCACCGGCGGCATGACGAGGGATGAGCTGAAAGAGCTGGCTTGTTTGGGCTTTAGCTGCGACTTGGTGATGCAAAGTTTTTGCCACACTGCGGCCTACCCCAAGCCCGTGGATATTAAATTGCAGCACGAATTGCCCGAATTTATGAGTAGCCGTGGCGGTGTTACGCTTAGACCAGGTGACGGCATTATTCACTCTTGGCTCAACCGCTTGATTTTGCCCGATACGGTTGGCACGGGCGGCGATTCTCACACGCGCTTCCCGATTGGTATTAGTTTTCCTGCGGGTTCGGGCTTGGTGGCGTTTGCAGCCGCCACAGGCGCCATGCCGCTGGATATGCCAGAATCAGTATTGGTGCGCTTTACAGGCAAAATGCAACCTGGCATTACCCTGCGCGATTTGGTGAATGCGATTCCCTACGCGGCGATTCAAGAAGGTACGCTGAACGTGGGCGAAAAGGTGAAAAAGAACGTATTTAACGGCCGCATTTTAGAAATTGAAGGCTTGCCCGATTTAAAAGTAGAGCAAGCGTTTGAGTTTGCAGATGCCTCTGCCGAGCGCTCTGCCAATGGCTGCACGGTACTTTTGGACAAAGCGCCCGTGATTGAATTTTTAAACTCGAATATAGTTTTGATGCAAAGCATGATTGCTAACGGCTACGAAGATGCGCGCACGCTGCAACGCCGTATTGAGAATATGCAAGCTTGGTTGGCAAAACCAGATTTGCTACAACCCGATGCCGATGCGGAATATGCTCACATCATAAAAATTGACATCAACACCATCAAAGAACCGCTAGTGGCTTGCCCGAACGATCCCGACGACATCAAACCGATGTCTCAAGTTGCGGGTGACAAAATTGACGAAGTATTTATTGGCAGTTGCATGACCAATATCGGCCATTACCGCGCTGCGGCAAAAGTGTTGGAAGGTACTGGCAATATTCCCACACGTTTGTGGATTGCGCCGCCAACGCGCATGGACGAGGCACAATTGCGCGACGAGGGCGTGTATTCGGTGTTTGGCATTGCTGGCGCGCGTACCGAAGTGCCAGGTTGCAGTTTATGTATGGGCAACCAAGCGCGCGTGGCGGATAAAGCGACCGTGTTTTCAACTTCAACCCGTAATTTTGATAATCGCATGGGTCGCGATGCCCGTGTTTACTTGGGTTCAGCCGAGTTGGCCGCTGTGTGTGCCAAGCTTGGTCGTATGCCAAGCCATGCTGAATATTTAGAAACTGTCGGCACAAAACTGAGTGACGTTGCTAACATTTATAAATATTTAAACTTTGACCAAATGACTGAATACAAAGCCGCGCTAGATACATTAAGCAGCGGAAAAAAAGTGATTCCGATTACTGAGGCGGTTTAGTTTCTAATCACTTATTGCGCGTTAGATTAAAGTTCAAATGGATTCAAAACAAAACCAAGAAAATATCAAAATTTTCACCCAAGAATCCATTGCACCGCCAAATAAAAGTGGTGCTTGGAAAATCATGCTGCCGCTCAGTATCGCGCTGGGCGCAATCGCTTATGCCGCTTGGTATTATGGTTGGCATGCCAAGGCGGTCACCACTGGCGTGATGTTGTTTGCAGCGCTTTCGCATGTGTTGGCTTGGGGTTTGGGCATTATTGGGCTAGTACCTATTATTGGCCCATTGATTGTTAAGGTGTTGAGCTTGTCCATTATCTGGTTGCTTAACGCTGTGGGTTATTTGGTTTCGTTCACCGCAATTAAGCGCGGCTATAGCAAAGATGTGCTGACTTATCGCGGCCTGACCATTGCATTACTTACAGGCATCGTGATTGGCTATGTGATTGGTAGCCTTGTGTAGCCTATTAATAAGTTATATAGCCTGTTAATTTGAGTTCGTTTTGATTCAATCACTGCAACAATCCCGCGTCTACCAACATATATTAAAAATAGGCGACTTCTTTCCAGTACTATTTTTTTTTGGCGGATTCATTTGGGACGCCGTCACCATTGGCCGTAATGTAGCGACTTCTGATTTAGTCACCTTCGTGGCGTATTTGCTATTGGCAGGGCTTATTTTGTTTGTGATTGGCAGACCAAGCTATGTGCTGGCCGACACCTCAAACCCTCCTAATTGGCTGCCAACGTTTCTACACAACACTTACAAGCGCCTACATTATCCACATTTGCCCTACTTTTTGCTGCAATTTATTTACGGCAATTTGCTAAGCTCGCTATTTATTTTGTATTTTAAAAGCGCAAACCATTGGCTGGCTTGGGTGATGACAGTCATCATGGCGGGGTTGTTGGTAGCGAACGAGTTTATAGAAAGCGAATATCGACGCTTTACGCTTAGCTGGGCGGTGTTTGGCTTGTGTGCGATGTTGGTGTTTAATTTTGTGCTGCCATGCGTGTTAGGCAGCATTCATGCGGTGTGGTTTTACTTAAGCACATTGTTAGGCGCACTTGCCGCGCATGGTTTGTACAGAAAAACACCTAGCCACTTGGGTAGTATTTTTCCAGTTTGGATAATAGCCGCTTTGTTAATGTTTGCCTATTCAGCAGACATGATTCCTCCAGTGCCGCTAGTTAAGCGCGAAATCGCCATGGCTTACAATCTGCAAAAAGTCGGTACCAATTACCAGCTTAGTCAGCAAGCGTCCAGCTGGTGGGTGTTTTGGCGCAAAACCAGTGACACTTTGCAAGTTGCGCCAAATCAACGCATTTATTGCTTTTCGTCCATTTTTGCGCCGCAGGCTTAAGCACCAAGCTATTTCACAATTGGCAAATTCATACCAAAAAAGGCTGGGTGACGCAATCACGCGCGGGTTTTGCCTTAAATGGCGGCCGTTACGGCGGCTATAGAGTTTATACGTTTAAAAGTAATATCGCAGCGGGCGATTGGCATGTGAGTATAGAAACTGAAGAAGGAAAAACGCTGGCTATTCATGCGTTTACGGTCGAAGTTGCGCAGCAAAGTTTAGCAAAACCAGTAGAAAAAATTGTGCAATATTTCTAATGTTTAACAAAAAATAATGGTTGTTTATGTCCGTCATTCCCGCTTACGCGGGAATGACGGGCTATCTTGATATTAGCTTGTTAGACCTTAAGCAATTTTGTATTGAATCAAAAAATCTGCGCTTTCGTCTAGAGCTAATAGTTGCGTCAAAACTGGCATTGCTTCTTCAAGTATTTTCGGTAATGTATAAGGCGGATTCACAACCAACATGCCGCTGCCGTACATGCCATAACCATCCAAACTTGGCGCTTGCACCCTCATTTCTACCTGCAAAAAGTCGGCATTCAGCGCGATTAATGTGCGCACCATTTCAGCGGGTTCTGGCCTTTGTAACAGCGGGTACCATACCAAATAGGTGCCGGTTGCAAAACGTTTTAGACTGTCTTTTATGCAATTCACCACGTGATTGTAATCGTCTTTTAGCTCATAGGGCGGATCGATTAACACCACGCCGCGCTTGGTGGGTGGCGGCAAACAAGCTTTAATGCCAGTAAAACCATTTTGTTGTTCAATTTTAGTTTGCCGACCTTTATGGCTAAAATTTTCATCCAGTAATTGGTAATCACTTGGGTGTAGTTCAAATAATCGCAGCTTATCGTCCGTCCGTAACAAGCTTTCGGCTATTTTTGGTGAGCCAGAATAGCAATTTAATGCATTGTTTTCATTAAAACTGTTGATTATCTTTACAAAATCTTCCAGCGAATCTGGCAAATGCTCAGCCGCAAAAAGCCGCGCGATGCCATTGTTAAACTCAGCATTTTTTTGTGCAAATTCGCTACCCAGCTCGTACATGCCCGCGCCTGCATGCGTATCAATCACCCAATATGGCGCTGGCTTTTGATTCATATAAGCTAAAACCAAGCTAAAAACATAGTGTTTTAGCACATCGGCATGGTTGCCCGCGTGAAAAGCGTGGCGGTAACTTAACATTTTATCTTTAGTTTCATGGCCAAATTATAGGCGACAAATGCGCGTTTTCTTGTATGATGAACTAAATTATTTAAGCAAAATTCTATGAGTAAACATTCGCACGAAGCGCACGACGACCACAACCACAGCCACGTTGTAGACAATCTTGCTGCGCCAATACCAATTATAGAACAGCACCAGCATG
Source organism: Methylotenera sp. (assembly GCA_014378845.1). Classification (GTDB taxonomy): domain Bacteria; phylum Pseudomonadota; class Gammaproteobacteria; order Burkholderiales; family Methylophilaceae; genus Methylotenera_A. The sequence goes on along the minus strand of JACMNB010000015.1, from coordinate 5,503 downwards.
GCAACGCTTTTGCGCTGCCATTTGTAATTATTTTAGTATTTGCAGCGGTGGAATATTTTGGCGGTTTGTTTACGCACTCACTCGCCTTAATGGGCGACGCAGGGCATATGTTGTCAGACGCGGCGGCGCTAGGCATGGCTTGGTTTGCCTCGCATCACGCAATTAAAGCCGGCGCTAAACAGCATAAAAGCGGCCTAACGCATTTGGAGTTAGTCGCATCAACTATCAACTGTTTGCTGATGCTGGGCGTCACGGTTTACATTGTAGTTGAGGCGGTTGAACGTCTAAAAAATCCACAAAATGTGGCGGGCTTTTATGTAATGTGGCTTGCTGTGCTTGGTGTGGCGGTCAATTTGGTGGTTGCAAAAATGCTGCATCATCATGGCGAAGCGCACGGCGGCCATGAAAACTTAAATCATAGAGCGGCTTTTCTGCACGTACTGGGCGATTTGTTGGCTTCTGTGGCAGCGCTTGTAGCAGGTGCAATCATCTATTTCACAGGCTGGCTGCCAGCAGACCCAATTTTATCGTTACTTATTTGCGCGCTTATTTTGGCTAGCACTTTAAAATTAGCCAACGATATTTGGCGCACATTACAGAATAAACAGTAAGTTTGCTGATATTCAATTTTTTGTCAAAAAAGGAGCGTTAAAATGCCATTCGTTAATGTAAAACTTGCTGGAAATATCACTAAAGAACAGAAAAAAGAAATTGCCAAAGAAATCACCGAAACCTTGCAAAAGCACGCGCACAAACCGCCAAGCTATACTTACATTGTGTTTGAAGAGGTGAAAATGGAAGATTGGGCGATAGGCGGTAATTTGCTAGGTTAAAGTAAAACTTTCATCATTCGTCATTCTGAGCGTAGCGAAGAATCCAGATTTAAATTGAATAAAACTAAAAGCATGGATTCTTCGCTACGCTCAGAATGACAGGGCGTAAATAAAAAAGGCGCCGTGGCGCCTTTTTTGTTAGCTGAGAAACCTAGGCTATTTTAAGTTTTGGCGCACGCATGCGACCTAAAACTAGCGGAATAAAGCCAATTAACAAGCCGCCAATGCCAATAATTAAGGTGACTCTATCAAAAGTAGGAATGCTATAAACAGCAATAAACACCATAAAAGCACCGCCTAGTGCAGGCCAAATAACAAAAGACATGGCGTGGTTAAAACCATGATTAAGTTTGCTGCGGTAATGCCAAGCGCAGGCAAATGCGGCCATGCTCATGTAAAAGCAAATCTGAAATCCAATAGCAAGAACCGAGCTATCCAAAATGGATTTGACACTTGGCATATAAGACGAGCTAAACAGCAAAAACACGCCCAAGCCCCAAATAACCAGCGTGGCTACAAACGGCGTTTGCCATTCGGGGTGAATTTTGGCGTAACGCGGGTGCAAACTGTTGTCGCGCGCCATGGCAAACATGCTGCGGCTAAATTGCAAAATTTGCGTTTCAATGGTGCCGATGGTGCTTAAAATGGTGGAAATAACCGCTAAATAGCTCCACGGTTTGGGGAATAGCTTATCGGCAATCGCGTAAAGCACATTGGTATTGGCATCGGCAATTTCTTTGTCATTCAGCACGATTAACACCACTACCATCATGATAATAAAGAAAATAATCAAATTGACCATCGCCCAAAACGCGCCTTGGCTGGCGGGTTGCGGGGTGCCATCTTTGGTTTCTTCGCCTAAATTCATGGTGACATCCCAGCCCCAGTAGAAAAAGATGGCTGTCAGCGCGCCGGTGGCAAATGTAGTAGGGGTAAAGAAAACGGTGAAATCCAATCAAGTGAAGGCACATGCATTGGCTTGCCGCCGTATTGTACAAAGGCAGCGATGATGAGCGCGAATAAGATAATCGTCTCCACCACCGTTAAAATAAGTTGCGCGTAGCTGGCGTGCTTAATGCCTTTGGTGACGACAATGGTGACAAGCGTGAGCCAAACTGCCGCCGTAAAAGTCACCCAATTAGTATTTTCGACTAAATTAGGCCCGCCAAAAATATCGCGAATAATGACTAAAGTGGAGGTTGCGGCAGGAATCGTCGCAGAAACCATGAAAACCACCGAGGCAACCAGCAGCCCCCAGCCCGCAAAAAAGCCCCAGCCAGAGCCAAATACGCGTCCAACCCAAGCGTAGGTTGCGCCTGCATCAGGCTTCATTTGGCTTAAGTGCGTAAATGCCAGCATGATGCCAAACATAATTAAGCCACAATAAAAAATACTACCAACCGCCAATGTCCCAACGGATGACACAATAACCGCGGTAGTAACTGCTACACTAAACGCAGGCGCAGTGCCTGCAATGCCCATCACGGCAGATTCTAGCGTGCCAAGCGAGCCTCCCGCTAAACCTTTTTCTTCAGCCATTTTCTATCCCCTTAAAATGTTGAAACGATTTGATGAAACAATATTACTGTTAAGTATTGTGGCACACGCCATGTAGATAGCGCAATCACAGCTTGTCACTTTGTTTGAAGCGTTGCGATGAGAATAACAATTGCTGTTAAAATAGGCTTATGTTCGACCCGAAACCACTCTTAAAAAATCTACCTAATCTGCCAGGCGTCTATCGCATGATAAACGCCTCGGAAGAGGTGATTTATGTGGGTAAGGCCAAAGATTTAAAAAAGCGCGTTTCAAGTTATTTTAATAAAAATTTGGTGTACCCACGCACGCGTATGATGGTGAGCAACATTGCCCATATTGAGACAACGGTGACGCGCAACGAAGCCGAGGCTTTGCTATTAGAAAACAACCTGATTAAAAGCCTAATGCCGCGCTATAACGTGGTGTTTCGCGATGACAAATCGTATCCTTACATTGCCATTACGGGCGATCAATTTCCGCGTTTGGCGTTTCACCGCGGCGCGCAGCGTCAAAGTAGTAAAACTAATGGCTGCGCACAGTACTTTGGGCCTTTTCCTAACAGTGTGGCGGTGCGCGAGAGTATTCAATTATTGCAAAAAGTATTTAAGCTGCGCACCTGCGAAAATACCGTGTTTTCTAACCGCTCGCGGCCTTGTTTGCAATATCAAATTCAGCGTTGCACCGCGCCATGTGTGGCCTATATTTCCACTGAAATTTACGCCAATGATGTAAATATGGCGGCGCTATTTTTAAATGGTAAAACAAATGAAGTAATGAATACGCTGGGCGATAAAATGAACACCGCAGCGGCGAATCAGGAGTATGAAATGGCGACGGTGTTTCGCGACCGTATGCAGGCGTTAAGGCAAGTGCAAGCCAAGCAATTTGTCAGCGATTTTAGCGTATCGGACGCCGATGTCATTGCTTGCGCGAGCTTACAAAGTCAACATTGTATTAACTTGGTGATGATTCGCGGCGGCCGACATTTGGGCGATAAAAGCTTCTTTCCCAAAAACAGTCAAGACGCCCAAGGATCGGTAGCGCTATCTGAAACGATGGAAGCATTTTTAACGCAGCATTACACCGCGCTAAACACCCCGCCAATGATTGTGTGCGGCGTAGAAATTGACAGCAAAAGCTTTGAAGCGGCTTTTAGCGAGCGCGCCAGCGAACAAAAAACTGGCCGCAAAGTAAAGATTATCACCAATGTAATTGGCGATAAAAAAGTGTGGCTAAAAATGGCGCAAACCAATGCCGAGCTGGCATTAGGCCAGCGCGCGGCAACATCGGCCAACCAAGCGGCCAAGTTAATCGCGCTACGCGAAGCATTAAATTTACCTGAATCCACCGAGCGCATTGAATGCTTCGACATTAGTCACACCATGGGTGAAGCCACGGTAGGCAGTTGTGTGGTATTTGATCGCGGTGATATGCAGAATAGTGAATACAGACGTTATAACATCACCGGCATTACGCCTGGCGACGATTATGCGGCGATGCGCGATGTGCTGACACGGCGCTACAAAAAAGTGGCAGCGGGCGAAGGCGTGCGGCCCGATTTGGTGTTTATTGATGGCGGCAAAGGCCAGCTCGGCGTGGCCATTGAGGTGATGCAAGAAGTTGGGCTAGCCGATATTTTGCTGATAGGCATCGCCAAAGGCGAAGAGCGCAGGCCAGGCTTAGAAACCATGATTTTTGGTGATACAGGCGAAATGCTTAACTTAGAAAAAGACAATCAAGGCTTGCACTTGTTGCAACAAATTCGCGATGAAGCGCACCGATTCGCCATCACAGGCCATCGTGCCAAGCGCGCCAAAGCCCGCATTACCAGCAGCTTACAAGATATTGAAGGCGTGGGCGCAAAACGCCGTAAAGCCTTACTCACGCGCTTTGGTGGATTAGATGGGATAAAAAGTGCTAGTATGGATGAGCTGGCGCAAGTGGAAGGCGTGAGTAAAGCATTGGCCGAAAAAATATACGAACAACTACATTAATTATAACTTGATAATCAAAACAATATGTTGTGGACTATCCCTAATATTTTAACCGTTCTGCGTATGGCGTTAATACCTGTATTTGTGGGTATTTTTTATTTGCCGCATAATTTATATGCGCTTGGTACGCACCCAACGCACGCCTTAAACTTGATGGCGGCTGGCGTGTTTGCACTTGCTTCATTTACCGATTGGCTAGATGGTTATTGGGCGCGCAAGTTTAATCAAACCAGCAATTTTGGCGCGTTTTTAGACCCCGTTGCCGATAAGCTAATGGTGACCGCCGCGTTGATTGTATTGGTGGAGTTCGGCCGCGTGGGCGCGGTGGTGTCATTAATTATTATTGGCCGCGAAATCGCCATTAGCGCGCTGCGCGAGTGGATGGCAGGTTTGGGCAAAAGCAGCAGCGTTGGCGTGGCGATGATTGGCAAAATAAAAACTGCCGCACAAATGCTGGCCATATTTTTATTGCTGTATTGGGATGATGTTGCAGGCTTTAATACGCAATTAATCGGGCACGTGCTGATTGTGTTGGCCGCAATTTTGACATTAATATCAATGGCTTATTACTTAAAGGCCGCTTGGCCGATTATCAAAAAATCAATCTAATGCAGGCACGCTCAACTAAAAGCACAATTAAAGAAAGTCACTTAATTAAGCAAATACCTGCGTTTGCGCCTTGACACCAGCCCAAAAATCGCTAAAATGCTGGCTTCTCGACGCGGGAATAGCTCAGCTGGTAGAGCGATACCTTGCCAAGGTATAGGTCGCGAGTTCGAGTCTCGTTTCCCGCTCCAAAATTGTAAAACTTCAAAAAAAGCTAAGTATTTAATTTAGCTTATTAGTATAAGTTTTAGTAATATCTAAGTTTGGTAAAATGGCATAAAACGGCGACAGCATTCATGCTATCGCCGTTTTAGTTTAAACTATTAGTAATGTTGAATGTTTAATTCTTTATCTACAGCATGATGGCGCGATAGCAAAGCGGTTATGCCGCGGCCTGCAAAGCCGTTTAGGCCGGTTCGACTCCGGCTCGCGCCTCCACCCCTCCAGTTTTTGTTAATTATCGTTAATTTCCCTTCATTTTTGCAGGCTTATGCTAAATCGCCGTCCTTCTTGGCTTTAATGGCCGTCAGT
>JACMNB010000014.1 GCA_014378845.1 Methylotenera sp. | reverse complement strand
CCAAGATGAATACAATCAAGCGCCGTCAAGACAATCTTCGGCAAACAGTTCCAGTCAATCAACCAATCAGGCATCAAACCAGCAAGCGCCAGCTACAAAACCGGCAGCGGGTAATTTTGATGATTTTGAAGACGACATACCTTTCTGAACTTAACTTTAAATTAACAAAAAGCCCGCAAATGCGGGCTTTTTATTGTTCAAAAGTTTAACTTTTTATATTGCTTTACTATTTCGTAGCTACGCCGCCGCCATACAACTTAGCATTTCCGTTAGGTATTCCACTACCAGAAATATTAACGCCGTATTGAAAGCCCGCGTAATCTGCATTTGGCCCAAACAATGCACCTTCTACTGCAGCTGAGTTTGCCAGTAAACCAGACCCAGAAATCAGGCAACCACAACTTGATATTCCAGAAACAAGGGCGTTACTATCACTGAATTTGCCGCCGTTTGCTACACTAACATTGGCACCTAAAATACTAACTGTATTACCAGCAATCGGAATTTGCAAATTATAACCAAGTTTATGCGTTGCAAAATCCAAAATAAATTGGCCTGTAACAGAGGCAGTTAAATCTACGACAATACTACCGTTATTTTTGACTAAATAAGGTGCGGTATTATTTGTAACAAGATAGGTTCTAATGATTCCTGCACCGTTTAGCGATGTCATTGCAGAAAGTGGAGTTGCAATACCAGTAACCCATTTTGTCATTAACATATTTTGATTGTTAAAAGTACCGCCCTCGGCCCTGCCCCATTTTACAATACCATTATTATTGGCTTCTTTGACTTTAGTATTGTCAACCAGAATTGTTTTATTTTGGTTGACCGAAGGATTGTCGACATATTGATCTAAATTATTACCAGTAAAAGTAGCTGTGCCCAAATAAATACCATTCTGGTCTGTGCCCGCAGCCATTGTGGAAAGCGAAACGATTGTATCTACACCATTAACAACAGGAACAGGAACAGGAACAGGAACAGGAACAGGAACAGGAACAGGCACAGGCACAGGCACAGGCACAGGCACAGGCACAGGCACAGGCACAGGCACAGGCACAGGCACAGGCACAGGAGCCGGTGTTGGAACAATTACAGGTGCAGGTGTTGGTACGATTACGGGTGTAGGTGTTGGTGTTGAAGCAATTACAGGTGCAGGTATTGGTACGATTACAGGAGCTGATGTTGGAGCGTTGACAGGAGCAGCAGCTGCAGCTGCGACTACAGTTACAGCAGCGGCAACAGTATTGAATGCCAACGTTCTATCTAAACTAGCTACATTAATTACCTCACCCACTGCAAATACAGGCTTAGTACTTGCTGGTGGAGTTACAGCGGCAATTGCGGCTTTATCGCTAGGCTTGGGTGCGCTGGCTAAGCCTGCAACTTGAATAGATTGTCCACTAGTTGCGTTTAAACAGCCACCCACGTTACACACATCTACGCTGCCATGATTAGTGGTCATCAATAGATTATTATCGTTAAAGTTAACGGTAAATTCTGTACCGCGAATACCAATAGTAGCAACGGCCGTTTTTAGTTGGTAATGATCGCGATTTTTATGACCAATTAGGCCGCTAACCGTGCGCAGACCGCCTTTTACCAGCTCGGTAAAATTAATTCGCTGCCATCTTCTTTACCTGTAAACTCAAATTGATTAATTTTGTAAATGGTATTGGGCTGTAGCGAAATCTTACCGCCGTCGATCATGCTTAATTGCACGCGGCCATCTTTTGGTTTCAATTGCATCGCCTACATTTAACTCAGCATTTTTGGTAGCTTTAGTCACTGTTTTATCGGCATGTGCAATCGTTACATCACCCGCAGCAAAAGTAACGCTACCAACAGCTTTAGCCATTGCAAGCTGCGAAAACATTAACATTACAATCACACTAGTACTTTTGAGTACAAACGGTTTATTCATATTCTTGCCTTTTTTATCATTAGAAGTTAATGCCGCAAAAATGTAGGCATTAGAATAGCTACGGGTTTTTCTAAAATATTAATGCATTAAAAATTTTAGTCACATCAGTTATAATCTAACTTTTGAATTATCAGAAGGTTAAAAGCGAAAACCATGCCAATATATGATTTTCAATGCACAAGCTGCAATTTTAAAGATGAGCTGCTACGCAAAAGCGGCGACGAAGGCACAATAGTTTGCCCAAAATGTAGTCAAAAAGCATTTAGCAAAATGCTTTCTGCGCCCAGCTTTCAGCTAAATGGAACGGGCTGGTATGCCTCTGATTTTAAAGACAAAAAAGTGAATAAAACGGATGTCTCTAACAAAGCTAGCATTACCGAAGCGCCAGCCGCCAGTTGCGCGCCGGGTTGCGCTTGCCATTAAGCATTTTGTTTATAACTAATTGATATAACAAATGAAAAAATACTTCATTACTGGTTTGTTGGTGTTAGTGCCCTTATTTATCACCATTTGGGTGTTGGTAACACTAATTCACACCATGGACCAAAGCTTATTATTGTTGCCAGAAGCTTGGCGACCCAAAAATTTAGTTGGTTTTGAGCTGCCAGGCGTTGGCGCATTACTGACATTAGTGACGATTTTTGTCACAGGTTTGATTGCAACCAACATATTTGGACGCCAACTGATTGTGTTGTGGGAGTCTTTTTTAGCGCGTGTTCCGTTTGTTAAAACCATTTATTCTAGCGTTAAGCAGGTATCTGATACGCTATTTTCAGATTCGGGCAACGCTTTTCGCAAAGCCGTGCTGGTGCAATATCCCCGCCAAGGCAGTTGGACCATTGCCTTTGTCACGGGCGTACCTGGCGGCGATGTGGTAAATCATTTACATGGCGATTATGTGAGTATTTATGTGCCCACCACGCCTAATCCAACTTCTGGCTTTTTTTTGATGATGCCCAAAGCCGATGTGATTGAGCTGGACATGAGCGTGGACGAGGCCTTGAAATACATTATTAGTATGGGCACAGTTACGCCAAAACCCCACCGCACAACACAACAACTTCGTTTTCAAGCCACTCAACTTTAATCAATAACAGTAATTTTTGTAAAATCTTTATAGAACTAATACTTATATGACAATGCGTACACACTATTGCGGCCAATTAAACCGTAGCCACATCGGCCAAACCGTTACTTTATGCGGCTGGGCGCATCGCAGGCGCGATCACGGCGGCGTTATATTTATTGATTTACGCGATCGTGAAGGCATGGCGCAAATTGTAATTAACCCTGATATGGTTGCCGCCTTTAAAATTGCAGAGAGCGTGCGTAGCGAATATGTGCTTAAGGTAATTTGCCAAGTGCGCGCTCGCCCCGAAGGTGCCACCAACGCTAACTTAGCTACTGGCGAGGTGGAAATGTTTGCAACCGAAATTGAGATTTTAAACGCCTCGCTCACGCCGCCATTTATGTTAGATGACGAAAATTTAACCGAAACGGTGAGATTGCAGCACCGTTACATCGATTTACGTCGCCCTGCTATGCAAAAAAACATGATGCTACGTTATCGCGTGGCAAAAACTCTGCGTGATTATCTCGATGTGAATGGCTTTATTGAAGTGGAAACGCCGATGTTAACGCGCAGCACGCCAGAAGGCGCGCGCGATTACCTCGTGCCAAGCCGCGTGCATGCAGGGCAGTTTTTCGCGCTGCCGCAATCACCGCAGTTGTTTAAACAATTGCTGATGGTGTCAGGTTTCGACCGTTATTTTCAAATCACCAAATGCTTCCGCGATGAAGATTTGCGCGCTGATCGCCAGCCAGAATTTACGCAAGTGGATATTGAAACCTCGTTTATGACCGAAAACGAGATTATGGACATTGTCGAAGAGATGATTCGACAAATGTTGAAATCGGTGCAAAACGTGGATTTGCCGGCTGCTTTTCCGCGCATGAGCTTTCATGATGCGATGCATAAATATGGCTCAGACAAGCCCGATATGCGCGTAACGCTTGAAATCACCGAGCTGTCCGATGTTATGAAAGATGTCGATTTTAAAGTGTTTAGCGGCGCAGCTAATATGGCAGGTGGCCGCGTAGCCGCCCTGCGCGTGCCTGCCGGCGCGGCGATTGCCCGTAGCGAGATTGACGCTTACACCGAGTTTGTGAAAATCTATGGCGCTAAAGGCTTGGCTTATATCAAAATTAACGATGTGACAAAACTCAACGAAGAAGGCCTGCAAAGCCCAATCGTCAAAAACATTCACAACAAAGCGCTGCAAGCCATAATCGACCGCACAGGCGCGCAGAATGGCGATATTGTGTTCTTTGGCGCGGATAAAACCAAAATCGTCAACGAAGCACTTGGCGCGCTACGCTTAAAAGTTGGCCACGATAAAGGCCACGTCGATGGTCGCGCATGGGCGCCATTGTGGGTGGTGGACTTTCCCATGTTTGAACACGACGAAGAAAACGACCGCTGGGCCGCATTACACCACCCGTTTACCGCACCAAAAGACGGCCACGAAGACTTGCTCACCACTAACCCTGGCGCGGCGCTTTCCAAAGCTTACGACATGGTACTAAACGGTTGGGAAGTTGGTGGCGGTTCAGTGCGTATTCATAAATCAGAAGTGCAATCTAAAGTATTTGATGCACTTAAAATCAGCAAAGAAGAAGCCCAAGAAAAATTCGGCTTCTTGCTGGATGCGCTGCAATATGGCGCACCACCGCATGGCGGCTTGGCTTTCGGCCTAGATAGACTTGTGACCTTAATGGCTGGTGCAGAATCAATCCGTGATGTGATTGCTTTCCCTAAAACCCAGCGCGCGCAATGCTTGATGACCAATGCGCCGAATGAGGTGGATGAGAAACAGTTGCGAGAGTTGCATATTCGAGTTCGGACACAAACTCCAGTTGTCTAATATGTCAAATAAACCACTTGCCCCTTCTACAGCTTTAGCTGCAAAATTACTTTTTGCTACTTTTAAAATCCTCAAAGATGCAGGTGGATCCCTAGCAGGTAAAGAAGTTATTACCAGAATAGAGTCGTCTGTTGAATTGACCGAGTGGGATAAATTTGTATATGAAAAAACTGGCAATACACGCTGGGTATCTATCTTACATTTTTTCACGATTGACGCGATAAAATCTGGATTTTTAATCAAAGAAAAAGGTACATGGACTCTATCTAATACTGGCAATGACGCAATTCAATTAGGTGAAGTTGGTTTGTTAGAAGCGTGCAGCGAGGGCTATGCTAAGTGGAAACTAAGCATTCCAGCCAAGCAGCAAACTGAAGCTGTAGTAGCTAAAGAAATTAAAGATGTGCCTTCAGAAGAGCTTCTAGAGAGCGTTATTGCAGAAATAAATGATAATTTAGCTGGTGAAATTTTAGATATTGTCAAAAGTTGCTCCCCAGTATTTTTCGAGCGTCTTGTTGTAGCGTTACTTGTTAAAATGGGGTACGGCGGAACATTAGCTAATGCGGCACGCGTTATTGGCCGTAGCGGTGATGGCGGCATTGACGGCATTATTGATGAAGATCGTTTAGGTTTAGATGCAATTTATATTCAGGCAAAACGTTGGGAAGGTATAGTAGGCCGCCCAGAAATTCAGAAATTTGTAGGTGCTTTACAAGGTCAAAGAGCGCATAAAGGTGTGTTTATTACAACGTCTGACTTTACTAAAGAAGCGCAAGAATACGTTACAAATATCAGCAATAAAGTGGTGTTAATGAATGGTTTTGCATTGGCTAAATTGATGATTGAAAATAATGTTGGCGTATCAATAGCTGCAACTTATGAAGTTAAAAAGATTGATTCTGATTATTATGTAGATGAATAGCCAAGTAGCGTGGGTTCTTGAACCTACGCGTGACACAATTGGAATATTTAACGCCTGGGGTTAAACCCCACCCTACAAATTTAATCAATTTTGTATTATATTCGCCGTATCACTACTGCACTATTTTTGGAGGCTTGGAATGACTTCTTTAACATTAAACGCTGAGCCAATCGCGCAATCTGTGGAAACATCTGACAGCGATTTGGTGGTGAGATTAACCGATGGGCGTGTGCTTTCTGCGCCTTTGGTGTGGTTTCCACGCTTGCATAATGCTACTCCTGCAAAGCGCTCGACATATGAGTTAATGGGCAATGGCGTGGGTATTCATTGGCCAGAATTAGACCAAGATATTAATATTGTCGGGCTGCTTGCTGGGCGACCTTCAGTCGAATATCACACAAAATAATTAGCTCATAGCAAACGATTATGCCACTTACCGAAATCAATCACGTTAATTTTCGTACCGACCGCGAGACTATGCTTAAGCTGCGCGATTTTTATTGCGATATTTTGGGTTTAACGGTTGGTAAACGCGTGGCGAGTACGACTTATGGCTATTGGCTATATATTGGTACTAACGATGTGGTGCATTTGGCAGAATATAAAACCGTAACGCCGCCACAATTAAATGTACACGGCACTTATGACCACGTGAGTTTTACCTGCACCGATATGCCAGCGATGGAAGCGCATTTGAGTGCAAATAAGGTGGCTTTTAGTACGCGTATTTTGGCTAATGGGGTGCGGCAGATTAACTTGAAAGACCCTGCTGGCAACGGTGTGGAGCTTAATTTTGAAGAATTTTGGAATCCTGATTACGTGATGCGTCCTTCGGGCGATCCGAGTAATGTTTGACTCAAGTAAAATGTAGTATATCGTCATTGCGAGCGTAGCGCGGCAATCCATTTCTCGCTGTAGATTGCCGCGCCAATAAATCTTTGGCTCGCAATGACTGCTTATGTGTGACTGGCATCACATACAAGTGTTTAAATATAACTAAAATGGTAACTAAGCATCAAATCGTGTAGTCGGTTTTCTTATTAAGTGCGTTAAAGTTGGTAGTCAATATTGCGGAGAATATATGCGAATGAGTAAATTATTAAGCCCTAAATTGTTAATGGCTCTAGCAGGCACAGTTTTATTGGCTTGCAGCGCATCGGCTTTTGCAGAGCCTGATCCAAAATTGTGGCCTGTAATGAAAGAAGCCTTTTTTGCAAAACGCGATATGACAGAAGTTGACTTTATTAAAGTGGATGCGCCGCGCCGCGCCGAAAGTGGGGCGCAAGTGCCTGTCACTTATAGCATTGATAACGCCGCAGCTAAAGGCGTTAAAGTTGTTAAGCTGTACGCGTTTGTCGATGCCAACCCGATTCCACTAACGGCAACTTATCATTTAACCGATGCGCTGGGTAACTTTAATTTATCAACACGTATTCGATTTGAAACAGACGCATTTGTGCGCCTGGTGGGTGAAGATGCCGCAGGTAAATTGTACGTGGCATCACGCGAGATTCGCGCCGCTGGCGGCTGCGGCGGCACGGTAGATGGCGACGAGGCGGCGATTCGCGCATCGGCTGGTAAAATCAAATTTAAAGTTGAAGAGCCAGTAAAATTTGGCGCAGCCACAGCAACAACGTTTAACATTAGACACCCCATGCGCACTGGTTTGCAACGCGAGTTGGTCTCGCAAGGCTTTGTGCCCGCGTTTTATATCAACAAAACCGCTTTTAATTACAATGGTAAAAACGTATTAACGGTGGATGTGGGCGTAGGTACGGCAGAAGATCCGTATTTTAAATTTAATTTTGTGCCAGATGCGCCAGGCAAAATGGAAGTCACAGCAACTGATAACGAAGGTAAAAGTTTTAGTCAAGCGCTTGAAGTGAAAAGCTAATGATGTAGTCATTGCGAGCGAAGCGCGGCAATCTATAGGCAAAAGCTATACTGAATAGCCACGCTAAATTCGCATTGAAGTCAGTTAAATGATTTGTTTTAGTTTGGGCCTCTATTAAGAGGCTTTTTTATTGCTAAAATTACCGTGTAAAATAAGCAAAACAAGGAGATAACAATGAAAAGCTATCGCAAAGAACTGTGGTTTAACATTCCATCGCGCATGGATTTTAAAAATATTACGCATGACGTGGTTGAATGCTTGCGCGAAAGCGGTATAAAAGAAGGTTTGGCGCTGATTAACGCTATGCATATTTCTGCCAGCGTGTTTATAAATGATGATGAGCGCGGTTTGCATAGTGACTACAAAGTGTGGCTAGAAAAGCTCGCCCCGCACGAGCCCGTTAGCGGTTATCGCCATAACGATACGGGCGAGGACAATGCAGATGCACACATTAAGCGCCAAATAATGGGCCGTGAAGTGGTGGTTGCGGTAACTGAAGGCAAGCTGGATTTTGGGCCGTGGGAGCAGATTTTTTACGGTGAATTTGATGGCAGGCGTAATAAGCGTGTGCTGATAAAAATTATCGGCGAATAGATAATTTTTTGTCCTTCGACAAGCTTCCTTCGACAAGCTCAGGACGAACGGTTATGAATGATCACTATATAAAAAATCCTTTCGTCCTGAGCTTGTCAAAGGAAGCTTGTCGAAGGAAGCTTGTCGAAGGAAGCATGTCGAAGGAAGCTTGTCGAAGGAGAATTGTCGAAGGAGAATTGTCGAAGTACAAAAATATAAACAATCGCAAGTCTAGCCTTTTATATAACCTTCCAACTCCCTAATTAAACGCTGTTGGTAGGCAATGGTTTCTTTTACCAAATCGCCCAGAGATAGCATGCCTATTAGCTTGTCGCCATCTACAACGGGTAAATGGCGAATGCGTTTTTCACTCATTATGCTCATGGTATTTTCAACCAAATCAGTCGGTTTTCCAGTAATTACCTCGGCAGTCATCACCTCACTAATTTGCGTGGTTTTAGATGAGCGGCCTTGCAAAATAACCTCGCGCGCGTAATCACGCTCTGAAAATATGCCGACTAATTTGCCGTCTTGAATCACCGCCAACGCGCCAATTTTGTATTCAGCCAATATCACCAAAGCATCAAACACCGGGCGATTGGGCGCAATTGAAATGATTTCTTTATGTTTTTTGTCATCTAAAACTTGTTGTAATGTTTTCATGATTTGCTCCCACTAATGTCGCGCGAATAAAAAATATACACCTTATAATGCAATTAGCCAATTATGTTAATCAACCATGAAAAATAATACAATTATCAAAGCCTTTTTTGCACTGTTTTTACTCACGCTTATTTGGGGCTATAACTGGATTGTGATGAAGCTGGCAATACAATATGCCAGCCCGTTTCAATTTGCAGCGCTGCGCACGTTTATTGGCGCGTTGATGTTATTTTTAGTGTTAATCATCACCAAAAGGCCGCTTAAGCTGCAAGAGTTTCCAACTATGTTGGCGCTAGGTTTACTGCAAACATGCGGCTTTACGGGTTTATTGATTTTGGCCTTAGTAGTTGGCGGTGCTGGCAAAACATCGGTATTATCTTTCACCATGCCATTTTGGGTACTATTATTTGCGTGGCCAATGTTGGGCGAAAAAGTGCAAGGCTGGCAATGGTTAGCGGTGATTTTTGCGCTGTTTGGCATCGCGCTAATATTTGATCCGCTGCACATTAAAGGCGATGGCATTAGCATGTTCATGGCTTTAGGCTCGGGAATTTCATGGGCAATATCAGTGATTGTGTCCAAAAAATTACACCAGCGTAGGCCAGATTTAGATTTACTCAATATTACCGCTTGGCCAACATTGCTGGGTTCTTTGCCAATTGTTGTGGTTGCCTTATTAATGCCCGCACCGCCAATTGTATGGTCGCAAACATTTATATTAACCGTCACCTATAGCATCTTTTTAAGCGGCAGTTTGGCTTGGGTACTGTGGATGTACGCCCTACAACGTTTGCCAGCGGGGATAGCCAGCATGGCAAGTATGTTGATTCCTGTAATTGCAGTGGCCTGCGCTTGGTTGCAATTGGGCGAGCGTCCTAATCAAATTGAACTAGCTGGCATGGGCTTAATAGCGTTGGCATTAGTCATCATTTCTACAATTACCATTCGCAAACATCAAGCGGTAAATGTTGCACAAGGTCAAGAATAGCCAGCTTAGCTTATGATAAAATTCTCTTTTCAAACAATCATTAAGTAGTAAAGGTAAGTTTATGGCGGGTCATAGTAAATGGGCAAACATTCAACACCGTAAAGGCAGGCAAGACGCCAAGCGCGGCAAAATTTTCACCAAAATTATTAAAGAAATCACCGTGGCAGCCCGCATGGGCGGCGGCGATGCTGCCATGAACCCACGCCTGCGCGCAGCGGTGGCCGAGGCTAAAGAAGAAAACATGCCCGCCGATAATATCACCCGCGCCATTAAAAAAGGCACGGGCGAGCTAGAAGGCGTTAACTATGAAGAAATTCGTTATGAAGGCTACGGCATTAATGGCGCGGCTATTATTATTGATTGCCTCACCGACAACAAACAACGCGCGGTGATGGATGTGCGCCATGCGCTAAGTAAACATGGCGGCAATTTAGGCACCGACGGCAGCGTGGTATTTATGTTTAAACATTGCGGACAATTGGTTTATGAGCCGGGTATTAGTGAAGATAAAGTGATGGAAGTGGCGCTAGAAGCGGGTGCAGAAGATATTGTGACGGATATTGACGGCAGCATAGAAGTGATTACGCCGCCGAATGACTTTATGGCGGTTAAAGAAGCGATGGAAGCCGCAGGCTTAAAAGCGGTAGTGGCAGAAGTCATAATGAAGCCGAATATGGAAACCGTGTTTACGGGTGATGATGCGGTAAAAATGCAGAAAATATTAGATATGTTGGAAGAGTTGGATGATGTGCAGGACGTTTATACTACGGCCGTGATAGAGGACTAAATGCCTGTTTTAATTAAACAAACTTCCATAACTCGTCATTCTCGCGAAAGCGGGAATCCATGCTTAGTATTTAAAAAGTCAAAATGGATTCCCGCTTGCGCGGGAATGGCGTTGTAAGTGAGTTTAGTCAGAATCCTTGGTATTGACCCTGGCCTGCGCTTAACGGGCTTTGGCGTCATTGAAATTGATAGCCAAAAATCAAACAGTAAAATTACTTATGTGACAAGCGGCGTGATTAAAACCGCATCTGCCAAAAAAAATGTCATTGAAGGCGAAGATGACCGTGAAGAGTTGCCCGCGCGCTTAAAAGTCATACTGGACGGGCTATTTGAGGTGATTGATACCTATAAACCCAACCAAGTAGCCATAGAAAAAGTGTTTGTGAATGTCAACCCGCAATCTACATTATTGCTGGGCCAAGCGCGCGGCGCCGCGATTAGTGCGGCGGTGATACGCAATTTAAGCGTGGCAGAATATACCGCGCTACAAGTCAAGCAAAGTGTTGTGGGCAACGGTCACGCGCAAAAAGAGCAAGTGCAAGAAATGGTGAAAAGATTGCTCAATTTACCTGCTGCGCCCAAGTCAGATTCGGCCGATGCGCTGGCATGCGCAATTTGTCATGCACATGGCGGGCAGGGTTTGGGTAAATTGGCTACGGCAGGGTTTAGAGTTAAAAATGGACGATTGATTTAATATTATTTGTCATTGCGAGCGTTAGCGAAGCAATCCAGTAATCCGAAACCAAGTTCTAGATGGCTTAGCTAACGCTCGCAATGACGGAAATTAATTTTAGTAAAAGAGATCAGCATGATTGCACGCCTAAACGGCATTTTGATTGAAAAATCGCCTCCGCAAGTGATTGTGGATTGCAACGGCGTGGGTTACGAGGTTGAAGTGCCGATGAGTACCTTTTATAACTTGCCCGAAATCGGCAAACAAATTCAATTGCTGATACATTTTGTAGTGCGTGAAGATGCGCAATTGCTGTATGGTTTTGGCAGCGAGCAAGAAAAAA
The DNA here is from genome assembly GCA_014378845.1 of Methylotenera sp. Classification (GTDB taxonomy): domain Bacteria; phylum Pseudomonadota; class Gammaproteobacteria; order Burkholderiales; family Methylophilaceae; genus Methylotenera_A. The sequence goes on along the minus strand of JACMNB010000014.1, from coordinate 31,834 downwards.
GCACATTTAAACAATTGCTTAAGGTCAATGGCATTGGTGCAAAGTCAGCACTTTCTATTTTAAGCGGTGTGAATATTGATGATCTGGTAGAAGCGGTCAATCGACAAGAGGTTGGCATGCTCACGCGCATTCCAGGCATCGGCAAAAAAACTGCCGAGCGTTTGTTGTTGGAGCTGAAAGACAAGTTTGCAATTACGGGATCAACCACCACGACAAGCCAGCCAAAATCGGCCAGTTACGATGTATTAAACGCCTTAATTGCATTGGGCTACAATGAACGTGAAGCGGGTTCAGCGGTAAAATTGTTGCCTAAAGAGGTCACGGTGGCAGAAGGCATCAAGCAGGCCTTGAAAAGCCTTTCAAAATAATCAGCTATTCATTTTAGGCGGGAGCGGCAGCATGAAAAAGTTTAGTTGGGTGACCCTAGTTTTGATGAGTGCAGCTGTATTGTTGGCAGCTTGCGGTAAACAAAGCGCACCGCATTACGCTCCTGCAGCAGAGGCACCAGCTCCAGTAAACACCTCTGCGCCAATGGCTAAAATGGCGGCAGATAGCGTGGCTGGCGGCGCAGAGCAAAGCTTAACCGAAATATCAGAGCCTATGGCCAATAGCACAGCGCCAAGAAAATACATCGCGCTGCGACATCATTTGCAAATTGAAGCGCCTGCAGACCAAATGCAAGCCGCGTTTGACGCAGCTGTGGCGCATTGCGAGGCATTAAGCTGCCAAATGCTAAGCGCTAATTTCAATAAAGAAACGCCCTATAATCCGCCGTCTGCCAGCCTTAGCGTGCGCGTGCCACCGCGTAATGTGCAGATATTTTTAGATGGGCTAGCTAAAAATGGCGAGGTAATGCAACACGGCCGCGATAGTGAAGATAAAACCAATCAAGTGGTAGATGCCGATGCGCGCATTAAAAATCTAACCGAGCTTCGCGATAGGCTACGCGCCATGCTGACCGATAAATCGGCCAAATTTAAAGATTTAATTGAAGTAGAAACGCAACTCGCCAATACGCAAAGCGAGTTAGATAGCTTTGCCAGCATACGCAAAGCTTTGTCGTTAGAAACCGACTTAGTTGCGGTGAATATTGATTTCACTGCTGCGCAAGGCATTACCGAGCAAGGGTTTTTTGCGCCAGTGGCACGGGCACTTAAAGATGCTGGCCACGTCATGATGGAAAGCTTTGGCGCTGTGATTATTTTTGTGGTGAGCGCCATTCCGTGGTTGCTAATTGGCATTCCATTGCTATTGTTGGTGCGACAATTTTGGCAGAAATTAAGAGCCAAATTCTGGGCTAAATCTAACTAAGCTTACTTAATTCCTACGTCAAATTCAAACTGCGCGGTGGGTGTGCTGCCTGTGGTTGAGCAGGCGAACGCGTTTTTTGGGTTAATGCTAATGTTGGTTACGTTGGCATCAAATCCACCAGTATTCACAGGTGTGTAAACGTATGATGCCCCACTATTATTTGAAAATGACACATCATCCGCTGCGCTCGCAAGGCTAGAAAACGAGTAAGTTAATGCGCTAGTTGGCGCGCCTTGGGTAAATTTTACAGGCCCACTGCCTGCCACACCCAAATCACCTACAAATAGCTGAGTATTAGCAGGAATTGGGTCAGTAATAAAAATAGTGCCCGCGTCGGCAGGGCTGCCACCATTGTTGGCAATAGTAATTAAGTAGCGCGCTCTAGCCCCAGGAATGTATTTAGGATTAGTGGTATTGTTGACCGGGTCAGAAAAAGCCAGCACGGTTTTACTGACACTAAAGTTAGAATTAAACGGCGTTAAAGAAGTAGTAACGCCGTTTACTCGGCACTGCGGAGCCCGTGTTGACGCTAAATTAGTTGTGTTCCAGTTTGTAAAAGCCCCTGCAGGGGTTTTAAATTGAGCTGACCCTGCGCCATCGCAACAGCCTTCAGCGCCATTACCACGCAAAGCATGATAACCAGTAGTTAAAGGCACGCTGTTATTTGAAAGTATGTTAGCAGCAACAAGATAATTATTGGCAGAGTACATATCTGCGTTCCAATTTTCTTGAATAATGCCGTCATCTATATAAAGCGCACCGCCGCGGCCATAATCTAATGCTTGCCTAAAACCCCAATTGCCAACGTTTCCAGATGCATCAAAGTAAGCCAGCCAAGACCATAAAATGTCATTATTTTTGCTGGGCGGACCAAATAGACTGTTATTGTTGACGCTGGTCCAATCGGTAATAATTTTGCAACCATAGCCAGAGCCTGTTAAATCAGTAGCCGCTGCAAATGCAGTATCATAGCTGGCGCGGTCTGAGGGGTCTGCCGCGCTATTGCGTGTCCAAACCCTAATTCCTGTTTGGCTGAAGGTATTGACTGCACTGCTGCCACTTACCGCTGCTGCATTAACATAGTAAATATAAAAAGTTTTGCTGGCGCCCGCCGCGAGTGAAGGAATTTTTACCCAAGCGGTGTAACCAGTTGTGGCGCTTTGGTGTTGTTCTACAAAATAATTAAGTAAAGTTGTGTCGTTAGTATCTACAGCGCGAAAATCTTTATCGTTATTAGTAAAAACATAGCCAGGAAAATTGCCCGCATTCACTGCAAACGGCACTTCGTAATTAGTCAGCGTGCTGCCAGAAGTGTTGTTAATAGTTACTAATACGCGTTTACTCCAATTGCAATCCCACCAAGCGTTAGCAACTGATGCAGATAACATTAACAACAAAAATAAGCAAAATGATTTTAGTGAAAACAAACTGCGCATAAGTAACTTAAAAATGAGGTGCCAAAATTGTAACACAGCCCATTTGGGGCATAGATTAATTCCGCCTTACGTGGTAAAAAGAGCATTGTGAAAAATGGGTTAAATTGTTGAAATGAGCAATGGTAGGCAAATTTTCTTACAATTATTGAGTTTTAAATGACATCAATTGCGCATCTAAAATTGAAATATTGCATAGCATGATTAAACGACTAAAAAAAATAGCTATTTTGACTTGCATGCTTAACGCCTGTACGGCGCATGCTATCGATGGTATTTCAATACAAAATCTGTCTGAGGACGATTACATTGGAGACGTGCCAAAGGTGCTGACCGTTTCTCGCCTTGCACAATCAAAAGAAGATTCGCCGTCTGCGGTAACCATAATTGACCGCAAAACCATTCGCGCGTCTGGCATTGTGGATATTCCTGAGTTATTACGCTTGGTGCCGGGCTTTTACGTGGGCAAAAATGCGGGCTTTATTTACAACAGTAATCATGCGGTTAGCTATCACGGCATGACATCGGCATACACTGGCGCCATGCAGGTGCTGATTAATGGCCGCTCCGTCTATAGCCCACTCTATGGCGGCGTGCAGTGGAGCGAGCTACCCATTACGGTAGACGGCATTGATCGCATAGAAATCACCCGTGGCCCGAACGCGGCCAGCTATGGCGCCAATTCATTTTTAGGGGTAATTAGCATTATTACCAAAGATGCAAAAGATTTAACAGGCTCTTCAGTAAGGCTAACTCACGGCAATGGCCGTAACGAAGCGTTGTATCGCTACAGCGGCAATTTAAATAATGACGCACTAAATGATGTTAATTTTCGCGTCAGCGTTGGCTATCGCGAAGATAACGGCCTAGATAATCGCAACGATTATAAACGGACTAATATTCTTAACTTTCAGGCCGATAAACGCATTGATGCCAATAACGAATTTAATATTGAGCTAGGCTTGACCAATGGCGACCGCGCTGATGGCGAAGCGGCAAAAGATTTTGTGTTGTTTGTACCCAGAATGCGCGATATTTCATCTAACTATCAGCTGATTCGTTGGCGGCATAATGTTAGCGAAGATAGCGATTTTTCTTTGCAGGCCTATCACAGTAGCAATAATACCGATGACAACTTTACATCGACCAATTTACGTGCCAATGCCCGTAGACTTACGCTAGAAAGAGCCTTAAGACGAGGCACTTCGCTGGCAACAGCGCAAGCACAAGCTAACGCATTTGCAGCCAGTTTGCGCGATGACCAAATTAGCTTAAACAATGATATTCAACTAGATCGGTATGATATTGAGGCGCAGCATACTTTTTCTGCTGCCAATAATTTACGCATTGTTTGGGGTGGTAATTTGCGTTTAGATACTACTTATGCGCCATATTGGCTAGGCACAGAAAATACGGATCATTTTAATTTACAACGCGTATTTGGCCACGCAGAATGGCGCCTTAACGACCAATTTTTAGTCAATATGGGCAGCATGGTAGAGCATAACAGTTTTAGTGGAACCGATATTTCGCCGCGGGCTAGTTTTAATATGAAATTAGCGCCTAAACACACGGTGCGTTTTGGTGTTTCGTCCGCCACGCGCACGCCAAATTATATTGAAGAGAAATATAACGATGCCACTTACATTCCCAGACGACCCATTACCAACCCACCAAGAAGCTATTTGTTTAAGCGTTATGCAGATTCTGGTAATTTAACACCAGAGCGCATTTTATCTAAAGAAATTGGCTATTTAGGGCAAATAGGCAACTTTAATATTGATGCGCGCCTCTTTGATGACGACATTCGCAATATATTAATTTCCAAAGACGTCACAATTAGTGTGCCGCCAAATATTGTATCGCTTAATATCCCTAAAACTTATATTAACGGTGGTAGCGCAAAAGTTCGAGGTTTTGAAACGCAAGTAAAGTTTCAATTACTTAACACCACGCAGCTAATGGCCAACTTTTCGCATGTTGATATTAGTAGTGATAACGCATTAGCACTGCCTAACGGGTTTACAAAATCAGCACCTAGAAATACCTTTAGCGCACTTATCACCCACCAATTTGATCATAATTGGGATGCGAGCTACGCCTATTATCAAACAGGCTCGGTAGAGGCGCTTGGCGACGGCCAACCAGTGGCTTTAAATAGGCGGCAAGATGTGTGGATTGCGCGCAAATTTAATTTAAATCGCGTGAATGCCGAGTTATCAATGGCAGTCGAAAATTTGTTTGATGAAAATTACCAAGAATTTGCGCTGTATAACACTGTCGGAAGACGTGCGTTGGTTAATTTAAATCTTAATTTTTAGTTTGTAAGCGTTTGTTGAAAAGAGTTTGTCGTTGTGAATTGTTATAAAGATAAAAATAAATGGTTAAAGGTTTTGGCACACGTTGTGTTAATTTTCAGCTTGTCTGCGACTAAATTTGCCAATGCTTATACGGGCGTCACCATATTAATGTCATCACAAACGCCAGCTAATACACAATTTGTAGATAACTTTAAAGTAAATTTAGCTTACAGTAAAAATAACGGCCTTAAAGTCAATGTTGTTGTCATGCAAGAATCGGATAAATTTGAGGTTGCAGAAAATAGCGAACTAGTGATTGCGCTGGGGGTTAAAGCGCTTGAGGCGGCAAGTATGTTAAAACACACTACGCCAGTATTGGGCATTTATACGCCGCTGCCAGTGTTTAATCAAATTTTAGCAATCAGCAAGCGAGAGCTGGGTAATTTTAGCGCAATTGTGCTCGATCAACCTTTTTGGCGACAGTTAACACTCATTAAAACGGTTCTACCAGAGGCCAAAAAAGTGGGCGTTTTATTGGGGTCTGCTTCATCACAGTATTTAGACTTATTAAGGGATGAGGCAGACCAACTTGGCCTAACCTTAATAGATGAGAATGTGAATAATGATACAGAATTGATTCCTAACCTTAAAAAATTGCTTGAAAGCTCTGAAGCCATGTTAGCGATTCCAGACCGTTCGATTTACAGCCGAGAAACAGCCGAATCTATTTTGCTAACCAGTTATCGGCATCAAAAGCCAATGTTTGGCTATTCGCAGTCGTATGTAAAAGCGGGTGCGCTGGCTTCGGTATATAGCAGCACCAAGCAAATTGCCAAGCAAGCGGCCGAAATTGCCATTAAATCGCAAACCGCGTCTAATCAATTGCCATCGCCGCAAATACCCAAATATTTTTCTGTGGCCGTCAATCTTCAAGTAGCGCGCTCGCTTAATATTGCAATAGCTGACGAAGACGCTATTTATAAAAAAATGCTGACACTTGAAAACAGCGAGATAGTAGAAAATGAAGAAAAAAAACATTAATTCTATTTTTACGCAAACGACAAAAGCCAAGTCTTTAACGGTGCATGCTGATCTGTTTAAAAAGCAAACTGATTTTTTAAACGCGCAAAATTTGGCCGCAAAAAACTTAACGGCTCAATTTTTTGATGTCAAAAATTTGGGCATTAAAACTAGGGTAATACTGCTGGGCACCATACCAGGCTTAGTGTTTGCAATTATATTGGCCAGCTATGCGGTGTCGCATATTTTTGGGGTACTCAATCAATCGCTGCAAGACCGCGGCCGAATTATTGCCTCACAATTATCGCCAGCAGTCGAATATGGCGTTATCTCGGGCAACAAACAAGTGTTGCAAAAGTTAGTGCAAGGCGTGCTGTCGGCCGAAGACGAAGTGTTGACCGTGATGGTGGTCGATAATAAAGGCAAAGTATTAGCCCTTAGTGGTCCGCAATTGCCAAGCGCGCTAATTGTAAAAATTAGGCAAAATAACCTAACCGAATTGAACCACAGCAAAGGCGTCATTTTTACGTCGCCGGTATTTCGCAGCCTAGTAGAAATTGACGATTTTGTTGCAATTTCGGGAGAGGAAACCAAAAATAATAGTTTATACAAACCTGCAATTGGGCAAATTTATATCGATTTAAGTAAGCACGCATCGAACGATTTAAAACGTAATTTATTAACAAAAATTGCATTGATTGGTTTAATAGGCTTGCTGTTTAGCTTGCTTCTAGCTTGGTGGATTGGCCGAAATATTACTAAGCCGATTCAAGAAATTGCGTATGCCGTCAATAAAGTGGGTGAAGGCTCGTTTTCGCAGACGATTACTGAGAACTCCAGCGGCGAACTAAAAACTTTGCAACGCGGCTTTAATTCAATGGCAACCAGCTTAAAGCAAGCCTATGAAAGCATGCAAGATAAGGTAAACGATGCCACTAAAATGCTGCGTTATCAAACACAACATGATGATTTAACAGGTTTAATTAATCGACGAGAATTTGAAGCAAGATTAGAGCGTAGCTTAAAAAGCGTGCATGAAAATAACGCCCAGCACGTGTTTTGTTTTTTAGATTTAGATCAGTTTAAGTTGGTTAACGACACCTGTGGTCACGTTGCGGGCGATGAATTATTGAAGCAGGTTAGTTTGCTGCTGGATAACCGAATGCGCGACCGCGATACTTTGGCGCGGCTAGGCGGCGATGAATTTGGCCTGTTGTTAGAAAACTGTAGTTTAAGTGACGCAAGTCAAATCACTAACGCGCTGTTAAAAATAGTGCGCGACTATCGATTTATGTACGAAGACAAGATTTTTAATGTTGGCGTCAGTATCGGACTTGTTGTGATTAATCAAGGCTTTGAAAGCGTTAGCGATATTATTCACGCTGCTGATATGGCGTGCTACTCTGCCAAAAAGGCTGGGCGTAACCAAAGCTTTTTGTTTAATGCCGGCGATGTCGAAGTCACCCAACGTAAAACCGCAGTTGAAGCGATTGCTGATATTACTGACGAAATTGATGATAAACAATTTGTGCTCTATTGCCAGCCAATATTGCCTTTGGCTAGCGTTGCGCCCTTCACATCGGCACTACCTTTTACGCCGCATATACCAGAGCCACAACATTTTGAGGTGCTGATTCGCAAAGTGGGGCAAGACGGCAAACACATGCTGCCTACCACGTTTATACCATCGGCTGAGCGTTATCATCTGATGCCCAATATTGACAGGTGGGTGATTAAGCAAACATTTTCTACATTGCGTCAATTGTTGAATAAAAGTAACGAGCAATGCAATGTTGCATTTTCAATAAACTTATCGGGCACCTCGCTCAGCGATAAAAGCTTGCTTGGCTATATTCGTGAGCAATTTGCCATTTACGCTATTCCACCACAAGCTATTTGCTTTGAAATTACCGAAACTGCAGCGATTGTAAATCTAAAAAATACCATTAATTTATTCGCCGCTTTAAGAAAGATTGGCTGTACGTTTGCCCTTGATGATTTTGGTAGCGGCATGTCATCGTTTATGTACCTAAAGAATTTTGATGTGGATTATTTAAAAATTGATGGCTCGTTTGTCAAAGAAATGGACAGTAATAAAATTGATCATGCCATGGTGCGCTCGATTCACAGCGTGGCCGAGGCCATGAATATTAAAACCGTGGCCGAATTTGTAGAAAGTGAAGCGATATTGAAAGAACTAAAAAATATTGGCGTGCATTATGGTCAAGGCCTGTTTTTGGGCGCGCCTATACCCATTAAAAAATTACTCGAGAATTTCTCTCTATTAAATTCTTAGGCATACAAGCCAAGCTCAACTCTTGGGCTTAAATATAATTTGCAATTTTTGCGATTAAAATGCTTGGTTGATATTTCTTGGTTTATATTTCTTGGCTTAAATTCTGGCGCGCAACACTAAATGCACGCAAGCGCGTTCTAATCGGTTTAAAATAGCCGTTTGATTGAAAAACTGAAACAAGATAACGTTAAAGCATGATTGAAACCGACCGTTTAATTGCATCTGCCACCGAAAATCCGCAAGAAGAGGCGCTAGAACGCGCGCTGCGCCCCAAAGTGCTTGATGAATATGTGGGCCAAGAGAAAGCGCGCAGCCAGCTAGAAATCTTCATCAGCGCCGCGCGCGGCCGCAGCGAGCCACTAGATCATGTACTTTTATTCGGCCCGCCAGGCTTGGGCAAAACCACGCTGGCACATATTATTGCGCGCGAAATGGGCGTTAATTTGCGCCAAACCTCAGGCCCAGTGTTAGAACGTGCGGGCGATTTAGCGGCGCTACTTACCAATTTAGAGCCCAATGACGTGCTGTTTATTGATGAAATTCACCGCTTAAGCCCCGTGGTAGAGGAGATTTTGTATCCTGCCATGGAAGATTATCGGCTGGATATTATGATTGGCGAAGGGCCAGCCGCGCGCAGTGTGCGCCTCGATTTGCCGCCATTTACCTTAATTGGCGCAACCACGCGCGCGGGCATGCTCACCAATCCACTGCGCGACCGCTTTGGTATTGTTTCGCGCTTAGAGTTTTATACCACTGAAGAATTGAGTCGCATTGTACATCGCAGCGCAGGCTTGTTAGCAGTAGAAATCACCGAATCTGGCGCGCAAGAAGTCGCCAAACGCTCCCGTGGCACACCGCGCATATCCAACAGATTACTGCGCCGCGTGCGCGATTATGCGCAAGTGAAAGCCGACGGCATTGTCAGCAGCGAAGTGGCCGATGCCGCGCTAAAAATGCTGGATGTCGATAGCTTGGGCTTTGATGTAATGGATAGAAAATTACTTGGCGCGGTATTGACAAAATTCGGCGGCGGCCCTGTTGGCTTGGATAATTTGGCCGCCGCGATTGGCGAAGAGCGCGACACGATTGAAGACGTGCTAGAGCCGTATTTAATCCAACAAGGCTATTTAATGCGCACCCCGCGTGGCCGCGTCGCCACTAGCTTGGCCTACCAGCACTTTGGCATGCCGGTGCCTAAAACATTGGCTGCGGGTGAGGTTTGGCAACAATAAAATGCTAAATTATGAGGATAAAACTTGATAAAAGCAGATAAAAAAATCTCCATATCAGTAGCAATGGCGACTTATAACGGTCAACGTTATCTGTTTGAGCAGTTGATGAGTATTAACAATCAACTTGATTTGCCCGATGAAATCGTTATTTCTGATGATAATTCTAATGATGAAACCATTAATATCATTAATAAGTTTAAAAGTATTTCAACAATACCGCTAAAACTAGTTATCAATTCTAAAGAGAAATCAGGCGTTATTTATAACTTTTTAAATGCGTTTAAAAACTGTAATAGTGATTTTATCTGTTATTGCGACCAAGATGATTATTGGGAAGCAGATAAAATATCCACTTTACGCAGTTTGCTCATACAAAATCCAACAGTAAAACTGGCTGTACACAAAAGCCGCAGCGTAAACGAAAAATTGGAAGATTTAGGTGTGGTACAACCCAATTTTAAAGATTCAGCACTGGTTAAGTTTCCTGCCTATCATGATGACTTATGGGGATTTGGGCATCAAATGATATTTAGTGTAGAGGCTGTCAAACTTATTGAAGACATTTCGACCAAAAAAATAGATTTGGGAGATGTATCAACCTGCTTTGATCTTTCAATCATTGTTGCAAGCGGAATGCTTGGCGATATTTTATTAGTGAATCAAATTCTGACATTGTTTAGGCGGCACGGCGGGTCGTTAACTTTAGCAGGTAAAGAAAAAAAATCCATTGTTAATAATGCAGAACGTAACAAACAAAATGTTAAAGCGTTAGTCGATCAGCTTGAAGCTTTGGAAGAATATATTGGCCAATCAGGTCAAAGTAAGGCCATCACTTTTAATGACGACCTTTACCTTATTTCTATACGTCAAAAATTAACCTACTATCAGCAAATATTAAGCCTTTATAAATCCAAAAATGTCTTTCAACTAGTTTCTAAAATAAAAGTGAATGATTTTAAATATAAGGGTAGTTTATTTTTTTTAAAGCAGCTTTTTTATGTACTGTTACTTGCATTCAACATTTCAAAATAGGTTGGCTCAAATTTTGACGCTCAAAACTGCTGAAAACCATGATTGATACGCATGCACATCACTGGGCTATTCGTGTTTATTACGAGGATACGGACGCGGGCGGCGTGGTGTATCATTCACAATATCTTAATTTTTTAGAGCGCGCGCGAACCGAGTGGCTGCGTCATTTGGGTTTTGAGCAAACCGATTTGCGTGATAACCTAAACGTGATTATTGTGGTGCATAGCTTGCAAATTGCCTTTAAAAAACCAGCCAAGTTTAACGATTGTCTAATTGTAAAATCTCAATTAACTGCGCTTGGCAACAGCAGCTGGCAATGCGCGCAAACGATTTGCCGCCATCATGATTTGTTAGGTAAAGAATTGTTGATTGAGGCGCAGGTAAAAGCGGCTTTTATCAATAACATCACCTTTAAACCAACCCGTATTCCAGCCGCCGTTTTACAAGTGGCAAAAACCCTTATTTAAAAGCACTTTTTGGAGTAATGATGAGCGTTGCCAATGACATGTCTTTATTTAGTTTAATCGCTGGCGCCAGCTTGCCAGTGCAAGCGGTATTGGTGATTTTGCTGATTACTTCGCTGTTTTCGTGGTGGTATATTTTTATTAAAGTGGCGACCATTAAGCGCGCAGACGCGGAATCGGAAGCGTTTGAAAATAAATTTTGGACTGGCGGCGATTTAGGTAAATTGTACGAAAGCGTGACCGCAGGTCGGCGCAAACCGCAAGGCATGGCTAGCATATTTGAAGCGGGTTTTAAAGAATTTGTGCGCCATAAACAACAAGCGGGTGCCGTCACAAAAATGGATATTTCAGACGTGATGGAAGGCTCGCGCCGTGCTATGCGCGCTGCTTACAATCGCGAGCTGGATGACCTTGACGCCCACTTGCCGTTTCTAGCCAGCGTTGGCTCGGTAAGCCCATATATCGGCCTATTTGGCACGGTGTGGGGCATTATGAATGCGTTTCGCGGCTTATCCAGCGTGGCGCAAGCAACGCTTAGCCAGGTTGCGCCTGGCATTGCAGAGGCGCTAGTTGCCACAGCCATTGGCTTATTCGCGGCGATTCCTGCGGTGATTGCTTACAATCGATTCGCCTCAAAAGTAGACCGATTGTCGGTGCGATACGAAAGCTTTATGGAAGAGTTCACGAATATTCTTCAGCGTAAATCTTAAAAAATGATGGATTGTTTAAATCAAGGTGTTTATCCCTTCCACTGTCATTCTGAGTGTAGCGAAGAATCCAGTTCTTTTTTGCTAGCTAGTTTTGGATTCTTCGCCCTGCAAAAACGTGGGCTTAAAATAACGGAACAGGAGTTAACGCCATGAGCCGTACCCGCAAACGCCGCATGATGAACCAAATCAACGTGGTGCCGTACATCGACGTGACGCTGGTGCTGTTGGTGATTTTTATGGTAACCGCTCCGATGACCAACCCCGGGCTTGTTGAGCTGCCAAAAGTTGGCCAAGCCATGAAGCAAGTAGGCGCGCCAATTGTGGTGACCATACACAAAGATGGCATGACTGAGATTGAAGGCAAAAGCCTGCCGCGCGATAAGCTATTGTATGAAATTAAAAAACAACTGGGCCTGAAAGCGCGCGCGGTGGTGATTGCTGCCGATGAAAAAACCCAATATGGCGAAGTCATCAAAGTGATGGATTTACTGAAACAAGCCAAAGTGGACAAAGTCGGTTTACTATTTAAGCCCGCGCCGCAGTAATGTTTTCTTAGCATGATTAAAAAGCAAGAAAATCTAGAAGCCAAAAAAGACACTTGGAAAGCAGGCGCGCTAGCCATTGGCGTGCATGTAGCCTTGTTGGCGGGCATGTTGCTTTCATTTAATTGGAAAGCCGCGCACCCAGTAGAAACGATTACTGAAGTTGCCTTATGGAATAAATTGCCAGCGCCCAATGTTGCTGATGTGCCGAAACCTGAGCCGAAGTCAGCGCCAGTGGCAGAAGAAAAACCAGAACCAAAGCCAGAACCTAAGCCTGAACCCGTTGCTGAGGAAAAACCAAAGCCAGAAAAGCCAAAAGTCGATATTGAGCTTGAAAAAAAGAAGAAAGAGCTGATACAAAAACAAGCTGAAGAGCAAAAAGAAGAAGCTAAGAAAGAAAAAGCCTTAGCGCAAAAACAGCTCGACGAGCAACGTAAACAAGATGCTTTAGAAAAATTAAAAAATGAGGCGCGTGATGAAGAATTGAAAGATAAAAAAGCAGTTGAAAAAGCCAATAAAGATGCGCTAAGAAAGGCGCAAAAAGAGATTTTAAATGAAACAAACGGCAATGACGATAAGTTAGCCAGCGCCGCAAACGCGAGTTTAATTGGCGAATATACCGAAAAAATTAAGGCTAAAATTCGCAGCAATGTTAATAAAGCGCTGTGCGGCGATGGCAGCCCAGAAATTAAAGTCGAGATTAACGTATTACCAACAGGAGAAATTGGCGGCACGCCAAAAATTACCAAATCGAGCGGCAGTGATGCTTGCGACGAGGCGGTAGAGCGCGCCATTATTGCATCCGAGCCATTGCCCTTACCACCGGACACGAGTTTAAAATCACAGTTTAAACATCTCAACCTAAAATTTAGGCCCAATGATTAATCAATTTTTTAATGATTTAGCGGTGTTAACAAAGCGTAATAGTTGTAATAAAGTGTAAATGCTGTGAAAAAAGTGCGGCTTTGCAGTAGAATTTAGTTGAAATTTTTAACAAACAAAATACCAATTGCTTATGAATCTATTTAAAAAGATGTTTTTTTGTGCGGCTTTTTTAAGCGCCTCATTATTGCCTACCTTAGTTTACGCCGCGCTTGAAATTGAAATTAGTGGCGGCGGCTCAAGTCAAATTCCCATCGCCATCGTACCTTTTGGCGGCGCGGCCAATACCAAAGAAAATATCAACGAAATTATTGCCGCCGATTTAGCGCGCAGCGGCTTGTTTCGCGTGTTAGAAACACGTGGCATGGCTAATTTGCCTATTAACGCAACGCAAATTAAGTACGCCGAATGGACAGCTTTGCAAGCACAAGCCTTAACCGTGGGTAACGTTGAAAATGTGGGCAGTAAGTTAAAAGTCAGCTTTCAGTTGATGGATGCGCTTAAACAAACGCAGTTGGCAGGCATGGAATATCAAATAAACCCCAGCCAAACCCGTACCACCGCACACAAAATTGCCGATGTGATTTACCAAAAACTCACGGGCCAAAGCGGCATGTTTGCCAGCCATATTGCGTATATCACCAAAACTGGCAAGCAATATGCCTTGCAAGTGGCTGATGCTGATGGCTTTAACCCGCAGCCTGTACTGCGATCGAACGAGCCGATAATCTCGCCCGCTTGGTCGCCTGACGGCACAAAGCTGGCTTATGTATCGTTTCAAAAGAAAAAACCAATTATTTATATGCAATCGCTGAGCGGCGGCGCGCAAAATGTGTTGGCTAACTATAAAGGCAACAATAGCGCGCCTGCTTGGTCGCCCGATGGTAGTAAATTGGCGATTGTGCTCACGTACGGCGCAAATTCGCAAATTTATACGGTTTCATCAAGCGGTGGTGATTTAAAACAAATTACTAAAAGTAATGGCATTGATACCGAGCCTGCTTTCTCACCCGATGGCGCGTGGATTTATTTTAGCTCAGACCGCGGCGGCAAGCCGCAAATATACAAAACGCCTGCTGGCGGCGGCGCGGTTAGTCGCGTGACATTTGAAGGTAGTTATAATGTTTCACCACGTTTTTCACCCGATGGCAAAAGCTTGGCGTATATTCGCAATGACGGCGGCAAATTTCGTGTCGCATTGCAAGATTTAGCTTCTGGCCAAGTGCAATTATTAAGTGAGGGCGCGCAAGACGAATCACCCAGTTTTGCACCAAATGGTCGCGTCATTTTATATGCCACCAAAGCGCGCGGCCGCGGCACACTGGCGGCGGTGTCAAGCGATGGAAAAGTGCATCAACGCCTAAATGATGCATCTGGCGATGTGCGTGAGCCCGCGTGGGGCCCGCTCATTAATTAAGTTGGCCATTCAATCATTAACTTGCCTGCGACATAATAAGCAACTAGCAAAAAATCGTATTAAATGAACGCGTTATATTAAATTAATAGTTTGAATCAACAACGTACATATACCCATTAATGGGTATCAATTAGGAGAAAGCACGATGACCAATTTAAATACTCAATATAAGCTAAGCACAAAATTATTGATGGCGCTGGCAATTTCAACCGCATTAGTGGCGTGTAAAAGTACGCCGATGAAACCTGCCGCGGTGGAAGATAAAAGCCCTTCTGCATCAACGGCTGGAAATACCAAGCCAGTAGACAATAGCGGCGCGGATACCAATGCCATAAAAGAAGCACAAATTGATAGCAACGCAAGCATGGATGATAAAAACAACCCGCTTAAAGACCCAAACAATATTCTTTCAAAACGTAATATTTATTTTGATTACAACAGCGATGCGGTTAAAGCTGAATATCGCCCAATTATAGAGGCGCATAGCAAATATTTGCTGGCGCATCCAGATACCAAAGTGGTGGTGCAAGGCAATACCGATGAACGTGGTACACGCGAATATAATGTATCGCTTGGGCAACGTCGCTCGGTTGCGGTTAAAAAAGCCTTAAATCTGCTTGGTGTAAAAGATAATCAAATAGAAACAATCAGTTACGGTGAAGAGAAAGCGGTACAAAATTGCGATAATGAAGATTGTTTTGCTAAAAATCGCCGTGCCGATGTTGTTTACGAAGGCGATTAAGCAAGTTAGCGTTCATTTTGAGCTTGTCGAAGGAAGTAGTTCTCATGGCTCGACAGGCTCACCATGAACGGGATAAATTAAAGGTTTTTAGATGAATGTTATTCAACGCAGTATGATAAAAAAAATAGTGGTGGTTGGCTTAAGTCTTTTTGCGCTCGCTTCATTTTTTAATACAGCGCACGCTGCGCTGTTTGACGATAAAGAAGCGCGCAAAAAAATAGTAGAAGTAGAAGCCAAACAACAAAGCGACCACAATGCAGCGATGTCAGCGATTGCCGATTTGAAAAAAGCCTCAACCGCGATGGAAAAGCGCATTGCCGCGATTGAAGCGATTGTGCAAGGCGGCGGCTTAAGTGAAATGCAAAATCAAATTGAAACCTTAAAGCAAGAAGTGGCCAATTTAAAAGGTGATTTAGAAGTCGCACAGCATAATTTAGAAGCCACGCAAGCGCGTCAAAAAGATTTGTATGTGGATACCGATACTAGGCTGCGTAAAATTGAAGGTGGTTCTTCAGCTTCAAGCATCAATAACAGCGCGCCTTCTACTATAACGCTTAGTTCGTCAACGACAGAAGAAAAAGACGCCAAAGCCTTTGCCGATGCGAATGTGCTAAGCCAATCGGCCAAGCATAAAGAGGCGTTTGCCGCATTTGATGCGTTTTTGCGCGAGTTTCCTACTAGCAAATTGGCGCCCGATGCGCTGTACGGCATGGGCTACAGTCAATTTGCCTTAAAAAACTATAAATCTAGCATCGCAACGCAGCAAAAAGTGATTGATTTGCATCCAGAAAGTGCCAAAGTGCCCGATGCGATGTACAACATGGCTAACGGTCAAATTCAGCTGGGGCAAGTCGCCAGCGCTAAAAAAACGCTACGTGATTTAGTGGCCAAATATCCTGAAGCTGCTGTAACGCCCAACGCGCAAAGACGCTTGAAAGCGCTTGACGCGATAAAATAAACGCAATCAATTAATGCGCTAATAAAATTGTTATTCGCTGTAAAATAGCGCCAACTTGACTGTTGGCGTTAATTGTCTTAACTATATGTCGCTCAAAATCTACGAAATTTTTCATTCACTACAAGGTGAAACCTCGCGCGTTGGCTTGCCAACCGTATTTGTGCGACTGACGGGTTGCCCGATGCGCTGCACCTACTGCGATACAGCGTATGCATTTAGCGGCGGCGGCAACATGGAAATTGCAGAAATTATGCAAAAAGTGGCTAGTTTTGGTACGCGTTATGTCACCGTCACAGGCGGTGAGCCGCTGGCGCAACGTGAGTGTTTACTATTGCTGAAAGCCTTATGCGATGCTGGTTACAGCGTTTCACTAGAAACGGGCGGCGCGATGGATATTGCGCCAGTTGATAAACGCGTGTCAGTGATTTTAGACATTAAAACGCCAGCCTCGAATGAAGAAAAAAATATGCTTTGGAGTAACGTCAATCACCTTAAACCAAGCGATGAAATTAAATTTGTACTGGTAAATCGCGAAGATTACGATTGGGCAAAAGCCAAAATTATTGAGTTAAAACTGATAGAAAAATGCCCGATTTTGCTTTCACCCAGTTTTCACGATCTATCCGCAGAAGCGCTTGCAGGCTGGGTGTTGGAGGATAAATTGCCTGTAAGAATGCAAGTGCAATTGCATAAAATATTATGGGGCGAGAAACAAGGTGTTTAAACTAAAACAGCTTTCAATCGTCATTCCTGCCTGCGCGGGAATGACGGAAGAGATTATGTTAAGTGTTGCTATAGTTTGATATGAATATGACAAAAAAAGCCGTTGTGCTGCTCTCTGGCGGGCTCGATTCCGCAACTTGCTTGGCGATTGCCAAGCACCAAGGTTTTGAGTGCTATTGCTTAAGTTTAGATTATCACCAGCGCCATATTGCCGAGCTGCAAGCCGCGCAGAATATAGCCCACAGCCTTGGTGCAAAACAGCATAAAACGGTGCAATTAGATTTAAGTTTGTTTGGCGGCTCTGCGCTAACTGATAAGAACATCGACATACCAGAGAGTGGCGTTAATCCTATTCCTGCCGGCATTCCCGTGACTTATGTGCCAGCACGCAATACCATTATGCTTTCGCTTAGTTTGGCTTGGGCTGAAGTATTAGGCGCGCAAGATATTTTTATTGGCGTGAATGCGCTAGATTATTCGGGCTACCCCGATTGTCGTGGTGAATATGTCAAAGCGTTTCAACAAATGGCCAATTTAGCCACAAAAAGCGCGGTAGAAGGCCAAACTATTACTGTGCATGCGCCCTTAATCGACATGACAAAAGCTGAAATTATTGCGCTAGGCACCAAGCTGGACTTGGATTATGCCACAACCGTTTCGTGCTATCAGGCCGATAATTTAGGCCGCGCGTGCGGAAAATGTGATTCGTGCCGTTTGCGCCGCGAAGGCTTTATTAAGGCGGGTATTAGCGATCCTACACGTTATGCAAACTAAAGCGCAATAAAAGCATGTTTTACTGCTTGCAGCATCACCTATTTTTGGCGTATAATCCGCGCCTTTCTGTCACAGTTTATTAGAGAACAAGATTATGGTCGTTATTCGTTTATCACGTGGTGGCTCTAAAAAGACCCCATTTTACAACGTTGTTGTGGCCGATTCACGCAATCGCCGCGATGGTCGCTTTATTGAGCGCGTGGGTTTTTACAACCCATCTGCTAAAGCTGGCGCAGAAGGCTTGCGTATTGACGCAGCCCGTATTACCTATTGGACAGGTAATGGCGCGCAAATGTCAGATACTGTTGCACGTTTAGCCAAAACACACGCTAAAGGCCCAGAAGCTGCAATCGCTGCAAAAGCAAAAGATGCTGCTAAAGCCGATGCTAAAAAAGCAACTATTGCCGCTGCTGAAGCCGCAAAAGTAAAAGCAGCAGCCGATGCTGCCAAAGCGGAAGCCGATGCGAAAGCTGCCGCTGAGGCAGAAAAAGCAGCTGAAGAAGCCGCTGCTGCAAAAGCCGCCGCAGAAGCTGCTCCTGCTGAAGAAGCACCAGCAGAAGTTATTGCTGAAGCAGCACCAGAAGTGCCAGCAGCTGAATAATTGACAGCTAAAAAAACACCACCAAATAGTGATTTAGTTATAATGGGGCGCGTTTTCGCCCCATATGGCGTTTTTGGGTGGCTAAAAATAGTGCCCGACACCGAAGTATTTGATGGTTTGTTAGATTACAAAACTTGGTGGATTGGTAAAGATGACGATTGGCGTGAGCTAACCGTTAAAGAGGCAAAAACGCATAACGATGTATTAGTGGTAAAGCTGCAAGGCATTGATGATAGAGATGCAGCCTTTGCTTGCAAAGGCAAGCAAATAGCGGTGCCTAGAGCATTATTGCCAATGTTAGAAACTGAAGAATATTACTGGTCTGATTTAATCGGGCTAGCAGTCAAAAATCAGCAAGGTGTTGATTTTGGCAAAGTAAGTGATGTGTTTGCAACAGGCGCGAATGATGTGGTTGTTGCAAAAAGTGAAGATAACATTGAGCGTTTGATTCCATACATTGCGCAAGTGATTGTAGACGTGAGTTTGGAAGCAAAAACAATGCTGGTTGACTGGGATGCAGATTTCTAATGGCGTTGAGTGTTAAATGAAGTTCGATGTCATTAGCCTGTTTCCTGAAATGTTTGATGCTATTTCTAAGCATGGTATTACCAGCAGGGCGCTAGACAAAAAGATTTATAGTTTACAGGTGATTAACCCGCGTGAATTTACCGCAGATAATCACAAAACGGTGGATGATAGGCCGTATGGTGGTGGGCCAGGAATGGTAATGTTGGCAGAGCCTCTTGCAAAAGCAATTGAGGCGGCAAAACAAAACCAAGCTGGCTTAGGTGTTAAACCACACGTAATACATTTATCGCCACGCGGTACACCGTTAACGCATGAAAAAGTGATGCAACTAAGCCAGCAACAAGGTTTAATTTTGTTGGCAAGCCGTTACGAAGGTGTTGATGAACGTTTGTTAGACGCGCTAGTAGACGAGGAAATCTCAATTGGCGACTATGTGTTAAGTGGTGGAGAATTGCCTGCCATGGCGCTTATAGATGCAGTTGTAAGGCAATTGCCGGGTGTGTTGGGTGATGCAGATTCAGCGATTGAAGATTCGTTTGTAAACGGATTGCTAGATTGCCCGCATTACACGCGACCTGAAACGCATGAAGGTAAAGTGGTGCCAGAGGTTTTATTATCAGGTAATCACGCAAAAATTAGAGAATGGCGATTAAAACAATCGTTATTGCTAACAAGGGCGAAACGCCCGGATTTATTGGCCGCAAGGCCGTTGACGAAAGAAGAAGCACGGCTGCTACAAGATGGCATTAGAGAGCAGGAACAAGCCTCTTTATAATTAAAAGGAACTCGCGAGGGTTGGTTTTAAGAAGCTTAGCTTTAAAAAGCCAATTTAAGCGATAAATAAAGGAAAATAGCATGGCAGATATTATTAAAATGTTGGAAGAGGAAGAAATTGCGCGTTTGGGCAAAGCAATTCCTAATTTCGCCCCTGGCGATACAGTAGTCGTTGGCGTAAACGTAGTTGAAGGTACACGTAAACGTGTGCAGGCTTACGAAGGCGTCGTAATTGCTATTCGCAACCGTGGTTTAAACTCATCATTCATTGTGCGTAAAATTTCATCTGGCGAGGGCGTAGAACGTACGTTTCAAACTTATTCACCAGCAATCGCTTCAATCGAAGTGAAACGCCGTGGTGATGTTCGTCGTGCTAAGTTGTACTACTTGCGTGAGCGTTCAGGTAAATCTGCACGTATTAAAGAGAAATTATTTGCGCGCGAAAAAGAAGTATTGGCACCAGCAGCAGCCGAATAAGCTTCATAGAATCATAAAAAGCAGCATATTAAAAGCCCCAACTGTTTGGGGCTTTTTTATTGCATGCCGTTGTTGCAAGCCACGGTTAGATTAGAGTACATTAATCGTTATGCAAACAGCAAACAAACTTCCATTGCAGTTCGATGCGATTATTGATGCGCCTTTTGGCGCTGTCGGTTTTTTTGCGCTTAAAGATAAAACCTTGGGTGAGCAGGTTTCAATTGAATTATTAACCGAAAAGCATGCGCCAAAACCTGCCGAAAATAAAACGGTGCAAACCATTGCCAAACAAATCACCGCGTATTTTAATCGTGACAATCATGATTTTAAACTGCCAGTGAATCAACACGGCACACCTTTTCAACAACGCGTATGGCAAGCAATCAGCGCGATTCCGTGTGGGCAAGTGCTCACTTATGGGCAACTTGCGGCACAGATTGGCAGCGGGCCACGTGCAGTGGCTAATGCTTGTGGCGCGAATAATTTGCCTTTAATCGTCCCATGCCATCGCGTGGTTGCGCAAAATGGTATTGGTGGATTTATGCAAGGTAATCCAGATGGCTTAAAAGTAAAAAAATGGTTACTCAAACATGAAGGACTAAACTTTTGAAAGACCTAGGCTTTTGACAGATGCCGAAATCGACAATAGCCAGCTTGATACTTTTATCGATCACCTTTGGCTTGAAGATGGCTTATCTAAAAATACTTTAGAAAGTTACCGCGCCGATTTAAGTCAGTTTAATGCGTGGCTTATAAAAAATAAAAGCCAATTACTTGAAGCCAATCAAGCTAATATTCAGCAATATTTAGCTGTAAAATTTCCACAAAGAAAACCACGCAGCATCAGCAGGCTAATAGCCAGTTTGAGACGGTTTTATCGCTATGCGCTGCGAGAAAATTTAATTAAAACTGACCCCACGCTGCAAATCGAATCGCCCAAATTACCCCGCAGCTTGCCCAAAAGCTTAAACGAAAGCGAAGTAGAAGATTTACTCAATGCTCCCGATATCAACCAGTCTATTGGCCTGCGCGATAGAGCCATGCTAGAACTTCTGTACGCAAGCGGCTTGCGCGTCTCAGAGTTAGTGACGGTGAAAGTGAACGAAGTGAGTACGCAAGATGGCGTGGTGCGCGTAACGGGCAAAGGTAGTAAGACGCGATTAGTGCCGATGGGCGAAGAGGCGGCGGATTGGATAGACCAATACCTTAAAACCGCGCGCCCGAAAATTTTAGACGGCCAAATGACCGACGCCATGTTCGCCACTACCCGAGGCGGCGCGATGACGCGGCAAGCCTTTTGGTATTTAATCAAACGCTATGCGCTGGTTGCGGGTATTACTAAAAATATAAGCCCGCACGTGTTGCGCCACGCCTTTGCCACGCATTTGTTGAATCACGGTGCCGATTTGCGCGTGGTGCAAATGTTGTTGGGGCATGCAGATATTTCTACCACGCAGATTTATACGCATGTAGCGAGAGAGCGCTTGAAGCAATTGCATAGTGTGCATCACCCGAGGGGATAATTTCTCGCCCGTCACGTGTGAATAATGCGCTTCAGCGCATATATTCCACGAGGAAGCCAAATACTGACTCAACGGGAGAGGGCTAAGGAGAGGGGCAATGGCGAAACCTGAACCTTATTTTTTCGCCTCTAGGCGAGTTACTTTCTTTTGCTTAGACAAAAGTAAAGTAACCAAAGAAAAGAGCACCCCCTACCGCTTATTTCCTGCGCTGATTTAAAAAGTTGGGCGCTGCGGAACTCGCCCTAACAAGCCACACACACCGTGGCTTGCCGCGGAGCTCAAACAGTCCTCGCTCAAAAGCTCCCAACTTTTTAAATCATCACAGGCGCGGCAGCAGGGGAGCTAAAATCAAAAGCAAAGGCAAAACCTGCTACGTGCGTAAGCCACTCGCCCGCAGGAGGGAGAGGGGCAATGGTGAAACTTGAACCTAACTTTTCGCCCGTAGGCGAGATACTTTATTTTGCTTAGTACTTGCATAAGTACCAAAACAAAAAACCCCCCCACACCATGCCTACGGCCACCCTGGGCTACTCATCAACAAAGGCGTCTGCGGAACTCGCGCTTTCAGCGCTCAGACAGTCCTCGACGAAAACTCCTTTGTTGATTGCGTTGCTCGGCGTGGCGTAAGGGGGTGGAAAACCCGCTAAGCACCACCGTCATTCCGTGCTTGACACGGAATCCAATGACTTTTGAACCAAGTCGTTAGCCGAGGGAAGTAACAGACTTTACCGAAACTAAAAAATCTAACTTTGACAGGATGATGAAAATTTTCCTACCAAATCAGAGCCTGTGCCAGTAACGCCGTTATAAACTAAGTTGCATGGCTTGCCATTTTCACTGGTAAACGGTAAACCTTGACCAGGATAAAGCTGTTTTATTGAAACACTTTTATCGTCTTTAACCGTTGTTAAGCTAACATAAGACCAATCATAAGAACTACCATTACTATTAAAACCAAATGAGGTTTGGCCATCAATTTTTGTGCCTGCATCATTTTTTAAAACAAACTCACTATTGCTACTGCTAACTTGTAGTGTAGTAGTTGGTTGATTTTAGCTATTTAATTTTTCGGCTTCAAGCGATTGATTAAGTTTGTTATTTTCTGTTTGCAAGCTTGTAATGCGTTGCGTTAAGTTGTCGCGTTCATTTGAAACACCTTTAATTGTTTCTTGCCTTTGGCTATCAAGCTTTTGGCTTGCTTGATATTTGCTTATCAAATCTTCGCCATCAATCCCTTTTTCATTTTTTAATAACATGTTAAGGCTCTCATTTTCATCCTTAAGAGCGACAACATATTTTGCTAAATTATCACTTTCGTTTTTTAGAGATTTCATTGAACTGAATGCTGCTTTTATGTAATTTTGATCTTTACCACTTAATGTACCTTCAATTTTGCTCAGGTTTTCTCTCATCAATTCAAATTGCGTATTTTGATTTTGAATGATAGCGCTTGTGTCATCAAACTGCGGGAAAAAATAATTAAATCCTTTCATAACAATTGGAGCTGCTATTGTGGAGCCGACAAAAACAGCTAATGTGTAAAACAAAGTTAGTGCTTTGTTGGCTTTTACAGCTGAAAATAACGACATAAAACTATCTTTCTTTTGCTTGCAAAACGTAATAAATGACATACTTTCCCCTAATTAAAAAAATATTAATATTAATATTAATATTAAATTACCTTACTCTTTTACCGCTCAATCACAACTCCCAAAGCCTTCAGCCCCGCCAATATCCCAGGTTTAGCGACTTTTACTTTCACACTTAACGCGCCAAATTCACTCAAAATCAATTGGCACACATGCTCAGCCAAAGCTTCTACTAGTTGAAAACTGTGTTCGCTTAGCGAGGCTTGAATGCGTGCAACCACTGCGCCGTAATCAATCGTGTCGGCAATGGCATCACTTTTACCCGCTTTGCTTAAATCGTAGCCAATTTCAATATCTAAAATAATGGTTTGCGCCACCATGCGCTCCCACGCAGGGACGCCTAGTTTGGTTTTTACTTTTAGTTCGCTGATAAAAATGCTGTCCATATTACTTATTCTCGCTTGTCATTCCGACGAAAGTCGGAATCCAGTAATATAATACCAATAATTAGTAACTTACATTATTTAAGTCACTAGATTCCGACTTTCGTCGGAATGACAGCTGTGCGGGAATGACGGCTGTGTAAGGCGAAGAGCGATTTTATGACTAGGATTTATTTATGAATGGACAAGATTGATGAATGAGTTAGGTTTTATTCCCGTTACTTTAATTCCGTTAGTGTGGATTGTTGCCGCTTATCTTATCGGGTCAATTTCGTTTGGCATTTTATTGAGCAAGCTATTTGGCCTGCCAGACCCGCGCACCGTGGGTAGTGGCAATATTGGGGCCACTAATATTGCGCGTAGTGGTAAAAAATTGCCCGCCATTTTAACGTTGCTGGGGGATGCGCTTAAGGGCTGGCTGCCTGTTTGGTTGGCGTTGCAAACCGATATGTTGATGTGGGTGGTGGCCGCGGTGGGTTTGGCGGTTTTCTTTGGGCATTTATACCCTATTTATCATAAATTTAAAGGGGGAAAAGGCGTGGCAACCGCGCTGGGTGTGATGCTGGCGGTTTCTGGCTGGTTGGCACTAGCGTGTTTAATTACATGGATTTTAGTGTTTGCTATTACCCGAATTTCTTCGTTATCTGCCATTGCGGCGGCTGCATTGTCGCCCATTTATGCGTGTTTTTTGTTGCCCTATAAAGATTATGTGCTGATGGTGCTGGTGATGGCGGTTATGCTGGTTTGGCGGCATAAAAGCAATATTCAAAAGTTGATGAATGGTACAGAATCTGGGTTTAAAAAAAGATAAAGTTTTACAGCTCGCGATTTAAAAATCGCTCCTACATTGTGTGCATTCGTAGGATCGCAATTGATTGCGCGAATGATGTTTAAGGTTTTGTTAGTTCGGCCAAATTCCAGCGTGGCTTTATGCTAAAAGCATATGCGCCAGCAGCCTCGTGGTTATTGGCTTGCAGGGCATGTGCTTTCAACCTCATCGCGCCTGCAAAAGCAATCATCGCGCCGTTGTCGGTGCAAAATTCTAATCTTGGATAACTCACTTTACAGAGTTTTTTCTTAGTTGCCGCATTTAGTCTTTCTCTCAGCCTTGTGTTTGCGCCCACACCGCCAGAAACTACCAAGCTGTCTAAGCCTGTTTCACGCAAAGCCGCCATACATTTTGTGGTGAGTATTTCAGTGACAGCTTCTTGAAATTCCCAAGCGATATTTTTTTTAATGTCATCCGTCAGCGGCTGATTATTATTCACCAATGTAAGCACTGCCGTTTTTAAACCGCTAAAACTAAAGTTTAAATCCTTGCTGTTTAGCTTCGGTCTTGGCAGTGTAAAGTGAGCACTTCCTAGCGTCGCAAGCTTTGCCAATGCTGGCCCGCCGGGGTAACCAAGGCCGAGTAATTTCGCCGTTTTATCAAACGCTTCGCCCGCCGCGTCGTCTAGCGTATCGCCCAGCAATTCATATTCGCCAATGCCATCCACGCGCATTAATTGACTATGCCCGCCAGAAACTAATAGTGCAATAAACGGAAATTGTGGCGGATTTGCTTCTAACAAGGGCGCCAGCAGATGGCCTTCTAAATGATGTACACCCAGGCTTGGCACATTAAGCGCAAAAGCTAGCGATTGCGCAATGCTGGTACCCACCAACAGCGCACCAGCCAAGCCTGGGCCTTGCGTGTAGGCGATTGCATCAATATCTTTTAAGATTTTATTGGCTTGCTTTAATACGATTTCGGTTAGCGGCAAGGCCCGCCGAATATGGTCCCGCGAGGCAAGCTCTGGCACCACGCCGCCAAATTCTGCATGCATTTCAACTTGCGAATGTAGTGCGTGCGATAGCAGCCCCAATTCGGTGTCGTATAATGCAACGCCAGTTTCGTCGCACGATGATTCAAAACCCAGTACTAACATGAATGCCTACAATTGAATAACGCTTGTTGAATTCTTTTATGGCAACTGCATAAAAGCCATAGAAAAGTATGATAAAGGTTGAAAAAAAAGCATTATACGATTAATATGTCAGGCTTTTCTCAAGTTTGTAACGGGTAAACCGTTTATTTGAGTAATTAACCATTTAAAACCTGAACGACAGTCGATAAGAGAGAATTAATGTCTAGTGTACGCGTAAAAGAGAATGAGCCGTTTGACGTTGCCCTGCGCCGTTTTAAACGCCTAATTGAAAAAACTGGTTTGTTGAATGATTTGCGCGCGCGCGAATTTTACGAAAAGCCAACATGGGAACGTAAACGTAAAGCCGCTGCTGCGGTTAAACGTCAGTATCGTCGCCTGCGTAATCAGACCCTTCCAGCAAAACTGTATTAAGAGTTAACCAATGGCAGAATCACAAGTCAAACCAGAAAATGATGCTTTTTGGAAAGTGGCAGATAGCTTTATTGCACACGCCAACGCTCAAAACGATACTGATCGCGGTGTGGTCAGTGCGGGTTTTGCTTACTCGTCAGCGCGCTTTAATGCGTTTGTGATTGCATCACAATGCGGCAATAAAGAAGCATTTGAAGCTGAAAAAGATGCCGCGATTGAGTATTTTGTTAGTCAATACAAATTGGCGCTCACCGAAAACGTGGCCGATTATTCAGCCAATTTCGACAAGTACATTAGCAAGTAAACCGAGCTCTGCAAGTTTTTAGTCTATAAGTTTTTAAAACAATGAGCTTAAAAAACCAAATCACCGAAGACATGAAAACCGCCATGCGCGCTAAGGATAGCGCGCGTCTTGGGGCGGTTCGCCTGTTACTTTCTGCCATTAAGCAGCGCGAGGTCGATGAGCGCATTGAGCTGACGGATGCAGACGTGATTGCTGTCATTGAAAAAATGCTCAAACAACGCCGCGATTCAATCTCTGCATTTGAATCAGCTAACCGTGTAGATTTAGCCGATATTGAAAAGTTTGAAGTGAGCGTATTGCAAACTTACCTGCCAAAACAAATGAGTGATGCTGAAATTAGCGCGATTGTTGACCAGGTGATTGCCGACAGCGGCGCACAAGGCGCAAAAGACATGGGCAAAGTGGTTGGTTTAGTGAAGCCGTTGGTTGCTGGCATGGCGGATATGGGCAAGGTTTCAGGCTTGATTAAAGCGCGTTTGAGCTAATTAAAAGTACGCAGCAAAACGAAAGGAGCGAAAGCTCCTTTTTTTATTTGAACTCATACCTATGATTCCAGAAAGTTTCATCCAAGAGTTACTCAATCGCGTCGACGTGGTTGACGTAATAGACAAAAGCGTGCCGCTGAAAAAAGCGGGTGCGAATTATTCTGCTTGTTGCCCGTTCCACAATGAAAAATCCCCCAGCTTTACGGTAAGCCCCACCAAGCAGTTTTATCATTGCTTTGGTTGCGGTGCGCACGGCACGGCCATTGGCTTTTTAATGGAATATGCAGGGCTAAGTTTTATTGAGGCGATAAACGATTTAGCCAAAAATGTCGGCATGATTGTGCCTAAAGAAGATTCTACACCGCAATCGCGAGAGGTTGATGCGCAAAATAAAACCATCAAACTGGGTTTGCAAGAAACCTTGCAACAAGCGGCTAATTATTACAAGGCGGAGCTAAAAAATTCACCTCGTGCGATTGAATATTTAAAGGGCCGTGGATTAAGCGGCGTAATCGCGGCCAAATTTCAAATTGGTTATGCGCCTGCGGGCTGGCAAAACTTGCAAAGCGTATTTGCCAATTACGAAAACCAAGCCTTGCAAACCGCGGGTTTGGTGGTGGAGAATGATCAAGGCAAGCGTTACGACCGTTTTCGTGACCGCATTATGTTTCCAATTCATGACCAAAAAGGCCAAGTGATTGGCTTTGGCGGGCGCGTGATTAACAACGAAGACACGCCAAAATATTACAACTCACCCGAAACGCCGCTATTTCAAAAAGGCCATGAATTGTATGGCTTATTCGTCGCACGCCGCGCCATTCGTGACGCAGGTCGCGTGCTGGTGGTGGAAGGTTATATGGACGTGGTAGCGCTAGCGCAATACGGTATTGAATATGCAGTAGCCGCACTTGGCACCGCGACCACGCCATTTCACATTACCAAATTAATGCGCCAAACTGACGAAATTGTATTTTGTTTTGATGGCGATAATGCCGGGCGCACCGCCGCTTGGCGCGCGGCGATGAATGCGCTGCCAGCGTTAACAGATGGCCTAAAATTACGCTTTTTATTTCTGCCAAAAGAGCATGACCCAGACAGCTATGTGCGCGAGTATGGCAAAGAAAAAATTGAGGCTGAAATGCAGGCTGCTATGCCGCTTTCGCAATATATTGTGCAGCATTTAAGCGAAAATAACGCCTTAAACTCGCAAGAAGATAAAGTACAGTTTTTAAACGAAGCCGAGCCAATTTTGCGGCAAATTACCGCGCCCAGATTTTCACTGATGTTGCGTAAACGCATTGCAGAGCTGGCCGATGTGACGGAAGCTGAAATGCAAAGCTTGCTAAAGCTGCCTGCGCCAAACAGGCCGCCAGCCAAGGCCACGCAACGCCAAAGCCGTGCGCCAATTAGCATTAAAAAACGGTTTGTACTGATGGCTTTGATGCGGCCTGATTTGGTGAAGTTAGAACATAGTAGTTTTGCGCAGGGCTTTAATGAAGAAGATCTGCTGCTGCAAGTCACTATCCAAGCGGCGCTTGCGCAGCCAAAATCTAAGCCAGCTGCTTTGCTACACACCATTGAATCGCAAATTGCCCCGCGATTGTTGCATGATATTGGGCGTGAATTGCATTTGTTGGACGAGACTTTGGATTTTGCGCTTGAATTTGAGGGTGCGCGTACCCAATTAGTAGAGCTGGCGCAGCAAAAGCAAGGTCTTAGCATGTTGGATGCGCTGAAAGAAAAGCCGTTTAGCGCATTAACCATTGATGAGCGCGAAATGCTTAAAAATTTAACGGCCAAAAAAACTTAAACCTTGCTATAAAACCTAAAAGGTTGCTAAGCGATTCAATCTTAAGTAAAAAGTGCCAACAAGGGCTTAAAATTAAGCGCTTTTTGCAGTATAATTGCGGGTTTTCTGCGTTAAGTGGCAGATAGAAAATAGCAGGACTCAACGAATAGTAAGTGAATAGTACTTGAATAGTACGTATAGAATAGGATCAGGCATGGCCAGACCAAAATCAGACAAAACCCTAGAAAAAGAGCGGAATAAGCTAGCAGCCGAAGCGGCGCTAGATCCAGCGGCAGTGGCGATGGACGCCGAAGCGCGCCGTTCACGTTTAAAAACGCTGATTATTTTGGGTAAAGAGCGCGGCTATTTAACTTATGCTGAGATTAACGATCACTTGCCAGATGACGTACAAAACTCTGAGCAAATTGACGGCATTATTGGCATGATTAACGATATGGGCATTCAGGTGTACGAAGAAGCGCCTGATGCTGAAGTGTTGTTAATGTCGGATGCGCCAGCACCTGTAACCGACGAAGATGCGGTAGAAGAGGCAGAGGCTGCGCTAGCCACGGTAGATTCTGACTTTGGCCGCACCACAGACCCAGTACGTATGTATATGCGCGAGATGGGTACGGTAGATTTGCTGACGCGCGAAGGCGAAATTGAAATCGCCAAACGTATTGAAGATGGCCTAAAACACATGGTGCAAGCGATTGCTGCTTGCCCGACCACGATTACTCAATTATTAAATATGGTTGATAAAGTCGAAAAAGATGAGCTAAGTGTTGATGATTTGGTGGATGGCTTAATTGATAGCGATATTGGTTTAGAAGATGCAATTGCCGCCGAAGTGGCCGATGAAGAAGAGCCTGATGTTGATGCCGATGAAGACGATGATGAAGATGGCGCAAAAGCCGCCGCAATCTCAGCTGAGGCATTGGCAAAATTAAAAGAAGAAGTATTAAAGCGTTTTGCGATTATTCGCAAGGCCAACACCGAGATGAACTTGATTCGCGAAAATGAAGGTTCGCAAAATGCGGGCTATAAAAAGCTGCATGAATCGGTGTTGCAAGAGCTAACGGCGTTTCGATTCTCTGCCAAACAGGTTGAAGCCTTGTGCGAACAAGTGCGTATTTTGGTGGAAGAAGTGCGCGGTCACGAACGTAAAATTATGGAATTTTGCGTAGATAAATCGGGTATGCCGCGCCCACATTTCATCAAAAGCTTTCCAGGTAACGAGATTAACTTAACTTGGCTAGATAACGAATTGCGCTTAGAAAAACCGTATATTGAAAAATTGGTGCGTTATAAACACTCTATTGTCGATCAACAAGATAGACTAATTGCGTTAGAAACTAAAGTCGGTATTCCGATTAAAGAGCTAAAAGAAATTAACAAGCAAATGACCACGGGTGAGGCGCGCGCGCGCCGTGCTAAACGCGAAATGATTGAAGCCAACTTGCGTTTGGTGATTTCAATTGCTAAAAAATACACCAATCGCGGCCTGCAATTTTTAGATTTGATTCAAGAAGGCAATATTGGCCTAATGAAAGCGGTCGATAAGTTTGAATATCGCCGTGGCTATAAGTTTTCTACTTATGCCACGTGGTGGATTCGCCAAGCGATTACGCGCAGTATTGCCGACCAAGCGCGTACGATTCGTATTCCTGTGCATATGATTGAAACGATTAATAAAATGAATCGTATTTCGCGTCAAATTTTGCAAGAAACAGGCATAGAGCCAGACCCGGCCTTGTTGGCCGAAAAAATGGAAATGCCAGAAGATAAGATTCGTAAAATCTTAAAAATAAGCAAAGAGCCTATCTCGATGGAAACGCCCATTGGCGATGATGAAGACAGCCATTTGGGCGATTTTATTGAAGACAATGCTACACTTGCGCCGATGGAAGCCGCCGTTTATGCCAGCTTGCGCGATGCCACCAGCGAAGTGCTAGAATCTCTTACGCCGCGCGAAGCAAAAGTGCTGCGTATGCGCTTTGGTATAGAGATGAACACGGATCACACGCTTGAAGAAGTAGGCAAACAGTTTGATGTCACTCGCGAACGCATTCGCCAAATTGAGGCAAAAGCGCTGCGTAAATTGCGTCATCCAACACGCTCAGAACGACTGCGTAGTTTCTTGGAAACAGGACAAGATTAACTACACCATTAACGAGTTACGGCCCCTTAGCTCATGCTTGGTTAGAGCAGCGGACTCATAATCCGATGCTCTAAAATTTTTTTAGAAAGTTTTAAGATAATTTTCATGTGCTTAGGCGTATATAGCAGTAAAAAGTAATTTGTAAAACTGAAACAATATTAAGTAAGTGGTTTCAGAATAGAATAAATGTGGGTATGTGCTATAAAATGCCCACGTTGTAAGTTTACGGCCCCTTAGCTCATGCTTGGTTAGAGCAGCGGACTCATATGTAAATGTGCCATATACGTGGAAACTGTATATGGGATGGTGTCAAATTCGGTGAAACCTGACGGCAGCAATGCACAAGGCAATGCCGAGCGAAGCTTCAGGTAGAAATGCTTGTTGAACGTGTAGAGACTAGACGGCACCCACCTAATGCAATCGTATGATTGTTATGGTGAAGGCATAGTCCAGGGAGGCGGGAAACCGTCACAAACCAGAATCCGTTGGTACTGTGTTCGACTCACAGAGGGGCCACCATTTAAGACGACTTAGGGAGAAATCTCTAGGTCGTTTTTGTTTTACTGAGTCAGTATGTCATAGCTAATATGCATTCTGCAACCTTCACTCAAAATAGGAATTTCTGTTATTTTATTTGTTAATAAATACTAACAAATAAAAATGGATAAATATGAGTGATTTAATCAACACAATTATTACGAATGAATCCCAATTATTTAAATTACTGGGAGATTTTGATTCTTCTTTTGTTGGTTATGTTTATGGTATGCGTTTTGATCAAGCGCTTGTATTATCAAATGTCTACTGAAGTCTGGGAAGTCCACTTACAAATATTAAAATGAGTATAATTGAGACGGTAGGTTTTTAGCCTGTTGGTTTTATCTGACAAAAAATTCAGCACTATTCTACTCACTCGATTATTTGTATTTCAATAATATTCCAACATTGTTCAGTAAAAATTTTACCTCTAACAAAGTCTAGCAAT
>JACMNB010000013.1 GCA_014378845.1 Methylotenera sp. | reverse complement strand
CTGTTGACTAAAATGGTTTGTGGCTCAATTACTTCTGGCTTTAGCTGTTTAGCGCGATGCGATTTAATTGTACTTTCGGCGAAGAATGTTGATTCTTCGTCAGCACTGTTTTGAGTTTCGACAGACGTTGGCGGATCTAATAATAAGGTGTAATCACGGCGAACATTGACATCGCACGTGGCCATTATCGCCATGCTGGTAATGGGCTCGTTAATAATTTGAATGGTGCGAATGCTTAAAATGGCCTCATCGTTCACAATATTTGATAGTTTAAAACTAGCGCTGGTGATGGCATTTTCTAAATTATCATCACCAATTAATGTAAAACAATTATCTCCTATAAGCTCACTGGCGCCGTGGATTTTAACGGTGGCGCGCAAAGGTTGGCCAAGACTTGATTTCACATCCATATTGCCTAAGCCAAGCGCAAAAGCGCTAGTTGGCAAACTAAACGCAGTAATACCAACAGCGGTCATACTAAACGCAGTCGCACGAAGTGCAGCAACAACCGCACGTTTAAGTGTAAGGTTGCGATGCGTGTTGTTTTTTATGTGTAAATTCATGTTTTGCGCCAATCTTTAAATAATAAAACTGCTTTATTATTGTTTTTTCATTATTGTTTTTTTATAGTGCCTTTTTTATAGTGCCTTAATAAATACTAATAAACCCTATTTCTCACTAAAGCAAGTGCCGTGCCAACAAATTTTGTCATCATTAACCAATAATCCTATTCTAATAATATTTAAACCACCATTATTTTGTTGTAAAATATTGTGTTGATTGATTTGACAAGCGCGCCAGCAAAAGCATATAATCCGCCCTCTTGTTTCTATATGCATTATATCGGTAATTTTGGGCCAACAATTTTGGTCGCACATTAAGGTATTTTGTTACTTGAAGTTTATTGATTGGTAATTCATTATGAATATTTTCTCTGGAAAAACTTTTTCAGCTAAAGCGCACGAAGTAGAGCGCGAATGGTTTGTGATTGACGCAACTGATTTGGTGCTTGGCCGTTTGGCAAGTGCCTGTGCGCATCGTTTACGCGGTAAACATAAAACCATTTATACGCCACATACCGATACTGGTGATTACTTAGTTATTATCAATGCTGATAAAATTAAAGTAACTGGCGCAAAAGCCGATGGCAAGTTATACCATAGCCACTCTGGTTATCCAGGCGGCATTAGCACAACTACATTCTCTAAAATGCAAGACAAGTTTCCTGGTCGCGCGTTAGAAAAAGCAGTAAAAGGCATGTTGCCAAAAGGCCCATTGGGTTATGCAATGGCTAAAAAAATGAAAGTGTTCGCGGGTGACAAACATGAACACGCGGCACAACAACCAAAAGCATTGACTATCTAAGGCGTATAGAATGATTGGCAAATATAATTATGGTACAGGCCGCCGCAAAAGCTCAGTAGCGCGCGTGTTTTTAAAATCAGGCAAAGGCAATATCGTGGTTAACGATAAGCCTGTTGACGAATACTTTTCACGCGTCACTTCACGCATGATTTTGCGTCAACCTTTAGAACTAACCAATAACTTAGCTAGCTTTGATATTATGGTTAACGTGATTGGCGGCGGTGAGTCTGGTCAAGCTGGCGCAGTGCGTCACGGCATTACTCGCGCTTTGATTGATCATGATGCAAACTTAAAAAGTGCGCTTTCACAAGCTGGCTTTGTAACTCGCGATGCCCGCGAAGTTGAGCGTAAAAAAGTCGGCTTCCGCAAAGCGCGTCGTCGTAAACAATTCTCTAAACGCTAGTGCTGTTCAACGCTTAATTGAGCGTCTAGCATTTAAAAAGGTCGCGTTTGCGGCCTTTTTCGTTTATGGTTTCATCCTGTCGATTAAACACAAATTGCTTTAATATGGTGGTTGTCGCACCAGTAAAAAAGCTTGATTTAAGTAACTTAATAAAGTTTTAGGTAAATATAAAAGGTATGGCAAAAAAACTAAAAATTGGCATTGTCGGTGGCACTGGATACACAGGCGTGGAGTTGTTGCGTCTTTTGGTGCTGCATCCACATGCCGAGCTTGCTGTGATTACCTCGCGCGGCGATGCTGGCTTGCCGGTGGCTGAACTGTTTCCTAGTTTGCGAGGGCTTGTGAGTTTAAAATTTAGCGACCCCACGACGGCTGATTTAACTTCGTGCGATGTTGTTTTTTTTGCAACGCCGCACGGCGTGGCGATGAGCCAAGCGCAAACTTTGCTGGCCGCCAACGTAAAAATCATTGATTTAGCGGCAGATTTTAGGTTGCAAGACACCGCTACGTTTGAGCATTGGTACAAAATGCCCCATAGCTGTGCTGATATTTTGAAAGACGCGGTGTATGGCATACCAGAGCTTTATCGGGATGACATTAAAAAAGCCAGCGTGATTGGCAACCCAGGCTGTTATCCAACCACGGTTATATTGGGCTTGACACCATTATTGGAGCTGGGCTTAATCGACTTTTCTGCGCCAATTGTGGCCGATTGTAAATCTGGCGTATCTGGAGCGGGCAGAAAAGCCGAAGTGGCTACTTTATTTGCAGAGTCTAGCGATAATATGAAAGCGTATGGCGTGATGGGCCACAGACATCACCCGGAGATTCATGCACAGCTAAGCAAACTTGCCGGTGATAAACTTGATTTAATTTTTGTGCCGCATCTCATTCCGATGATTCGCGGTATGTTATCGACAATTTACGTTAAATTAAACACCACAGCTAAAGCGGCGGATTTGCAGGCTTTGTATGAAAAGCGTTATGCTAACGAGCCATTTGTCGATGTTTTGCCAGCGGGTAATATGCCTGAAACGCGTTATGTTCGCGGCTCTAATCAATTGCGCATCGCTTTGCAACCACAACTGGGTACTGATTATTTAACGATTGTAGTCGTGCAAGATAACCTGGTAAAAGGCGCAGCTGGGCAGGCGGTGCAAAATATGAACATATTGTTTGGTTTAGATGAAAGCTGCGGTTTACAAGTTGTGCCGCTGCTACCATAATTAGCCCATGAAGCCAGTTCGCCGCAATATTCGTCGTCATTTTGGGCTAACCGCCAAGCAAGTGGCGGTGCGCTCACAACGTCCATGGTATTTTCAAGCTATTTTAGGTGTTATCTGCGCTGCGCTGGGTTTTAGCTTGGCTTACTGGCTATTGCACGATAATGAGAGTAAAAACGTTAAGCTACAATTACAGCAACTATCGCTAGATAATAAAGAGTTGGAAATTAAATTGGTGGGCGCGCAGCGCGAATTGCAAGTGGAACTAGCCACGAATAATAACCTTGCTAAAGAGCTTGCGAGCGTTCAAGATGACAATATTAAGATAAAAGAAGATTTATTTTTCTACAAAAATATGCTCGGCAAAAAATCAAAATAACATTTTTTGCAAAATTAAATTAGGGAAAGCTAATGTTTTTTAAAAAAGCCAACAAAATTGATAGTCGTATAGATACCTTAGTAGGCGCAGAAACCCGCATAGAAGGCGATTTACACTTTAACGGCGGCTTACGTGTCGATGGCGCTATTCGCGGCAATGTAACCGAGCAAAATGGTACGCCAAGCACGCTTATTTTAAGCGAGCACGGCAACATAGAAGGCGCTGTAACCGCTGCAAAAATCGTGCTTAATGGCAAAGTGGTCGGTCCAGTGCGCTCTAGCCATTTTATTGAGCTGCAAACCAAAGCACGGATTGTTGGCGATTTGTATTATAAATCACTCGAGATGCACACCGGCGCCGTGATTGAAGGCAAGCTTATTTATTTGGGTGATGTAATAGCGGATGAAATACTATAGGTTGAAGTGCTATAACTTGTAAGTTTGAACATTAGCCCCATGTTAATGTCTATTATTTGAGTATTAAGTAGTCTAAGGAGTAACACATGAATACAGTAACCGACTTGCCAGATGTAGAAATGCCAACCCCGTTAGTGTTTACCGATAACGCCGCCAAAAAAGTCAAAGAATTAATTGAAGAAGAAGGCAGCCCAGATCTTAAACTGCGCGTATTTGTAAGCGGCGGCGGTTGCTCGGGATTTCAATACGGCTTTACTTTTGAAGAGGAAGTGAACGAGGACGACACGCAAGTAATGAAAGACACCGTTACTTTGCTAATCGACCCAATGAGTTTGCAATATTTAATGGGTGCAGAAATTGATTATCAAGATAATCTGCAAGGCTCACAATTTGTGATTCGCAACCCACAAGCAACGTCTACCTGTGGTTGCGGTAGCTCGTTTTCGGTATAGCCTAGTCACTATTTAAACAGCCAAGCTTTTGCTTGGCTTTTTTGTTTTATAAAGTACTTTAGCATCGAGAGAAAATAAATGCTCTGCGAGCCAATATCCATGCGGCTTGCAGCGCATCGTATTAAGATGGCTTAGCATCATGCGTAGCAATATCGTCTACTAAAATTACTTCTCTTGCCTCATGTAAGCTGACAGCAACACAATCTTCACAACTTAATGACCAGCAAGCAACGGCATCCGACGCGTCATACCAACCTTCGTCAGCAATGCGCGCATTTTCACAAATTGAACACCAAACTTGTGCTGGATCCTCACTGGTTTTTGGCAACATAAATACCTCGCCTAAACGCGTATTTTCGTTAAGGTGGCAACAAACAATTGTGTAAGAATTATTATGAGTACATGTCATTTAAAAAGTGAGTATTATTATTTTCTTTTTGCTCACGCTACAAAATCACGTTTTGATTCACCCGTATAAAGCTGTTTAGGCTGCCCACTTATGTGTTCTGGATCGGGTGTTCGTCTCGTCATTTTGTAGTATTCACAATTGTTGGTTTAGTTTCATTTTTTAAGCTTAAGACGATGACTCCATTGAATACTGGGGCGTTCTACAATTAAAAATGAAAGATAGGCCGTCACCAAGCATGCGAATATAGCCATTACCAAGCTTAAAATATCTGCATATAATCCATTTGAAATTATTTTTCTGGCAATGTTGGCACTGGCGCCCGTAATGGGATTGTGTAAAAGGTAAAGGCTGTAAGAAATTAGGCCTAACCATTGTAAAAAACCCCAATTGAGCCAAGCGTGCATTTTATTTTTAAGGCCAGCAAATAACAGTAAGCTTGCGGTGATAGCAACAACCAGGGTAAAGCTGTCTTTGTAAATCATCCCAATACACAACAAAATTGCACAATATATGATGGCTGTTTTTAACAAAAAACCTTTATTAAGCCAACCCCAACATATAATCACCCCCGTTAAAAAGCTATACCAAAATCCAATAAATCCACCTTGCCAAAATACGGTTGAAACCAGTTGTAAAGGCCATAGCAACGCTACAAAACAAGTGGCAATAATAGTCATATTTCTTGCAACTGCAATGTTGAGTCGCTTATCCAAAGAATCAGCAAACCAAACAAGCATTGCAAAGGCAATATAAAATTGCACTTCGATACACAAGGTCCAAAAAACAATGTTAATTTGCGGCGTATTAAAAAAATCCTGAGCAAATACAGCATGTTGGAGTAATGCAATTAAACTCGGCGAGGTATAATTTAAGTGTAGGGCCTTTGACTTTATGAATATAAATAATAGGGCAATCAATATTGCAAAGTAATAGGGCGGCGCAAGCCTTGTCAGCCGTCGTGCAATAAATTTGAACGCATTTTCAAAATCAAATTTCACTTTATGGGCGGTCAAAGCCATCACAAAGCCGCTTAACACAAAAAATATAGCGACGCCTAAATGCCCCCAGCCAAAGAAGACATTGTAAACAACGTTAGGCAACATATTTTTGAGTGTTTCAATGTGGTGACCTTCTGCCAAGTGATACAGCACCACCCAAAACGCTGCAAGGCCACGCAGCCCGTCCGCAAAAGACAGCCTAGTTTTAATCGCATTCTTTGAATGATCAAAGCCAGAATGATTGATTGGCATATTCTGCATAGCGGATTTTCTAAAAGTGAATTAACGTTGATCAATTGGCACAAATTCGCGCCTAGCTTCGCCAGTATAAAGCTGTCTTGGCCGTCCAATTTTATGCTCTGGGTCGGCGTTCATCTCACTCCATTGCGCTATCCAGCCTGCAGTGCGGGCTAGGGCGAAGATGGCGGTAAACATACTATTAGGGATACCCATCGCGCGCATCACAATACCGCTGTAAAAATCCACGTTTGGGTAAAGCTTTTTGCTGACAAAATAATCGTCTTCCAGCGCGATTTTTTCTAATTCCATCGCCAATTTAAACATCGGATCGTTTTGCAAGCCTAGTTCGTCAAGCACCTCGTGGCAGGTTTTACGCATAATGGCAGCGCGCGGGTCCATATTTTTATAAACTCTATGGCCAAAACCCATTAGCCTGAAACTATCGGTTTTATCTTTGGCGCGCTTAATAAATTCGCCAATGCGCGATACATCGCCCATTTCTTCTAGCATGGTCAATGTCGCTTCGTTGGCACCGCCATGCGCTGGGCCCCACAACGAGGCAATACCTGCCGAAATGCTGGCAAACGGGTTTGCACCGCTTGAGCCAACTAAGCGAACGGTAGAAGTAGATGCGTTTTGCTCATGGTCGGCATGCAAGATTAGAATCTTCTCGAAAGCCCGCGCCAATACTGGGTTTGGCGTATATTCCTCGCACGGCGTGGCAAACATCATGTGCATAAAATTTTCAGCATAATTCAGCCTATTTTGCGGTTGCATAAACGGCTGGCCAAGGTTGTACTTGTAACTCCACGCGGCAATGGTGGGCATTTTTGCGAGTAATCTGTACGCCGAAATTTCGCGGTGTCGCGGGTTGTACACATCCATCGCGTCAAAATAAAACGCACTCATACTGCCAACCACGCCAATCATCACCGCCATAGGGTGCGCATCGCGCCTAAAACCACGGAATATATTGCTGAGTTGATCGTGCAACATGGTGTGGCCAGTAATGCGGCCGGTAAAGTCGGCCTTTTGCGCAGCATTTGGCAGCTCGCCATGCATCAGCAAATACGATACTTCTAAAAAGTCGCAATGCTCTGCCAACTGTTCAATAGGGTAGCCGCGATGCAACAACACACCAGCGTCGCCATCAATATAAGTAATGGCCGATTGGCACGCAGCTGTTGACATAAAACCAGGGTCGTAAGTATAAACGTTGTGTTTGC
Source organism: Methylotenera sp. (assembly GCA_014378845.1). Lineage (GTDB taxonomy): Bacteria > Pseudomonadota > Gammaproteobacteria > Burkholderiales > Methylophilaceae > Methylotenera_A. Next base: position 6,069 of record JACMNB010000013.1, on the reverse strand, counting down.
CCAGGGCGCGAATATCAATCACATCGTTACCTGCAGTGCCAGAAAGCACAGGCAACTCTATTGGCACAGCGTTGTTGTCAAAGGTAATGGTGGCTTTGGTTGGTTTTGTCATGGTTAATCTTTTAATCGTTTTTATACTTAAAGTTGATTGTTTATTATACGCAAACCAGACAAAGCTTGCTTAAACAGCCGTTAGATACGGCGATTTGCTTTAATAGCCATCATTTTTCTGATTTATTTTGGGTAAATGGCGCCTAAAACGCGCGCACCTTTGGCGCCCGTTACGCTGGGCAAATTGCTGGGTTTATTGTCAATGGTTTGTTTGGCCAGCCAAGCAAATGCAACCGCTTCTACCCAATCTACCCCCACGCCTAAATCCTCTGTAGTCGCTAGCAATCTACCATGTAGCATTTCTTTTAAGCTATTTACAAGCAAAGTATTGCGGGCTCCACCACCGCATAAATATACCTCATCAATTTGCCCGCAATCTTGCGCGATTGCATTGTGAATAGTGTGCGCGGTAAGCGCAACCAGCGTGCGGGCAACATCTTGTGAGCGCAAATGGGGATACAACAAATGTTGTTTTAACCAGTGATCGTTAAATAAATCACGACCCGTGCTTTTGGGCGGCGGCAGGGCAAAATACGGCTCAGCCAGCATGCCAGATAACAGCGAATCAAGCACAACGCCCGTTGCAGCCCAATCTCCATTGGCATCAAAATCTTTGCCAAGGCGCAGTTTTGCCCAGCTATCTAACAGCATATTGCCAGGACCAGTATCAAAACCTAAAACTTGTCCAGAATTTAAGTGGTTGCCATTTTTAGTTAACACCGTAATATTGGCGATGCCGCCAATATTCACGATTGCGCGATTGACGTTTTTGCTACCAAATATAGCTTGGTGAAAAGCAGGTACAAGCGGCGCGCCTTGGCCGCCTGCGGCAATATCGCGACTGCGAAAATCTCCAACAACCATAATATTGGTAAGCTCTGCCAACAATGCGTTGTTGCCAATTTGCAAAGTAAATTTAAGCTCTGGGCGATGCCGAATGGTTTGGCCGTGGCAACCAATGGCGGTGATAGTGTTGGCCGATAAATCATTAGCGTCAAGTAATTTGTTAACGGCTTCTGCATATAAGCTAGCAAGCCGATTACCCAATAAGATTGAGGTTTCTAGCTCATTATCACTAGGTTCATGCAAGGCTAAAAGCGCAATTTTTAAGTCGGTAGGGTAAGGCAAAAATTGCGTCGCAATCAGCTTAAAATTGGCATCAAAGCGACAAAGTGCTACATCCACGCCATCTAAACTGGTGCCAGACATAATGCCGATAAATAATGCAGACATATTAATCTTTGGCGGCTACTTGGCTGCGGTTTAACATCTCAATTTTCGCCATATAATCTAAACTCATTGCGTCAAAGTTTTTTTGGTATTTTGCATTAATCGGTATGCTCATGGGTAGGGCTACAGTCAGCGGATCGTGATGTACGCCGCCAATTAAAAATTCGTAATGCAAATGTGGGCCAGTAGCTAAGCCAGTCATGCCCACAAAGCCAATAATATCGTTTTGTAAAACTTGCTGGCCTTTGTGCAAACCCGCCGCAAAGCCAGACAAATGCCCATAAACCGTGCTAATACCGCCCTCATGTTTAAGTACAATGGCGTTGCCGTAACCACCTTTTATGCCCGCAAAATCTACCACGCCATCGCCAGAGGCCTTGACTCGCGTACCTGTTGGCGCAGCTAAATCAACCCCTTGGTGCGCGCGCATGGTATTTAAAATGGGGTGAAAACGCGCTGTTGTAAAGCCAGAACTCACGCGCGTAAACTCAACAGGTGAGCGCAAAAACGATTTGTGCAAACTAATGCCATCAGGCGTGTAATACGCAAACTTGCCCTCAGCATCGCCAAAATGCACTGCTTGATATTTTTTGCCATTATTCACAAACTCAACCGCCAGCACATTGCCCACCTTCATCAGCTCGCCCGCGTTATAAAAAGCCTCATAAATCACTTTAAATTGATCGCCTGGGCGTAAATCGCCTTGAAAATCTATTTGACCAGAAAATATATTGGCAATTTGCAGCGCAATTTGATCGGGAATGCCTGCGTCATCGGTCGCGCCAAACAAGGAGTTGGTGATAATGGCGGACTTTAAAACTTGATGATTTTGCAAAACCAACTTTTCAGTCTCTATTTGAAAGCCTTGCGGCGTTAATCCTGCCACTAAAATAGTGTCGTTATCAATTTCATATTCTAAATGCAGTAATTTGCCCTCTAAATTGGTTTTAACTTCCAATCTATGCTGCGGAATCAACTCTCTATTTAGCGCGTGGGCCTCAGGCGCTAGCATTAAAAACTTAATTGCATCATCGTCACGAATATTCATGCGATTAAACAGAGTAAACAGCGTATCGTCAGGTTTTACCGTATCAAGCTGCCAAAATACTTCATTGTGATTAATGGTAGCCACGGGCAATGGCAAAGTCACGTCTTCTACAACGGTGCTTATTTCAACTTGCTTATTAGTCGTGGATTGCGAACTGTTTGACGCGCCGCTGATTGCTGCCAAAACACCAAACACCACTACCAGCAAAGCAAGCAAATGCCACCGCAGTTTCAATTTACGCAGGTTGAACATTAGGTTTTGCGTTAAAATGCGCAAGCTAGATTTTTTCTTAACAATGTGATTGTTTTCTTGCATATTAAATAACCAAATAAATGATAAAGTATCGCCTAAATGCTTGAATAGAAAAGCCTAAGGTTTAGTTGGAAACACATAATAACAGAATACTTAAACCAATAAAAAGTAACAAAGCGTAAAAACCAACGCAATATTGTTGCAGACATACTCGGAAAACACAGTGAATAAAGATATTAATCAATCATTAGCCATTATCAAACGCGGCTGTGAAGAGCTATTGTTAGAGGCCGAATTAGTCGAAAAGCTAAGCTTGAGTATTAAGTCTGGCGTACCACTTCGCATCAAAGCAGGCTTTGACCCCACCGCGCCAGACTTGCACTTAGGCCACACGGTACTGATCAATAAACTGCGCCACTTTCAAGATTTAGGCCATCACATTTTGTTTTTAATTGGCGATTTCACAGGCATGATTGGCGATCCAACAGGCAAAAGCGCCACGCGCCCGCCATTAACTAAAGCGCAAGTGTTTGATAATGCACAATCGTACGCCAGCCAAGTATTTAAAATATTAGATAAAACTAAAACTGAAATTGTGTTTAACTCAAGCTGGCTCACCGATTTAGGCGCGGCCGGCATGTTAAAACTGGCCTCTAGCCTAACCGTTGCACGTATGTTAGAGCGTGACGATTTTAGCAAACGCTTTAAAGGTAATAAGCCAATCGCCATCCACGAATTTATGTATCCGCTATTGCAAGGCTATGATTCTGTTGCATTAAAGGCGGATGTTGAGCTGGGCGGCACCGACCAAAAATTCAACCTATTAATGGGCCGCGAGCTGCAAAAACAAGCAGGCATGGCGCAACAATGTGTACTCACCATGCCGCTGCTAGAAGGCTTGGACGGCGTCAATAAAATGTCCAAATCTTTAAATAATTACATTGGCATTAATGAAGCGCCCGAAATCATTTTTGCCAAAATTATGTCGATTAGCGACGATTTAATGTGGCGCTATATAGAGTTGCTGTCGTTTGAAAGTTTAGAAACCGTCGAAGGCTGGAAAGCGCAAGTCAATGCAGGCGAAAATGCACGTAATATTAAAGTGCACTTCGCGCAAGAGATTGTCACACGTTTTCACTGCCAAGCCGATGCCGAAAAAGCCTTGCAAGACTTTCAAACCCGTGCAAAAGGCGGCATCCCCGATGAAGTGCCAGAGATTAGCGTAAAGATTGAGACAGCGAGCATTGGTATCGCGCAGTTGCTTAAAATGGCAGGCTTAGTAGAAAGCACTAGCGAGGCTAATCGTACTATCGACCAAGGCGGCGTTAAGTTAGATAGTGAAAAAGTAAGCGATAAAAACTTGCAATTGAATAAAGGCACAACCATGGTCGCGCAAGTGGGCAAGCGTAAGTTTGCTAAGATTGTTTTAGAATAAGCGCATGAAAGTGTAAATTAATCGTGGTCTGAGCTAACCTGCATTTGACGGACACACCGAATTAAGCACATACCTCTGTTTGCATCTGTGCATGATACCGTTTTTCCATTTCCACTGGTGTTAAATAACCCAGCGATTGATGTAGTCGCTGGCTATTATAAAAGCACTCAATGTAATCAAATAGCGCCAAACCTGCCTCCTCTCTACTGGTAAAGTCATGGTGGTGTACCCATTCGTTCTTTAAGTTAGAGAAGAAGCTTTCTGCTACTGCGTTATCGTAAGCCGTCTTCCTGCCGTTCATACTTTGCAGGATGTTGGTGTTGGCAAGCTGCGCCCGATATGGCGCAGCACTGTACACTGCACCGCGGTCGGTATGGTGAATCAAGCCTGCTGGTGGTTTGCGTTGTGTGATAGCCATGCTTAGCGCAGCTTGATGCAGCTCAGTATTCGCTTTGCTTCCAAATGCCCAGCCTACCACTTTACGTGAGTATAAATCCAGCAACACCGCTAAATGCAGCCAACCTTGGCGGGTGCGGATAAACGTCATATCGCCCACCCATGCGACGTTAGGTGAAGTTGTGCTGAATTGACGATTGAGCAAGTCAGGCGCGGCCTGTGGCGTATTGTGTTGCTCTACTGTCAGCCTAACCGTGTTTTACGCTTGGCTTCAATGCCCGCTTCAGCTCTGATTTTAGCCACGCGGTGCTTGCCACACACAACACCGATATTGTTTAAATGCTTCCACGTTTTAAGCGCACCATAGGCTTGGCGGTGTTGGCTGTGTACAGCTTGAATGTGTTCCAGTAGGTGTGCGTTCGCTCGTTGTCGCTGGCTTGGTTCACGCTTCAGCCAATTGTAATAGCCGCTGCGCGAGACAGCGAGTACGCGAGTAAAGGCTTACACGCTATGTTGCTGCTGTGATTGATGGCTGTTTTGCATAATAAAAGCGTACTTCACTTGGCAGCCTTCGTTAAGTACGCTTTGAACTTTTTTAAGATGTCACGCTCTTATGTCACACGCGCCAGTTCGCGTTTAAGCCATTTGTTCTCAGCGCGAATAGGGTGTGTGGTTTACCGAGTTTATTATGCCCTGGCCCGTTAAAAGCCGTCTGCACATCACCGCCATGTGCAGCTAGCGTTTCTGCCCATTTATAAAGCAAGTTACGCCGTATGCCGAGTACAAGCGCTAACTGCGTGGCGGGCTTTTGACCTGCTTTTAATAAACGCACTGCGTTGAGTTTAAATTCTTTGCTAAACTTCTGCCGTTTACGATCAATATTAACCTTGAGAATTTCTTTACCCATAAACACCTCCTAAATAGTGGACTATACTGTCCTCTTTTAAAAAGTGTCCGTCAAATCAGGGTTAGCTCAGACCACGATAAATTCTGTATTTCCATTCTAAATCAATCAGTTAAATATACTTTGCTTTAGCTCGATTATCTCGCTGCCAACTGAATAACACTTTAGCCCGCGTAGTGGCACTCGCTTGCAATGCGCGGCGCGCTAATTTTGCAAAAGCAAATGGCTTTGGTGAAACTGCTGTAACTGCAAACTGTATTAGGCATACACTAAACTATAAACAATTTTGGTTAATTTGTAACAAATTTGTAATTTCTCAATCTTAGGGCTTGACCAAACTTTAACCCTCTGTAAAATGCGCTCCTCGTTACAGACAACCGTTAACGAAAAGCAACAAAAAACGCATTAAATAACACCGTTAATATTAATTAGAAAATGTTTCACAATTAGTGTTGACGCGGCTTAAAAGCTCTGTATAATGCGCTCCTCGTTAACGCAAAGCGTGAAACGAAATACTCAAAAGTGATTCACTTCTTGCAGTAAATAAACAGCTCTTTAACAAATTGAACGACTGATAAGTGTGGGTGTTTGTGGTTAAGACATTTTACTTAGACGCGACAAATGCTCTGTATCGCAAGGTATAGAGAATGTTTTGTTGTATGGTTTAAGTAAAACTCAAGATAACAAATGCTT
>JACMNB010000012.1 GCA_014378845.1 Methylotenera sp. | reverse complement strand
ATTACTTCGATACAGGGCCAATCAACATCAATTGCTGTGCTGGGCTTAATACTTTTAAAAAATCTTGAATAAACTGATCTTGTACCTCATAAGATAATTGGGCATCCCCTGCGACCTCTGAAACGCGAAAAAGTAAGCCGTCTGCAACATATCCCTTTAGACCCATGGCCATACGTGCTTTATTGAGTGCTGTTGCTGGGCCACTAATGATTTTGTCACCAATGCGAATCCAATAGGTCACTTGCTCTATTCTTTGGCCAATAACACCAGTCATACGATTCACCACGAGCGGATGACCCGCCAGCTGTAGCTTTTGCTCATGCAAGTTCTCTATTTTAAAACCTTGGGAGGAATAGCATGCCTCGGGCCGATGCAGCTGCTTAGAAAAAGTTTGATTGTCGCCATAAGCAAGTGACAGCATGATGCGGCGCCCAGTAGTCTTTTGCACATAGACACGACTGACAACTTGCGTATATAGATTATTAACAGCCTCTTGTTGTTCAGGATCAACAATAACGCCGCCATCGGCGTCAGCAACCTCTGCCCAATCACCAAATTGTTTAGGTACAATTTGTTCAAACTGTGGGCTACCTATATGTTTAAACCAAGTGTGCTTTGGCGTTAACCACCAAGCAGCCACAAAACAAACAACCATAAAAAATACGACTAGCGCGTGTTGAAAATTAATTTTATTGCTCTCTACGTAGCGCGTTTCAGCTTGCATGATGTTTTCTATCTGCCCATTTTTTACTAAATAGTCGCAATAAAAAGTCTGCACCAAACATTAAAAATAAACCCACAACAAACAGCACCATGCCTGCAAAGCCATGCAAAAAGCCTTGTCCAGCTGCATTGCCCCAATAATAGGTAATGAGTGCCAGCACAATCACACGTATCACGTTGGCAGCAAAAGAAATAGGAATGATTAAAATAGGCAAAACAATATTGCGTAACAACGATTTATGGTGCACTAAATTAAGATATAAAATACCTAATGCTTCCAGCATAAATAGCGTACGCATGCCAGCACAGGCATCGGCCACCAATAACTGATATTGGCCTAAATAAATAATCACGCCATTTCGCGCGACAGGAAAATCAGCCCAACTCAAGATGCTAACTGTTACCGCTGAAACCGCTAATTTCATCGCGCTTGTAATTGGCGCTACCAATGTATTAGGCAATGGAACCATAAATAGCATAAAAAACAGCGGAAATTTTAACTTATTGATTAACTGAACTCCGCCTAGCATCAAAATAATGCCAGCCAAAGCCCACACGAAAGCGCCCGTTTCAAAGTAGATAATGTCCAGCGCTCTTCCGGGAATATACAAGGCTGCGGCAATTGCAAAACAAATCCAAGCCAATGTGGGCGAAGGTTTATAGCTTGCTACATCGGGAATTTCATTCCAACGCGACCATACCAACCAAATTGAAACGCACAGAATAATTGGGCCATGCGCATGCTCGTCATCTACCCACAAGCCATTGACTACCAGCAAGCTCCAAAGCGTTGGCAAAAATAGTATGGCCAAACCTGCAAACATCAGCCACAAACCGCTGTTGTTATCAACGTGCGCCAAAACTTCACGCCCTTTTGACATTAAGCCACCGTTTGTTGCTAGGCTATTCATTTTTCAAACTTAGCCCAGATTGAAAATGAAACAGTGCGTCGGTTGTATAAGTTTGCTCTATGCCAGCTTTTAAAGTTGTTTTCGCATTCCACCCCATCTGATTCAATCGTGCAGAATCCATCAACTTTCGTATTGTGCCATCAGGCTTTGTGCTGTCAAACGTAATCTCACCTTTGAAACCCACAACCTCATTTATTAACTGCGATAGCTCTGCGATAGTGACGTCTGTGCCACTGCCTACGTTAATTAAGGGTGGTACGCCGTCGTTTCGGTCAGCGGCGGTCAGTGCTTTATATGCCGCATCGGGTAAGTTTAAAATATATAAGCAAGCTGCTGCCATGTCATCACTGTATAAAAACTCGCGCTTAGGTGTGCCAGTACCCCATACGTTTACGGTCGGCTGGTTGTGTATTTTTGCTTCATGGAATTTACGAATCAACGCGGGAATCACATGGCTATTCTCAGGATGGTAGTTATCCCCAGGACCATATAAATTAGTGGGCATTACCGCTAAATACTGGGTACCGTATTGGCGGTTATAGCTCCAGCACATTTCAATGCCAGCAATTTTGGCCAAGGCATATGGGCGGTTGGTTGGCTCTAGTTCACCTGTGAGCAGGTATTCTTCTTTGATTGGTTGTGGGCAGTTTTTAGGGTAGATGCAACTAGAGCCTAAAAACAGTAGCCGTTTTACTTTGTTAGCATATGACTGATGAATGACGTTGGTTTGGATAGCCAAGTTTTCATGGATGAATTCGGCTGGGTAGGTATTGTTGGCGTGTATTCCGCCAACCTTAGCAGCAGCTAAAATCACGTAGTCGGGTTGTTCTGCTTTAAAGAACTGGGCAACAGAGGCTTGATGGGTTAAATCTAGATCGGCATGGGTGCGGGTGACGATGTTAGTGTAGCCTTGCACAGATAGCTGGCGCAGCAAGGCAGAGCCAACCAGTCCGCGATGCCCTGCTACATAAATTTTTGCGTCTTTATTCATCTTTATTAACCTGTTTACTCATGATAGTCCATCGCTTGGTAGCCATGTTGTTTTACTAGCTCATCGCGCTGTGCCGATTTGTAGTCTTCACGCACCATTTCAATGACGAGTTCTTGGAAGGTAATTTTTGGTGTCCAGCCAAGTTTTTGCTTGGCTTTGGTCGGGTCGCCAAGTAAAGTTTCTACTTCAGTAGGCCTAAAATATCGCACATCTACTTGAACGATGCATTTGTCTTGCCAATACCCTTTTTCATTCACGCCTTGGCCTTGCCAGCTAATAGGCATATCCAACTCTTTAGCCGCGGCGTTCACAAAATCACGTACGCTGTATTGCACGCCTGTGGCAATCACAAAGTCTTCTGCTGTGTCTTGTTGCAGCATTAGCCATTGCATCTCTACGTAGTCTTTGGCGTGTCCCCAGTCGCGTAAGGCGTCCATATTGCCTAGGTAAAGGCAATCTTGTAGATTGAGTTTAATCCGCGCGAGTGCGCGCGTGATTTTACGGGTGACGAAGGTTTCACCACGTAGCGGGCTTTCGTGATTAAACAAGATGCCATTGCAGGCATAAATACCGTAGGCTTCGCGGTAATTGACGGTAATCCAATAGGCGTAGAGCTTGGCCACCGCATAGGGGCTGCGCGGGTAGAATGGCGTGGTTTCTTTTTGTGGGGTTTCTTGTACTAGGCCGTAGAGTTCTGAGGTGGAAGCTTGGTAGAACTTGGTTTTTTTCTCTAAGCCTAAAATACGAATCGCTTCTAAGATGCGCAAAGTGCCAATGCCATCAGCATTGGCGGTGTATTCTGGGGTTTCAAAACTGACTGCCACGTGGCTCATGGCGGCGAGGTTGTAAATCTCGTCAGGTTGCGTTTGTTGAATGATACGAATCAGATTAGTCGAGTCGGTTAGATCGCCATAGTGCAAAATAAAGTTTTGGTGATCGACATGTGGGTCTTGGTATAAATGGTCAATACGATCGGTGTTAAACAGAGAACTGCGGCGTTTAACACCATGCACGATGTAGCCTTTAGCCAACAAAAACTCGGCTAAATATGCGCCGTCTTGACCAGTAATGCCTGTAATTAATGCAACTTTTAACATAAAGAGATGTTTCAATGAAATTTAAAAATTGATGCTTTAATGCTGCAAAGCATGCACCCGTATAGTGAAGTACTTTCGTCAAAAATCGTTAATCACACTACCTACTATTTTGGCGTTTGTAATGGCTAACTGATTGCGCATTTCTTTCAGGTCGGCAAGCTTGGTTTGATTAAGACGAGAAACTAGCACCACACCCGAACAGGCAGCAGCAGCAGCTTGCGCATCTGCCGATAACATTGCTGGCGCTGTATCAACCAACACAACATCATATTGCGCGGTTGTTTGCTTTATTAATTCTGTAAAACTGGCGCGACTTAATAGTTGTTGCGAATGGGTTGATATTGCACCCGCCCCTAAAATCGATAAATTATCTATGCTATCTAGTGGATCAATAACGACTTGGCCTGTGTGCCCAGACAAAATGTTTGAAAGACCAATGTCATTTTTAAGGTTAAACAAACGATGTAGATTTGGGTCGCGTAAATTAGCATCAATAAGCAGAGTACGCATACCAAGCTGAGCAAAAGCGATAGCCAAGTTAGCCGACACATAGCTGCACCCTTCGCCAAGATTAGCGCCGACAATAGCTAATGACTTATTACCTAAATTAAACCAGCGCAACAATAGTTGACTTCGCAATGAACGCAATGACTCTGACTGCAGCGAATTCGGTTGCGTCAGCGAAATAAGTGTAGAGCCAAACCCGGGTTTTGCTTTAAAGATAGTATTACTCTCTAAGTTTTTGTCAAAGTTGGGCAGCATTGATACTGGAGGATTTAATTGTGTGACTATATTGTTTTTCATTGATAAATTACCTTACGCCATTTTAAAAATTCGACGCGGTAAAGCTGTCCAGTTCTTAATCGTAGTTTTATTCTGTTTACTTTGAATAATTGCCAAAACTGGCAGATCGAGCAACTCGCTGATATCTTCGCGGCTGCGTAAGCGTCTATCACGCATTTCGGTCAACAGCCCTGCCGCAACACCCAGTAGCGTCCCTAAAAAAGTTGCCAAAATAAGGTTTAATGTTATTCTTGGGCTTATTTTTCTTTGTGGTGCGATTGCAGGATTAAGTACGGCAATATCTGCTTGGTTAGAGCCGCCTTCCATCGTGGTTTGTGTTAAACGCTGGCTAGCGGAATCGACTGCATGCTGGGCGTTTTCAACATCTCGTTGCAACACAGACAACTCATCTCTGGATAAATTTAGCTCTAACACACGTGCTTTTTGGGATGCAACTGCAGCTTTTAATTCGGCCTCGCGTTGTTTGTTAATTTGTGCAGAGCCGCCAATACTCATCGTGGCTTTGCGTGTGGCCTCTAAAAGCTGACTTTTAAGTTTATTTAACTCTGCTTCAGCCGCTTGATATTGTGGGTGATTTGCGCCTATCCGCTCTTTTAGTTCAGAAAACTTAGATTCAGTGCGTGCAATTTCAATTTTTAAATTTTGAACAATTGGATTCGCAGCGAGATCTGGCGATTCATCTCCATTACCGTTTGTGCGTTGTTTGCGCGATGACGTATCGAAACTTTGTGACTGCGCAGCAACTAACTGAGACGACAAATCATTTAACCGTGCACTTTCCACATCTAAATTACCCATCACACTGGTAAGCCCTTTTTCTTGCTGATACTTTGAAAGCTTAGATTGCGTATCTTCTAAATTAGCGCGCAATGCTTTGGTTTTTTCACCTAAAAATTCTGCTGCCTTTTGTGAAGGCTCTACTTTAAGCTGTATATTGGTTTGCTGATAAGCATCTGCAAAGGCGTTAGCAACTGCCGCTGCAAAATCAGGGTCAGTTCCACTAAATGAAATTTCAATCACACTGCTTTCACGCGATGGTTTGGCTTCAAGGCCAGATATTAATTTATCGGCAAACCACGCACGGATATCACCTTTACCACCTGTCGCATCTTGAAACTGCTTTTGCGCAGCTTGGTTTTCAGTAAATTTAAGTTGATCAACCACTTTCATCGCCACATTACGACTGGTAATAATATCCACTTGTGTCGCCATATAGCCTGGCATTAACTGGGCTGGCAAGGTCAATCCAGTAATAGGATCCACGCCTTTGTAATTCAGCACCAAGGATGTCGTTGCCCTATATATTTTGGGCAAAATTAAATTAATCACTAAGGTTGCCAACACAATCAAAGCAATTGTGAATAAGACAATCTTCGCACGGGCTTTTAAAATGAGTAAAAACTGGGTTAAGTTCATTGATATTCCTAGAACAAGCTTTCTTGTACATACAACACATCATCTTGCTGCACTAGGTCTGTTAAAGCTGGAGTCAGTTTTTCTATCACACTTTTAGCATTGCGACGATGCAACTCAATATTACGTTGCGTACCGCGCTGGGTTAGGCCACCACCTTGCGCCAGTGCTTGTATCACCGTCATATTGCGCTCTATACGAAAAGATCCTGGCCGTTGCACTTCACCATAGATGTAAACCATTGGCGCGCGCGCCACATAAACGGTATCGCCGTTTGATAACTCAATATCGGTTGCATTATTACCTGTGCGAAACAAGGTATCAATATCCACCTCAAAACGCGCCTGCTTGCCCGCACGCATAGTTGTTACTGTGATAATGTCTGAGCCATTTGGATTAATACCGCCCGCCACACTTAAAAAATCACTTAAAGTACGCACGCCACCTGTTACAGCATATTTACCAGGACGATTGACTTGCCCCATCACCGCTACATCGCGCGCATGCACATAGATAATTTCACCGCCTTCTAGTGGTACATTTTGTGTACTTTCACCTTTACCAACAATGTTGTGTAAATCGTATTCTTTCTTACCTTTTTTTCCGATGATTGTCACCAAATCTGACCCATCAGCAGTCGCGCCTCCAACAAGTGCCAACATATCAGCAAGATTAGTCGCACGCTCTAGCGGATAACGACCAGGCTTAAGTACACTGCCTAAAACAGAAATCATTTTGCTTTGAAACAAAGTCACTAAGATGTTAATTTGCGGCTTTTTAACAAACCCGCCAGTTTCAAGCAACTTAGCGAGCTTTTTTTCGGCAGCAGAAGTCGTGAGTCCACCCACTTGAACATCACCAAGCAAGGGATAGCTAATCGTACCCGCTTCGCTCACTCTCGTTTCTAACGATAAATCAGGATTGTTATATACAGTAACTTTAAGCACATCCCCCGCGCCTAGCAGGTAACTTGTATCCTCGGCAATTTTCTTACTTTGGCCTGCGCTAGCGTCCCCAATTTTTACGTCTTTGGTCGCTTTTGTGTTTAGGTCTAAACTCATTTGTTCTGCAAAAGCGATATTGCTTGTAGTCAGCATCAGCGCGAATACGCTTGCAAACAGATGCTTCAGATGGCTATTTAGCCAAGTAATCAGCGTGTTATTCATGTTGATTTAAACCTTTTTAATTGACTAGCAGGCGAAAGGTCTTATAGACCAGACAAGCCTTTATCGATATTAGAAGGGCTAGTATTTGGCTTCACTGATTTTTGAGCAGCCTTATCTGTATCACTTTTAACCGCTGTTGATTGCGCAGCTTGTTCATTTGGTGTTATCGCGCTCGGTTCCATTAAATCGCTTTTTTTCATATCAGAAAATGAGCCTGCAAACTCAACTTTTGCTTTTTCGTTCAATACAAGCATCTCTTTTTTAGCTAAATTCGCTTTATTTTGATTAACAAAATACTGCTCAATGATTGGTGTTGCTTTGCTGCGTGTGATAGGTGCTGTCTGCGAGGCCGCTAGATGAATGACGTGCAATGCGCCTTGTGAGGGCAGAATGAGCACCTCTCCATCTTTTAACACTTGCAATTTTTTTAGCATATCAGAGGGCAATGCCTCCGCCTCTTTTACTGCAGTATTTGCCACCACTGGATATTTTTTTTCTTTTATCCAAGTGGCAATTTCATTAATCCCTTTAATGCCGTTTAAGCTCGCCTCTACTTCTGCCAATTTTGATTGATCTACATTGACTACCAATTCTTGCAACCGGAATACGCGGCGATTTTCAAACAGTTCTGGGTGTGTCTTATAAAATTCATCTACCTCTGAATTCGAAGGCTTTAGTGTTTTCGCCAACACACTCTCTAAATAAGCTTGTGCTAGCATTTGGTCTTTAGTGGCTTCCATTGCTTGTAACATACCAGGGTTTTTATCCAACTTTTGCTCAATTGCTTGCTGTTTTAACAATTGCATCTCTATCATTTTTGACAGCACCTTTTTAGATGCTAGCTTGGCTTGCGCTTCATTCATTTGACCCAAGCGTGATAACTGAAAGTTAACTTGATGAATAGTGATTTCGTCACCATTTACAATTGCGACTACTTGTGAATCAGACTTTTTTGAAGTAGCTTCACCTTTTTTTCCACAAGAAGAGAGCGTGATTGTGGCAATAATTAATAGTAAAGTTAGGTGGCGAGCAGGTAGGCGCATAATTTTCTTTCACTTGTTTCTAACAAATGAACACTATAAGAAAGTAATGTGACTTTAATATGTCAAATATGCGTAAATTTGATGAAAAACTGTGAGGTCTAAGCTAAAAACCATAACGAAAAAAAACATTAATATTATTAAATTGATAGCCCTGATTAGTACTATTTGACAAGCGCTTTTCACCTGTATATTGCAGCTGCAACAAGGATTTAAGTGTTGGCGTATAAAGCAGTGACACCCCCACTTGCGTAGAGGTATCTAAGCGTTCAGTATTATTACTTGAGGTCGCTGCACTGCCAATATAATCATTTTCAGAATAAGCCAAATTGGCGCGTAGGGCTACTTTGCTGGTAATAGCCCATGTAGGGTTAATTTCTACGCCTGTTGTTTCCACATAAGTAGAAACAACATCGTCAATTGGCGATAAATATTGATAGGCTGATAAATTGAAGTTAACTTTACTAGTCGCACTGTAATCTAAGTTCCAACGCTGATTAAACCCATTAAAATCAGGCAATTGAGAGTTTTTACGTACAAGATTAACATGTGACAATCGGGTAGATAATCTTGTTTTAGGTGCTGGAAGCCACGCTACTGATAGCGCCACTTCTTCCTGACTACTTTCTGCGCCAAAAAACGTCTTAATTAACCCTGATCTATTTGGAAAACTTGCATCTGCAAGGCGGTAAGACAAACCCAATTGCGTACCGAGTGGGCTATGATAACGAAACCCTGTTTCAATAATGTCATCTTGACGATCTAACTGTACAGAGCTATTGGCGCCGTTTTTTAAATCAATGCGGTCGCCGTTTAAATACAATGTCCAGTCAGGGTGAAAATCCCAATTAATACTGGCAGATTGTTGCTCGGATGTTCTGATATTTTTAATCGCGTTTCTGGTTTCGTTAAAGCCAGCAATTGCTTTATTTTTGCTTACCGCTAATACGCCATACAAATTACTACCAAGGCGCCAATCCCATCGTAAACTATTGGCACTACCCGTGTTATCTAAATTAGTAAAATGGTTGTATTTATTTTCATTGGCGCTAGCTGTTAAGCTAATCAGTTGGCGACTTAGTCTTAAATTAAGCTCTGCCCCTAGCTCAAGCCGCGTCAAAACATCTGACATTTTACTTGAGCCTAAAGCCGCCTTAGCTTGATCTGGCGACGAAAACCTAAACACATTATCGTCATAACTAAGGCTGGTACTAATGTACGGCTTGATATCAACTATGCCCTCAGCAAATGAAGATGTAGATAACAAGAGAAAACACCATGCTGGTATTTTTTTTCTGTTGAAAATAGTCATTACCAGTATTGCCAATTACCCGTTAAAACCACCCAAACACCTAGCAAGCCATTTGTAACCGCATGCGCAAAAATAGGTATCCATATATTTTTATAGGTTTTATACAGCTCACCATACACCAAGCCAGCAAATAAACCTGCTAACCATAAGTGATGCTCTAGAGCAAATAAACAAGCACTGCCTATGTAAGCAAATGCGGTAATTTTTCCAGGATCTACTGCAAGAAAATCTTTATTGTCAAACCAACGCATGATGAAAGAGCGCCAAAATAACTCCTCCATCACCGATACGACTAATGTGGCACCTAAAATGCGCACGCTCATCCACACAATATTTTGCAAAGTCATTTGGTCTAACATTGGATTAATGCCTGCGACCTCTTTACCAGATGCTAGCCAAGATGGATAAGGGAAAATCCAAATAACAAAGACAATTAAGCCAGCCACGGCCGCATAGATAAAGTCTTCTGCTGGCGGTTTAATACTTAGCTCATCATAGCGACGCCAAAAATAGTATAGCGCAACGACTACACATGTAATTTTAATGATGTACATCCATTTAATATCAATAGAATAATCATTAAACAACTGGACAATCGTCTCACCCGCTACTAAAAATAAGATATAGATAGCGAATGGGATGACTCTTGGGATGGTATCTTTATTAAGCATGTTTTACTCTTAAGTAAAACAGTCATTTTAATCAGCAAATATGACGGTAATATTTCTTTTGTGACGTTTTTAAGAAACAATTGTTACATTTTAAGCGAATTAATAAGCCGCTTTTTTATTAATAAATCGCGCATCATCAAGGCCGTCTTGTTTGCTTTGCAAAATATTTTCTAGCTCTACGCGTTTTAGCTGAAAAAACTTTTCTTTACGCATAGCGGCATCATAGCTACTTGGCTTGTCATAAATTTGTATCAGTTCCGA
Organism: Methylotenera sp.; assembly: GCA_014378845.1. Classification (GTDB taxonomy): domain Bacteria; phylum Pseudomonadota; class Gammaproteobacteria; order Burkholderiales; family Methylophilaceae; genus Methylotenera_A. The sequence continues at coordinate 1,865 of JACMNB010000012.1, read as the reverse complement.
CCCAAATTGATGCAATTTTCCGTTTTTAACGGTGCAGTCATCCACCGCTTTATTGGCTTGCGCGAGATTTGTCGATAAAGTTTTACGCTGGCCATCATTAAATTTTAAATCTGCCTGTGCTTGATTATATTGCGTTTTAAGCTCTGCCAAGTTATTTTGGGTAGCATCCAAGGAACTTTGAGTTTGCTGCAACTTGCTATCTAAAGCTACTTTTTCAGCCGTTACTTTTGTTAGATTATTTTCTACGGTGTTGTTTTTTCGTTCTGCAGCAGCTAATTTTTTAGTTTGCTTCGCTAACTCAGCCTCTTTACTTGCAATCTTTTCTTCAAACTCTTTTTTCTGCGCATCCAGCTGCGCCTGCATTGCGGCCTTGTCCGCGTCCATCTGCACCTGCATATCTTGCTTCATTTTTTGCATCATTATTGCTGCACGACGCGCAGATTTATCTTTTTCTGCGGCGTATACACTTCCTGTGCTAATAATAATTAAAACCAAGGTGACAATCAATATGTAGATTGACTGCTGCATAAATGTTCGTTTCATTTGAATCTCCAGTTAAAAATTTCTAATTAAAACTTGGTATTCAAATCAAGCATCAATACATCGACAGAGAGCGGTGACAATGGCGTTCCACCAATCGTCGTGCTGCGCGGAGTAATCTCATCTGCGCTAAACCAACGGGCGGTTATCCAAGTATTCTTATCAAGACCATAGCTGCCGCCCAATAACCAGCCTTTAGCATTGGTCCCGCCTAGGTAAAAGTCGGAGTCGGTAAAGCTATCTAACACTGAATCTGCCTCTAAACGTTTATAAGCACCGAATACTTGCCAATCACCATATTGATAGGTTTCTGGCATACCAACCGCTAGTTTTACTTGGTAAGCATTGGTTTGCTCTGAAGGCGCGTCTTGGCCAGTTCTTCTGGCAATCTCACCAGCATTAAAGCCGATATTTTTAATGTAATCACCCGTTAAAATAATATGTACAGGGTCAAAATTACCAACATCCACTTGGCCAGTAATACTCACATCTCTAAATTTGGAAGCAAGTCCGTATTGTTCAATACCTGCTATTCCACCATTAATATCAAAGGTGGAGTTACCTTTGGTTCTAAATGCTGGCACAGTTGCACTGTAAGGCCCAGTTGTTCCAGCAGCCAAACCATTCGAAATACCTTCTACATCTTGAAAATCATATAAGGCAACACCCAGTTTTGCAGACGATTTATCTGCAAATGCCCATTTAATACCGCCTTGTACGCCATACATCCATTTACTTTTAGACTTATTGATAGAAGATTTTTCAATTTCGTCAATCGGAAATGCGCCCAAGGTGGCAAAAGCAGAAAATTGATCATTAATTTTTGGCGTAAAACTAGCCGCAACACCATCAAAAGCCAAATCAGGATCCCACATTAAATCAGTTGAAAACCAAGGATTGGCAAAGCGCCCGCCAGTCACCGTTAGCCAAGGCCGTACTTTGGCACTCATAAAGGCCCTATCTAAGCCAATTGTATATTTGCCACTTGCCGCTTCTTGCGTTTGATTGGGTGAAATCGGGTCATCTAAACTGCCAGTGGTCATTCTAATACCAGCCGACATCCAATCGTTAATTTCCGCTTTTACGCCTAGCTGCGCACGCAATCTAAAGCGATTGCGGTCTTCACTCGTGTTTTTTAGATTGGTGTTATTGGCTGCGTTATAATCAAATTGGCTAGGATTGCTAGCAGGAAAACTATCTTTCTCCGCCCGTAAGCGTAGCGAGCCTTCCCAAGCCAGCCTGTCAATCCACTCTGGCATGCCTAAGCGTGTACCCGCTTTATAGTTTAAGTTTTTCATCACTTCTTTTTTGATATCTTCTTTCAT
>JACMNB010000011.1 GCA_014378845.1 Methylotenera sp. | reverse complement strand
TACAATGGGTTTGTAAACATGGTGGTAGTTGTGCAGACCTTTTTCAAAACGTCTTTTTATGACATTTTCGGGAATGTTATGGCCACCGCTAGCAACTCTAGCTGCCACGCGCTTTATGGCCATTTCTGAATTTGGTAAAGCTAGAAAAATCAATTTGATTTTGTAGCCAAGTTTTTGCCAGGCTGGAATCTGTGTTGCGTAATATTTGCCCGATAGCGTGGTTTCAAAAGCAAAGTTATTGCCTGCTTTTACATTGGCTTTAATTTCATTTAGCATCAGCCTGACAGCCTTTATTGATACGGTTTCTGGCGCAAATGGCGCTAAACCAGCGGCGATTAAATCGGCATTAATAAAAATAGGGCAATTGGCTTCATTGGGTAAATATTCGCGGGCGAAGGTGGTTTTACCTGCGCCGTTTGGCCCTGCAATGATGATGATTTTCTTAGACACGTTTACTTTTGCCAAGCATCTCGCAAAGTCACGGTACGATTAAACAAGGGCTTACCAGCCACGCTATCTTTCTTATCTGCCACAAAATAACCATGGCGTTCAAACTGAAAGCGGTCTTCTGGTTTGGCGTTTTTTAGGCTGGGCTCAAGTTGCGCGGTAATTTTGGTGATAGAGTTTTGGTTAAGTTGCGTCAAATAATCGGTGCCAGCTTCGCCTGGGTGCGCCGCACTGAATAATCGGTCGTACAAGCGTACTTCACATTCATACGCATGCGCGGCACTAACCCAATGGATGTTGCCTTTTACTTTGATGGCATCGGCACCTGCTGTGCCAGATTTGGTGTCTGGCAGGTATTCGCAGGTGACCATAGTCACGTTGCCTGCAGCATCTTTTTCAAAGCCCGTACATTTAACCACATAGCCATAACGCAGGCGCACAAGGCCACCTTGCATTAACCTAAAAAAGCCTTTGCTTGGCACTTCCATAAAGTCTTCTCGTTCTATCCAGAGCTCTTTAGTTAATGGCACTATACGTTTGCCTAGCTCTGGTTGTTGCGGATGGTTTGGCGCAAAGCAATCTTCAACTTTGCCTGCTTCATAGTTTTCAATCACTAGTTTAATTGGGTCTAGCACGGCAATTCTGCGCCCGGCGGATTCGTTAAGCACTTCGCGCATGCAATCTTCTAGTGTGGAATAATCGATCCAACTATCGGCTTTTGATACACCGATTCTATCGGTAAAAAGCTTAAAGCCTTCTGCCACATAGCCACGGCGGCGCGCGCCTGCTAGCGTTGGTAGGCGCGGGTCATCCCATCCACTCACGTATTTTTGCTCTACCAAATCAATTAACTTACGTTTTGATAACACCACATAAGTTAAGTTTAAGCGCGAAAATTCGTATTGATGCGGCACTGGCGTTGCAATTAGCCCTAATTTACTTTCGCCGTTGGCTTCAGTTGGTGCTTTGGCTAAATTATCTAACAGCCAATCGTAAAACGGCCGTTGGTCTTCAAACTCTAGCGTGCAGATAGAGTGCGTAATCATTTCTAGCGCGTCCTCAATCGGGTGCGCGAAGGTGTACATAGGGTAAATGCACCATTTGTCGCCTGTGTTGTGGTGATGCGCGCGGCGAATGCGGTAAATGGCGGGGTCGCGCATATTAATGTTAGGCGATGCCATATCAATTTTGGCACGTAAAATTAGGCTGCCATCGGCATGTTTTCCATCTCGCATCTCATTGAATAGGTTTAGGTTTTCGGCAATGCTGCGATTTCTAAATGGCGAATCTTTGCCTGCTTCAGTCAGTGTGCCACGATTTATGCGCATTTCGTCTGCGCTTTGCGCATCGACATAGGCAAGCCCAGCTTCAATCAAACCAACCGCTGCGCGGTACATTTCATCAAAATAATCAGATGCGAAATAAAGATTATTTTCGTTGCCATTCTGCCAGCCAAACCCCAGCCATTGCACGGCGTCGCTAATGCTATCGACGTATTCTTGGCTTTCTTTTTCAGGGTTGGTGTCGTCAAAACGCAAGTGGCAAATGCCGCCGTAATCACGCGCAAGGCCGAAATTTAAAAAGATACTTTTAGCATGGCCAATGTGCAAGTAGCCGTTTGGTTCGGGCGGAAAGCGCGTGCGAATTTTGGCGCTATCAATGTGGCCTGCGGCCTGGTGAAGCGCGTCACCTGGGCTGCCTGCCCATTTTTTAAGATTAAATTTTTGCTCGGCTAAATCTTTTTCAACAATCGCACGAATAAAGTTTGAGCCTAATGGAATGGGTGTTTTTTCTGACATGGTTTGTACTCGTAATAATTACCGTTATTTTACACGATTGATCAAGCTCTTGTAGGAGCGCAATTGTTTGCGCGAGTTTTTTAAGATTTCTGTTCGCGATGTAAATATCGCTCCTACAAAAAGGCTGTGCTAAACTTTGGCCTTAATGAGCAACCTTACTTTCCCCATTTTAAACTTGCTGGCCGATGGCCAATTTCACTCTGGCGAGGCATTGGCGCAGCGTTTTAAGGTGACGCGGGCGACGATTTGGAACGCGATTCAACATGCAGAAAGTTTGGGCGTTGAGGTGTTTTCTGTGCGTGGCCGCGGCTATAAACTGCCGCAAGCCATTGATTTATTGGATGAAAAAGTCGTATTAGTGGCACTGGGCGAGCAGCGCGCTTGGTTTAAATTGCAAATTTTAGACGAAGTAGCTTCGACCAATACGTATTTGATGCAGCAAAAAGGCGTTGCCCACGCAACTTGCGTTGCCGCGCATATTCAAACCAAAGGCAAAGGCCGGCGCGGACGTGCTTGGGTGTCGCGATTGGGCGCAAGTTTAACTTTTTCGCTGTTATGGCGCTTTAGCTGTGGTGCCGCTGGCTTATCTGGCTTAAGTTTGGCTGTGGGCGTGGCTTTAATTCGGGCGTTTAACAGCTTGGGTGTGAATAATGTGCAGCTAAAATGGCCTAACGATGTGTTGGTAATAGACAATAATGGGCATGGAAAAAAGTTGGCGGGCATTTTAATTGAGCTACAAGGTGATTTAGAAGGACCAAGCGCCGCAGTAATTGGCGTGGGCGTTAATTTAAATTTGCCAAAAAATGTGCTGCAAAGTATTGACCAACCCGCGATTGATTTGGTAAGCGCGAGTCAGCAGAAAATTGTCCAAAGTGTATTGCTTGGCACTATTTTAAAACATTTAGCCGAAGTATTAAGTAGCTTTGAAAGCCGCGGTTTTATTGGCTTGCAGGCGGAATGGATAAGCTATCACGCGTATCAAAATCAACAAGTGAAGATGTTGCTGCCAAACGGCACTGCACAAATTGGCGTGGTAAAAAACGTGGCCGATGATGGAATTTTGTTGGTAGAAACGGCGCTAGGTTTGCAACGATTTTCGGCAGGTGAAATTAGCCTGCGCGGGCTAAATGCAGAGGCAATTGCCTAATGTTATTGGTGATTGATATTGGCAACAGCCGCACAAAATGGGCGTTAGCGGGCGATAGTGGGGTTTTGACTGAGTTTGAAGTGTGTATGAATGCGAATATTGCCAGCTCAAACTTAAGCGCCGCGGCGCAAAAAGCTGACAACACATTAATTGCAAACGTGGCGGGCGAAGCCATGGCGCAGCAAATAGGCCGATTATTGCCGCCATTAACTCTCAAATTTTTGACGGCAAGCCAGCAAGCTTGCGGTGTAACCAATAATTATTTAATGCCTTCAAAACTTGGTGCAGACAGGTGGGCAGCGCTTATAGCGGCTTGGCAGCGTACCAAGCACGCAGCTATTGTGGTTAATGCGGGCACGGCAATCACCATCGATGCAATAGACGAAAAAGGCGCTTTTTTAGGCGGCAGCATTATGCCAGGCTTGCGCTTGATGCATGAGTCATTAGTCATTAATGCGGCGCAATTAAACGTGGAGGAGGGTGTTTTGCAAAATTTTCCCATAAACACGCAAGATGCCATTACCTCTGGCAGCTTAAACGCAGTTGCTGGCGCGATTTCACTGATGTTAAAACGCTTAGAAAAGCAATGCGGATGGCTGCCAAAGTTGGTTTTAAGCGGCGGCGATGCCAACAAAATTGCGGAAGCCTTAAAACTGAACTTAAAACAGGTTATTATGATGGAAAATATTGTGCTGCAAGGCCTTGTCTTGTTAGCAAAACAGTAGTGTTACTACTTAAGGTTTTGCTACTTAAAGTTTATTAGAGAAAGAATCGCAATGAAATTGTTTGTATGGTTGTTAGTGTTGCTAAATGTGGGTTTATTGGCCTATTTTAATATGGATTTAATTGCGCCAAAAACTGCCTCTGTTGATCATTCCATTCAGCCAGAAAAATTAAAAATACTAGACGAAAGCGCGCTTGCAAAAATTCAAACAAAAAAAGCGCAACCAGTAATTGACCCAGCCGCATCCACAGCGCAAGTCAATGTGCAAACCACTGCACAAGTCGCGGCGCCAACACCCACTAGCTGCTACACATGGGGTAACTTTACTAAAACTAATTTGCCTTCGGCGCAAGTGGTATTGGTTCGCTTAGGCCTGCAAAGTGTGATTAATCAAGAAGCGGTTGCACAAGAAGATAAACGGTTTTGGGTGTATTACCCGCCACTTAAAAGTGCCGCCTTGGCGCAGAAAAAAGCCGCAGAAATTAAAGCGCTGGGCATTACTGAGTTATTTATTGTGCAAGATTCGCAGTGGCGCAACGCGATTTCATTTGGCTTATTTCAAGACGAGCAACTAGCAACCAACTTGCTAACCGAGTTGCAAGCCAAAGGCATAAAAGGTGCTGCTAAAGGGTTGCACAATCCTGGTAAATCGTTAACCAGCTTGTTAATTAAAGCGGTGAGTATTGAGGCGATTACCGAATTACAAAAAGTAAAGCCGGAATTTGTTGGCACGGAATTAGTAAGTACAGCCTGCCCTTAAAACGATTGGATTTCAAGCATCTAAAATGCACATTGTTTTTTCAGGCGGTGGCCTCAGGCCAACAACATTCGGATAATGCTTGACTAACGTTTTTTGATGTACAAATCGGTAATCGTGCCTTCCTTCATCTCGGCTGCAAAGCAAATCGTTTCGCTTAAAGTTGGGTGTGCGTGAATCGTTAAGCCCAAATCATGTGCATCGGCGCCCATCTCTATGGCCAGTACCGTTTCTGCCAATAATTCACCAGCGTTTACGCCCACAATCCCCGCGCCAATTAGGCGCTGTGTCGTTTTGTCAAAAATCAATTTAGTGCTGCCATCGGTGCGGCCATTGGCCAGCGCGCGGCCGCTTGCAGCCCAAGGAAAGCTGGCTTTTTCTATCTCAATATTTTGGGCTTTTGCATCAGTTTCTGTCATGCCCGCCCATGCAATTTCTGGATCAGTATAGGCTACGCTAGGAATACATTTGGCTTGAAATTCAACTTTATAGCCTGCGATGACTTCTGCCGCAACTTTGCCCTCATGCGAGGCTTTATGCGCCAACATCGGTTGGCCGACGATGTCGCCAATGGCGAAAATATGCGCCACGTTGGTGCGCATTTGTTTATCAACAACGATGAATCCGCGCTCATCAACATTAACCCCAGCTTTGTCTGCGCCGATATTGTTGCCATTCGGGCGACGGCCGATTGACACTAAAACGCGGTCGTAAATTTGCGCTTCTTTTGGCGCTTGCCCTTCATCAACACCTTGACCCTCAAAAGACACATGAATGCCGTCAGTTTTAGCCTCCATTTTAGCCACTTTTGTCGATAGCATAATGGACTCAAAGCGTTTTTCCATGCGCTTTTGCAAGGGCCGCACCAAGTCGCGGTCGCAACCGATAATCAAGCCATCCATCAATTCAACCACGCTCACTTTACTGCCAAGTGCATCATAAACGGTGCCCATTTCTAGGCCAATAATGCCGCCGCCAATCACTAATAAACGTTTTGGAATATCGTCCAGTTTTAATGCACCTGTCGAATCCATAATACGCGCGTCGACTGGCGCGTTGGGAAACTTAACAGCTTGCGAACCCGCGGAGATAATTGCGTGTTCGAAATCAATAGTCGTTATTATCCCATCTGCGCCCGTCACCACAATTTGATTAGGTGACGTAAATTGACCTTGACCAACCACCACGGTCACATCGCGCTGTTTAGCCATTTGGCTCAAGCCGCCAGTTAACTTGGCAACAACGTCGTTATTCTTCCAGTTTTTTAAGGCTTGTAAATCAATGTTAGGCGCACTAAAGCTGACGCCATGCTCAGCGCTTTCTGCTGCTTCTGTAATTACTTTTGCGGTGTGTAAAAGCGCTTTAGATGGTATGCAGCCAACGTTTAAACAAACCCCGCCCAGCGTCGCATATCGCTCGATAAGCACTACTTTTTTGCCCAAATCTGCCGCCCTAAACGCAGCTGTATAACCGCCAGGGCCGCTACCTAAAACCACCACATCAGTCTGTAAATTTGTTGTTTGCACGGCGCGCCTTGTTTGTTTAAAATATTTTGTGATTTTAGCATTAAACCTAGCGTTTCATCGCCTAACGCAACTTAATTGGTAGTATGATTTGCCTGCAGGTCACAGAAAAAATAATGAGATAAATTCGTTAGCGCTTCAATAAATCATGGAATTAATATGCCGTTTTTAAACGCGATTTTTAAAGTAATTAAGCTGTTTTTGACTAGCGTTTGGCCTATTTTTACTGGCATTTTAAGTTTCTTTTTTGGCTCATTTCATTATCAAGCACCTGCTTGGTTGCGCTTTATTATTGCAAAATTAGGCGGTAATGTTGCCAACTTTCGCGCAAAATTAAATGCAAAACCGCTTAAAAGTTTAGGTGTAATGGCTGTACTGTTGGCGCTGGGCGCGGGTGCTTGGCAGGGTTACAAGCTATATGAGGCGCGGCCAAAGCCACAAATGGTTAACATTAAGTTAACCGCGCCTACTAGAACAGTCATTGAAGAAAATCTACCGCCAAACCCGCTGGTTTTGGTTTTTGATCACTCGGTTGCGCCAATTGCGCTAGTTGGCAAAGATTTGACAGAAGGCATTAGCCTGATGCCAGTATTGCAAGGTACTTGGCATTGGGACAGCGAAAATACGCTGACTTTTAAACCCAAAACCGATTGGCCAGTAGGCATTACGCACAAGGTGAGCCTAAGCACAAAAGCGCTGACGCCAAAAACGCTGCTTGAAAAATCCAATCTTGAGTTCATTTCGCCGGCATTTGTGGCCACTATTACCAGTAGCGAGTTCTATCAAGATCCTACTAATCCCGCCATGAAAAAAGCGGTGATTAACCTTAACTTTAGCCACCCTGTTGATACTGCAAAATTAGAAAAAAGCATTCGGCTTAACATGCGTAGCGCGCAAAAAAGCTTACTCGATTTTGCCAGCGATAACACGCCATTTGTGGTGAGTTACGATAAACTCAAACTAAAAGCTTACATTCACAGCGCTACTTTGAATATTCCTAATGATGATAGCGTGCTGGACGTGACAATTAGCGAGGACTTAAAGGCAGCGCGCGGCGGCAAGCCGTTTGAAACTGCGCTCACACAAAGTATTAACGTACCTGGGCTTTATAGCTTGCAATTGAGTGATATTGCGCCAGCTGTGGTGTCGAATGAGCAAAATGAGCCTGAGCAAATTCTGGTGCTAACCGCATCAGCCGCGGTGCACGAAAAAGAAATGGCGTCGCATATTAAAGCGTGGGTACTGCCGCGAGATAAACCCAATAGTAAGCCAGAAGAGCTGAAATACCCGCATGTGTGGGGCGAGCAAGAAATCACGCCAAGCCTGCTTGCAACAGGCCAAGCACTTGATTTACAACAAATTCCAGCCGAGCGTGAAAATATTGAAGTGCATTCTTTTAAATATAAAGCCAATGTTGGAAGCTACATTTACGTGCAAGTGGATAAAGGCCTAAAATCATTTGGCGGCTATCAATTGGGCAAAGTGAGTGCGCGAGTGTTGCAAGTGCCGCCTTTTCCTGCAGAAGTTAAAATTCTAAGCCAAGGATCATTGTTAGCGCTTTCTGGAGAAAGAAAAGTAGCGATTTTAACGCGCGATTTGCCAGGTGTGCAGATGGAAATTGGCCGCATTTTACCCGGCCAATTGCAGCATTTAATTAGCCAAAGTAATGGCACATTCTCAAGCCCAGAATTTACGGGAACCATCGATGCAGACAACTTAACCGAGCGTTTTGAAAAAAGTATTCCGCTGCAATTAGAGCCAGGAAAAGCGCATTATGAAGCCTTGGATTTAAGTGAGTATTTAGGTAAAACTGAAACTGGCAAAACAAGTATCAATAAGGCTCAAGATAAACGCGGTATTTTCTTATTAACAGTGCATGGTTATAAACCAAAAACAGCAGCAGAAAAACAAGCAGAAGCCAATGCAGGCAATGCTTCTGAACCAGTTAACGAGACAGATGGTGCTGAGTCAGATAATACCAATCAAGCCACGCCAGATGCCGACACGCAAACGGTGGCAAACCCCGAGCAATATAACGATAAACGCCTAATTTTAGTCACTGATTTGGGTTTAATTGCCAAAAAAGAGCTAGATGGCACGCAAGTGGTGTACGTGCAATCCATTCACACAGGCTTGCCCGTTACAGGTGCAACGGTTGACGTAATTGCTAAAAATGGCGCAGTGATTTTCAGCCAAACGACCGATGTGAACGGACGGGCTAATTTTGCCAAACTGGACGGTTTGCAACGCGAACGTGCCCCAGTGTTGTATTTAGTGAAAAAAGTAGGCGATTTAAGCTTTTTGCCGATTAATCATTACGACCGCAACTTAGATTACTCACGGTTTGATGTGGGCGGCGCGGCAAATGCGGCCTCTAGCGATAGTTTAAACGCCTATTTATTCTCAGACCGCGGTATATACAGGCCTGGCGACACCATGCACATCGGCGTGATTGTTAAAACTGCCACTTGGGACAAGGCCTTAGACGGCTTGCCTTTAGAAGCCCAAATACTTGATTCGCGCGGCTTAACCGTAAAAAAACAAACCATACGTTTAGGTAATGGCGGCTTTAACGAGCTGGAATACAAAACCTTAGAAACCGCGCCAACAGGCACTTACACGGTGAACGTGTATTCGGTAAAAGACAATAATGCGTATCAACAATTGGGCAGCGTTGCTGTCAAAGTGCAAGAATTTTTGCCTGATCGTATGAAGGTAAAAACTCTTTTTGCTACAGAAAAAAATGGAGCGACAACCCTTTACCCAGAAAATAACGAAGGCTGGTTGAATCCAAAAGATTTAAAAGCCAATGTCAATGTGCAAAACTTGTTTGGCACGCCAGCCGAAAATCGTCGTGTGACGGCTACCTTAACGCTTAGCCCCGCCTATCCAGCGTTTAGCGCCTACAGCGAATATGCATTTTACGACCCACTGCGCGCCAAAGAAGGCTATAGCGAGACGCTGAGCGATGCCACCAGCAATGCAGAAGGCGTGGCCGAATTTAAACTTGGGCTGGAAAAATACGCCAAAGCGACCTATCGATTGAATATTCTCACCCAAGCTTTTGAAGCGGGCGGTGGGCGCGGAGTATCTAGTGAAGCAGCGACTTTAATCTCTGAGCAGACATATTTGGTGGGCTTTAAGGCCGATGGCGATTTAAATTACATTAGTAAGGCCAGTAAGCGCGATGTTGAGTTAATTGCGGTCAATTCAACGCTACAAAAAGTGGCGGCAGATGGCTTAAGCTTGAATTTTGTCGAGCGTAAATACGTGTCGATGCTAATTAAGCAAAGCAATGGTACGTTTAAATACGAATCGCGCAAAAAAGAGGTGATTCTGAAAGAAACGCCTTATGCGATTAAAGGGCTGGGCAATCGCTTGAATCTTGCCACAGAAACGCCAGGCGACTTTGCTTATGTGCTTAAAAACAAAGAAGGCTTGGAGCTTAACCGCGTGGAATATAGCGTGGCAGGGCTTGGTAATGTGAGCCGCTCGCTAGAACGCAACGCCGAGCTGCAATTAGTGCTAGATAAAAAAGACTATAAAGCGGGCGAAGACATCAGCGTGAGCATTCGTGCACCTTATATTGGCGCAGGGCTCATTACCATAGAGCGTGATAAAGTCTATGCACAACAATGGTTTAAGGTAGATACGCAATCATCCGTACAAACAATTAAGCTGCCTGCAGATTTTGAAGGCAACGGCTATGTCAGTGTGCAATTTGTGCGCGATCCAAGTTCGGACGAAATATTTACCAGCCCGCTTTCATACGGCGTGGTGCCATTTGTGACGAGTTTGGCGCAACGGTCAAACACGCTTAAATTGACTAGCCAGCCTTTAATCAAGCCTGGCCAAGTGCTTAAAATGAAGCTGGAAGCCGCTAAACCTGGCCGCGCCGTGGTGTTTGCGGTAGACGAAGGTATATTGCAAGTGGCGCGCTATCAAAATCCTAACGCGCTGGGTTATTTCTTTCAAAAACGTCAGCTAGAAGTCGGCACCAGCCAAATTTTGGATATGATTTTGCCAGAATTCAAAAAAATCATGGCGGCAACCGCGCCAGGCGGAGATGGCGATGGGGCGCTGGGTAAACACTTAAATCCCTTTAAACGCAAAACTGACAAACCTGCGGTGTATTGGTCTGGCATTGTTGATGTAAACGGCAGTAAAGAGTTTGAATACACGGTGCCAGAAACCTTTAATGGTAAGTTGCGTTTACTGGCGGTGATGGTAAATGACGCCAGTATTGGCGTCGCGGATGGTGCAGCCACTGTGCGCGGAGATTTTGTGTTGTCGCCAAACGCGCCATTAACGGTAACGCCAGGCGATACGTTTGACGTAAGCGTAGGTGTAGCCAATAACGTACAAGGCTCTGGTCAAGATGCGGCGGTCAGTTTGAGTTTAGTGGCCTCACCAGCCTTTGAATTGGTTGGAACGCATAAACAAACGCTTAAAATTAGTGAAATGCATGAAGGCGTTGCGCTCTATAAGCTTAAAGTTAAAGAGGGCGCAGCCGCTAAATTAGGCTCTGCACGGCTAGATTTTGTGGCCCAAATAAACAATCAGAAGTCTGGGCAAAAAATTGCCAAATTAGCCACAGAAATTAGCATCCGCCCAGCCACGCCGCATCTGACAATCTTGCAAACAGGCAGCTTTAAGGGTGATACGCAAGTGACGCTTAAGCGCAGCATGTTTGCTGAATATCGCGTGGTGCAGGCCAGCGTTTCACCTTTGCCTTTGGTGGCGGCGGGCGGCTTGCTTGATTATTTAAGCAATTACGAGCATAGCTGTACCGAGCAATTGGTTAGCCAAGTATTGCCGATGATTGTGCTGAATAAACGTCCAGAATTATTAGCAAGCGTACAAAATCGCAAAAAAGGCAGTTTTGAAAATGCCTTAAACGTGTTGCGCTCGCGTCAAAATGCCGAAGGTGGCTTTGGCCTATGGAATGCCAGTGTGAGTGCAGACGAGTTCGCTAGCGTATATGCCGTGCACATGCTGATAGAGGCGCGCGACCATGCTAACGCCGGCGAAGCAGTACCTGCGGACATGCTGAAACGCGGTTTGGATTATTTGCAAACTTTGGCTGCAAGCCCTGCCAATAGCCTAGATGATGCACGCGTGCGAGCTTACGCTATTTATCTGCTGACGCGTGAAGGCAATGTTACGACGCCTATGCTAGCGAGTTTAAGGGCAACGCTAGATGCCAAGGCGCTGACGGTTAGCAACTTTAAAGATTGGAAATCGGATTTAACGGCGGCGTATTTAGCGGCTAGCTATCAATTGTTGCAACAACAACAGTTGGCGGCTGAGTTAATTACCAAGCCCATTAAATTATTAACAGCCAGTAGTGTTGCACCGCTGTACGGGCATTATTACGATGATGTAGTGCGTAACGCGCAAACGCTATATTTGGTGTCGCGCCACTTTCCTGATCGCGTAAAAAGTTTAAACGAACATGCGCTGACCAATATTATGCAGCCCATTTCAGCAGGTCGCTACAACACACTGTCATCATCATATGCGCTACTGGGTTTTGATGCGTACGCAAACGTGGCGGGTGAAAAAGCGCTGGCAAAAATGAGCATTAGCGCCATTAATCAACAAGGTAAAATTAGCGCGCTAAACTTGCCCGCTAACATTGCACCACTCGTGAATATTGCGCCCGATACGGCACGTTTAAGCTTTAAAGGGCCAAGCGGATTGCCGTTATTTTACGCAGTAACTGAATCTGGCTTTGACGTTAAAGCGCCTGCAAGCGAGCTAAAACAAGGCTTAGAAGTGTATCGCGAATACACCGACGACAAAGGCCAGCCGCTTAAAGCGATTAAAATGGGGGACGAAATTACCGTGCACATAAAGATGCGTGCGCTAGAAGGCAGTTATGACGATGTGGCGATTGTAGATATGCTGCCAGGCGGTTTTGAGCCTGTATTGCAAGCCGCGGTAAGCGAAACAGATGCTAGCATTACACCAGAAGGCTATGGCGAGGAAGGTGGTGCGCCAGGACAATCACAAACATGGACTAGTCCGCTTGGTATTGGCGGATGGCAGCCAACTTACGCCGATATTCGCGAAGACCGTTTGGTGTTTTATGGCGCGGTAAGCACCACCATTACTGAGTTTACCTACAAAATTAAAGCGACAAACAGTGGCCAATTTGTAGTGCCGCCCGCGTATGCTGAGTCAATGTATAACCGCTTGTTGCAAGCACGCTCTCTGCCCAGCAGCTTGACGGTGAAGCGTGTGGTCAAATAAAAATTACCTCAAATTCGTCACTCCTGTGCAGGCGGGAATCCAGTCAAATGACTTGTCAACGAAGGAAAGTTAAGTTGACTAAATAGTAGTTAGCCTAGATTCTGGCCTTCGCCAGAATGACGATGAGTTGAGTGGTTTCTGTTAAATAATGATTAAACTCTCACAACTTAAACGCCTTAGATTGCTTAAAGCTTGCCTAATTTGGCTTGTGCTAATTGGCTTGGTTTTGATAGGATTGCGGATTTGGCCCAAGCCAATTTTGGTCAATTTAATTCCTCACTCCACTGCAATTTATGCGTCAGACGGCAGTTTATTGCGCCTAACGCTGGCTAGCGATAGCCAATATCAACTTTGGGTGGCGCTTAAAGAAATAAATCCCAATGCAATCGCCGCGGCTAAATTGTATGAAGACCGTTATTTTGCATGGCATTTTGGCGTTAATCCTGTGGCTTTATTGCGCGGCGTATGGCGCAGCGCATTTGGCGGCTCGCGCCAAGGCGCGTCAACCATCACCATGCAATTGGCGCGCCAAATTTACAATATTGATTCACGCAGTATTAAAGGTAAATTTCAGCAAATTACCGCAGCCATTTGGCTAGAAAGTCGCTACTCTAAGCAAGATATTTTAGAAGCGTATTTGAATATCGCGCCTAATGGCGGCAACGTAAAAGGCATCGCCACCGCCAGCTTGGTTTACTTTAACAAACCCGCCAGTCAGCTTAATTTGCCCGAGGCGATTACGCTGGCGGTCATTCCGCAAAACCCCAATAAACGCTGGTCATTATCTAGCCAAAACTCACCCTTAAACCAAGCCAGGCTTAGGTTGTGGCAAAATTGGTTGCGTAAAAATCCGCAAGATGCACAGTACAGTGCCGATATGGCTTTGCCTGATAAAGCACTCAATCACACCGTTAATTTGCCGTTTGTTGCGCCACATTTTACCGATGCGATATTGAGCGAGCTTGACCAAGCTGCGACACAATACAATGTTCGCACGGGCTTAAATAGGCAAGCGCAAGCTACTTTAGAACGCATGTTAAAAAGCTATATTGAAAATAACAAAAATATGGGCATCACCAATGCCAGCGCCATGCTGCTTGATGCTAAAACCATGCAGGTAAAGGCCATGGTGGGTTCTGCTGACTATTTCAATGCCGCGATTTTTGGCCAAGTGAATGGTACAGATGCCAAACGCTCGCCAGGGTCCACGCTCAAGCCTTTTATTTATGCGCTGGCGATGGATCAAAGCTTAATTCACCCCGCCAGTATTTTAAAAGATGCGCCGACTAGCTTTGGCCCTTATAGCCCAGAGAATTTTGATGGTCGATTTTTTGGCCCAATCACCGCCGCAGATGCGCTGATACGCTCGCGCAACGTGCCTGCCGTGAGCTTGGCGGCTAAGTTGTCACAGCCCAGCTTGTATGATTTTTTAAAAAATGCAGGGGTGAGCAATTTAAAAAGTGAAGCGCATTACGGCTTGGCCTTGGCGCTGGGCGGCGGTGAGCTGACTATGCAGGAATTGGTCAGTTTATATGCCATGCTAGCGAATCATGGCGAGTTTAGGCCGATTGCACCGATTCAAGATGCTACTAACACGCAGAAGCGCTATCGCCTAATCAGCGAAGAAGCGGCATTTATTACGCTGGATATGTTACGGCAAAATCCGCGCCCCGATACTAACGAGCCAGACCAACGCGTCGCTTGGAAAACGGGCACGTCTTGGGGCTTTCACGACGCGTGGACAATTGGCGTGGCGGGTAACGATGTGCTGGCAGTATGGGTCGGCAATTTTGATGGCAAACCGAACCCAGCTTTTATTGGCATCAAAACCGCTGCGCCCTTGTTTTTTCAAGTGTTGGATAGTCTGCGCCATCAGCGCTTATTGAGCCCTTACAGCGCGGTGGAAGCCTTACCGCCCCGTACATTAAGCCGTGTCAGCGTATGCGCGGCTAGCGGCGATTTACCGAACAAATATTGTAAAAATCTCACGCAAACCTGGTTTATTCCAGGCAAATCACCGATTAAAATCAGCAGTTTGCATCGCCCAGTTACAATTGATAATGTTACTGGTTTGGCTGCATGCAACGCAGGCGCAAATACACATGAAGAAATTATCGAGTTTTGGAGCTCTGATATGCTGCGCCTATTTCGCGAGGCTGGCATGCCGCGGCGCGTGCCACCTGCGCCACCAACAGGCTGCAATAACACGCTGCAAACAATTACAGATAGCCCACAAATTACATCACCATTAAAAGGCGTGACTTATACGATTCGATTAAGCAAGCCAGAAACAATAGCTCTGCGAGCCAATAGGGACGGGCAGGGAGCTATTTATTGGTTTGCTGATACTAGTTTTATCGCCAAAAGTGAAACAGGCAACGCAGTAGCTTGGACGCCGCAAAAAGCAGGTCGTTATTTATTACGGGCGGTGGATAATGCCGGGCAATCGCATAGCCGCGAAGTGAATGTGGAGTTTGTACCCTGAGATAGTATGAAATTCAGCTTGGTAGGGTGGGATAAGAGTTTGTAGGGTGGGTTCAAGAACCCACGCATTAGTTACAAACTTCAGCATTACAACGCGCGCCTCTAAAGTGCCCCACGTTATTGGGCTGCAAGCCCCAATCCAGCACAGAGTAAGCAATATGATTTAATTTGCACAACAAGCACTCACTAAAGCAACAATCTGCGCACATCGCTTAACATCATGCGCATATGGCTGGTGAAGCGCGCGCCGTCTGCACCATCGACTACGCGGTGGTCGTACGACAGCGACATTGGCAAGATTAAACGTGGTTCAAACTCTTTGGATTCTGCATTGTAAACAGGCTGCATGCTTGAGCGCGAAACGCCTAAAATCGCCACTTCTGGGCAATTAATAATGGGCGTAAACATCGTGCCGCCAATGCCGCCAAGGCTAGAAATGGTAAAGCAGCCACCTTGCATTTCTTCTATTTTTAATTTGCGTTCGCGCGCTTTGGTGGATAACTCGCCCAAATCAGCCGCAATTGCCAACACATCTTTGCTTTGCACGTCTTTTACCACGGGCACAACAAGGCCATCTGGCGTATCGCAGGCAAAGCCGA
Organism: Methylotenera sp.; assembly: GCA_014378845.1. Taxonomy (GTDB): domain Bacteria; phylum Pseudomonadota; class Gammaproteobacteria; order Burkholderiales; family Methylophilaceae; genus Methylotenera_A. Next base: position 164,694 of record JACMNB010000011.1, on the reverse strand, counting down.
TATTAAAGTAGTTTTTTAAGATTAAGCTGTCGCCATCAGGCGCGAGAGACGAATTAAAGTTGGGGTAGGCTTTAAGTGCATTCACGCTGGCTTTGATTAAAAAGGCCAATAGGGTGAGTTTTACGCCGCGCTTTTCGGCGTCTTTCATCATGGATTTTCTGAATTCTTCTAAGTCGGTAATATCGGCTTCGTCAAACTGGGTGACGTGCGGCGCGGTGACCCAGTTGCGGTGCAGATTGGCGCCTGATATTTTTTTGATGCGCGATAACGGTTTAGTTTCAATGTCGCCAAACTGGCTAAAGTCGATGACTGGCATTGGCAACGTGGCGAGTGAGCCTAAGCCAGCGCCCATGTTTTCACTGCGCGGTTTTGCAAGTTCGTTTTTTACAAAAGCTTGCACATCGGATTCTAAAATACGATTTTTGGCTGCGCTGCCTTTTACCAGTGCCAAGTTTACGCCAAGCTCACGCGCAAACTTGCGCACGCTTGGGCTGGCGTGCGACAACGTGCCGCCGTTGACAACAGCGCTTTCGCCAACAGGCAATGGTTGATGCGCGGGTTGGATTTTTTGCGGCGGCTCGGCAGCAGGGCGACTTGGTTCTGGAATGGCTACTTTTGGTGCCTCAACCGTCAGCACAGGAGTAGCGCTGGAAGCCAAAACTGCTGCGGCTGCTGGCACAGCCATTTCGACTGCTTCCAAAGTCAACAACAAATGCCCTTGAGCGATTTTATCACCAACTTTAATTTTAACTTCTTTCACCACGCCTGCAAACGGCGCGGGGATGTCCATGCTCGCTTTGTCCGATTCCACCGTAATCAGCGAATCATCTTTGGCGATGGTGTCGCCCGCTTTAACCAATATTTCAATCACATCGACCGAATCAAAATTGCCAATGTCGGGGACAAGAACGTCTTTTAAATTACTCATTATCTAATACCTTTTTTGCAACAGAGAACACAGAGTTCACAGAGCGTTATTTAAGTTTTTACACTGCACAATCATAAATTTCAATTTAATTAAATCACAAAGCAAGTTAATCAATAACAGTTTTTGGTTTTCTCTGTGCGCTCTGTGTTCTCTGTGGCTTAAGTTTAAACAGTTACTGGATTAGGTTTATTCGCATCCAATTTATATTTTTTAACCGCATCTGCAACCTTGGCCGCTGGCAGCTTACCTTCGTCGCATAATGCTTTCAGTGCAGCAACGACCACGTAACGGCGGTCAACTTCAAAGAAGTCACGTAACGCTTCACGACTGTCAGAACGCCCAAAGCCATCAGTACCCAGTGCCACAAATTTATTTGGCACAAAGCGTTGAATTTGCTCGGCGAAGCTTTTCATGTAGTCGGTCGAGGCAATCACAGGCCCGTTTGCGCCTTTTAAGCACTCAGCAACATAGCTCACGCGCTGTGGTTTTTCTGGATTCAGCATGTTCCAGCGCTCGCAATCTAGGCCTTCGCGGCGTAGCTCGGTAAAGCTAGTTGCGCTCCAAACATCGGCAGCTACTTTCCAATCTGTTTCCAGCATTGCTGCTGCTGCAATCACTTCGCGCAGAATCACGCCAGAGCCCATTAATTGTACTTTTTCACCTTTTTTAGCAGATTTACTGAAGTTGTACAAACCTTTCAAAATCCCGTTTTCCGCGCCTTTTGGCAGCGCAGGGTGCGTGTAGTTTTCATTCATCAGCGTGATGTAGTAATACACATCTTCTTGATTTTGCACCATGCGGCGCAAGCCTTCTTGAATAATCACAGCCAGCTCGTACGCAAACGTTGGATCGTAAGAAATACAGTTTGGAATGGTCGCCGACATCAAGTGGCTATGACCATCTTCGTGCTGTAAACCTTCGCCATTCAAAGTGGTTCTGCCAGCTGTTGCGCCCAGCAAAAAGCCGCGCGCACGACAATCGCCCGCTGCCCATGCCAAATCGCCAATGCGCTGAAAACCAAACATGCTATAGAAAATGTAAAACGGTATCATCTGTACGCCCGTCACCGAATATGACGTAGCAGCTGCTATCCAGCTAGAGAATGAGCCTGCTTCATTAATGCCTTCTTCTAAAATTTGGCCATCTTTTTGCTCTTTGTAATACATTACTTGGTCAGAATCCATCGGCTCGTATAATTGGCCTTGGTGCGCGTAAATGCCCAACTGGCGGAACATGCCTTCCATGCCGAATGTGCGCGCTTCGTCTGGCACGATTGGCACAATAAATTTGCCGATTTCTTTATCGCGAACAAGAGTGCTTAAAATACGCACAAAAGCCATTGTTGTGGATATTTCGCGCTCGCCCGTAGCGACTAACATATTTTTAAACGCGCTTAAATCAGGCGTTTTTAGCTCGTTACCTTTGCGCCTGCGTTGCGGCACAAAGCCGCCCATGGCAGCGCGGCGCTCGGCCATATACTTCATTTCTGGGCTGTCGTCAGCAGGTTTGTAAAAGCTCAAATTTTCGACTTGTTCGTCGGTAATTGGCAAATCAAAACGGTCGCGGAATACTTTAAGGCTTTCAATATCCATACTTTTTTGCTGGTGCGTAATATTCTGGCCTTCACCCGCTTCGCCCATACCATAGCCTTTAACGGTTTTGGCTAAAATCACCGTTGGTTGATCTTTATGATTCACCGCCGCGTGATAGGCTGCGTAAACTTTGTGCGGATCGTGTCCACCACGGTTTAAGCGCCAAATATCGGCGTCACTCATGGCCGCAACCATTTCTTTTAACTGTGGATATTTGCCAAAGAAATTTTCGCGCGTGTAAGCGCCACCTTTGGCCTTAAAGTTTTGGTATTCGCCGTCTACGCATTCTTCCATGCGCTTTTTCAGCAGACCGTCTTTGTCCATCGCCAATAATGGGTCCCAATATGATCCCCAAATCACTTTTAGCACGTTCCAGCCGCTGCCTCTAAAGTCAGATTCCAACTCTTGAATGATTTTACCGTTGCCGCGCACTGGGCCGTCTAAGCGTTGCAGATTACAATTGACGACGAAAATGAGGTTATCTAGTTTTTCGCGTGAAGCCAATGAAATCGCGCCTAGCGACTCAGGCTCGTCCATTTCACCATCGCCGCAAAACACCCAAACTTTGCGATCGGATGTATCGGCAATACCGCGGTCGTGGATATATTTTAAAAAGCGCGCTTGGTAAATGCCTTGTAATGGCCCAAGCCCCATGGACACCGTTGGAAACTGCCAAAAATCAGGCATTAACCAAGGGTGCGGATAACTAGAAAGCCCGTTTCCGCCTGTTTCTTGGCGAAAGTTGGACAACTGTTCCTCAGAAATGCGGCCTTCTAAAAACGCGCGGGCGTAAACACCAGGGGATGAGTGACCTTGAAAATACACGCAATCGCCGCCAAAAGATTCGTTAGTTGCGCGAAAAAAGTAGTTAAAAGCCGTGTCGTACAAAGTGGCTGCCGATTGAAAGCTTGCAATATGGCCGCCCACGCCAGGGGATTTTTCATTGGCGCGTAACACCGTCATCACCGCGTTCCAACGCACTAGCGCGCGAATTCTACGCTCCATTTCTGGGTCGCCAGGCAGGCGTTGTTGCAGGTGTGTTGGAATAGTGTTCACATAAGCGGTGGTCGCGTTGTAGGGCAAATTGCTGCCACTACGGCGCGCTTGGTCAATCATTGCTTCCAGTAAAAAATGCGCACGCTCGGTGCCTTCATTTGCAATGATGGCCAATAACGCATCTAGCCATTCCTGCGTTTCTGCGGCGTCCGTTTCTTGCAAATGGGTTTGCGTATTGCCTTGTAAATTTGTTTGGGAATTCATTACCATGCGCTAGATTTCTCCATGAGACTAATCCATAAATGTTTGGCTGAGCGTATAATTTGTTTACGCAAAGGCGAACCAGATATTAATGTATAGGTTCTTAAATATTGTAGTGTGGCTTTTTTAGGCTTTTTGGTCAAGTTAAAACGTAGATTCGTATTGTAAATCCTGCCAGTTTCGCTAGGGTTGTTTTAGATGTTATATAAGAGTTAGGAAAAAGAAAATGTCGTTAAAATTAGTGCAATTTGCCGATTTATGCAGCGAAAATTCGTTAAAATCAGAAAAACATATCCTTTTTGTGTTAAGTGAAAAGGCCGAAAATTCGCTGCCATTCGCTAGCGAAATTGAAAATAAGCTTTCGCGCAGTCAAGTTGAATTTAAAGACTTAAAAAGCTCCCCCATTACGGTTGAACTTGTGAGCGGTGCCTTGCTGAGTGTGGTGATTTTGGGCGAGCAATTAAGCATGTTTGGGAAGCACAACTTACTCAGAAAAGCCGTTAAGCCGCTATTGGAAGAAGAGCCAGAAAAAGTTACAATTTGCGTGTTTGGCGATGATGCAACGCGCGAAGCGCACGCCTGCGCGGCCTACTATGTTTTAAGCGTCAATGCGGCCGAATTACCCAGCAGAAAAGGCGCTAAAAGTAAGCAAGAGAAAAAACATCGGCCATTACAAGAAATTGCTATGTACGGTCATGAGGCCGCGCATGATTACGCTTACGTGAATGCACGGGTGAGCGCAAATACTCTGTGCCGCAGCTTAACTATGTTGCCCCCAAATGAGCTTACGCCAACCAGTTATCGGGCAAAAGTGAAAGAATTAGCCATGGGTAAAGGGTGGCAGCTTGAGGAGTTTGACATGCCAGCACTCAAAAAAATGGGCGCTGGGGCATTTTATGCAGTGGGGCAAGGTAGTGAGCCAATGGACGCAGCGATTGTGCATCTAACTTATAATCCTGACCCAAGCCACCTAACAGGGGCTACAAAACACATCGCTCTAGTGGGTAAAGGCATTTGTTTTGACACGGGCGGGCATAACTTAAAGCCTGCCAAATACATGCAATATATGCACGAGGATATGAACGGCAGCGCCGTTGCTTTAAGCATTTTGCATGCGGTTACCGAGCTAAAATGGCCCGTAAAAATCGATTGCTGGCTTGCAATCGCGCAAAATCACATTGGCCCCTTAGCCTACAAACAAAACGATGTGGTCACCGCGCTAAACGGGTTGACGATTGAAATTGTGCATACTGATGCTGAAGGCCGCATGGTACTTGCCGACACATTAACGCTTGCGAGTAGGCAAAAACCAGATTTTATTTTGGACTTTGCAACGCTGACAGGCGACATGGCAGTGGCGGTAACAGATCGCATGAGTGGGGTGATTTGCAATCGACCAGAGCTGGCCTGTAAGGCAGTAGGGGCGGGGATTGCAGCGGGTGAGCGAATTGTGGCTTTTCCGTACGAAGAGGACATGGATTGTGACCTTGAGAGCGATATCGCCGACATTTTACAATGCACCTTAGATGCAGAAGGCGATCACCTGCTGGCTGCGCGGTTTATGGGTAAATTTATAGAAAATGATGTGGCTTGGGTGCACACTGACTTAAGCTCAACCAACCGTAAAGACGGACTTGGCGCAGTAGAAAGCACTGTGAATGGGTTTGGTGTGGGTTTTGGGCTGGAGCTGGTTAAGGCTTTGATTGCCTAGACTAGGCTGGAAATTAAATGTCCCATTATTCTTGTATTTTTTGTCATGGCCTTGGTTATTGGGCTTGATAAAAGGAGGCCCCATATAGTCTTATATTCAAAATACATGGTTTTTTAATTTTAAATACAGTAAATGGTTAGTCTTAAACCCACTCTCACGCACAAATAGGGCGGCAACACGCTCAAATACCGTTGGTAGCCAAGCCTTGGCCTCAGTTTCTATTTTCACATTAGCCACCGTCATTTTATGCAAGCTAGGCTGCGCGTTAAAACGTACGCGAACTTTGTAATAGCCTTGCGTTGGGATTGATTTGTCACCAGGCAGGGTTGCGATTTTTCCGCCATGTTGCGCATCTAGCATTGGGTGTTGCAGGGATGCTAGCTTAGCCGTATCGATTTCACTCACAACGCCTGCCAAGACCGTAAAGGCCGAATCATTAAGGTAAGCTTGCGCTTTATCGCCCAGCTTAATGCGATTAATTTCAGTTTCCTCCACCAATACATCGGCCGCCCAACTTTGCGGATCAATCAAAATGGCCATTGGTTGCTTGGGTTGCACCCAAGTGCCTAGCGTAAGATTTTCATCGACGTCTTGCAACGTGCCTACAAATGGCGCGGTTAAATCCATGCGGTTGAGCTCGTCTTGGTATAATTTTACTTCTGCATTCAATTGCGCTTGTTGATTCTCTAAATTGGCGCGTTTACTTTCGCCGTCAATCATGCCGCTTAAACCTTTTAATTCGGCCGCGCGCGATTGCGCCATGCCAAGCGATTTTAATGCGTTTAAAGCAATGTCGGGCGAGGTTAATGTGAATATGTGCTCGCCTTGCTGTACGTTAACTTGATGTGCAGCGCCAAAGTCTATCATAGACGCCAATTTACCTGCGGTCGGGGTAAAAACTTGATGCTGGCGCGTTGCGTGAAGCCAGCCAGTGCTTTTTACTGTCGTCTGCCAAGGTATAAAACCCAGTGCGATTAAGCCGCCAACTAGCCCTAAACCAATAATAATACGATTCAATTTAATTTCACTTCTCCTTTCAAACCATACTCTAAGTTCACGCCAAATTGGCAACACCACAAACCAGCCAATCTCCACCATAAAAAGCACAATGCCTAGCACTTTAAAAAACAGGTAATATACTAGCCAAGCAATACCTAAAAATACCGTCATACGATACACCCAAGTAATGCATGGAAACACAATCAGTAAGCGGCGTTTTTTGCTTGGAAAATCTTCTGGCCAAACATCCCTCACACCAAGCACCGTGCGGCGTAGCCATGTTTTGGCCAATGCGCCCGCGCGCTCGTGCAAATTAGGAAAGTCTAATAAATCGGAGGTAATAAAATAGCCATCAAAGCGCATAAACGGGCTGGCGTTTACCGCAAAGTTAACAGCCAGCTGGTAGTCGCGAGGAAAAACAAGGCGCTTTTTAGCGGGCCGTCATCGGCCAAGCTCCAGGCCAGTGTTGCGATTCCAGCCAATGCTAGTTCGGTTATGATGCCAGCGGCCGCAATGTGCAAGCGCTGTTTATTGTCGCTTAACTTCCAACTTTCTGATGTGTCGGTATAAGGCAGCGGCAGCATGACTAACAGCGCCACGCCCATGTGGCCAACGCGCACGCCATAGCGCGTGGCGGTGATGGCGTGACCAAACTCGTGCAAACATTTAGAAAATGGCAATACCGTTACATTACTGGTTTACAAAATAAAGTCTAAGATCGTAAATCTAACCAATTGATGGTTAAATTAAGCAAAATGTAAATTTTTGTTAAGTGGCAATTTTTAATTATTTTCCGCTTGAATTGCTTTACGTGTACAGTAAAAGTTGACTGTAAGCGTCACTTAGGTGACAATTTTTGGCTATTGTTATCAAGCTAATGTTAATGCTAATTTTAGTTGTCTAAGCGCATGGGCGCACAGCCAATTTTGTAACTGATAACAAATATTTTTGGTTTAAATTTTTTGCTTTTTATTTTGGGAGTTTTAAGCTTTGAACAATTTAAATTGGTTAGAAAGCTTTCCGCCATTATTGGCGTTAGAACCCACTGCGCGCGAAACTTTAACTAAAACAGCGCGCATTGTAGAAGCGCCAATAGGCACCATTGGCTATCGCGAGGGCGGCGCCTGCGGCGCTTATGTGATGCGCCTTGCAGGCCAATCGCGCGTGTATAAAATGTCGGCTTCTGGCCGCGAGATTTTGTTATACCGCGTGCATGCTGGCGAAACTTGCGTGATAACCACCACTTGTTTGCTGGGCCACAGCAATTATCCGGCCTCTACCATTGTCGAGCAACCGATTACGGATGTGATTATTCCTGCAGCTGCTTTTAACCAATTAATGATAGATTCGGCAGTGTTTCGCACCTTTGTCATGACCAATTATGGCGCGCTGATTACCGATTTAATTATGTTGCTAGATGAAGTGGCTTTTCAAAGCTTAGATGCCCGCTTGGCCAAATTATTGTTAGAGTCTGGCAGCGCGACGATTAGCCGCACGCACCAATTAATGGCCGATGAGCTAGGCACAGCGCGCGAAGTGGTGAGCCGCCAATTAAAACGGTTTGAGCAAAAAAGTTGGGTAGCGTTAGGGCGCGGCCAGGTGGAGATTACCGACCGCGCCGCGCTTGAGAAGTTGGCGACTAACTAAAGCATTGTCATTGCGGGCTAGACCCGCAATCTAATTTGTTGCCAGATGCTGAATCAAGTTCAGCATGACAATGTCTATTTAAAATCGCGCGCCCATTCTGCAGGTTTCTTTGGCGGGATTTTCGGCGGTCATTAGTTTTTCGTCTTCTAATTTGGCCATTTCAGCCTTACTTAACTTTTTTGTTTCAGCCAACTTTGCAACAATCGCGCAGTTGATGCATTTACCTTTGGCTTCATCATAACCTTTAATCGCTTCTAAGCCTTTTACGTCGGTCATAATGGTTTCATCTAACACCGCTTCGCCCATTTTTGCGCCGGTAATATCAGCGCCCGTTAAATCGGCTTTGCTAAAATCGGCGCGAAATAAATCGGTGTTGCGTAAATTTGCGCCCCGTAAATCGGCAAATTTAAAGTTGCTGCGATTTATATCAGCGCCTTCAAAATTGGTGTTGGCAAACTTGCCGCCAATTGCGTCAAAACGCATTGCGCCCATTGGCTGATTGCCAATATCAAGCCCAAAACGGCCTTTTACAATGGTTGCGTTGGCCATATTAACATCGCCCAGCGTGCCTATCATACGTGCATTGCTAAGGTTTGCGCCTTCAAAATTGGTTTTGCTAAAAATAGCTTGAAATATGGTGGCGTTAGTTAAATTAGCGTTGCTTAAATTAGCGTTTTCTAAGCGGGCAAGGTTTAAATACGCGCCTTGCAAATTTGCGCCGCTTAAATTAGCGCCCATTAATTCTGCGCCAAAAAAGCTGATGTTTTGCATATTGCAATGACTTAAATCCATTTTATTAAACACCAAATAACCTGCGTCTTTATTGCTTAAATCGCAAGTTTTGCTGTTAATTTGTTTAAGCGCATCGGCTTGGGTAATTTTTTCGCGTTCAGGCGCTTCATTTTTAGCATAAAAAATCGACGCTTTATCAATCATGGCTTGCGGATCAAATAAAAACGAATCACGCGCGCCTTCGTTGCTAAAGCAGTAAGTTTTGCCTCGATACACTTCGTTAATATCGCATTTGGTGGCGTGAAATGTGCCTCGCGATAGGCCATTGGTGCAATTGTCACCAAATTCGCCATGCACTTGTGGCTTGTCGGCTGGCGGCGCGGCAAATGCAACGCCACTGAATAATAAGGCTATCCATAGCAAGATTTTAGTCAAATTGTGCATTACAAACTCCAAAATTTAGGGCTACTAGTTGTAGCATATAGGCTCAGTATAGGCGCTTAGGCGCTTAGTACAGTAACTCAAGTCACACAGTTTAAAAGATTAGCCATACTTTAATAAATAAAAAATAGGCTGTGCAAACTAACAGATTGGTTTAGTTCTATTGGTTTAAGGCAGTTAGTCGTTACACAGGCCACAAGCTTACAAGTTTTTAGCACCAATACGCCGTCTTTAAGCCGCAATTGTAAAACTACGTAAAATCATTAGTTACAGTTTGTTAACAAATGCCCGTCATCTTTGCAAAAAGTTGCGCCGTTAATCGCTCATCTGCACAACATTATTATTGTAAAAATTGCAGACAATTTGAGGAGATTTAAAATGCTTAACAAATTATTATTAGGTTTAATGACAGCCACGGTAGTATTACCTGCCTTAATTAACACTGCTTATGCAGATGATAATTATGATGACCGCGCCCGCGTTATTTCGGTAACGCCGCAATTACAGCGTGTGAATAGCCCGCGTCAAGATTGTCGTACAGAATATGTGCGTGAAAGTTATTATGAGCCGCGCGATCGATCAAATACTGGTGCGATTATTGGCGGCTTAACTGGCGGGCTTGTGGGTAGCCGTTTTGGCGGCGGTAATGGCCGTATTGCAACAGCTGCACTTGGCGCTGGTTTAGGTGCAATTGTGGGCGATCGTTATGACAATAATGGCCGTGATAGCCGCGGCCGCGAACGTGTAGAATCGCGCCCTGTAGAGCGCTGCGTGAGTGTGGATAACTATCAAAACGTGCCCGCTGGTTACTTGGTTAATTACGAGTATAACGGCCGTCAATATTCAACCGTAACCGATAATGACCCTGGCCGTTTTATACCAGTAAGCGTGCAAGTTAGGTCAAACGGACTTGTGTCGCAAGTGAGTTATAACGATGATGATGATAACAATCGTTATGAGAAAAATCGCGGTAAACACCGTGGTTGGAATAAGCACCGCGACCATGATGATGACCGTGAACATAATTACTGGTAATTAAGTACTGATAATTTAAAGTGAACTAATAAAAAAGCCGCCCAAAAGGTGGCTTTTTTATTAGGCATTATTTCCCCGCCGTCATTCCCGCGCAGGCGGGAATCCAAGTTGACTTTAATAAGGTTTAAAATGGATTCCCGCCTGCGCGGGAATGACGAAGTTTGAGAGTTTTGCTATAAAATGGCGTGATGTTTGATTTTCTGCAAAAACTACTTTCGCCCAAAACCCCCAACGCCGCCCGCGCTTGGGCAACCATACAAAACAAAGCTGGCAACCAAGCCAGCAGCGGCTATTGGCTATATGCCGCGCCTGTACATTTAGTATTGCAGCGCGATAGTTTTAGCTTGGCCGAACCTGCACCATTGCCATTGGACGCTGAAGAAGTCGCTGCGCTGACAGCCGTGCTGAATAAGCACTTTGAAGTCGATAAAATGCAATTTTTTTGGCACGATAATGTGTGGTTTTTGCGTTTAGAAAGCAATCCAAACATTAATACTAGCGCGCCAGAAGCCGCTATTAATCAAGATGTTAATGCATTTTTGCCAACGGGCGAGGGTGCGGCGCAGTGGGCCAAATTCAGCAATGAGATGCAGATGCTGTTGTTTGAACACCCTGTTAATTTAGCGCGCGAGGCAAGCAATAGGCAAGCTATCAACAGCATTTGGTGCTATGGCGGCGGCCAAATGGAGTTGGTTGAATAAGGTTAATTATGATTAATTCTGTCACTCTAACAAAAGTGGGAATCCATTTTGAATAAAAAAACATGCAAATAAAACAACGCCCATTGGATGAAAAAAGCGTCAACGAGTTAATCGCACAAGGCACAAGCCCGCTGTTAGCTAGACTATATGCGGCGCGAGGCGTTATTGCGAAAAGTGAGCTGGAAACTTCATTAAGCGGTTTAATTCCGCCAGAACAACTCACCAACGCGCCTGAAATGGCGAAATTGCTGGCCGATGCAATCGCACAAAACAAAAAATTATTGGTGATTGGCGATTATGATGCCGACGGCGCAACCGCGACGGCGGCGGCAGTCAAGGGCTTAAAAAGCATGGGGGCGAATGTTGATTTTTTAGTGCCAAATCGCTTTGAATATGGCTATGGTTTAACGCCCGAAATTGTCGCGCTAGCCAGTACTTTAAAGCCTGATATTTTAATCACGGTGGATAATGGCATTGCCAGTGTCGATGGCGTGGCAGCCGCCAATTTATTGGGTTTGCAGGTGCTAGTGACCGATCACCATTTGCCTGGTGACACCACGCCAGCGGCCTCTTGCATCGTTAACCCAAACCAACATGGCTGCACATTTCCCAGTAAAAATCTCGCTGGCGTTGGCGTGATGTTTTATGTGCTGTTGGCGCTGCGCGCAGAGCTGCGGGTACGCGGTGTGTTTGAAAATAAATCAGAACCAAACTTAACCGAATTACTCGATTTAGTGGCGTTAGGCACCGTTGCCGATTTAGTCAAATTGGATGCGAATAATAGAATTTTAGTCGAGCAAGGTTTGCGTAGAATTCGCGCTGGCAAAGCTTGTGCGGGCATTCATGCTTTATTGCAAATTGCGGGTAAAACAGCAGAAAAAGTCACCGCGCAAGATTTCGGTTTTGCGGTGGGCCCACGTCTAAACGCCGCAGGCCGATTAGATGATATGCGTCTTGGTATTGCTTGCTTGCTGGCGGAAACCGAACATGAAGCCATGCAAAAGGCGCAAACTTTGCACGAGCTGAACTTGGAGCGCCGCAATATTGAAGCCGACATGCAAGAGTGTGCGTTGATTGCATTAGAAAATATTGACGTTGCTGAAAGTTACAGCCTAAGCATTGTTAACGCCGACTATCACCAAGGCGTGATTGGTATTTTGGCTTCGCGCTTGAAGGAAAAGTACCATCGACCGACTATTGTGTTTGCTGAAACTGGCATTGTTTCTGCCGATTCAGGTGACGCCAGCGAGGCGAACAAAACCTTGAAAGGCTCAGGCCGCTCAATCGCCAATTTTCACCTGCGCGATGCGCTAGATTTAGTCACCAAACGTCATCCTAATTTAATCATCAAATTTGGTGGCCATGCCATGGCGGCGGGCCTTAGCATCAAACAAGCCGATTTTGCAGCCTTTCAAAACGCTTTTGAAACTGTCGCGCGTGAGTTACTGACTGCTGCCGATTTACAAGCCATTATCGAAACCGATGGTCGCTTAAATGTGCATGAAATAAGCTTACAAACCTCACAAATGCTAGATACACAAGTGTGGGGGCAAGGTTTTATGGCGCCGCTATTTGTAGATGATTTTAAAGTAATTAATCAAAGAATTTTAAAAGAAAAACACCTGAAATTAATTTTAGAAAAAGATGCAAAACGCTTTGATGCGATTTATTTTAATTGCACCGATAGTTTAAACGATGTAACTACTGTGGTTTATACGCTAAATGTGAATGAATACAAAGGCTTGCAGAGCTTGCAGTTGCTGGTAAAGTTTGCATCGGCCATTAATTAGCCTTGGTTTGCCAAATTACGTAAATTTTTTTCACGGCTTCCAAGGTTTCCAAAGTGCCTTTAAAACCAGCAGGCAATACAAAAGTGCTGCCTTGGCCAAACTCTTTAGCATTGCCATCTAAATCGGTTAAGCGAACGCGGCCTTGTAAAATAATGCACACTTCTTCCTCGGTATAACTAACGCTATTCGCGCCTACGCTTGAAGACCAAATCCCTGCAAAAAATTGCTCGGTAGGGTCAGTATAATGGTTGTAAGTTTGCATGGTTATTTTAGTATTAGCATCGCTGATTATTCCCGCCACTACTCGTTCTTGAGGCACTGTGCCGTGTTCAACTTCTACTTGGTTGGTGGTAAAATCTATTACATCCCTTATATTTTTTGGTCATGGTTTTAGTCATTTAATTTCACCTATTTTAAAAACTGTTTATATTTTAAATCCGTCATTCTGAGTGAAACGAAGAATCCAGTTTTTAGCTTATTCACGAAATTCTGGATTCTTCGCTGCGCTCAGAATGACGGATTTAGGTTGTAGCGATTTTAGGTTGATATGAGCGCACCTAGACATTCGTTAAATACTCGCACTAATTTGTGAATATCGGCCTCATGCGTGGTAGGGCAAACCAACATCATGTTGTGAAACGGCGTGAGTAGCACGCCGCGATTGAGCAAATATAGGTGAATAGCGCTTTCAATAGTGTCGTTTTGCGCAGCGCGCGCTTCGGCAGCATTGCTTGGCGATTTTTCGCAAAATTGCAGCTCTAGCCGAGCACCCATACGCGAAATATTCCACGGTAATTGGTGTGTGCTTATTAAATCATTTAGTTGATGCTCCAGATGCCCCGCCAATGCTAACATGTGCGTATAAGCTGCTTCTGTGGCGGTTTCTGTTAATGTTGCGTGAATGGCAGCCAATGTCATCATGTTGCCCGATAATGTCGTGCCGATGCCAGAATGCCCAGGCGGCGCTGCGTCCTTGGCGGCTTCCATGCGTTTCGCTAAATCGTAGCTAAAACCATACGCTGCTGCTGGCAAGCCGCCTGCAATCGGTTTGCCGATTACCATAAAGTCTGGCCTGACATGATTCGCCTTCGCCCAGCCGCCACGCGCGGTAGAAATAGTGTGCGTTTCGTCTAAAATGAGTAGCGTTTTGTATTTGGTGCAAAGTGCCCGCAACCCTTGTATAAATCCGTCTGCAGGCAATACCATGCCGCAGTTTGTCAACGCAGGTTCGGTAAGTAGGGCGGCAAATTGATTGGTTTTTAACGCGTTTTCAACTGCTGCTAAATCGTTAAACGGCACGGCTTGCGAATGTAAGGTTAAATCTTGCACTTGGCCGAGTAAACTTTGGCGATTGATATTTTTGCCGTCAACCGTATCAAGCATGCTGTCATCTACCGTACCATGGAAGCAGCCATCAAACACCAACACTTTTTTGCGATTTGTCACTGCGCGCGCCCAGCGCAAAACAAATCGGTTGGCGTCCGTTGCAGTGGTGGCCAGCTGCCAACATTCCATGTTAAAAAACTCACTCAAAGCCGCGCCAGCATTGGGTGCCAGCGTTGATGGCAGCATCGCGGTAAAGCCTTTATGCGCTTGCGCAGCGATTGCCCGCGCAACGGCAGGCGGACTATGGCCAAACATAGCGCCTGTGTCGCCCAAACAAAAATCCTTGTAGTCGATGCCATCTGCGCAAGTGAAGTGCGCGCCGCTGGCATCCGCAATAAATAAGGGCGTTGGCGTGCCCCAATCGTTCATCCAGTGCATTGGCACACCGTATAAAAAATGTTGCGCGGCTTGTTTGGCTAGCAAATTCGATGTTGGGTGCAAGGCAGAGTAACGCTCGCGCTCGGCGGCTAACATTTGTGTTGCTTGTTTAATGAGTTTTTTCATATAAAAATCTAAAAGTGGCTCTAGTAATATTTAATAAATGGCACTATGGATAAGACCAAATATTGATTAGTATTCTACTACAATATAGTTTTTTGTCTATTTGAGAGCTTGCAATGGATCACAGTTTTCCTTTTACGCAAACAGGCGGATTTTTAGGCTTGCCCTTAAGCAAAAGTGACACCAGTAAACGCTTTGCTGTGGCAGGAATTTGCTGGGATGGCTGCGTGACGAATCGGCCAGGGGCAAGATTCGGCCCAAATGCCATTCGCCAAGCAAGCCATATGCTGTGCGGCGATGAGCATCCATTTTTTGATACCACACCCATCAATGACACCGTAGATTTAGGCAATTTAGCGCTACCAAATACCAGCTTAGAAGGCATGCGCGCTGCTTTGCAGCCGCAAGCCGCTACATTAATCGCCAAACACACCTGCGTATGGTTGGGCGGCGATCATTCAATTACTTTGCCATTATTGCGCGCTTACTATGCCCATTACAAACAGCCGCTGGCGGTGATTCACTTTGATGCGCATTGCGATACGTGGGAAAGTCATTTTGGTGAACCATCTGGTCACGGCACTTGGGTTTACGAGGCGATTCAAGAAGGTTTGGTGGATGCAAAACTGTTCACGCAAATTGGCATACGTTCATCTGGCGTGCGCGAAGCGCGTGAGTATGTGAATGACCAAGGTGGGCGAATTTATACAGCGCGCGAGTTACGCGGGCGCGACGGCGATGCATTACAAAGCGTGATTGACGAAGTGCGCGCAAAAATGAATGCGGCAGGTAATCCGCCTTGTTATTTAACCTTTGATATCGATGCGCTAGACCCAGCATTTGCGCCAGGCACAGGCACGCCAGAAGTTGGCGGCTTAACGACAGCGCAAGCCATGACGATGCTAGAAGCTTGGCACGATTTGAATTGGGTTGGTATGGATTTAACCGAAGTTGCGCCGCCTTATGACCATGCAGAATTAACAGCCAATGCAGCGGCGACGCTGGTATGGACTTGGCTTTGCGGCCGGATTGCCGTGATGTAGGAGCGAATTTATTCGCGAGAAGCGGCATTGCAAATCGCGAATAAATTCACTCTTACACAAACTGCGCATAAATTCGATTTTACACAGCACTTATGCCTACCAGTGTCTCTGTGGTGAATGGACTTTAGGAGAAAGTAATGCTAGCAAATGACCTAAAACTCACACAAAACTCTTATTATGCCGCCAGTGCGAACGAGCAGCCCCACTATCCCAAATTAGAAGGCGATATTATCGTTGATGTATGCGTAGTGGGCGGTGGTTTTGCGGGCCTGTCATCTGCAATTGAATTGCGCGATCGCGGCTATACAGTGGCGGTGCTAGAAGCGAATCATATTGGCTTTGGCGCAAGCGGCCGAAATGGCGGACAATTGATAGCTGGCTTGGCGTGTGAGCAGGATGTGATTGAAAAAGAAATCGGTTTTGACGGCGCAAAACAAGTGTGGAATATGACGCTTGAAGCGCTAGATTTAGTACGTGAGCGGGTGAAGCGCTTTAACATTAATTGCGATTTGCAAGATGGCTTTTTAGGCGTTTCTGTTAATGAAAAAAAAGGTAAGCAACTGCGTCATTGGTTTGACGACATGCAAAAACGCTACCACTATGCAGCTGAATGGATAGAACCTGCACATATTAAAAAATGGATTGATAGCCCGCGCTATTTTAACGGCTATTACGACAAGCGTGGCGGTCATATTCATCCGCTAAATTATTGCCTCGGCTTGGCGCGCGGCGCAGCGGGTTTGGGTGTACAAATTTATCAGCACTCGGCGGTGACTGCAATGCAGCAAGGGCAAAGTACTAATATCAGCTCGGCTGTGTTGCAAACAGATAAAGGCCAAGTGAAAGCCAAATTTGTGGTGCTGGCTGGCAATATATATTTACCCGAAATTGCACCACAACTTGCGCCAAAAATCGCTAAGCGTATTATGCCTGTCGGTACTTATATTATAGGGACAGAGCCAATAGAATCAAGCCTTGCAGCCAAGTTAATCCCCAGTAATGCTGCCGTATGTGATACCAATTTTGTACTGGATTATTTTAGACTGTCGCGCGATAAACGCATGATTTATGGTGGTCGTGTTAGCTATAGCGCAATGACGCCGCCCAATTTAACGCAAAGCATGCAGGCGCGCTTGGTAAAGACCTTTCCGCAATTAAAAAGCACAAAAGTTGAATATACTTGGGGCGGCTTTGTTGATATCAGCATGAATCGTGCCCCCGATTTTGGCCGCGTTGCGCCTAATATTTATTACTTGCAAGGTTTTTCTGGCCACGGCGTGGCACTAACAGGCTTGGCAGGCAAGCTGGTGGCGGAGGCGATTTCTGGCCAAGCAACCCGCTTTGATGTATTTGCTGACATTAAACACCATGATTTTTTTGGCGGTAAATTATTGCGTACACCTGCTTTGGTTTTGGGCATGGCGTGGTATCAATTACGAGAAAAATTTGGCTGATTGATTTTTTTGTTCGTCATTCTGGCGCAGGCCAGAAACTAGTCAAGGTTCAATTTCGTCAATATAACAAACATTCATCACACAGGTACTGGTCTAGATTCTGGCCTGCGCCAGAATGACGGCTATGCTGAAATTTCTTTGTTATAGGTGTGAAAAACCTCATCGTGCACCCAACCGAGTGATTCATACAAGGCTTGTGCTTTTAAATTGTCTTTTGCGGTTGTTAAATCTAATCTTGCCATGCCATTTTTCGCAGCGTATTCTTGCGCAGCCAACATTAACGCGCGCCCAGCACCAGTTTTTCTAGCATTAGAATCGACAAATAAATCGTACAGTACGCCAATTTTAGTCGCAATAACCGAACAAAAACTTGGGTAAATTTGACAAAAACCGATCAGTTGATGCTTTTCATTTTCTGCCACTAAAATAACTGATTGCTGTTTGTTTATGCGCTCAGCAATAAATTGAGTTGCAAGCGGTAAATTTGGTATTTGTTCATAAAATTGTCTATACGCATCAAATAGTTGCGCAAGTTGGTTTAAGTCTTCAATCTTAGATTTTCGTATGGTTAACAATACTTTTCCTTAGATTTGGTGATTGAAAATTGATGTAGGATGTGCGATGCTGCCGTCGCCATAGGCGCGAACCACTTCTGCAATCACAATTTGATAGCCATTCAGCCAGTTGGCTTGCTGGGCTTTGGCCTCAAGGTGTTTTGGGTGATTCATTAATGCCTGCAAACTGGCTAAATCTCGCCAATAATACACATTGCATACGCGGCCAGTCTCTGTATTCTCCCAACTTTCTTCACCCAGATAGCCTTCGGTTTCTTTTGCAGCAGCAGCGATGGCGTTATCTAATAAATAAAACGCATCATCATATTGTTTTTTATCAAAAATAAAAGTGGCGCAATACATATTATTGCTGTCCTTTAATAGCCGCTTGTATGACTTCTGCCAATACGTTACCGTATTGCATGATGCTCTCAGTTGCTGCGTAGGCGTAGCCAATAATCAGGCCTTTTTCAGGATTGACACCAACACAATAGTTAGATAGTGGATACACGCGTAAACCTTGCTGCGCCGCCATTGTCGCCACTTTTACGTCGTCAACTTCTGCATCAAACTCAACCACTAAATGCAAGCCAGAATCCACCATAGAGAGCCGCGCGCCAACACTGGCAATGGGCGTTAGCGCGGTTTGTAATAGGCGGCGTCTTTCAGCATAGGTTTGGCGCAAGCGCCGAATATGGCTAGCAAAATGACCTTCTTCAATAAAATCGGCGAGTGCGGCTTGAATCATTACTTGCCCTGGGCGTTGCAACTCGTATAACCCATTTTTAAAAGCGGCGACTAATTGCTGCGGAATAACCATATAACCCAAGCGAATGCCTGGATACATCACTTTTGAAAAAGTGCCAAGGTATAACACGCGGCCATGCTCATCCATACCTTGTAAGCTTGATATGGGGCGGCCTTCAAAGCGAAATTCGCTATCGTAATCATCTTCGATAATCCAAGCGCCACTATTGTGCGCATAATCAAGCAATAAATGGCGACGGCCGTAACTCATCACCACGCCTTTGGGATATTGGTGCGATGGCGTGGTGTAAATAAGGCGCGGTTTTACGCGAAAATCCTCGAGGCTGGGCGCCATGCCTTCTTTATCAACCGCCAGTGCATGTAGTTGCAAGCCATTAATCTCTAGCACGCGCCGCGCCGCCCAATAACAAGGGTTTTCTACCCAAGCAATATCGTTAACATCGGTTAAAAGCCGCGCGCACAAATCAATCGATTGCTGTGTGCCAGAGGTGATTAATACTTGGTCTACCGTTAAGTTAACTGCTCGCGATACACGCAAATAATCTGCAATGGCTTGACGTAGTGGTAAATAACCACCTTCATGGCTACTATCGAGCAGACTTGGGTTAAGTGTGCGCCATTGGCGGTTTAATAAACGTCGCCATAGCTCGATTGGAAAGCGCGAATAATCATCTTCACCCGGTGTAAATGGCTGAACCTCATGTGCATTGATACCATCTGCGGCAGCCAAGCCACGCTTAGAAAGTGCGAGATTATTGTTGATATTGATAGTATTGGTTGCGCGAATATTTTTTGAAAAATCATCGGTTTGTTTGTAAGTAACGTAAGTACCGCTGCCAGTTTTAGCGGCTACGTAGCCTTCATCTAATAATTGATCGAAAGCCGCTAATATGGTGTTGCGAGATAAGTTTAAATCGTCAGCCAAACTGCGGGTAGAAGGCAATCGGCTGCCAGAGGGCAATATTTGCTCGGTAATGGCGCGGCGAATGGCCTCGTACACGCGCCTGTGGTTGGGCATGCGCGCACGAAATTTAGCTATGTGTGGTCGGCGAGGTTCAGCAAATCGTGACTTGTCGCTAGGCAACTGGGTCGGCACTTGACTACCAGGCCTTAGGTGTTCAGTAAGGTGCGTTAATAGCCATTCAGACAGTTCGGTTTGCTTCATAAATTATGTCTATTAATATAAAATTAAGCGTAAAGTGGTTCTAATTAGATAATCTAAATGGCTCTTGTAGCATAACCAATTGTTGGCATAGTATACTTGTAAATGAAATGTTGCAATAACCTAGCAAAAGCGCCAATACACATTATTAAAACCGGTTTTATAAGCACTACAATGTAATAAATGATACTAAAGCGATGTAGTACAAAATGATGAATACACTTAATACAGCGATTAAAACCAGTACTAAAACCATTACTAAAACTAGGCCTAAAACTAGGCCAATTGTATTTTTGCCTGCAGATATTAAGCAAATTGGTTTGCATCCATTTAATGCAGTAGGCCACAAATACGTGCTGGCGGTTGCACAGGCGGCGCAGGCTACGCCGCTGTTGATTCCAGCAATCAGCGAGTATTTAGATTTAGATGCAATTTTAGCCATGGCTGATGGTATTTTGCTAACAGGTTCGGTATCTAACTTGCATCCTTCGCATTTTAACCAAGCCGTGCATGACGAATCTTTGCCCTTAGACCCAGCGCGCGATGCATTAACGCTTGAGTTGATTCGTAAGACAATAGATGCTGGGGTGCCCTTGCTGGCCATTTGCCGCGGCTTTCAAGAGATTAACGTGGCTTATGGCGGTAGCTTGCATCAAGCGGTACACGATATTTCAGACTTGTATGATCATAGAGCGCCTAATGAGGAATCTGCCGAAACCCAATATGCAGAAGCGCACAGGGTTAACTTGGCCGCCAATGGCAAATTAGCCAAAATAGTTGGCCTGACTTCAATCATGGTTAACTCTATTCACGGTCAAGGTTTAGATCGCCTAGCGCTTGGCTTAACTGTAGAAGCAACAGCGCCAGATGGATTGGTAGAGGCAATAAGTGTTGATAGCGCAAGCGCATTTGCACTTGGCGTGCAGTGGCACCCAGAATGGCAAGTGATGCAAAATCCTGCTTATTTGGCTATTTTCAAAGCTTTTGGTGAAGCCTGTAAAGCTAGAATGTTAAGGCGCATTCCACCAGATTAACCTATTTAGAGATTACTAAACTAGAATAAATAACTAACGCTTTTCCCAATATAAGTTTAACTAAAATAATGGTTGGAGAATTAAAAATGACAGACCCGAAAAACTTTACCTTAGCCGACATGGATAGATGGCTGACTGAAAATAATATTACCGAAATTGAATGCCTAGTGCCTGATTTAACAGGTGTAGCGCGCGGCAAAATACTACCGCGCGAAAAGTTTAGTACCGATCGTGCAATGCGCCTGCCAGAAGCGGTGCTGGGCGTATCAGTGACAGGCGAATCGCCAGAAGGCCACGAAGGTTATGACCGCGTGATGGGCTTTACCGACAAAGATATGGTGCTGTTGCCAGACCCTACCACATTAAGATTGGTGCCTTGGGCGCAAGACCCAACTGCGCAAGTTATTATGGATTGCGTGAATCACGACGGTAGCCCGATTGATTTTGCGCCGCGCAATGTGCTGCGCCGTGTGGCTAATTTGTATAAAGATTTAGGCTGGACGCCGATTGTGGCGCCAGAGCTGGAGTTTTATTTGCTGGCCCGAAATACTGATCCCGATTTGGTATTAACGCCGCCGATTGGCCGCAGTGGCCGCCGTGAGACCAGTCGCCAGTTGTATAGTATTGATGCGGTAAACGAATTTGACCCATTATTTGAAGATATTTACGATTACTGCGAAATCATGGGGCTTGAGCTGGATACGCTGATTCACGAGTTTGGTGCAGGCCAAATGGAAATTAACTTTATGCATGACGAGCCAATGATTTTGGCTGATAAAGCGTTCTTTTTTAAACGCGTGATGCGCGAAGCTGCAATGCGCCATGACATGTACGCCACCTTTATGGCCAAGCCGATGCAGCACGAGCCAGGTTCTGCCATGCACATTCACCAAAGTGTTTTGGATACTAAAACTGGCAAAAACATCTTTAGTTTGCCCAATGGCGAGGCTTCACCGCTATTTTTTAACTATATTGCAGGCTTGCAAAAATATCTGCCTGCTGCCATGGCATTGCTTGCGCCTTATGTAAACTCATATCGCCGCATTGTGCGCAACGGCGCCGCACCGATTAATATTGAATGGGGCTTTGATAACCGCACCGTGGGCATTCGCGTGCCAATATCTGGCGCGGCTGATCGGCGTATTGAAAACCGTGTGGTGGGCGCAGATGCCAATCCGTATTTAGCCATGGCAGTAACGTTGGCTTGCGGTTACTTAGGCATCAAAGAAAAGTTAACGCCAACAGAGGTAACCACAGGCAGCGCCTATGCGCACGACTATCAATTGCCGCGTGGGCTTTCTGAAGCCTTGCGCGAGCTAGAAAACGCCAAAGCTTTGCACGAAGTGTTGGGCAAAAACTTTATGGATGTCTATTTAGCGGTAAAAGAAACCGAACATGATGAGTTTATGCGTGTGATTAGCCCGTGGGAAAGAGAACATCTACTTATGCACGTGTGAAAACACAAGTAATGCATGTTAAGTTTTAAATTAGGGAGCTAGTTTAATTTTTAGAATTGAGAACGAGATGAACACAATTACCGATTTCACAAACGATATTCAAGCCATTGATTCTGCACATTTTATGCACCCATTTACCGACCACAAAGGCTTGTCGGCAAAAGGTGCGCGCATTATTACCAAGGCAGATAATATTTATATTTGGGATTCTGAAGGCAACAAAATATTAGATGCCATGTCTGGCTTATGGTGCGTGAATGTTGGCTATGGTCAACAAGCTTTGGTGGATGCTGCAACCAAGCAAATGACAGAGCTACCTTATTACAATAGTTTTTTTCAAACCACCAATGTGCCAGCGGTTAAATTGGCCGAAAAAATCGTGCAATTGGCGGGTGAACATTACAGCCATGTCTTTTTTAGTAGCTCGGGCTCGGAGTCAAATGATACCAACATTCGTATGGTGCGGCATTATTGGGCAACGCTTGGTCAGCCAGAACGTTTTACGATTATTTCGCGTAACAATGCCTATCATGGATCAACCATGGCGGGCATGTCACTTGGCGGCATGGGCGGTATGCATGCGCAAGGCGGCATGATTCCTGGAATTGCGCATATCGAGCAGCCTTATCATTACGCACTAGCGCCAGATGAAGACCGTGATGCATTTGGCATACGCGCGGCAGGTTGGTTAGAAGATAAAATTTTAGAACTTGGCGTTGATAAAGTCGCGGCGTTTATTGGTGAGCCTATACAAGGCGCGGGCGGCGTTATTATTCCACCTAAAACTTACTGGCCAGAGATTCAACGTATTTGTGATAAGTACGATATTTTATTAATTTGCGATGAGGTGATTTGCGGCTTTGGGCGCATTGGCAAATGGTTTGGCAGCCAATTAGTGGGCTGTAAACCCGATTTAATGACCTTTGCCAAGGGTGTGACTTCTGGTTATTTACCACTTGGCGGCGTGGTGGTTGGCAAGCGCGTGGCACAAGTATTAATCGAAAAAGGCGGCGAATTTAACCATGGTTACACTTATTCTGGCCATCCGGTGGCCTGCGCGGTGGCTTTGGCCAATATCGACATTATCGAAAAACAAGGCTTGGTAGAGCAAGTTTTAAACGAAACTGGACCTTATTTGGCGCAGAAATATGGCGAGCTAGCTAGCCATCCATTGGTTGGCGGCGCTGAAACCATTGGTTTAATGGCTGGTTTTGTTTTAATGCGCGACAAAGCCAATCATGTCATGTTTGAGGAAGAGTTAGGCGTGGGCATGATTTGCCGTGGGCATTGCTTTGGCAACGGCTTAATTATGCGCGCGGTGGGCGATCGCATGATTATTGCGCCGCCGCTGGTGATTTCCAAAACGCAAATTGACGAAATGATGGCGCTTATTTATTTGGCGCTAGATAAAACATTGGCGGATTTGCAGCAACAGGGCTTGATGAAAATTGCCGCATAATAAATTTTAAAACGCCTTTAATTCAAGGTAATGTAGTAGGTTTAAATAGGATAGAAGTTGCGCAAAACATACTGTAATATTAAAGTGTAATACAATTAAACCAGCAAGCTTGATGTAAGCTATTGAGAATTTTAGTGTTTAGATAGCGTCTAAATTAAAAATTATTTGTGTATTTTTTAACTTTTTAAGGAGTAATAAAATGAGGTTTCTTTCCAATAAGCATTCTGCGCCCACTATAAAACTGATGTTAGCTCTTTTGTTTGGCATAACTGGTCTCACAATAGCGTCTTGTGGTCAAAAAACTGAAGATAGCGCAAAATCGGCCGATACCACGCCTAATGCCGCTGCGCCAGCAACGGGCGAGGAAGAAAAAATACTCAATATCTATAATTGGTCAGATTATTTAGCCGAAGATACGATTCCTAATTTTGAAAAAGAAACAGGCATTAAAGTACGCTACGATATTTTTGATAGTAACGAGATTTTGCATGCCAAAATGATCGCCAAAAATACGGGTTACGATATTGTAGTGCCATCATCAAATTGGGGAAAAATGCAAATAGACGGCGGATTAATTCAAAAACTAGACAAAAGCAAATTGCCAAACTGGAAGAACCTAGACCCTACCGTATTAGCACAATTGGCACAGCTTGATCCAGGTAACGAGCATTTGGTGGATTGGTTATGGAGTTACACTACCGTTGGCATTAACGTTGATAAAGTAAAAACAGCGTTAGGCGATATGCCAATGCCAGAAAATACTTGGGATTTAGTATTTGATCCTAAATATACGTCTAAACTTAAATCATGTGGCATTTCAATGTTAGATGCACCTTCTGAAGTATTCCCAATTGCATTGCGTTATGTACATAAACCAGAGTTTAGTTTGGTAGAAGCGGATTACAAAGCGGCATTCGATATGCTGATGAAAGTACGTCCTGATATTAAACGCTTTAACTCAGGTGGCCAGATTGAAGATTTAGCCAGCGGCAATATCTGCGTAGCACTAGGCTGGGCGGGCGATTTTAACTTGGCACGTAAACGCTCTATCGAGAATAAATCTGAGCAGAACATTGAAGCGCTAGTCACAAAAATGGGCGGCTATATGTTTATGGATACCATGGCGATTCCTACAGATGCCAAACACCCAAATAACGCGCACAAGTTTATCAACTATGTATTAGATGCCAAAGTGCACGCTGGTTTAACCAATGCGGTCACTTATGCTAACCCAAACAAAGCAGCAACCGAGTTTGTTAACCCCGAAATTAGAAATAACAAAACTATTTTCTTATCTGATGAGGATGTGAAAAATTTGATTCCACCAGGCAACGTGGATAATGCAACGCGCCGTATTGAAACGCGTTTATATACACAGTTTAAAACAGGTACTTAAAGATTTATACAAAGGCTTGTGCATGCGTAATTTTTTCGCAAGCCTTTGTTTTATTAAATGTAAATAGCTAGAATAGTTAGCTAATAATTAATTCGGTATTTCCTTATTCGGGGTTCATATGGCGACTGCACCTAAACCGCAAACAGATAGCAAAGCAACGACAAAAGAGGTCTTACTTAGAGTAGAAGGCGTTACCAAAATTTACGATGGCACAGTAAAGGCGGTTGATGATGTTTCGCTTACGGTGAACAAAGGTGAAATATTTGGTTTGCTTGGTGGTTCTGGCTGTGGAAAATCGACCTTATTGCGCATGATGGCAGGTTTTGAGAAGCCGACAAAAGGTAAAATTTTTCTGGATAATCAAGATATTACCGATTTACCGTCATACCAACGCCCTATTAATATGATGTTTCAATCGTATGCGCTGTTTCCGCATTTAAGCGTTTGGGAGAATGTGGCCTTTGGCCTTAAGCGCGACAATATGCCTAAGGACGAAATAGCTAAGCGTGTTGAAGCCATGTTAACGCTTGCGCAACTCAATAAATATGCACAACGCAAGCCACATCAATTATCTGGCGGTCAGCAACAACGTGTTGCGTTGGCGCGTAGTTTGGCTAAAAGGCCTAAATTATTACTATTAGATGAACCACTAGGTGCACTAGATAAAAAATTGCGCGAAACCACGCAGTTAGAGCTAGTGAATATTATTGAAGAGGTTGGCGTAACCTGCGTATTGGTGACGCACGACCAAGAAGAAGCCATGACCATGGCTAGCCGTATTGCGGTAATGTCAGAGGGTTATTTCTTACAAGTTGGCGAGCCAGATGTGATATACGAAACGCCGAATAGCCGTCAAGTGGCTGATTTTATTGGCAATGTGAATATGTTTGAGGGTGAGGTTGTTGTCGATGAGCCTGATCATATCATCGTTAAATGTGATGAATGTACGCATTATGTTGGACACGGCTTTACGGGCAACAAGGGCATGGCGGTTGGTGTGGCTTTGCGACCTGAGAAAATTATGCTGTCAAAAGAAAGGCCTACAGGCGAATATAATTGGGCAGAAGGTGTAGTCACAGAGATTGTGTACTTTGGTGATCACACCACCTATCATTTAAAAACAACTAATGGCCATGTGATTAAAGCGCAAGAAATTAATAACACGCGCGATTTAAGCTGCGGCCTTACTTGGGGCGACCATGCTTATATGCATTGGAATGATTTAGCCATGATTGTGTTGACCCACTAAGGAGAAAATCGATGACTAAGTTAGCGCGATTTTCCCAAAGTTTAACAAGCGGCAAGCTTATCGTTATTGGGGTTCCAATGGCTTGGTTTCTCTTGCTAGTGGCGATTCCGCTACTGATTATAATGAAAATTAGCTTATCAGAAATGGAGGCGACTTCTGTTTCAAAGATGATTAGCTGGACTAATGGCCTGCCGACATTAAAGCTTAATTTTTCTAATTATCAGTTTATTTTTAGCGACGCGCTTTATGTTAAAACCTACATTTCTTCAATCAAATACGCCCTAATAACCACGCTTATTTGCTTAGGCATAGGCTACCCGTTTGCCTATTTTATGGCGCGCGCGCCAAAGCACATACAGCCTACTTTACTGATGCTGATAATGTTGCCGTTTTGGACCTCGTTTTTACTGCGTATTTACGCGTGGAAGACATTATTAGTAAGCAACGGCGTGATTAATAACCTGCTAATGAGTTTGCATGTGATAAATGCACCACTAGACATGATGAACAATTCATTCTCCCTTACTATCGGTATGGTGTACTCCTACTTGCCGTTTATGATTTTGCCCTTATACGCCAACTTGTCTAAGCTAGACTTGCGTTATTTAGAAGCAGCAGCCGACCTTGGCACTAGCCCATTTAAAGCATTTTGGTTGATTACTGTGCCACTTTCTAAGGCTGGTATTATTGCAGGTTCTATGTTGGTATTTATTCCTGCGGTTGGTGAATATGTTATCCCAGAATTACTTGGCGGCCCTAGCACTTTAATGATTGGCCGTGTACTGTGGGATGAATTCTTTAGCAATAATGATTGGCCAATGGCGGCAGCGGTGGCTGTTGTGATGATTGCTTTAATTTTGGTGCCCATGGCAATACTAAACAGAGCCGAAGCAAAACTGGAGGAAGCTTAATCATGAGTCAAGCGTCGAACAAAGTTTTTGCCAATGGCTGGATGGCTGCGGTTTATTTGTTTTTATATTTACCGATTATAACCTTAGTCGTGTTTTCGTTTAACGATTCAAAATTGGTCACTGTTTGGAGTCACGCTAGCACGCGTTGGTACAGCGCCTTAATGCAAGATAGTGATTTACTTTCTGCAGTGTTCTTGTCGCTTAAAATCGCATTTTTGTCGGCATTAATGTCGGTATTTTTTGGTACATTTACCGCATTTGCGCTTAATCGCTACACGCGTTTTCGTGGTCGCACGCTGTTGTCTTCAATGTCAACCACGCCGTTAGTGATGCCTGATGTCATTGTTGGTTTGTCATTGTTACTGATGCTAGTTTCGCTACAGCATTGGCTGGGTTATCCACAGCGCGGATTGTTTACCATATTGCTAGGCCATGCACTTTTAGGCACAGCTTATGCCGCCGTGGTAGTCACTTCGCGCCTAAAAGAAATGGATGGCAAGTTAGATGAAGCTGCCATGGATTTAGGCGCTAAACCTTTGCAAGTATTTACTTTAGTTACTTTTCCTCTGCTTATTCCCGCGCTAGTGTCAGCCTTTTTGCTTACATTCACTTTGTCGTTTGATGATGTTGTGCTGTCATCATTCTTATCTGGCCCAGGTTACAACACCATGCCAATGGTGATTTTCTCGCGCGCTCGGTTAGGGCTAAACCCCACCATTAATGCGGTGGCGACTGTGACGATTACCGTGGTAACCATTGCAGTAATCGCCTCTAGTTTTTACACCTCGCATATAGAGCGCAAACGCAAACGCGAAATGGCTTTTGCTTATAGCGATGCCAATAATTAATAATAGTAGGAGGGGCTTGTAGCCTCGAAACGACGGTGCAATTATGCGCGGTCACAGACCGCTCCTATCAAACCAATTAAGCAGAACATTATGTCACTTGAATTAAAACACGCATCACTACTTAAATCAGGCAAGACCTTGCTTGCGGGGCAATGGGTAGGCGCAGATTCTGGCGAAGTGATTGATGTCACTAACCCAGCAAATGGTAAAGTTATTGGCCAGGTTCCGCGTATGGGACGCGCTGAGACTGAACGTGCAGTTTTGGCCTCGCAGACTGCACAAAAGCAATGGAAAACGCTTACCGCCGCTGCCCGCGCAGCCATTTTAAAACGTTGGTTTGATTTAATCAAATTGCATACCGAAGACTTAGCGCAAATTTTAACCGCTGAGCAAGGTAAGCCATTAGCCGAAGCACGTGGCGAGGTAAATTACGGTGCCAGCTTTATAGAATGGTTTGCCGAAGAAGCCAAACGTGTCTATGGCGAGGTAATTCCTAGCCCCTCAAATGACCGTAAATTGCTGGTGATAAAGCAGCCTATTGGTGTCACTGCTGCCATTACGCCGTGGAACTTCCCCATCGCCATGATTACCCGCAAAGCCGCACCAGCATTGGCGGCAGGATGCAGCATGGTAATTAAACCTGCAGAGCAAACGCCATTATCTGCCATTGCGTTGGCGGTGCTGGCAATTGAGGCAGGCGTGCCAAGCGGCGTGTTACAAGTGATTACTGGTAAGGCTCGCGAAATTGGCGCGGTGCTTTGTGAAAGCCCAATTGTCAGTAAACTTTCATTTACAGGCTCTACCGAAGTGGGTCGCGTGTTAATGGCGCAATGTGCGTCAACCATTAAAAAATTATCGCTAGAGCTTGGTGGCAACGCGCCATTTATCGTGTTTAACGATGCCGATTTAGATGCCGCGGTCGAGGGCGCGATGATTAGCAAGTTCCGTAACGCGGGCCAAACTTGTGTATGTGCCAATCGGCTATTTGTGCAAGACGGTGTGTTTGATGCGTTTGCAGCCAAATTAGCTGCAAAAGTTGCCGCGCTAAAGGTGGGCGATGGCACGGCAGAAGGCGTTACACAAGGTCCATTAATTGATATGGCCGCGATTGAAAAAGTTGAAAGTCATATTAAAGATGCGCTTAGTAAAGGTGCAAAATTACTGCAGGGCGGTAAGCGACATGCAATGAATAGTACAACAGGCGGCAATACTTTTTTTGAACCAACAGTGCTTGCAGATGTAAGCGCCGACAGTTTAATATTTAGTGAAGAAACCTTTGGCCCAGTTGCGCCATTGTTTCGTTTTAAAACTGATGATGAGGTGATTGAGCTAGCGAATCGTACCGAATTTGGCTTAGCTTCATATTTTTATAGTCGTGATATTGGCCGCATTTGGCGCGTGGCAGAGGCGCTGGAATACGGCATGGTGGGCGTGAATACGGGCATGATTTCAACTGAAGTTGCGCCGTTTGGCGGCGTAAAACAATCTGGCCTTGGTCGTGAAGGCTCGCATCATGGCATTGATGATTACCTAGAAATTAAATATATCGCGATGGCAGGACTTTAGTAAGCGTTTAATTTTCAAGAGTTCGCCCTGAGCTTGTCGAAGGGTCTGGTTCGATAGGCTCACCACGAACGGTTTTAGTTTTGTAGGGTGGGTCATTGGTGACCCACGCGGCGAAATGGTAAAAGTTGTTATAAGCGTGAACACTTATGCGTCATCTTTGACCGATGCGCAACAATGGTGGGTATTTGTGAAAGCCGCGTGGGTTCAAGAACCAACCCTACAGCGCTGAGATTGTCGAAGGGTGTGGTTCGACAGGCTCACCACGAACGGTTGTAGTGTGTAGATTATTAAAGTGTGTAGATTACTAAATAGTAGGCAACCTAAAGATAAAGTGAAACGTAAGTATGGAAAATAAAATCAACTGGCATCAGCGCGCAATGGCGCTAAAAATTGATGGCCGCGCTGTGATTAACGGCAAGCGCGTCAACTCTGTTGATGGCGCAACTTTCGAGTGCTTTTCGCCAATTGATAATCGCAAACTTTGCGATGTAGCCAGTGGAAAATCGGCTGATATTGATTTAGCGGTAAGCGCTGCTCGTGCAGCATTTAATGCACGCACTTGGGCGGGAAAGTCGCCAAAAGAACGTAAGCAAACCATGATTAAATTTGCCGATTTAATTTTGCAAAACCGCGAAGAATTGGCGCTGCTAGAAACGCTCGATATGGGCAAGCCGATTACAGCCAGTTTAAATGTCGATGTAAATTCAGCTGCCAATAGCCTGCGTTGGTTTGGCGAAGCAATTGATAAAGTGTATGACGAAATTGCCCCCACGCCAGAGCACACTTTAGCGATGATTACGCGCGAGCCAATTGGCGTGGTGGGTGCGATTGTGCCTTGGAATTACCCGATGTTAATGGCTTGTTGGAAAATAGCGCCAGCATTGGCGTCCGGCAATAGCATTGTGTTAAAACCGTCTGAAAAATCACCACTTTCTGCGTTAAAAATTGCTGATATTGCCTTAGAAGCGGGCATTCCTGCTGGCGTGTTAAACGTGGTGCCAGGTTACGGCGCAGAAGCTGGCTCGCCATTGGCTCTGCACACGGATGTCGATTGCATCGCGTTCACTGGCTCGACCGCAGTCGGCAAAAAAATCCAAATCATGGCAGGGCAAAGCAACTTAAAACGCGCTTGGTGCGAGTTGGGAGGCAAATCGCCTAACATTGTATTTGCCGATTGCAAAGATTTAAATCGCGCGGCTGAGGCTGGTGCGGGTTCAATATTTTACAATCAAGGCGAAAGCTGCAATGCACCTTCGCGCTTGTTGGTGGAGCGATCAATCAAAGATGAATTTATCAAAAAACTACTGGCCGAATTGCCAAATTATAAGCCTGGAAACCCGCTAGATGCTAGCACCACCATGGGCGCGATGGTGGATTGCGGACAGATGGAAAACGTTCTGAAGTACATTGCTAGCGGTAAAGCGCAAGGTGCAAAACTATTATCAGGCGGCGATCAAACACGTACGGAAACTGGTGGTTTTTACATTAATCCAACGGTATTCGATAACGTGACAAATGACATGACGATCGCTACAGAGGAAATTTTTGGCCCAGTATTATCAATCATCACCTTTGATACGATGGAAGAAGCGATAAAAATTGCCAACGACACGCCGTATGGCTTGGCCGCAGCAGTTTGGACGCAAGATATTAGCAAGGCACATATGGTTGCAAAACGCTTGCGCGCAGGTACTGTGCATGTGAATAGTTATGATGAAGACGATATCACAGTGCCGTTTGGCGGTTATAAACAAAGCGGCAATGGGCGCGATAAATCCTTGCACGCGCTAGAGAAATATACCGAACTGAAAACGACTTGGATACGTTTAAGTTAATTAGTCCTTTAATTGTCATTTGCGCGAAAACAGTAGTGACGAAACAGGGTTGATTTTTGTAGGGCGGGTCACTTGTGACCCACGCGTTGCAATACTAGAAATCTATATCAGCCGCGTGGGTTCAAGAACCCACCCTACAGTACTGAGTTGGTGGTGTTTGAACCATGTTAAAAGTCAAACTTGATTCCCGCTTTCGCGGGAATGACTAAGTGGATGTAATAATTAATAGTTGTGAAAAGGAATAGCATTATGAATAAATTGACTGAAAATTTAGTAACTAATGAGGCCTTACACAATCGCCGCCTAGCCGCCACCCCGCGCGGCATTGGCGTGATGGCGAATTTCTTCATCGATAAGGCGCTCAATTCTGAAGTATGGGATATTGAAGGTCGCCGTTTTATCGATTTTGGAGGCGGTATTGCGGTGCTGAATACTGGGCACAGACACCCGAAAATTATCGCGGCGATTCAAGCACAATTAGATCGTTTCACGCATACTTGCTACCAAGTTTTACCATACGAAAGTTACGTTACGCTGGCAGAGCGCATTAATAAACTCACACCGGGTAATCATGCGAAAAAGACCTGTTTTTTTTCTAGTGGTGCAGAAGGCGCAGAAAATGCTGTAAAAATTGCGCGTGCCAGTACTGGCCGCCCAGGCATTATTGCATTCTCTGGAGCTTTTCATGGCCGTACACTGATGGCTTGCGCATTAACAGGAAAAGTCGTCCCTTACAAAGTGGGCTTTGGGCCTTTCCCAGCAGATGTTTATCACATTCCATTCCCCATGGCATTACATGGGGTAACGGTTGAAGATTCAATCAATGCACTACACGCCTTATTTAAAGCCGATGTAGACCCAAAACGTATTGCCGCAATTATGATAGAACCCGTGCAAGGCGAAGGTGGGTTTTATGTTGCGCCGCAAGAGTTAATGCGCGCGCTACGTAAAGAATGTGACGAACACGGCATTTTAATGGTGATGGACGAAGTACAAACTGGCTTTGGCCGCACGGGTAAATTGTTTGCGACTGAACACTACGATGTTATCCCAGACATGATGGTGATGGCAAAAAGCTTGGCTGGTGGCATGGTGCTTTCAGCAGTATGTGGCAAGGCAGAGGCGATGGATGGCCCAGCCCCAGGTGGGCTTGGCGGCACTTATGCAGGTAACCCGCTCGCCATTGCCGCTGCGCATGCGGTGTTAGATGTCATTGAAGAAGAACAATTAGTTGAGCGTGCCAACTACTTGGGCGAAAAGTTAGTTAAACGTCTAAAAGCTGCGCAAAAAAACGTACTTAGCTTAAAAGAAATACGAGGTTTAGGCTCAATGATCGCCGCAGAGTTTTACGACCCCGCAACCGATGCACCTTCAACTGATGCCATGAAGCGCGTGCAAGCTGCGGCGCTTGAAGAAGGGCTAATTTTGCTCAGCTGCGGTGTTTATGTAAATGCATTGCGTTTTTTGTATCCACTGACAATTCAAGATAATGTGTTTGATGAAGCGTTAGATATTCTCGATCGCGCACTACTTAAAGCTTAACTTTATTAAAGCTTAACTTTATTCCGTCATTCTGAGCGAAGCGAAGAATCCATAGCTCCAATAAAAAAACTGGATTCTTCGCTTCGCTCAGAATGACGTCTTAGATATTAATTTAATTTTGAATAAAATTATGGATGATATAAATATAAAAACCGAAACCATTGAGCAAGCCCAAGCACACATGCAAGCTGCTGGCGTGCATACTATCATCGCGCAATTCGTTGATATTCACGGTTC
The DNA here is from genome assembly GCA_014378845.1 of Methylotenera sp. Lineage (GTDB taxonomy): Bacteria > Pseudomonadota > Gammaproteobacteria > Burkholderiales > Methylophilaceae > Methylotenera_A. The sequence continues at coordinate 131,459 of JACMNB010000011.1, read as the reverse complement.
ACCCAAAGGTAAGTATATTCCGCTGGCACATTTGGACGACATTCTTGGCGCAGGTGCGGGTTTTGCTGGACCTTCTATTTGGGGCACAGGTTTGCCACGCAATGGGCCACGTGCAGAATTTTATGGCAAAGGTGATTTGAATACATTGCAAGCATTACCTTGGATGCCTGGTTACGCGCGCATTGTGTGCAGTGGTATGGTCGATGGCAAGCCTTTTTCCAACTGCTCACGTCGAGTTTTATTAAAGCAAATAGAGCGCTTAAATGCACGTGGTTGGATGTTGAATGTCGGTATTGAGCCTGAGTTTTTCTTGGTTGAAACGGATGGAAACGGTCGACCAATTCCTTGTGCTAAAGACAATCAAGATAAACCCTCTTACGATTTAAAAGCACTAGCCCGTGTGCGTGATGTGTTGCGCAAAATGGAAAATGGCTTAACAGCATGCGGCTTTGATGTGTTTCAAATTGACCACGAAGATGCCAGCGGACAGTATGAATTTAATTACCACTATAGTGATGCGCTGCAGAGCGCAGATAGATTCACGCTATTTAAAATGGCGGCCAGCCATATTGCCGAAGAAGCAGGCTTAACGTTTACCTTGATGCCAAAACCGTTTTCAGATCGCCCTGGTAGCGGCTTGCACTTACATTTATCCCTCACCGATCAGCAAGGCAAAGCGGTAATGGCCGATACTGCTGATACTCACGGTTTATCAACAACTGGTCGGCAGTTGGCGGCAGGTTTACTGGCGCACAGTGCTGCGCTTGCAGCGTTTCATGCGCCCAGTGTTAACTCGTACAAACGCTTAGTCATTGGGCGCTCACTTTCTGGCACCACATGGGCACCTGCTCACATTGGCTGGGGTTACAACAATCGCACCACAGTATTGCGCACCGTCGCCAACCGTATGGAGTTTCGCCTAACTGACGGCAGCAGTAATATTTATTTAGCACTCGCCAGCACAATTGCCGCTATGCTAGAAGGTGTAGAGCAAAACCTCACGCCGCCAGCACCAATTGATGAAGATATTTATGAGTGGGATGAAGCCGAATTTGACAAACGCGGTGTTAAAACCCTACCGCAAACTTTGGGCGAAGCGCTAGCAGCATTAAGCGCAGATACCACGCTAGCAAAGGCTTTGGGAGATGAGTTTGTGGCCGAATATTTAGCCACTAAAACGCCTGAATGGATTGATTATTGCCGCAGTGTGAGTGATTGGGAATATAAGCGCTATTTAACTTGGCCTTAATGTTGGGAGATTCAAAATGAAAACAAAAATTGCAATCATCACAGGCGGCAGCCGTGGGCTTGGTAAAAACACCGCTTTGGCCTTGGCTAAAAAAGGTATTGATGTCATCGTCACTTATCATAGCCAGCAAGCCGAGGCGGCGGATGTTGTCGCGCAAATTGAAGCTGCAGGTCAACAGGCAGTAGCCTTGCAACTTGACGTTGGTGATAGTCAATCTTTCGCAGATTTCGCCAACCAAGTGAAATCCGCACTAAAACAAAAATGGAATTGCGAACACTTTGATTTTTTAGTGAATAACGCGGGAACTGGCGTCCATGCTAGTTTTGCCGAGACTACCGAAGTGCAATTTGACGAGATGGTGAATATACATTTTAAAGGCGTGTTTTTTCTGACGCAAAAATTATTACCACTGCTGAATGATGGCGGCCGTATTGTGAATGTTTCTAGTGGCTTAGCGCGCTTTGCGCTACCTGGCTATGCGGCATATGCGGCGATGAAAGGGGGCATAGAAACCCTAACCAAATATATGGCCAAAGAACTTGGCGCACGCGGTATTGCGGTGAATGTTATTGCCCCAGGCGCGATTGAAACCGACTTTGGCGGTGGCGCAGTTAGAGATAATCCACAATTAAATCAATATGTTGCCAGCCAAACCGCGCTTGGCCGCGTTGGGCTGCCAGACGATATTGGCGGCGCGATTGCATCATTATTGTCTGAAGATAATCGCTGGGTAAACGCGCAACGTATTGAAGTTTCGGGCGGTATGTTTATTTAAATATTGATAATTATGGTTTTAAATTGATCGAATGCTAAATCCCATATAAGCAATGGATAAATTCTTACTTTCTTTAAGCTTAAGTTTACTGCCAAGTTCTGCAAAATTTATTTTACCTAGTTTTAGTTGCATGATTGCTAAAAGTGACATAAGTGGGTTATTTGCTGGCGATAAGCCAACAAACCCAGCATTAAGTAACCTGTATTTACGCATGCTTGCCGCCAATTCTGAAGGTTTAATAAACTTATCCCAAACGTGAACATTGCGTGGCAAGAACCTTGTTAATGGCCAATCTTGCGCAGCTTTAATGGCAAGCAAATTACTCATAAAGGTTCTGTTAATCGTATCAAAAAAGAAAACACCGCCTGGTTTTAACACTCTAGAAATTTCAGCGATAATCAAATCAAAATTATCGACATGCTCTAAAACATCACAACAACACACAATGTCAAATTGTGCATCCTTAAATAATAGGCTCTCGCCTTTAGATTCCATATAACGAATATTTAAACCAGCTTTATTCGCGTGAGCAATCGCAGCGTTTAGTGAAGGCAAAGAGCAATCAATACCTGTCACATCGCAGCCAATAGCGGCGAATTGCTCAGATAAAAGGCCACCACCACAGCCCACATCTAGCACTTTTAAGTTTTTCGGATCAAGCTTTATATGCTCAGTCAGCGCTTTACGAAAATATTCAAATCGTGGCGGGTTGATAGAAGTGCGAAGTACCGCCATAAAGCCATCTTCCTCCCACCATGTATTTGCCACCTCGTTATAAATTTCATTGTTAATCGTTGCCATTTATTATGTTTTCCTTATTGTTGTTTAATCTTGGTTTTTTCAATTTCGGCACTTTCAGCTTTAAGCGCGTTACCTGTTGGGCAGAAAGTAGCTAAGAAACTGTGCATAGTCCCCAGCATGTTATCGTCCGCTAAGCTGTAGTGAACGTATTGGCCTTTTTTTTCATTTTTGACTAAACCAGCTGCCTCCAATATTTTTAAATGTTTGGATAATGACGGTTTGCTCATTTCAAATCTTTCTGCTATTTCTCCCGCAGTTAGCGAAGTTTCAGAGAGGTAAGCTAGAATTTTTCGACGTGGTGTAGAAGCTAGCGCTTCAAAGACTCGATCAATTTTCATATATAATTAGCTAATTAGTTAAACATGTTTTATACTAACATCTTATTGCAATTTTTCCAATGTTAAATAGGGAAATTTAATGATGTTAATGAACAATAGTCCGCAAGATGAAATATGGTTGGTGTATGACGACGAGTGCCCAGTATGTAAAACATATTGTAAATATGTGCGTATTAAAGAAGCGGTAGGAAAGTTGCATTTAATTGATGCCCGTAAACCAAGCCTAATCATGGACGAAATAACGGCCGCAGGGTTAGATATAGATCAAGGCATGGTCGTAAAATTTAAAAATACTATTTATTATGGGCCAGATGCAATTCGTGTGATTACCTTGTTAAGTGGCACTTCTGGTTTTTTTAACAGGGTTAATTATCTTTTCTTCAGCACAAAGTTAGCTGCAAATGTGTTTTATCCATTAGGTAAAGTATTTAGAAATGTGGTGCTTAAAGTGAGGGGCATAGAATATATTGGGAATCTAAACCAGCATCAAAAGTAATTGTTAAATTTTTGTGGCAAGTTTTTTAGCTAAAATAGCCACATAAGTGGCTGTTTGACTAACAGCGCTATCCAACTTGCCATGGCTGTTGTAAGCCTCGCCAGCTTCTTTATGATTAATTTCGTCTAACAATATTTTATGAATAGCAGTGTAGATTTCGAAGTGATCATTTTTAAGGCTATCTGCAGCTTCAATCAGCTCTTTTTCTACCCAAAAGAGCGGTGAATACACCATAAATAATGCCACCGCCACACCATACAATTGGCAGAAAAACGACCTTAACACCACGTTTGCCCATCAATTTGCTAAAAATAGTATAGTGTTCCATTTCATGAGCATGCATTTCAGTTAATGTAGGAATAAGATCGCGATAGAAAAATGTGGCCACTAACCGATGTCCATAATAAACACCAGTAGCCCCTTTTTCGCAAGCATGCATAATGCGCAAATGCTGGTCTACGTTTTGTTCTTGATTTTTCATTCGTATTTTAAGTTTTAAATTAAGCTTATATTTTAGCGTTAAAAGCTAGCTTATTTAAGACTTTTTAATATGCCAATATCCTACACATCACTTTCATATTTCAGCACTATTCTTGTCACTTTCAATCGCAACGCTTTTTTTGCCGGCCACACCTACTCTTTGACAGTCTATTCATTTAGTTATCAATGTAAACTTTAAGCGTATAATTCGTCTTACTATGTTGTAATTTGACATTGGGGCTGACCAGGTTTCGACGTGGGTTACAAAGCAGTGCAGGGCATACCGAGGCTCAGATTACCTCGTAAATACAGCTGAAACAAGTATAGTCGCAAACGACGAAACTTACTCTCTAGCCGCTTAAGACCGGTTGGACGCTGCACCAGCTCTCCCGTGGGTTGGATTGAGGCAACTCATACGCAGTGTCATATACACGGGATACGTTTTACGTTGGGTTACTTAGCGTAGAATTAACCTCAAGGTAGCTCGTCTGTACAGCGCTTGTCTGTTGGTGTGGTGCAGATTAAACTAAACAACAAGGCTAAGTATGTAGAACTGTCTGTGGAGGATTTGCGGACGCGGGTTCGATTCCCGCCAGCTCCACCATTTAAGTGTTTCACCTAGTAGCAGTAAGTATCAAAAGCCTAGTAAATTCAACCTTCTAGGCTTTTTTTACGCCTATTGCAACCGCATAGGGTATCTTTACATATCATTGTTTTGAGGGTACAGTTTGAGGGTACGCAATGTTTTATAAAAAACGTACCCTCAAAAATGATGAGAGGTTGCAACCATGCCGAAGCTAGCCGAACGTTTAACCGACATTAAAGTTAAAACTGCAAAGCCTAAAGAAAAGCCCTATAAATTAGCGGCTGGGCGTGGATTGCATTTACTCGTTAAAACTGATGGCTCAAAACATTGGCAGTTTAGATTTAGGTTTGACGGCAAAGAAAACACTTTGGCAATTGGGCGTTATCCCGAAGTATCATTAGCCAATGCAGAAAAGAAAGTCACTAGCGCACTTGAATTGTTAGCCGAGGGCATTAACCCTAGTGAAAATAAAAAGGCGGCTAAGGCTTCTAAAACAGGCAGCCTAGCTAACAGTTTTGAAGTGGTAGCACGCGAGTGGGCTGCCAGTTATTTTAAAAATAAATCAGCTTCACACCATGAGCGTACACTAAGGCGTTTAGAGCTTTATCTATTCCCGTGGTTAGGTAGCAAGGCCATTGCAGATATTACCGCGCAGCAAATTTTAGAAGTAATTAAGCGCATTGAAAACCTGAATAAACTTGAAACTGCGCACCGCACCTTGCAAGCCACTAGCCAAGTGTTTCGCCATGCAGTGCAAACAGGCAGAGCATTACGCGATCCTTGCACTGATTTACGCGGCGCTTTACCTGCCACAGTGGTTAAGCACATGGCCGCGTTTACCGAGCCTAAAGAGATTGCCGAATTATTACGCGCAATTGATGGCTTTACTGGCTCTTTTACCGTACAAACAGCACTTAGGCTATCGCCGCTGGTGTTCACCCGCCCTAGCGAGCTACGCACCGCTAAATGGGCAGATATTGATTTAGAAGCCAACGAATGGCGGTACAAAGTGAGCAAAACGAACACCATGCACCTAGTGCCACTGTCTAGGCAAGCGGCTGAATTGTTTGCACAGATTAAAAATGTATCGGGTGCGGGTGAGTTTGTTTTTCAAGGTGGGCATGACCCTAAAAAGCCCATGAGTGCAGCGGCTATTAATGCTGCATTAAAACGCATGGGTTATGACACGCAACAAGATATAACCGCACACGGCTTTAGGGCAATGGCGCGTACCATTTTGCATGAACGATTGAATATTGACCCTTACATTATCGAGCATCAATTAGCGCACAAAGTACCCGATGCTTTAGGGGCAGCCTATAACCGCACTAAGTTTATTGAACAGCGTACTGCCATGATGCAAGCATGGGCAGACTATTTAGACGAACTAAAAGCGGGTGCAAAGGTAATACCATTTAAACAAGCATAACTATTTAGCCACATCTAGCCCGACGGGGCGAACACCGCAAACCCTATGCGGCTGGTGTGGCTTCTTATTTAAGGGGCGTAAGGGGCGTATGATTAATTTTGAAGATTGGGATAATTCAAACTACTTTTCGATTTGGGAAGTTGGGTGTTTATACCTTGAAATTCATCCTAACTCAGCTATTCAAAGGGGGGGTCGATGCAAAAATTGCACTCGTTATAGATGACTTATGCGATGAGGTTATTCGAACTTTACGAATTAACAAACTATACAATGCACTTGTAGGCTTACATAATGAAATTGGAATAGCTCAATATATGCACATTTATTCAAACCTTGATCAATTTCAAACGATAGTTTCAAGAAATTGGTTGTTAAATTATTATTTAAAAAAAAATGAATCTCCTTCATTTCTTTTTAAGCAAAACAGAGATTTAATTAATTTAAAAAAAATTCTTTCAGATAAAAATGTTTATTTAAGTTATGGACTTAACAGACAATGGATAAATCAAGAGTTGTTGAATAACGATACTGTAACTTTACCAATTGAACTAGGTTATGCAAACCAAGCTTGGAAAGTCATTACATCAAACGATGAAAAGGGTAAACCAAAAGCACGCATAAAAAAATGGTTAGATGAAAATACAGAACTTTCAAATGAAGCTAAAGATCGGATTTCAATTGTTGCAAATTGGGATAAAACAGGTGGTGCAACTAAAACATAAAAATTATTTTAAAAATAACTTACCCACCCTCTTGTGCGAGTTTTGATAAGGCTTTGCGCTGAGTTACCCACCTATTTTTTATCATACTTACCTAGCCATACCCACCTATACAATCAAAATTTAGTGCATAAAATACAAATCCATTGACGGCATGACATTTCGTTATGCAGCCTTAAATGGAGAAACTATTTATGCAACAAAGTAATCAAGCAGTCCCCGAAGCGTTAGCTCAATTTGAGCAATTGCCAAATTCCAGTTTTATAAGGCTACCCGTTATCAAACGGCTGTATGGTGTTTCTGGTGCAACTATTTGGCGGGGCGTTAAAAATGGCACTATTCCCAAACCTAGTAAATTAAGCGAACGCTGTACTGCGTGGAATGTTGGCCTAGTACGCGCTGCATTAGCAGCAAAGGCAGGTGTTTAATCATGGCTAATAATGAGAACACCAAAAACAAAGGGGTGGCCGCGTCAACGGCTACCCCGAAAACCAAAACAACTAAATATAATTTTAAAGATAATAGCTCTACTAATCAATGCTTAAAAATGCGTGATTGGTTAATTGAAAAGGGCAACATTACCACGACACAAGCCCGTGAGCATTTAGATGTCATGTCACCCGCAGCTAGGATATTGCAACTTAAAAAAGCAGGTTATCTTATTATCAAAATCAATGACACATGGACTAGCGAGCATGGCATCAATCACAAAGGCGTTGCGCGCTATGTATTAACCCAAATACAACCTGTAGAAGCAATTAACAATAGCGAGGTGGCAGCATGAGTTACAACCAGCTATTTGAACGCGCCTACGCGCTTTGTGTAAAGTGTAACAGCCATGCAATTGCCCATGATTTAGCCTATATGACAGAAAGCGAGCTTGTAAGCATTATTAGCTTTTTAGTGCAATTGCAAAGTAGTTAGTGCTATGGGGATTGACAGAAACAAACGGGCGAATAACAAGCGCGATCAGTTTCAATTGCAGGGCGCGCGTATTTGGTTGCCATTAGAGGCTTTTCATGGCGCGGCTTACGCGAGCCTTTCAATATCAGCAAAGGCTTTGTTAATTGACCTAGCAAAGCAATTACGCGCTAAGCATGGCGATATTATTAACAATGGCGATTTAACCACAGCTTTTAAAGTATTAAGCGCACGCGGGTGGAAAAGCGATAAAACAATTCGCAAAGCTGCCAATGAATTAGAGTTAGCTAAGCTAATTACCAAAACCCGACAAGGGCATTTACCAAACTTGTGCAATTTGTACGCAGTGACTTGGTTGCCACTTAATGAAGACGACAAACTAGACATTACCGCACGCGGCCACCAACTAAATGCGTACAAATTATTAGAAAGGTTACCACCAATAAAATTAGTAGCTAATGGGTAAAATTTACCTAAGGGGGCGCACTACAGCGGTAAATTTTACCTACTTAGTCACGAATTTAATGATTAATTACCGTAAAAAATACTGCTATAGGCGTGTTTTTAGGTGTTCGCTAGCGGTAAATTTTACGCACCTTCTATATTAACCAATACCTATGCTTATTTTATTGAAAGAATAAACACAATATGACAACAAAAAAAGATGCTAAAAATACCTTAAATCTAAAAGCCAAAACGCAAGCAGATAAAACCAAGCGCATGAATGAGCTGGCAGTTTCGGCCAATTTGTTAAATGCCACACTAGCAGAATCATTTTTTAAAGATATTGTTTCTGATGTAACGTTAATGCATATTGTTAATGGCGCAAAGCAACAAATAGCCGAAGTGCAAGCAGGCGATATGACATCAATAGAAGCGATGCTTGTTAGCCAAGCCAATTCACTGCAAACCATGTTTGTAAGCTTAGGTCGCAAGGCAGTTAATCAAACTGGTTTGCCACAATACACCGCCATGTTTAACCTTGCCCTAAAAGCACAAAGTCAAAGCCGTGCCACTATTCAAGCCTTAATTGAGCTGAAATATCCTAAACAAGCAACCTTTGTAAAGCAGGCCAATATTAGCAATGGCCACCAGCAAGTTAATAACAATCAGACGAATAACGAGACCATTACGCGCGCACCCGCGCACGCGCAAGCAATTGAACATCAAATTAACGAACTATTAAACGACCTAAATAAAAGTGAGCGCAACTATGCGAAAGTGGACAACGCAAGAACGACAACGACAAGCTGAATTGGTTAAGCAATGGCAACCGTGGCAGCACAGCACAGGCGCACGAACGATTGAGGGCAAGGCCATAGCATCACGCAATGCTTTTAAGGGCGGATTTAGGCAGCAGTTGAAAGAGCTTAGGCAATTATTGCGTAAACAAAAACTCGCATTAAACGAGATTGTTTAGCTATTGTTGGTTTTGATAATAGATTGCCAGCAAGTAGTGTAATTAGGACTTTTGTTTTGTTGTTTCATTTTCCAAGGCCGCGTAAAACCTTCACTTGCCAGCTTGATTGATTCTTTGCCCATTTTTCTATTGATGCTATCTAAAGTGACCATTAGCTTGCTGGTTTTAGGGTTTAGGTTAGCTTTGCTAAATAAATCAGTTTGCGTGGCGTGGGCAGGTACTAATTCGTCTAGCATGACACCAGCTTTTGCATAGTTTAGATTTGGCTTATAAATCTGTTTTAATATCCATAGAGCGACGCTAACTAGCTGCCTAGTGTCATTTGTTTGAGTTGGTAGGGGTATGGTCATGCCATTGCTATAAAACGGTTCATTAGGCTTAAATGGGCTGGTGCGGATGTAAACATATACACTGCCAGCATAACTATCTTGATTGCGTAATTTTTCAGCAGCGCGGCTCATGTAAAGGGTGATTGATTCAGCAAGGCTATTGTAATCATGTACTGGCACACCAAAACTGCGCGAGCTAACTATTTGCTTTTTTGCGGGTGCAATTTCCTCAAGCTCAATACACAAGATGCCATTTAGCTCATGAATGGTTTTTTGCATCACTACACTAAATTGTTGGCGCAGTTGGTTGGCATCAGCACGTTTTAAATCAAGCACGCTGTTAATACCTATGGCTTTTAATTTGGGTGCAAGTTTTCTGCCAACACCCCATATTTCGCCAACTTCAATTTGATTTAGTAAGTTTTCTAAATCATTTAACTGCATAGTATTAAAATCACACACACCCTCAAATATAGTGCGTTTTTTTGCACAATGGTTAGCGAGTTTAGCGAGTGTTTTAGTTGACCCAATACCCACACACACAGGCAAGCCAGTCCATTGCAAAATACGTTTACGCATCGTTTGGCAATAGCGGGTGTGCTTATGCTGAAAGTGCGTTAAGTCTAAAAATGATTCATCAATTGAGTACACCTCTTGGTCGGGGCTAAATTGACGTAAGATACTCATGACGCGATTACTCATATCCGCATATAGAGCATAATTACTCGATAGGGCAATAATGCCATGTTGCTTGGCCAAATCTTTTAGCTTAAACCACGGTGCGCCCATGGCCACACCTAAAGCTTTAGCCTCATTGCTACGCGCTACAGCGCAACCGTCATTGTTAGATAGCACAACTACTGGCTTATTTTTAAGCTTAGGGTTAAAGACACGCTCACAACTCACATAAAAGTTATTTACATCAATAAGCGCAATACTGCGTTGCATGGTAAATTACTTAAAGCGTCTAAATGAACCTGTTACTACGCCCCATATTTCAAACTGTTGGCCTTCTTTAATTTCTATAGGGGCAAAATCAGGGTTGGCAGAAAGTAAGCGCGGTTGATTTTGTTTGGTTTTAGCCAGCATTTTAATTGTATATTCACTATCTATCACGGCTAGTACAATGTCACCGATTGCAGGGATTTTTGAGCGGTCAACCACGGCTTTATCATTGGGTAACAACCCAGCGTCGCGCATGGATAGCCCCGAAATTGTGACAAAAAAAGTAGCATCTTGCTGGTCAATTAAAAAGTCATTTGGATTAAGACGTTTTTCTATATGGTCATCAGCAGGGCTAGGGAAGCCAGCAGCAACTTTGCTAGTGAATAAGGGCAGCGCAATATCACCCGATTTATCTGCAGCAACAATTTCAAGATGATTGTAACTTTCTTGCTTTAATTGTTTATTGCGATATGCACTTAGAAAATCTTTAACTACGCCTTTTTGGCTTTCAGGTACGCGAATAACGCTAGTGGGTTCACCGAATAAACCAGTATCAACTTTACGGCCAGCATTAACGCGCAAACCACCACGTTTAGATTTGTTTTGAGTAGATTTTTGTTCCATTTGATTATTGTAACAACAATCAAAATTTATGCTATTAATTTATTAAAAAAGTGAAGGCTTTTCTACTTATCTAGTTTGCGTGGGTGAAGCTTCACAAATCAAAAAACCATTTTTTGCGAGGGTTAAAAAGTCTTTTGGTTGGTCATGGCTGGCATTAAGCCATGGTAGATAGTCATTTTCAGTTAATACTACGATTGAACGCTTTTCATCATCAGGTTTATGAAAGTGCTTCATTACTGGGTGGTTATCTGCATTAATGGTCAACATAGAAAACGAAAAGATAACTTCACCTGTTTCTTTTTCAATATACCGCTCAAAAATTGAAGCGACTGCAAATGGTTGTAAATCTGCAGGCTTAATTTTCCAGCGTACTGCTTTGCCAGTTTCCCAATTTGGCTCATAAAAATTATCCATAATTGCCAAGCCAAACCTTCGCTCTTTCCATGCTTGCGTATAACTAGGTTTTTCAGCGACAGTTTCAGAGCGTGCGTTGTATGTTCTTAAGCCAAACTTTTTGTCTTTTGCCCAAAACGGTCTTAAACCAAATTCAGCCAATTCACATTTTGGTTTACCTTCATTGAGGTATATAAAAGGTGCTGGGTAAGTTGGATAAACCTCGTTGCGCCATATTGAATTTGGTAACAAACAACCGAAGTGTTTTTGAACCCATGGTTCACTATTTATCTTAATTGGTGAGTAGTTACTGCACATAGCGATTACTCAAATGAATTGCAAATATCATATCATTAGCTACATTCAACTGAAACATTTGGCAATAAATTAAGTTGTGAGGTTAGTTATATAATATCTAGGTAAATCAATAATTTAACATTGAATCAAAGGGTTATTATCGTTGAAATGGAGCGAATTAATTTACTAGTACGCACGCGAAAGAAAATGACAATCAACCAAACGAACTATTAGAGGTGAATAATGGCCGAGAGAATTTGGACAGCCGAACAACGCAAACAGCAATCGCAAAAGATAAGGCAATGGCAACCTTGGCAACATAGCTCAGGGGCTCGAACTATTGAAATTAAAGCTAGGGTTTCACGTAATGCTTATAAAGAAGGGACAAGGCAGCTGCTAAGAGAAATAAATTTATGTCTGCGAGAACAGCGTATCGCACTAAATGTTACTTATGAATCTACCCGAATTAATGGCAAATAATATCTATATGCGCATAAAAAAACTTTAATTTAAGTCAGTTTTCCTAATATTGTTTGGATCATATAAAATTCTATCAATGATATATTCAGAAATTCCAGCTTCAGTCATTAACTTTACAGCTGACGAAAAGCTTACATTAAATGCCAAATTGATTGCTATTTTTACAACAAATTCTGAGTCTTTATTTACTCTAGGGGACATTACAATTCTCAAATAATTATCCGTATAAATTTTTCATAATTTTGATTTTCAAAGTTTGATAAATATTCCACATATACATCGTTTTCGATCAACCCAGTTTTACAATACAATATTACTCCAAAATGGAAAACCTCCGAATAGAGGTTTTCCATCGTTTAAAAATTTTTATTTTTATAAACTATTAAGCAGATTTTGCTTTGTTACGACGACGTACAACACCGAAAGCACCTAATGCAGAAGCCATTAATGGCAATGCAGCTGGAACTGGTACTGCAGATGGAGATTGCGTTCTGATAATATATTGATCATTACCTTGATTATTAGTTTGACCAGTAACGCCTACTAATAGATTGCCTGAATTGAGACTGTTTACAACAGCATCAAATGTGTTGCCAGATGCAAGAGTTAATGTATATTTTAAAAATTCAGAAGTTCCAGAATTTATACCATTCACAAAACTACCAGCGCCTGTATTAACAGATTTTGATGCTGCTTCTATATCAAATCCTGTTTGTGGTTGAGATTGATTGATTGCGTCAAAATTTACTCCAGCAGATTCTATGAAAGAATTCGCTGTGAATAGACTAGGCCCACCAATATAGGCAGCAATGATTGAACTTGCCATTGTATTATCATTAGTAAACTCAAAAGTTACCTGATTAGTACCCAAGCTTAAAACTTCTAACTGGAATAAATCACCAATTGGGATAATTTGATTATTTTGGTTTGCATTAACAGGTACAAAACTATAAGTACTAGCCAATGCAGCCGATGATGCAAAAATTAGAGGTAATAGAACAAGTTTCTTGCAGATATTAGTTAACATTTAATTCTCCTATAAAAATTTTTTAAAAAACTAACTAAATTTTCAAGGTTATTCAAAGTCTTGTCTGTTTGGTAACGCACATAAATCAATTAAAATTATAAAATATTTATATATTTTTTCGATTTTGTTGCAATTCTAAAGAGGGCATGAAGAAGTCAAAGTATCATTTACATGTACCGCTTATACATTAAATTCACTTATCGTAATTTAGTAAATGAGGCAAATATTAGTTGGGATTAATAAAGTACAGCTCTTTATCTACTTAGTGCCGATTGAGTAGAACTCATACAACGATAATCCTAAAAAGCAAATTAAAACCAAACCTATAAAGCCTTTTTACGTTCTGATAAAACAAATCACATAAATTTAATATTAAAAATTTAGAAGATAACCCCCTACTTATTCCTAGGAAGGTTGTTGATATTTTTAAAAGCGAATTACTGGTTCATTACGTACATTATAACTTCAATGCCAAAACGCACTTCTACAGCTACTGGTTTGTCCGAATGATAATTATCCTGTAAATGATTCACATCAAAATTAATGTGACTGCATTAAAGGATAATACACTTTCAATAACTTTCAATCCTGCGTGTTTGAATTAACTCACCCTACTGATTTAATTAAATTTTAATGAAGCTTTCACTATTAATTTTAGTATTAACTTCAATCAGAACTTCTGGTTCTTTGAGGTTTAGTCAGAACCCTAAGTATTACAGCGATTGGCAAGCCAGCACTCACCATCATCTGCGTGGCTTGCATCTTACCTCTAAATTTATTCGTAATTAATCCTTTGTTGACCACACGATCAAAAATGGTATTTATACGTTTTTCCATAATTTACTCCAATAATATAATTTAACTGAATCGACTTGCCTTAATCAGTACCTCTAATTTTATGAGGTTCAAATACAACCCTGTTGATCACTTCACTGGGTATATTAGATTTTTTAAGGCTTGCGAGAACCCAAATATCACCCTTCTTCTATGTAACGTAATATCTTCTTTAACTTCTGCTTCTATTACTTTATTGTCACGATTTAGCATTATGTCTTTCCAAAGTTAAAATTCAACTCAATCATCTTAATTAAATCCTTAATCAGTACTTCTGATGTTGTGTGGCTCGTATAAGACTCTCTCGATAACAAGATATGGCAGTCCTGTTTTCTCCATCATTGTACTGGCTGATAAATAATGCTTTTCTCTAGCCAATACAGCCCCTTTTTTTACCGCTATTTCAAATAGTTTGTTATTACGATTGATCATTCTCGGCTCACATAAGCAAATAAACGTTATAGTAAGTTACAAGGCAACTAACTTCTGTACGCTAGGGCACAGACTTAAAAAATAATAATAAATAATATTTACGGCACTTAGATGTGAAAATAATTGATTTTATTTTTACTAAGTTAACTATCGTAAAGAAGAACTAAAATATGAAGCATATCGTTAAGTTTCTGGAGAGCAATCTGCATTTAATAAAAAAGTGAATTTAATGAATAAAGAGCAAGTTAGGTTAAATTGCGGGTGAGTGAGTTAGCAAATACTTTGATTATTCATTCAGTAACAGTGATTCATTAGCAAGATTGTAACAAGGTAAGAACCTATTAAAACCTAACATTTACTAACAAGTGCGATAATTTACCTAATCGTTAAAAGGTATTTTTCTTGCTTGCTAAAAAGAGGCCACAATAAATTTATTTGGGTACGTTTGAGGGTACGCGATATTTTTAACATTTATAGGATATCTATTCTATTGGCATGCAGAGGTTTGTTGGATTGACGCCAGCCCACCAAATAAAAATACCACCCTTGCGGTGGTATTTTTGTTTGTGCAGTCAGTGTATCGAACACGCGGGACGCGGGGTGAGGAGGGGTTTCGAGTCGCATGCGACGAGCCTGCGAACGACATTGCACATGCAGGTGCAATGGCTGGCTAGGATGGCCGATTCCCGCTAGCTCCACCAAATAAAAATACCACCTTTGCGGTGGTAGTTTTATTTTCAAATTAAGCTTAAAGCCACCACTTTAGTATTCAATAAGTTTCTTGGTCATTCTAAAATGCTTATGTTTTACAAAAATGTGGTTTCAATTTAATCACCAAGAAGTTCAGCAATTGGCTGTAAATGCTCGATATGTTCACAAACAACTTTTATGATGAATATAACGGGTATACCAAGTAACATGCCCCATAGTCCCCACAACCATGAGAAAAAGATAAGCGCTAAAAATACTGCGGCAGAATTCATTTTGGCGATGCGGCCTGTCATCCAAGTGGTGATGAATACGCCAACAATAGTGGCAATCAATATAGATGCGCCTGAAACTACTAATGCCATTAGTATCGAATCAAATTGCATATAAGCTGCCATTCCCGTGGCAAGTGCTGTTGCAATAGGGCCAAAATAAGGCACTATGTGCATAAAGCCAGCTGCAACAGCCCATGCGCCAGAATTTTCTAGATTGAGCGAACGAAATACAGCCCAAGATATAATACCCACAATGATGTTGGTGACCAGCAACATAAACATATAACGCTGAATAGACTGATTGATATCTGCCATTATTTGGACCGTGATTTTTTTGTTGCTAAGTGAAGGGCCCGTAATTTTCACCAGTTTTCGTTTGAAGCTATCACCTGATAGCAGGATAAAATAGGCCAGAAATATCATGGTTAATGCCTCACCAATGAAGCCAAAAGCGCCTAATGAGCCGCGCCAAAGAAAGTCGCCGATTTTAAATTTTTGCTCCTCTACCACTACATGCATAATGGATTTTTTTGTTTTAGCTAAGTTGTTTTCAACAGTGCTGGTTGCTGCTTCCACTTGATTGGCTGCAATTTGTAGTTTTTGCATATTGGTTAGTGGCTCTCCGCGCTTTACAATAAAGCTAGACGTGAGTTTGGTGGCGGCCTCAGGCAAAATGGAAATAATAGACTGCACCTGGTCGCGCAATTGATAACCCGCAAATACAAGGCTACCAATCAACACTAAAATAACCATTGATGAGCCAATCACCCGATTAATTTTGATACGCTCTAACTGATTTACAAATGGATTAAGCGCATAAGCCAAAAGAACGCCCAACAACAAGGTAATGATAAAACTTTGGGCCCAATCCAACGCAAATATAACCGCTAAAGTCGATAAAATGATTAACGCGATATTTTTTACTTGTACGGAATCGGGCGATAAAAAGTTGCTAACTGGAGTTTCTGTCGCTAGCTTTGCAGGAATTTTAGGTTCATCACTCATGTCATACTTTCAATTTACTTGCTTTAATATCGTCGAGATTGTTAAAAGAACCGAATTTCATATGTTTAGGCTTTGTACACTGTATATTGCTTTTAATCATTTGAAAATTAACGTTTCGCCAATATGCTCTTTACCGCGTTGTTTGGCTAAAATGACTTGTTTTTGTCTTTCGGTTAAACTTTTTTTCTTTTCCTCACTTGTTGTATTGTAGCAATAACAACAGGAAATTCCAGGTGTGTACTCTGCACTTAGTAATTCTGCAGGTGAAAGCGGGTGGCGGCAAGCGTAACATTGGTCAAACTCGCCAACTTCTAAACCATGTGTTACGGCCACGCGCTGGTCAAATACGAAGCATTCGCCTTGCCATAAGCTTTCGCTTTCTGGCACGGTTTCTAAGTATTTTAAAATACCGCCTTGCAGGTGATAAACTTCATCAAAACCTTGTTCTAACATATAGCTAGAAGCTTTTTCACAGCGTATACCGCCCGTGCAAAACATGGCGACTTTTTTGTGTTTGGCTTTGTCTAGGTTTTGCGCAACAAATTCTGGAAACTCCCTAAAAGTTGTGGTTTTTGGGTCAATTGCTCCTTTAAACGTGCCAATATGCACCTCATAATCGTTACGGGTATCCAGCAGAATTACCTCTGGGTCGTTAATCAGCGCATTCCAATCTTCAGGTTTTACATAAGTGCCAACGGTGTTGTTAGGGTTAACGCTTGGCACGCCCATGGTAACGATTTCTTTCTTTAGTTTCACCTTCATGCGGTAAAACGGTTGTTCGTCTGCAAACGATTCTTTGTGTTCCAAATTGACAAAATTGTCTTCAAAAGCAGCGTCAGTGCGTAAAAAATCCAGCAATTTATGAATGTTTTCTGGCAAACCTGCAATAGTGCCGTTAATGCCTTCAGCCGCCAGTAAAATCGTACCTTTTATGTGGTGTGCCACACAAGCCGCATGGATAGGCGCTTGCAAGGCAGTGTAATTAGGCAGGCTGACAAATTTATACAGCGCGGCGGAGAGGTATTTGGGTTTTGCTTCAGACATTGTGCGGAAAATTTAGCTAAAACGCTATTTTAACACTTGCGGACAGTTTAGAAAAACAAGACTTAATAATTACCCCTCCCGCCATTCTGAGCAAAGCGAAGAATCCATGTTGTTTTGTTAGGCACTACTGGATTCTTCGCTTTGGTCAGAATGACGTAGCGATGCAATAGTGTTTCCCATCTGAAAAACTAAGGCTGTAAAACTAAAATTTCGCCATTACCATTGCAAGCCAAATCGCCTGCAAATCGCTGCACACGCTGGTTTTCTAGTGTGCTAAATTTGCTTGGCAATGCTTGAAACGATTTAAAAAGTATAGCTAAAAATGGCAAGTTATGTGTGCCACAATCTTGCATGGTTGCATGGAAACTTGCATGTAAATCGGGCTGATGGTTCAAAAGAATCGTGCCGCGTTTCATGGCGAATCCCGTTAATTTGCCAACGCTGCCACATACACCAATTGTGCCAGCTATCATACGGCTAGCCAAATAATCGCCTGCGTCACCATCAATTAAAATTAATCCGCGTCGCATTTGGTCGCCCACGCGGTCGCCCGCGTTGCCATTGCATAAAATCGTGCCACCTTGCATGTTTGCGCCTAAAAAATCGCCGCAATCGCCTTCAATTGTGATTTGCCCATGCTTCATTTTATGACCAATAAAATGAAGCTGAGTATTGCTGTTTTTAAACACAATATTTTCTGAAACCGAGCCAGAAATGTCAAAAATATCGACTACTTTGGGCGATGTTTTGTTGTTGGTAAGCGCTAAATTGCTAACCTGTGGCATCGTTAAACCAGCCAAGCCATTTGGCGTTAAACGGCTGCAATCCAACTTGAGTGCGGGTGTTGACTTAAGCGTAAATATGAGAGAAATCATTTTATTGACCGCACTTTTTCTTAGCCGTCATTCCCGCGCAGGCGGGAATCCATTTTAATTGGCAAATGAAGGCAATTGCTACCAAAAACCACATGGATTTCAGCCTGCGCGGGAATGACTGAGTAGGATACTTAACGTGATTAGGGATAGTCATCGGTTTTATTTTTTTAAAACTTCATGCAGTTTAAAATGATGCGGCCCCAGTTTGCCGCCGTAATTGCCTGCGGAAATGCGCTGTACGCCGCTTGCAACACCTAAAGCACAAATTGCCTCAATACCCACTTTCATGGCCTTTGCGACGTCATCAAAAGTAAGCCCGTCAATCACAATTTCTAGCACGCTTTCAATATCGTCATCCAGCTCGGTTTTGGTCAAACCTTTTAGCGTCGGGCAAAACGCATCGTTGGTCGAAGCGAACATGTTGGGGTATTTGCTGCCGACTTTTGAGCCGCTGCGTACCACGCCGCCAGGGAAAGGCATGATGACATTCGGTACTTTTTTCATGACCTCGATCGCGGTTTCTGAGGCGTTTAAAGCAGATTCTTGGCTAGTGGCGAGTATTAAAAAATTACCGCCGCCAATCGCGCGCACCATGCCCGTGCTTTCTTGCACCAAAAATTCGCCGTCCATCACGGGGATGCGCCAATAACGCTTTGCTGCGATTAATTTTGAAGTCTGAAAACCATCGCCAAAATAACGTAAATGCGCGCCTAAATTGATTTGGTCTATTTCTAATCCTTCTCTATGCTCTATGCCAGCAAACGCGGCCACGCTAGGGCAGGTGAGTATGCACTGCCCCATGCGAGTTTCTAGCTGTTGCATCAACACTTTACTGCCCGTGGCGAACATCAACACGCTCACACCTAGTCTGCCGTCTGGCGTTTCATCGGCGTTTAATTCGCGCTCTATGTCCGCCTCAACGCCGCAGCCAATCACGCTGGTGGCAAAGCCAGTCATGGCATTGGCGGCGTGATAGGCCCATTTTAGGTTAAGCCCGGTGATGACGACGCGCGTCGCCCGCATGTTAAATGCTTCGGCGAAGGTGTCGTCAATGGTGATGCCGTTAATGTTCATTATTTTGTTTTAACTATGAGGTCTAGCACGACTTCTATAAGAGGCAGTTTATACATTACATTAAAGTACAAAAGGTGAAAATAAATCTTGAGATGTTGCAAGTTTTCGCTCAAATACCTGATAAAGAGTATCGTCAAGAGGAATCATTTGATTATACAATTCATCGATTTCATCAAGAGTTGAATCTGAAGCGCCTTTTGCATTCTCTAGTACTGCAGCTACTTCACCTAGTTCAAAAAACCTAAATCCATTAAGTGCAGCGCCAAACTCATTTAAGCTAAGTATATCAATAGCATGCTCAACCCCGCCATTCATAGCTAATCCATGAAAAAGTAGTAAATCAGCTAAAGCTGTGTCGCCGTCTTTAGGTGAAGAGCCACCAGATTCTAATGCAGCAGGGTTCCATATAAGTTCTTTGTTTGAAAATTCCATATAATCCCCTAACATTTACAATCTAATCTCATGCATCATCCGCGCCTGCCTGAATTTTGCCCACCCATTCCATAATTTCAATCGTGCCTTTGGCCTGCGCTTTGGCTAAATCGGCGGGCGGCAGCACGTCTTGCAGCAAATCGACGCGCTTCCATTCGGCCAGCGGCGTTTCGCAATCGGCGCGCGGCACATAGCGTGAGTCACGTACTTTTTCATATTTTGGAATATATCTTGGGCAATTTTGCCATAATTCTTCTAGTTTTACCGTCACCACAAAGTCGGCTTCTTTGTATTGTGCCAGTAATTTTGCGTCTTGCGAAACACTTGCTGTGCCTTGCACACGAATGCGGTGTGGGCGCTCGAACGAGATAAATAACATGCCGATTTGAGCATTGCCCACAATGTTGCCCATGCTTAAAAACATGCCGTTGCCATCGTAGCTGGGAAAAATTAATGTATTTTCGTCCAGCACTTTCACAAAACCCATGTCGCCGCCTTTGTAAGAAACGGTCGGCTGGCCTTTGTCGTTAATCGAGGTTAAAAAGAACATTTCAGAATGTTCAATAAAGCCTTTTGCGTCGTCGTTAAAAGTCGTGTGACTGGCCAATTGTTCAATGCGGTCGGCCATTTTTGTTGTGCCAAATTGCTCCTGCAAAGCGCGCTGTTGCTTGCCGTAATAAATGCTCAATTGTTTCTCCCTTTATTTATTTAAGTGATTTACGTTTTGCTATGCGAGACTAGTTTGCCGCGCCCGTTGTCAGCAATTTCATCATTGCTTATTTTAAAGTTATCTAATTGAATGGTATGGTATTTATCGAAATATTGCTTTAAATTTTTCTCTACACTCATATCAAACACAGGCTTGGTAACGTGAGTTGCACCCCAAACCACTTTTACCACTTTGCCATCTTTTACTACCAATTCACCATTTTTAAAAACGTAGTCAGGTTGCCCAAACATGGCTTCTTTATTGGCTTGCTCCGAGTAAACAGTAATGTCGGCCTGTGCGCCTGCGCCTAAATGACCGCAATTCTTCAAGCCAATTAATTTCGCAGCGCCTGCGCGCGTCATAATGGCGATTTCGTAAAGCGAATATTCGCGCGTAAGAGAAGGCAAATTAGTCATGGCTTGCGCGTCTAGGTTTAATTTGGCGAAAGCTTCATTTCTAAAGCTTTTGTCCATTAACAAACGAATCAAATGTGGGTAGCTGGTAAATGGTGCGCCGTTGGGATGATCAGTGGTTAAAAAGATGCGCCACGGATCGGTTACGCTTAAGAACAACTCCAAGCCAATCGCCCATTGCAGCGCATTCACGTAATTTTGGTCGCGATATTTAAACGGCACCACGCCGCAACCTGCGTCACATTCAATATCCATAATCACGGATTTTTTCGGGCTGGCATGACGGGCGTTTAGGTGCTGCATCATGCTGTCGCCCGATGCAGTCACGGTTTGGCCGAACAAAATCTGCCCAACATCGGCGGTAATGTGTTTGTTAATATTAATCGCCTCAGCAATTTGCGCGGCGGCCGACGAAAACTTTTTGTCACCCTCTAATCCATAAGAATGAAACTGAATGTGCGTCAGGTGCATCGGTACGCCGTCACTAGCTTGAATGGTATCAAGCGTGGTTTGAAAATTGCCCGCTGCGCCCAAATTGTTGCAATGCACATGCAGCGGCTTTGCGATGCCCAGCTCATTCACCGCGCGGCTTAAGCTTTTTAAAATATCGCGCGGAGTCACTTGGTAATACACATTATTTTCGTCTAAATTTAAGCGGCGTTGATTAAACTTAAACGCTGAAATGCCGCCTGGATTCACCACTTTAATGCCGATGGCTTGTGTGGCATGCAGTGTCCAAGCGACGTAATCGTTAATGGCTTTTTGATCCGTTTTGTCGCTTAAAAGACGCAAAAAGTAATCATCATTGCCCAGCATGGTGTATCCGCCTTTGTCTATCATCGGCGTATCGGCCATCTCTAGGTGCGCTTGACGGGCGTTAATTGGCAATATCGCAGGCTCAAACGCGGCGGTGTAGCCCATTTCTATATAGCGAAACCCCGTTTCTGTGCTGGTTGGCGTTGCATGATGTGAACAATTGGGCGTGCAAATATGCGCTTCAGGCTCGCTATATTGTTTTAAAGCCTCGCGAAACTCTGGCAACATCATCCGCGCAATATTGACCTTGCCGCCGCCAATATGGCTGTGCATATCAATCGCGCCAGCCATGACAATTTTCCCTGTTAAATCAATTGTTTGATTGATTTTATCGGCTGCGTTTACTTTGGCGATAATGTATCCATCGCGGATGTAAATGTCCTCAACCACGCCATTTTTATTGTGGGCGGGATCGTAGAGTTTGCCGTTTTTTAGGAGGGTAATCATTTGCTAATACCAAAAACTTCCACATCCGTCATTCTCGCGAAAGCGGGGATCTAGTGAGGCTTTAGAAGGTTGTGACAAAAATGGATTCCCGTTTTCGCGGGAATGACGGCAGAGGGTGAAAGCTAGCTTCATAGTAGCGCCTCAATTCGGTTTACGACTTCACTCAAAGTCGGCAAAGCATTCTCGCGAACGCGCATTAAAGGCAAAACAACTGATGAATCGATACGGAACAGCGTACCGCTGCAATCCAGGCCAGGCGTGGCGATTGGGAT
The DNA here is from genome assembly GCA_014378845.1 of Methylotenera sp. Lineage (GTDB taxonomy): Bacteria > Pseudomonadota > Gammaproteobacteria > Burkholderiales > Methylophilaceae > Methylotenera_A. The sequence continues at coordinate 108,814 of JACMNB010000011.1, read as the reverse complement.
GAATACTTCAGGTATTTGGGCAGCATCGCTCCTCTCCCCAACCCCTCTCCCGCTTACGGGCGAGGGGCTAATAACTGGGGTTTGCGGGGAATCTTGCGATTGTGGTGCGCTGGTAGTTTGACCCTGCCCCTTATCATTCATTAATAACCCTCGCCCGTAAGCGGGAGAGGGTACGCGCGAACGCGGGAGAGGGGCGGAATTATTTCCAATAACAATCAATGGCTTTTCTGAAATTTTTGGTGATTTTTCTGAGCCAAAACTATTCACCCAAACCATCAAATCATGCTCGATCACTTCATCATTCAAAGTCAATCCGCTTAACCAAGTGTTAGCATTATTCGCGCTAGTGTCACCGTCCGAGCCGCCAAGTGGTAAGCCAGCGGCGCGCGAATTCAAGTTAAGCGTGCTGACCATTTGCGTGATTTGGCCAATGGCCAGCTCGGCATGTGCAAAATCTAAATCAGCCGCCAGCCAAGCCAGCACGGCATATTGCGCATCTTTTAGGTCGTCAGCCAGCTCTTGTAACTGGTCTATAGCTACGCCGCAAACCTGCTTGGCTTTAATCGGTTTATTTAGCACTAAGGCATTTAAAACCGCCAGTATTTCAGGCAAATCTTCATTTGTGCATTGAATGTGCTCGGCTGAGTATCCATGCGGTTGCTGGCCGTGTTTGGTTTTTAAATATTTGTCGCCAATGTAAATAATTTGCCTGCGATGCGGCTCGGTAAACAAGGCAGTTTCTGCCCACACAAAACGCTCAAAAAAGCGTGGATTATGCGACACAACATCCGTGCCAATGCATACAATCAAGTCGGCGCGATTTTTCACTTCGGTCAGCGTTGTCGTCTGCCAGCCGCTACTTTGCAGCACTTTCAGATTGCGCGTCATGCTTTGCGCATTCATATGTTGCATGCTCGCGTTGGTTTTTTGCGCGAGATTGTAAATGGCGCGAAAGCCTTGCACGTCGGTGCTTAAGCCTGCAAATAAAGGCTGCTGGCTGGTTTTGATTAATTTTGCTGCATGCGCAATGGCTTGTTGCAGTGTCGCTGGTTTGCCGTTAATTAAGGGTGTTGTATCGCCCACAGGCTGCTCAAAAAAACTCACTGCTTTTTCGCAACCTTTAGTCAACACCTTGATTTTATTGTTGTTATTTTCAAGTGCAATATCGTCGCACAGCAAGCCGCAGGCGGGGCATGTGGCGGTTATGCAGTTAATTTTGTGGCTTGCAACTTTCATGCTGCAATTTTGCCACAATTCGCGCTACTTATGGTTTGATTCGGTGCTTTTGATTTTCTGTCTTTAAATTAACATCCATTGCCGCTACAATCTAAACATCCAATAAAAATCTAAAGCCAAACATGCAAATCGTCGCCGAAAATTTAACCACCGTTGCCCACGTCATACAAATGGCGGTTGCGCCCGTATTCTTGCTTACAGGTATTGGCGCAATTTTAAGCGTACTCACGGGCAGGTTAGGGCGCTTGGTGGACAGATTTAGAGCATTATCTGAAACGCGCGAAACGCTGCCAGCCGCCCAAGCGCGCGAGCTCACCATTCTAACTGTGCGGGCGCATTGGGTGCATTGGGCGATTACGCTTTGCACCGCATCGGCCTTGTTTGTAGCCATCGTTATCGGCGCGTTATTTATGGGCGCGGTGGCTAATATTGACCCCTCGCGCATCGTTTCCATCTTGTTTATTGTAGCCATGACCAGCCTAATTATTGGCTTGGGGTGCTTTTTGCGCGAAATTTCGCTGTCGGTGCATATTTTTGATTTGGGTAAAGAATCAAGTTAAGTAGCTAATCTATAATAGAAATATTTAAAAAAATTATGGACATATTATTGGTTTCAGGTACTTTTATTGCAATTGCTCTACTTGTAAATAGCAAGCCTAAAAAACCCAAAAAATTTGATTGGCAAGAAAGTATTTCTAAAAAACAGCTTGAAACTTCAACTCTCAATCACTCGAGTAAGCTTGAATATAATCTAAAAGATTTAAATATAGAATTACTCAAAAAAATTGAATGGCGAAGATTCGAGGAACTTTGTGCTGCATACTTTAAAGAAATTGGTTTTTTGCCTAAAACTCAAAACTTTGGTGCTGACGGCGGTATCGATATTCATCTTTTTTGGAAAGGCTTGAACCATAAAGTTGGAATTGTGCAATGTAAGGCTTGGCCTGACGGCTTGGTTGGTGTGGCGCAGGTGAGGGAGCTTTATGGTGTAATGATGAGTGAAAAGGTTCGAAAAGCTTTTTTTATGACAAGCAATGATTTTTCAAAAGATGCAAAGAAATTCGCGGTTGATAAAAATTTAACATTAATAACAGGCGTTGAATTAATAGGAAAAATTAATAAATTAAGCGAAGAACAAAAAAAAAATTATTCAATCTTGCTACTGTTGGAGATTACACCATTCCTAGTTGCGCTGGATGTGGAGCAAAAATGATTTTTAGAAACGGAAATCCTAATTTCTGGGGTTGTACTAACTACCCAAATTGTAGAAACACAATGAAAATCAACAATCGTAGGCTAATTTGAAGTTTACAAAAAGCCACAATTTTGTGGTTTATCAATCCCCTCAAAAATGTTAAAATCGCTTTTTTACGTAAGTTGTTCTTTTAATTATTATATTTTTTAAATTCAAGTGGAGTTTCAAATGGCAGTAGAACGCACCCTTAGCATTATCAAACCAGACGCAGTGGCAAAAAACGTGATTGGTCAAATTTATACGCGCTTTGAAAACGCGGGTTTAAAAATTGTGGCGGCAAAAATGACGCACTTGACACAAGCTGAGGCCGAAGGCTTTTACGCGGTGCATGCAGCGCGTCCGTTTTTTAACGATTTAGTTAAATTTATGATTTCTGGCCCTGTGATGATTACTGCACTGGAAGGCGATAATGCTGTGTTGAAGCACCGTGATTTAATGGGCGCAACTAACCCTAAAGACGCGGCTGCTGGTACGATTCGTGCCGATTTTGCTGAGAGCATTGATGCGAATGCGGTACATGGTTCGGATTCAGCAGAGAATGCGGCGATTGAAATCAAATATTTTTTCGGCTAATTAATAAGCTGAAATTAAACTAAAAAATACCTATATTCCGTCATTCTGAGCCAAGTTTTTCTTGGCGAAGAATCCAGTTTGTTTGATGTTTGAAATGTTGCATGGATCCTTCATTTCACTCAGGATGACAGGTTAAGAGGGTTTAGATTTAAAGTTGGTTCGTTTTAGCCCCTCGCCCGCAAGCGGGAGATGGGCAATGTGCGTTTATTAAGGCGCTGCCTCGCTTGCGAGCGAAGGTTTGTTAAGGCTTAACATATTGATTAATTTACTCAATTTCAATCAACCACAACTCGCAGACTACTTTGCAAGTATCGGCGAAAAACCTTTTCGCGCCAAGCAATTGATGCGTTGGATGCACCATTTTGGCGTGCATGATTTTACGCAGATGACCGACATCGCCAAAAGTTTGCGCGAGAAATTGGCAGTGGAAGCTGAAATTACGTTACCAAATGTGCAGTTAGAGCAAATCTCAAACGATGGCACACGTAAATGGTTGATCGACGTGAATAATAAAGTCACAGACGACAAATACGGCGCAGCCAATAGTATTGAGACGGTATTTATTCCTGAAGATGATCGCGGAACGCTGTGTATTTCTAGCCAAGTGGGTTGTGCGCTAGCCTGCACTTTTTGCAGCACGGGCGCGCAAGGGTTTAATCGCAATCTAAGCGTGGCAGAAATTATCGGCCAATTGGCGATTGCCAATAAATCACTGCGCGGTGAGGCAGGGTATGATTTACTATCGGCCAATGATCGCATTATCTCAAACGTGGTGATGATGGGCATGGGCGAGCCGCTAACCAATTATGATAACGTCGTGACGGCCATGCAAATTATGTTGGATGACAGCGCATATGGATTGAGCCGCCGCCGCGTCACGCTTTCAACTTCTGGCATCGTGCCTGCGATGGATAAGCTAAAAGAAGATTGTCCAGTGGCGCTGGCAGTAAGCCTGCATGCGCCTAACGACGCGCTGCGGGACGTTCTCGTGCCAATTAATAAAAAGTATCCAATTGCAGAGTTAATGGCGGCATGCAACCGTTATTTAGAAAAAGCGCCGCGCGATTTTGTCACGTTTGAATATGTGATGTTGGATGGCATTAACGATACAGTTGAGCATGCGCATGAGCTGTTGCAAGTGATTAAACACGTGCCTTGCAAGCTTAATTTGATTCCGTTTAACCCTTTCCCTAATAGTGGCTACCAGACTTCAAAAGCTAGCCATATTCGTGTGTTTCGTGATATTTTGATGCAAGCGGGCTATATTGTTACGGTGCGAAAAACGCGCGGTGATGACATTGACGCCGCTTGTGGGCAATTAGCGGGTAAAGTGTTAGATAAAACTAAGCGTACGGTTAAAATTGAGGCGATTGCATGACATTTGGCTTTATAAAAATTGGCATGTTGGCTGCGATTTGCATTTTGTTAAGCGCCTGTGATACCTTGCCGACTACCAATAATAGTGCTGGTGGCAGCGTGTATCGCGAGACTGAATTGGCTGCCCGCGCCCGCGCTCACACCGATTTGGGCGCTGCCTATTATCAGCAACATAAATTAGAAATTGCGCTTGATGAGTTTGCCCGCGCGGCAGAAATTGACCCGAATTATGGGCAAGCTTATAACGGCTTAGGATTGGTTTTTGCGGCTTTGGGCGAGGATGCAAAAGCCGATGCTAATTTTAAAAAAGCCATTCAAGTACAACCCAATAGCTCAGAATCGCATAATAATTATGGCAGTTTTTTGTGTACGCATAAGCGTTATGATGAATCGATTCCGCAATTTTTAGAAGCGGTTAAAAACCCCTTGTATGCCACGCCCAACTTGGCTTATGCCAACGCGGGCATTTGTTCTATACGCAAAAATGACACTAAAAATGCAGAAATTTATCTGAATAAAGCGCTGCAAATAGAGCCGTTAACACATTCTGCCGCCCAAGCCTTGGCCGAGATTCAATTTAAACGCGGCGAAGCAACGTTGGCGCAAAAAACCTTGCAAAATGCTTTAATAGCATCGCCTGCGCCTGAAACATTATGGCTGGGCATCAAAATTGCGCGCTCAATAGGTGATAAAGATGCAGAAGCTAGTTATGCTTTAGAGTTGCGCCGGCAGTATCCAAACGCCGAGCAAACAGGCCAGTTATTAAGCGGTCAAAAATGATGCTGATAGGGTTTATTAATAGTGATGCAGAAACAAATTGAATATGATGAGGCGAGATAATGGCACGACAATCAAAAGACGAGTTCGAGCAAGCTAATTTGGCAGCGCAAAACGATCACAATCTACCCAATGATTTGCAGGCCTATCAGCCCACAGGTGAAGCCAGTCTTAGTTCTAAATGTGGCGGCGCGCTACGCGAGGCGCGTGAAAATCAAGGTTTATCGGTGCATGAAATTGCAAGTCGACTGAGATTAAGCCCCAAACAAATTGAGGCAATTGAAACCGATCATTTTGCGGCCTTGCCCGAGCAGACCATTGTGCGCGGTTTTATTCGCAATTATGCCAAGCTGCTTAAATTAGACGCACAGCCTTTGTTGGATGCCTATGTGAAGATTGTGCCAACGGCTGTGCCTTATCAAATGGCCGTTAAGCCACCTAATGGCATGAGAATGTCGCATCAAGAAAAATCTAAATCGGGTCGTTACGCGCTGGCGGCGCTCGCCTTGTTATTAGGTGTGGCAGTTTGGCTTTTTTACCAACATTATGTTGCAAAACCTAGTCCTTCGCAGCCAAGTGCAAAAGCAAATGCCAATCCAGTGGACGGAAATGTTACCAATCAAAACACTGTGGGCGATAATGCAACAGGCGTAACCACTGGCGCGATGTTGCCAGAAGTTGCGCTGCCAGCAGCAGAACGCGCAGCTGAGCCCCCAGCAACTGATGTACCCACATCAACTTCCACTCTGCCTGCCACGAGCTTACCAGTCAGTTTACCAGCCAGTGTGCCAGCCGGTTTGCCAGCTTCAACTCAGGCCGTACCTGCAGCAGCCAACCCTACTGCTGCACCGGCGGTTGTATCTAGCGTAGTTACGACTGACACAAACTTGCCAATGAAACAACCAGCTACGCAATTGCCAAACTCACAATTAACCGCAAGTACAACGCTGAGCGCGCCTGCAGATTTTGCTGCTGTTGTTGCTAATGCAGCTGAGCCGCTTTCTACAGCTTTGCCAAAAGGAGTGGCCAAATTAGAGTTTAACGCCAGCCAAGAAACGTGGGTGAATGTGGTGGATGTGAATGGCCGTAAAATTTACAGTAAAGTAATATTTGCGGGTAGCCGCGAAAGCATTGATGTAAAACCACCCGTTAATGTAACGGTTGGCAATGCAGGTGGCACCAGCATGAGTATGAACGGCAAGCCTGTAGAGTTAGCGCCACATTCACGTAATAATGTTGCACATATCTTGCTTAATAATTAACACTGATGCGGCGACATTCTCTTCAAGTGATGATAGGTCACGTGCCTGTTGGCGGGGGCCTTAGTGTCAATGGCTTAGCTAGTTCCGCGGTCGCTTCGGTAGTTGTGCAGAGCATGACCAATACCGACACTGCTGATGCACAGTCGACCATTGAGCAAGTGTATGAGTTGTGGCAAGCGGGCAGCGAGGTGGTGCGCATTACCGTCAATTCGCCCGAGGCCGCGGCGCAAGTAGGCGCGATTCGTAAAGGCTTAGATGCGTTGGGCTGCAACGTGCCGCTAGTGGGCGATTTTCACTATAACGGTCACAAATTACTAGCAGCGTATCCAGATTGCGCCCAAGCGCTGGCCAAATACCGCATTAATCCCGGCAACGTGGGCAAAGGCAGTAAACGCGATGAACAATTTGCTTACATGATTGAAGCAGCGATTAAATACCAAAAATGCGTGCGCATTGGCGTTAATTGGGGCAGTTTAGACCAAGCCAAAATGGCGCAAATGATGGATGACAATGGCAAGCTTGACAATCCACTTTCAGCCGATGAATTGATGCGCGAAGCCTTGATTCAATCTGCGCTAGAAAGCGCGCAACAGGCCGTGGATATTGGCTTAGCGCCGAATCAGATTATCATTTCATGCAAAGTGAGCAACGTGCAAGATTTGGTTAAGGTTTATCGCGAACTCGCAAAACGCTGCGATTACCCGCTGCATTTAGGCTTAACCGAGGCGGGCATGGGTTCTAAAGGCATCGTCGCCAGCACCGCTGCGCTGGCGTTATTGCTGCAAGAAGGCATTGGCGACACAATTCGCGTTAGCCTCACGCCAGAACCTAATGAAAGTCGCACTAAAGAAGTCATCGTCGCGCAAGAAATTTTGCAAACCATGGGCATACGCTCATTCACTCCGCTGGTTACCGCCTGCCCGGGTTGCGGGCGCACCACTTCTACTTACTTTCAAGAACTTGCCATGCAAATTCAAAGCTATTTGCGCACACAAATGCCGGTGTGGCGCAAACATTATCCAGGGGTAGAGGACATGAGCGTGGCCGTAATGGGCTGCGTGGTGAACGGCCCAGGCGAATCAAAACTCGCCAATATCGGCATTAGCTTGCCTGGCACGGGTGAGACGCCAGTCGCGCCAGTATTTGTGGATGGCGAAAAAACCGTAACGTTAAAAGGTGACAATATCGCACAAGAGTTTCAAGCGATTGTGGAAGATTACGTGCAAAAAAACTATGTTGAGGGTGGTAAGCTACGCGTTTCAATTGTTCAAAAAACTATTCCAATTCAAGTAGTTAACTAATTTAAATAAAATACTGATGAATAATAAGGTTCAATCCATCAAAGGCTTCTACGATATTCTGCCAGAGGCCACGCCGCTGTGGTTTAAGCTAGAAGATATTGCTAGGCGTGTGCTGGGTAGTTACGGTTATAACAATATTCGTATGCCGATTGTGGAGCACACCGATCTATTTGTGCGTAGCGTGGGCGAGCATACCGATATTGTTGAAAAAGAAATGTACGCTTGGACGGACGCGCTCAACGGCGACAAACTCACCTTGCGGCCAGAAGGCACGGCAGGCTGCGTGCGGGCGGTGATTGAAAATAATCTCACTTACAACGGCCCGCAACGCTTGTGGTACAGCGGCGCGATGTTTAGGCACGAGAATGTACAAAAAGGCCGCCAACGGCAATTTCACCAAATTGGGGCAGAGGCGTTTGGGTTTGAATCTGCAGAAGTGGACGCGGAGCAGATTGTACTGCTGGCGCGATTATGGCGCGAGTTAGGCATTGCGGATGTTGAATTGCAAATTAACAGTGTTGGCGATGCGGATGAGCGATTGCTTTATCGCAAAACTTTAATTGCTTACTTTGAGAAGCATGCAGAATTATTGGATGAAGACGCAAAACGCCGTTTGCATACCAATCCGCTGCGCATATTAGATACAAAAAATCCGCGCATGCAAGCCATGTGCGAAGCCGCGCCGCGGCTGATGGATTGTTTGAACGAGGCTAGCCGAACGCATTTTGAAAAGCTATGTCAATTGCTTGGCGATGCGGGCATTGTTTACAAAATTAATCACCGCTTGGTGCGCGGCTTAGATTATTACAATCGCACGGTGTTTGAGTGGGTGACAACTAAACTAGGCGCACAAGGTACCATTGCGGCGGGTGGCCGCTATGATGCGCTTGTAGAGCGTTTAGGTGGCAATCCAACGCCCGCTTGTGGCTTTGGTATTGGGTTAGAGCGAGTATTTTTGTTAATGCAAGAATACGGCGTAACTGCGGTACATTCTCCTGATATTTACTTGGTGAATGTAGGTGAATTGGCTGAAAAACAGGCATTTACCAGCGCAGAAACCTTGCGTAGTGCTGGCCTAAGCGTTGTGTTAAATGCAGGCGGGGGCAGCTTTAAAAGTCAAATGAAACGCGCTGATAGAAGCGGCGCGCGTTATGCGGCGATTTTGGGCGACGATGAAGTTGCTTCGGGTGAAATATCATTGAAGCCGCTATTAGAAAAGACTGAACAAACCAGATGTAAACTAGCCGACGTCGCACAATTATTGAGGTCATAATGATTGAAATTTTAAACATAAGCAATTTAAGCGTCACGCCAAAAAATGCGCCGAATCGCCTATTAGTGAGCAATATTTCGTTTAAGCTATCGGCTGGCAAAACCACTTGTATTGTCGGCGAATCTGGCAGCGGTAAAAGTCTAACTGCACTCAGTGTAATGGGTTTATTGTCTAGGCAATTGCAAGCGCAGGGCAGTATTAACTTTCAAGGCCAAGAGCTGACAAAGCTCGATAAAAAAGCCTTACAGCGCATTCGCGGCGCAAAAATTGGTATGATTTTTCAAGAGCCGATGACTTCGTTGAATCCTGTATTAACCGTGGGTTACCAAATTGGCGAATCGCTCACAGCGCATTTAGGTTTAAAAAATGCAGCCTTAAAAACAAAAATCGCGGCGCTACTAACGCAAGTCGGCATACCTTCTGAGCGCGCTGATAGCTATCCTGATGAGTTATCGGGCGGGCAGCGCCAACGCGTGATGATTGCGATGGCAATTGCTTGCGAGCCGCTTTTATTAATTGCCGATGAGCCAACAACTGCGCTAGATGTGACGGTGCAAGCGCAGATTTTGAAATTGCTGGATGAGTTAAAAACCCGCATGAACATGGCGATGTTGTTTATTACACACGATTTTGGCGTGGTGGCTGATATTGCGGACGACGTGATTGTGATGTTTCGCGGCGAAATTGTCGAAACGGGTAGCCGTAACCAAGTGTTGAATAATCCGCAGCATCCTTACACCAAGGCTTTGTTGGCCTGCGTGCCAGATATAGAAGGCAAAAAAGAGTTGAAGCCGATTGATTATGCCTGGTTAAAAACCGGGCTTAAAGAAGACAAGGCGGCCGCATGAGCCAACAAAACCATATTATTTTGGCGGCCAATCATTTGGTTAAAACCTACACGCAAACTACAGGCAGATTTGGCTTAAGTAGCAATAAAATCAATGCCTTAGATGATGTAAGTATCTCACTAAAAGCAGGTACTACCTTGGCTGTGGTAGGCGAATCTGGTTCAGGTAAATCTACTTTGGCGCGTTGTCTGTTACAATTGCACCCGTTTGATAGCGGTGAAGTGATTTTTGAAGGGTGCAATTTAGCTAACCTCGACAAAAACGCCTTGCGAAGCAAACGCCAACATTTGCAAATGGTATTTCAAGACCCATTCGCCTCGTTAAACCCGCGTATGAAAGTCGGCGAAATTGTTGGCGAAGGTTTGCAGATTCACGGTTTGGGTAGCGCGGCTGAGCAAAAAGAGCAAGTCTTGCAAATGCTTAAACGCGTTGGTTTAAGCGCGGATGACGCGCAAAAGTATCCGCACCAGTTTTCGGGCGGGCAGCGGCAACGCATCGGCATTGCGCGCGCGCTGGTGTTAAAGCCTAAAGTGGTGGTTTGTGATGAACCCGTATCTGCGCTGGATGTTTCAGTGCAAGCACAAATTTTGTTATTACTCAAAGAGTTGCAACAAGAAATGCGCTTAAGTTACGTGTTTATCAGTCACGATTTACGAGTGGTTAGACATATTGCCGACGACATTGTGGTGATGAATGCAGGCAAAATAGTAGAGCAAGGCAGCATCGAGGCGGTGTATAACGCGCCGCAGCAGCCGTATACACAGCAATTATTAAGTGCAATTCCAGGTCGCAAAGCGGCTTAACATGATTGATATTAGGGTGCAAAGATGGCATACGATTTAGAAGAGCAAGAACAGTTAGACGAATTTAAAGCGTGGTGGAAAAAAAATGGCAGTATGACCATTAACATCGTTTTGGCGGTCTTAGTGGCCTATTTGGCTTGGCAAGGTTATCATTATTTTCAAAATAAAAAATCCGTTGAAGCGTCTACTCTATACCAAACCATGCTGACCACAGACCCAATTAAAGTCGGTGAAATTAAAGCGCAATCGGCTAAATTGATGGAAGATTATAGCGGTACGCCTTATGCAGGCCGCGCCGCTGTGTATGCAGCCAAAACTAACTTTGCCGCAAATGACAGTAAAAGCGCAAAATCGCAGCTAGAATGGGCGATTAAAAATGCGAAAGAAAGCGCTGTAAAAGCCATTGCAGGTTTGCAATTGGCCAACATTTTGTTTGAAGAAAAAAGTTATGACGAAGCCAGTAAAGCATTGGCAGCTATTGATGACAAAGGTTATGCCGGCTTAAAAGCCAATATGCAAGGCGATGTATTGTTAGCGCAAGGAAAGCCAGCAGAAGCGAAAAAAGCGTATACAACGGCTTTAGAATACCTTGATGCGCAGGGCAGGCTGCATGCTTACACGCAACAAAAATTAGAATCTCTTGGCGTTTAAACGCGCTTTAAAAGCTGTTTAAAATTTGCTTAAGCGCTTTAATTGGCGATTATTAGCAACATAACTTATTGTATTAAATGACTTATTTAAAAAATTTCCGTTGGATTATATTGCTTTCAATGCTCGTTTTAACAGGCTGCGAAACCATGACTTCGCTGCGACAAGACTTTGCCGACAAAGTCTTTGGCCGCGAGCCGCCTAATCCACCCGCCACACTGCAAGCATTTGATCCAACTTACGCTTTAAAGCTTGATTGGTCTAGCAGCATTGGTAAAACCGAGCGTTATGACTACACACCAGCCTTAGATTCTAGCGCGGTTTACGCCAATAATGCGGCGGGCGACATTGTAAAATTAGACGCAAGCAATGGCCGCCAAGTATGGCGCATTAACATTGGCGAGCCGATTAGTGGCGGCATTGGCCTTGGTGCTGGCGTCTTATTTGTGGGCACCAAAACAGGCAATTTGCATGCCATAGACGCTGCTGGAAAACCATTGTGGAAAGCAAAAGTCTCCAGTGAAATTTTAAGTGTGCCACGTTACTTTGATGGCATGGCAATTGTGCGCACAGGTGACAACCATATTTTTGGACTGGACGCGACAGATGGCAGCCGCAAATGGGTATTTGAACGCACAACGCCTGCCTTAAGTTTGCGCAGCAGCGTTGGCATTGTGGTTGATGGCGGCGCAGTATACGCGGGATTTGCGGGCGGCAAAATGGTGGCGATTCGTGCTGACAATGGCAAATTGTTATGGGAGGCAACCATCGCGCAGCCCAAAGGCGTCACCGAAATTGAACGTATTGCTGATATAACCAGCTTGCCTGTCATTGATGGCCCGTTGGTGTATGCAGTAGCCTATCAAGGTCGCGTTGCCGCAGTAGATCGTAGAAGCGGTAAAGTGGTATGGAACCGTGATATTTCGAGTTATACCGGCATGAATGCGGAGGACGGCAAAGTATTTGTGTCGCATGCTTTGGGTTCGGTTTACTCGTTGGACTCTGAAACAGGCAAAACTTTTTGGCGTCAAGCGGGCTTGCTTAATCGCCGCTTAAGTGCGCCGCTGCCTATGGGTAATGTGGTTGCTGTCGGTGATTTAGAAGGGTATGTACACTTTTTAACGCGTGATGATGGTGGCTTTGCTGCTCGCATCAAACTTGATGGCAACGCGGTAATGGCGCTTATACCATGCGCTAATAGTAGGCAGCTTATCGCCGAAACGCGTGATGGCGGCTTGTACGCGATTAGTATTGCAGATGCAAATGCGGCGCCTGCAGCTAAGCGAGATACTTCTAATGAATCAAAACCTAGCGAATCTAACGCAAGCCAATCAGCAGCAGAAGCGTTAAAGCCCGAAACGAAATCTGAGCCAAATTCGCCAGATACTGAACGCAGCATCATGTTTCAAAAAGACCCTGTATTTCAAAAAGAACCAGAGTCATCGCCTGATGCACCATTAGATAAAAACACTGGGCCTGGCATTAAATTGCCAAGCAACTAGTGCCAAGCAACTAGCCTTAAGCCCCCAAATATGTTACCCACCATCGTTTTAGTCGGCCGTCCCAACGTCGGCAAATCTACTCTTTTTAATCGCATGACTAAAAGCCGTGACGCACTGGTTGCCGATTTGCCCGGCCTCACCCGCGATCGTCATTATGGCCGCGGCATTGGCGCAAGTGAGTCTTATTTGGTGATTGATACGGGCGGTTTTGAGCCGCTGGCCGAGAGTGGTATCTTAAAAGAAATGGCCAAGCAAACCTTGCTGGCAATTGATGAAGCCGATGTGGTGATTTTTTTGGTAGATGGCCGCGCAGGGCTTACGCCGCAAGAGTTTACCATTGCCGACACCTTGCGCCGCGCGCAGCGCCCCGTTTTACTAGCGGTTAATAAAACAGAAGGCATGAACCGCGCCGTGGTTTCGGCAGACTTTTTTGAGCTTGGCTTAGGCGAGCCGTTGTCTATTTCTAGCGCGCATGGCGAGGGCGTAAAAGATTTAGTTGAGTTGGCGCTTGACGAGCACAACAAAAAAACGGTCGGCGCTAATAATCCCCCAGAAGATGACGATGCAAACGAGGCCGCGCAGAATAAGGCGCGCAGCGATGCCTCACAAAGAACGCCACGTATCGCCATTGTTGGCCGTCCTAATGTGGGTAAATCTACATTGGTAAACGCGCTGCTGGGCGAAGAGCGCGTGATTGCGTTTGACGAGCCAGGCACCACGCGCGATTCGATTGAAATTGAGCTAGAAAAAGACGGTAAAAAATACACCATTATTGACACCGCAGGCGTGCGCAAAAAAGGCCGCGTGTTTGAGGCTATTGAAAAATTCTCGGTGGTAAAAACCATGCAAGCCATTGAAGACGCCAATGTGGCGATTTTGGTGGTGGATGCCCAAGAGGGCATTACCGAGCAAGATGCCCACGTAGCCGCCTATATATTGGATGCTGGCCGTGCATTAGTGGTGGCCGTTAATAAATGGGACGGCTTGCCTGAAAATGAGCGCGAATTTATTAAAAATGAAATTGACCGCAAATTAATCTTTTTGGATTGGGCAAAATTTCACTATATTTCAGCGCTGCGCAAAAAAGGCCTGCCCGAATTATTGACCTCAGTCGATGGCGCATTTAAAGCGGCCATGGCTAATTTGGCCACGCCACAGTTAACGCGCGTACTAATTGACGCGGTTGCGCAACATCAGCCGCCGATTAGTCGTGGCACACGGCCAAAGCTACGTTATGCGCATCAAGGCGGCCAAAACCCGCCGATTGTGGTGATTCACGGCAGCCATGTGGATGACATTAAAGACAGCTACAAACGCTATTTAGAAGGCGTATTTCGCAAAACCTTTCAGTTGGTTGGCACGCCATTACGCGTGCAATTTAACCAAGGCGCAAACCCATTTGCCGAGCCTGAAGGCAAACGTAAAGCGGGCGAGGGCATTGTAAGCATGCGTCGCCGTAAAACCGCGCAACGTGCTGAGCTGAAAGCCAAGAAAGACGAGGAAAATAAAAAACGGTAGTTTGTAGTGTGGGTGGAGGCGCAGCCGATACCCACAAAGCCATGCAGTCAATTTAAGAAAAAATATATTCGATAGTTGGCTTGAATTTAAGATTAACGATGGGTATCGCGTTGCTCAACCCATCCTACGCTTGCTATTTTTGCGGGAATTTCCAATAAACTTGGGTCATACCACAGTTTAAGTAGGGTGGGTTCTTGAACCCACGCGGGTGTGACAAGTTGAGCGATTGCGCCGCGTGGGTCACGAGTGACCCACCCTACATGGCTGAAGGCAAGCGCAAAGCAGGCGAAGGTATTGTGAGCATGTGTCGCCGTAAAACCGCGCAACGTGCTGAATTGAAAGCGAAAAAGGACGAAGAGAATAAAAAACGGTAGTTTGTCATGTGGGTGGAGGCGCAGCCGATACCCACAAAGCCATGCAGTCAATTTAAGAAAAAATATATTCGATAGTTGGGTTGAATTTAAGATTAACGATGGGTATCGCGTTGCTCAACCCATCCTACGCTTGCTCGTTAGGAATTGGGATCCAATAGGAGTAGAAATTCATTCTCAAGCTCCACCCTGACAGCAGGAATTTGGTTCTTGATTGCGTTCCAGCCACCAATCCACGCATCATTTTTCTCTTTGCGAGTATGGTCCATGAGTGCCGCGTCTTCCCAATGAAGATAGACCCCGAACTTGATCACGTGCTGGCGTACTTCAAGCACGATTTTTTCTGTTGTTTCGCATAGCTTCTGAGGTAAATAAATTCTGTTTTTGTCGAAGTACCTGAAGAACTCAGTCAACTTGTTCATTGTAGCTTGATGCTTTTCTTGTTTGCTAGGTTCTCCTGCAAACTCCATAAGGGACAGGAAGCTCTCAGCCTCCCACATGACCTCGGCTAGCAAAGCATTTAACTCTGCTATGACGGTAGCTCTTCGTTCGTGCAAACGCGAAAGTTTGATTTGATGTTCGATCGATCGTAGTTGGAGTTCGTTTTTGAACTGCTCAAGTGTCGTGTCAACCTTAGCCTTGAGTTCTATCTCGAATTGCTTGCTGTCGCGCTGTATAAGCTTCTCAAGTAGCGACTTTCCAAGCCATCCCAGAACCGCTAGAACAATTGCGTTTCCGAGTACTGCCGCCGCGAGTGTTTGCCAAAGATCCATATTTAATACCTAACGTAAAGTAGGCGTCAAATATGAAACCCATTTAATTATTAAAGATAAGTTACATAATAAAATCATAGCATTAACTATTTCTAGTGTTGTCTAAATTTAAAACATGCAGCTATTAATTTTTAATTAAACCTTAATACAAGCTCTCCCAAAACTTCCACCATATACGTTCATCCTCGCCACTTTTCCCCGCCAGCATGGGGTTATTGGGGTAGTTAGTTTTAAGCACGCGCAGGGTGTCTTCTTTTAAATCGGTCAGGCTCATGTAATCGTAGGCGCTAATGCTAATCACCAAGGCTTCTTCTACGGCGGTAGAGTTGGGGTAATATTCCAGCACGTATTTTGCGCGGTTTAGCGCGGCCAAATAGGCTTGGCGCTTCATGTAATAGCGTGCTACGTGCATTTCAGATTGCGAAAGCGCGTTGACCAAATATACCATGCGCTGCGTGGCATCTTTAAAATAGCGGCTTTTTGGGTAGCGGTCGGTTAGCTCTTTAAACGCGGCGAATGATTGCTTCAGCGTTTTTGGGTCGCGGTCGCTGATTTCTTGCGCGGTATATTTTTCGATAAAGCCGCGCTCGTTAAACGTCGCTAAGCCTTTGAGATAATAGGCATAATCCACATTAGGGTGATTGGGGTGCAGTTTAATAAAGCGGTCTGCGGCGGCCACGCATGAGACAGGATCTTGCTTTTTGTAATGCGCGTAGGCAGTTTCTAACTGCGCTTGCGCTGCATATTTGCCGTGTGGAAAGCGCGATTCTAGCTTTTGAAAATAACCAATGGCCTTGTCGTAATCTTTATCGGTCATTCTATCTTCGCCTTCTTGATAGATGCGATCGGCCTGCCAGCCTTTGGTGTCATCTAGCTCGGTCGGCGCGCCGAAGATTGAACAGCCACTCAATATTAATGCGCAAAATATAACTAAAAGGCTGGCGCTTAAAAGCGGTAAAATACGGGTTGTAGATTGCTTGAACATAAAAAACCTAATTCATCATTAATGGCAATATTATAACGTATGCAAGATAAAACAACAGTTTTCACTCCGGTGTCAGCACCAATTAGCGGCCAAATTAACGTCCAGATTCCTATGGCAGCGGGCGGCGAGCGTTTGGATATCGCCCTGCAGCAATTGTTGCCGCAGCATTCGCGCAGCCGTTTGCAAGCTTGGATTAAGGCTGATTTAGTGCGCATGGACGCGAAGAGCGTGACCGCTAAAACCAAAGTGTGGGGCGGCGAGCAGGTGCTTATTACACCACCCGCAAACGCGCAAGAAAATGCCTTTAAGCCAGAAAATATTCCGCTAGATATTATATTTGAAGATGACACGATTTTGGTCATCAACAAGCCCGCGGGTTTGGTGGTGCACCCCGCGGCGGGCAATTGGAGCGGTACGCTGCTAAATGCTTTATTGCATCATTTGCCGCAATTAAGTGATGTGCCGCGCGCAGGTATTGTTCACAGGTTAGATAAAGACACCAGCGGCTTGTTGGTGGTCGCCAAAACGCTAGAAGCACAAACTAGCTTGGTGCGGCAGCTGCAAGCACGCACGGTTAAGCGCGAATATCGCGCCATTGTGTGGGGCATTATGTGGCGCCACGGCACGGTCAATCAACCAATTGGTCGCCACAGCCATGCGCGCACCAAAATGGCCATCTCGCGCACGGGTAAGCCAGCAGTCACGCATTACGAGGTGCTTGAGCGTTTTGGCACCAATACTTATGTGCGCTGCCAGCTTGAAACAGGCCGCACACACCAAATTCGCGTACACATGCAGCATTTAAAAGCGCCGATTGTGGGTGATAATGTTTATGGAATCGGCAATATTATTCCGCACAAACAAATGACGCAAACCCTGCGCGATGCCATTACTGGCTTTAATCGGCAAGCCTTACATGCCATTAAGTTAGGGCTAATTCACCCCAAAACCAATGAATTTATAGAATGGCAAATTGAGCTGGCTGAGGATATGCGCACCTTGTTAGAAGCCATGCGCCATGAAGATGCGCCAATTGACGAAGGCCATATGATGGATTTTGGCGTGGATGAAAATGGCTTGTATGTGGGCAAAGAAGACGACGATTTTGATTTAGATAGTGATGACGATGATTTAGATGAAGATTTTGAGGACGATGGTGGTTTAGAAGATGAATAATTGACTGATACTAAAAACCGTCATTCTGAACATAGCGAAGAATCCAGTTTCTTGTAAACAAACTCTGGATTTTTCGCTATGCTTAGAATGACGGGTGTAGAAAGATTAGATGTTAAAAAATAGCAACTTTATTACCCCCAACTGGCCAGCGCCCGCCAATGTAAAAGCGCTGCAAACCATGCGTGCAGGCGGCATTAGCCTTGCGCCTTACGATAGCTTTAACCTCGGCGGCCACGTAAGTGACAACCCAATTCACGTCGCACAAAATCGCCAATCATTAAGCCAATTTTTGCCAAGCAAACCTGTTTGGTTGAATCAAGTGCATGGTATTAATGTGCTGAATTTAGATGAAATAGTTGCGGCGCAAACTGACTGTGTGCCAGATGCCGATGCCAGTTTTAGCACGCGCAAAAATGTGGTGAGCGTAACCATTACAGCAGATTGTTTGCCAATTTTGCTTTGCGATACCGCAGGTACGCTGGTCGCCAGCATCCACGCGGGTTGGCGCAGTTTGTGCGATGGCGTAATTGAGGCGACAATTGCCAAAATGGGCGCAGATTCAAGTCAATTAATGGCTTGGTTTGGCCCTGCAATCGGCCCAAATGCGTTTGAAGTAGGCGCAGAAGTTCGCGAACAATTTATAGCAAAAGATGCAAAAGCAGAACTTGCGTTTAAAAAACACGGTGATAAATACTTAAGCAACATTTATCAGATCGCTATGCAACGCTTAAATAATTGTGGCGTAACGCAAATTGATGGCGGAAATTTTTGCACCTATTCACAAACTGATCAGTTTTTTTCATTCCGCCGCGACGGCGCGACAGGGCGCATGGCGACCTTGATTTGGCTTATATAAAACTGTTATTTTGACGCAAGTCAGAATCTAGCGACAGATTGCAGATCAAGCCCGCAATGACGGTTAATTGAACAGCCTTACGCTATAATGCTAACAGTTTCCAATATATCGAATTATATGCCGATTCCTGATTTCCCCATTTTAGTTTGGATTATCCTCTTTAGTTTGATTGGCGGCGCGCTTAGTGTGGCAGGCGCGGCTTTAGTTGCGCTTAACGCGCGTACTTCGGCCGTGCCATTGCTTATCAGTTATGCGATTGGCGCTATGCTGGGCGCGGTGTTTCTGGAGATTTTGCCTGAAGGCATTAAAGTAGCCCCCGATATACACACGTTCACCGCGACTGTTTTATTTGGCATTTTGCTGTTTTTTGCGCTCGAGAAATTAGTGATTTGGCGACATTGTCATGGTGATCATTGCGAGGTGCATGCGATTCATACTGAGGATGAATGCCCGGATAAACCCATCGTTCGACAAGCTCACGACGAACGGGATGGTACGTTGTGCGCCAGTCCCAAGCTGGTTGAGGGACAAGATAAAGCGGCCTTGCAGACACCTGTTTTAACTACCTTGCAGACACCTGCCTTAAAAATTA
This sequence comes from Methylotenera sp., assembly GCA_014378845.1. Taxonomy (GTDB): domain Bacteria; phylum Pseudomonadota; class Gammaproteobacteria; order Burkholderiales; family Methylophilaceae; genus Methylotenera_A. The sequence continues at coordinate 89,688 of JACMNB010000011.1, read as the reverse complement.
AGTACAGAGCGGCTTCCAGAGCACCTGCTTCTGTCATAAAAGCACCACAAAACCACTCACACGATAGCGGCAGAAGCGGCATGATGGTGATGATTGGCGACACTTTTCATAATTTTGTCGACGGCATTTTAATCGCCAGCGCGTTTATGGTGGATGTGAAAGTCGGCATCGTCACTGCACTTGCCATTATCGCCCACGAAATTCCGCAAGAAGTCGGCGATTTTTTGATTTTGCTGCACTCTGGCTACAGTAAAAAACAAGCTTTCATCTTTAATTTAGTGTCAAGTTTCGCCACCGTCGTTGGTGGCACCATCGCCTATTTCGCGCTCAGTCACGTGCAAGGCTGGGTGCCGACTATATTGGGCTTAGCGGCTTCCAGTATGCTCTACGTGGCCGTTGCCGATTTAATCCCCAGCCTGCATAAACGCACCGAATTGCGCGCGACAATATCGCAGCTAAGCCTTATTTTATGTGGCGTTGCGTCGATTTGGCTGACAGGTTATTTTTTAGAATAATAAATCTCAACAACTAACTTCTGTCATTCTGAGCGTAGCGAAACAATGCAGATTTTGCCACCAAACGGCTGGATTCTTCGCCCAGATAAAACTTGGACTCAGAATAACGGTATTTGGATTTTTCGAATTAAAATGAATCAATATTAAGTGAATAAATAAAGCGATGACAACACCAATAACTGTATCCAAAGCAACAACTCCCAAAGTCGGCTTTGTCTCGCTCGGCTGCCCAAAAGCAGGTAGTGATGCAGAGCGCATTTTGACGCAATTACGCGCCGAGGGCTACGAAATCTCCAGCAGTTACGAAGGCGCAGATTTAGTTGTCATCAACACCTGCGGCTTCATTGATAGCGCCGTGCAAGAAAGCTTAGACGCGATTGGCGAAGCGCTGCAAAAAAATGGCAAAGTGATTGTTACAGGTTGCTTGGGCGCAAAAAAAGATGTGGTGATTAACGCGCACCCCAGCGTGCTAGCTGTTACTGGCCCACATGCGCTAGAGGAAGTGATGACTGCCGTGCACGCCAATTTGCCTAAATTGCACGAGCCATTTATAGACCTTGTTCCGCCACAAGGTATTCGCTTAACGCCAAGTCATTATGCGTATTTAAAAATTTCAGAAGGCTGTAACCATCGTTGCAGTTTTTGCATTATCCCAAGTATGCGTGGTGATTTAGTCAGTCGACCAATCGGCGAGGTGATGAATGAGGCTGAAAACCTAGTGAATGCTGGCGTTAGCGAGATTTTAGTCATCTCGCAAGACACCAGCGCTTATGGCGTCGATGTGAAATATCGCCCAGGTTTTTGGAACGGTCGCCCAGTGAAAACGCGCATGACCGAGCTGTGCCAAGCCTTAAGCGAGCTAGGCGTTTGGACGCGCCTGCATTACGTTTACCCGTATCCGCATGTGGATGAAGTGATTCCGTTAATGGCGGATGGCCTGATTTTGCCCTACTTAGATGTGCCGTTTCAGCACGCCAGCCATAGAATCTTGAAAGCCATGAAACGCCCAGCCCACGCCGAAAATAACTTGGCACGCATTAAAGCTTGGCGCGAAATTTGCCCTGATATTACCGTACGCAGTACGTTTATTGCAGGCTTCCCCGGTGAAACCGAAGACGACTTTAAAATGCTGCTCGACTTTTTAGAAGAAGCGCAGCTAGACCGCGTTGGCTGCTTTACTTACAGCGCAGTCGATGGCGCAAAAGCCAACGAACTGCCCGACCACGTACCGCAAGAAGTGAAAGAGGAGCGCTTGGCAAGGTTTATGGCGGTGCAAGAGCGCATCAGTGCGGCTAAGCTGCACCATAAAATCGGCACAATGCAAACCGTGTTGGTAGATGAAATTGTGCAAGATTTTGAGGGTAATTTTGAAGCCATCGGCCGCACCAAAGCTGATGCGCCAGAGATTGACGGCGTGGTGTATATGGAAGATGCGGAAGGCTTAACGCCTGGCGATTTTGTGGAAGTAGAGATTTATAGTGCGGATGGGCATGATTTAAGGGGTGGGCCACCGAGATGAATGATATTTTAAACCTTAACGAACCTAAGGCCTTGGCTGGTATATGGGCAGATACTCGTGCATTTGAATTCACCATGCCGTCTGAGCCACTTGCTTGTTCGCTACTACGCACGCTTGTGGCATCTAAACCATCGGCCCGCATCCTTGAGCTTGGCTCTGGTACCGGCCTCTCAACCGCATGGTTGCTTGATGGCATGGATGCTAACTCTCATTTAACCACCGTTGATAATGATGAAGCGCTGTTAACAACTCTCAAACGTAATTTAGGCACAGATGTGCGATTAACGGTAGTTTGTGCAGATGGCGATGATTATTTACAGTCGTTAAAAGTGCAAAAATTTGATTTTATTTTTGCTGACACATGGGCAGGCAAATATCGCCTGCTAGACGAAGCGCTAGCCTTACTTAATCCTGCTGGTTTATACGTCATAGATGATATGTTGCCACAGCCCAATTGGCCTGAAGGTCATGCCGAAAAAGTTGCAAAACTTATTGCAACTTTAGAGCAGCGCGAGGATTTTATTGTGACAAAATTATCTTGGGCTAGTGGTGTGGTAATAGCTAGCAAACGAGCCTAAGACGCAATAACTGCAAGGCATTGGGAATTAAGTAAGCTTAATTTTCGCCTCTTGGCGAGTTTCTTTCTTTTACTTAGCCAAAAGAAAGAAACCAAAGAAAAGGCTACCCCGCTGCCGCTTGTTTCCTGCGCTGCTATAAAAGTTGGGCGCTGGGGAACTCGCGCTTTCAGCGCTCAAACAATCCTCGCTTAAAACCTCCCCACTTTTTAAATCATCACAGGAGCGGCAGCAGGGGATTTAAATTCAAATCTTGCTAAGTGCGTAAGCCCTCGCCCGCTGGCGGGAGAGGGGTTGGGGAAAGGGGCGATAGTGGAAATTGAACCATTTTTTCGCTTCTCAGCGAGTCACTTTGCTTTTGCTTGCTCAGAAGAAAGAAGCCAAAAAAAGCTACCCCTACAGCTTATTTCTTGTGCTTGTTCAAAGTTGGGCGCTGCGGAACTTGCCCTAACAAGCCACACAAAACGCGGCTTGTCACGGAGCTCAGACAGTCCTCGCTCAAAATCCCCCAAATGTTTAAATCATTACAGGCGCGGTAGCAGGGGATTTAAGGTCAAAACCATGCGAGTGCCGCATTTTTTTTAACACGAAGTCCGTGTTTTTGGCATTAATAGTTTGCTAAACCCGCATGGGCTATTTATGTTCGCATTTTTTATGTATATCATATTAATAAATTTATACATTGGGCTTTACAGCAATGACGATGCAAGAAGAGTTTAAAAAAAATGGCTTTATTTACTTAAAAAATGTATTTAGCCAAACTGAAATTGACCAACTGCAGGCCGATTTAAAAGAAGCTGCCGCCACTAAATCGGGCGACGATGTGCTGGATAAAGGCAATTTGAAGTTTCATGCGTTGTTGATGCATCGCAGTGAAAAAATTCGAGCGTTTATAGCCCAAGCCAAAATTATCGATTTATTAACGCCGCTCGCGGGGCCTGATATTTGGGTACGTTGGGATCAAGCGGTAGAAAAACAACCTGGTGCTGGCACGTTTCCTTGGCATCAAGATAATCAATATAGCTATTTAAAGGATCAGCATTTTCAGTTTTGGATATCGATGACATCGATGACAGCCGATAATGGCGGGCTTTGGGTGGTGCCAAGCAGTCATGAGTGTTTGCTTAAGTTTGAAAAAGACGATAGTCATGTGGTGTACAAAGGCAACACCGATAATAAAGTGTTTATTTCAGCCGAGCCTGGCGACGTGGTGATATTTTCCTCATTTTTATTACACTCTACAACGCCTAATATTACGCAAAAAAGCCGCTGGGCTTATGTGGTGGAGTATATGAAAATGGGCGATATTGACCCTAATGTTGAGGCGCCATTTTTGCAAGTGGCTCAAAATGGTAAGCCGCAATTGGCGTATTTAGATAAATTACCGGGGCAAAATAGCCTGAGAAACATTTTAAAATACACCAATATCAAGCAAAAAATAAGACAAACCTTATCGATTTAAAAGATTTTTTAAAATGTTTTAATAGTCGAGTATTTAATTTTTGGTCGATATTTTGTGCGTTTAGCGTTTTTTAATTCATTCTAATATCTACTCGAAATGCATAGCATGGATAAGGTATTTTTAAACTTAAGCGGCGTGCCAGCAGTGTTGTGAGCGCTGCGAAACCATCTAAATGCAGCTTTTGCCGAGCTTTTCTTATGCTACTTTTTGTTAAATTAAATTATTTTCCAACTGCAAATGACTGAAGCGCTTGGTTTCGCTTATATAAAATTCCGTTCAAGCTGCTCGTACCGAAAATTCATGCTTACAAGATAATAAAAAAACGCAGTTAAATCAAAATCACTCAATGTTCGCTTACGTACAGACTTGCATTTGCTTTCATGTGATTATGCGGTAGTTGAAGTTTACTTAGGGAGTTTGTCAATGAAACTTAACAACCGGCCATTTGACTACGTCGCTGAAAAAAAAAGGGGTGGGGGCTTTACAGAGCTTAACTTGTACTAACAATTCAGGCGTTTAGTTGATTTTAAGGCTTAAGCTGGATGCGCTTATTTGATTAGAAACAATCTAAAGTGTAAATAAATCAGGTAAAGTAGGCTCTGGACGCTGTGAATCCGCGCGCGCTTCTAAAAAGTCTAATGTGTAAGGGCAGCGCAGCGGTTTTTTGGCCACTTTTTTCTTTTTAGCACTAGAAATCGCCATGTTAATATAGGGCGTTTGGCTAATGCGGACGTAACCAGCGCCAGCTAATTTTTGCGCAGTAGTTTCAAATAAACTCAGTGGATTATCAATATTTTGCAGGGTGACGGCTTGAAGTTTACCGTTTGTAGAGTTGCTTACTTTAAGCACGTTATACATTACAAATTTTGATGCCGTTTGCTTGGCGTAGATTTCGCCAGATAATACAGTGTTTGCACTTGTTAGCATCATGTCGATTATTCCGTATTAGTCATAAAAGTCACGTTTATAAGGATTACGATAAAGCTATAATGCATTAACACTTTAAATTACGCAAGTATCTTGTTGTCTTCATTGATAATTGTCTTAATTTTAATTAATAATTGTCGATTTTACGATTACTAATTAGCAAAACACTGAAGCCACTAACTGTTTTTGCTTTGAAAGAATTTTATGAATGTAAGAATAATAATTGTAGGATTAATTTCGCTTGGTTTTGTTGCGGCCTGCAACAAAAAGCCAGATAGTGCTGCGCCGCCGCCAAGCACTGCGACGCAAGCCATGCCAGTAAGTATAGTGGCTGTTAAGCCAACATCAGTGCCTATCAGTGTTGAAGCGGTAGCGCAAACCGAGGGCGCGAGTGAGGTGGAAATTCGGCCACGCGTGGGCGGCATTATTGTAAAAAAACTGTTTGAAGAAGGGCAGCCAGTAAAGGCTGGGCAGGTGATGTTTTTGCTGGACCCAGCCCCGTTTGAAATTGCCTTAATGCAAGCCAAAGCGGCTGCCGCTGGCCAAGGCGCGCGCATTACGCAAACGTCACGTGAATCTAGCCGCCTTAAAGAATTGCTGGCGACTCAATCCATTAGCCAGCGCGAATACGATAATGCAACCTCAGACAGCAGCATTAGCCAAGCGGGAATGATGCAAGCGCAAGCAAATATTAAAGAAGCGCAGCTTAATTTATCTTACACCCGCGTAGTCGCGCCCACAGCAGGTATTGCTGGGCGATTTCAGTTTTCTGAAGGCGCGCTGGTGCAAGCTGGCACCAGTTTACTGACGACAATTGTGCAGGTTTCACCAATTTGGGTGCGCTTTAGTTTATCTGAAAGTGAGTTGCAAAGCTTAGGTGGCCATTTAGATGCAAGCAAAGCATCTGAAGTGAGTTTGATATTGCCAGACGGTAGCGAATACTCACAAAAAGGTAAGCTCAATTTTGCCGCCAGCCAAATTGATGCATCGCTAGGCACGCAACAATTACGCGCCACGTTTGATAATAGTAATAAAAAGTTATTGCCAGGCCAATTTGTGCGTGCCCGCGTCACTACAGGCACTCGCGATGGCGTATTTTTAGTACCGCAAACCGCCGTACAAACGGGCGATCAAGGTAAGTTTTTATTCGTGGTCAATACTAAAAATGAAGTGACGCGTAAACCCGTTGTGGTGGGTGAGTGGCAGGGCCGTGATTGGATTATTCTAAGCGGCCTAGACCCCAATGATAAGGTAATCGTAGATAATTTAATCAAATTAAACATGATGCCGCCAGGGGCAAAAGTTGCGCCGCATGCGCTGGGCACTGCGCCCGCTTTGCCGCCATCAACAACTAACGCGCCAGCAAATAAATCGACCGCGAAATAGGCCACACAGAAAATGACCAAATTTTTTATTACGCGACCTATTTTTGCCAGCGTACTATCCATCATCATTGTATTGGCAGGTCTAGCTGCCGCTCTAAAGTTGCCAATTGCGCAATACCCGCAAATTGCGCCGCCTACTGTGACGATTACCGCAGTCTACCCAGGCGCAAGTGCGGATACGCTAAGCAAAACCGTTGCCGGGCCAATAGAAGAGCAATTAAGCGGCGTCGATAACTTGCTGTACTTCAACTCTAATGCCGATTCTAGCGGCACGCTGGTAATTACTGCAACGTTTGAAGTTGGCACTAATGTTGACCAAGCAACTTTTAATGTGAGTAACCGCGTTAATATTGCCACGCCACGCTTGCCAGATGAGGTGCGCCGCAATGGCTTGGTAGTACAAAAAAAATCAAGCGACATTTTGCTGGTGGTGATGCTCACCTCAAAAGATCCAAAACATGATCGCTTATTTTTAAGTAATTATGCCACGCTCAATATTTTAGACGAATTTAAGCGGATAAAAGGGGTTGGCGATGCGCTGATTTTCGGTGGGCAAGATTTTGCCATGCGCATTTGGCTGCGGCCCGACAAAATGGCGCAATTGGGCGTTAGCACCAGCGATATTGCGGCGGCGATTAATGCGCAAAATAACCAATACGCTGCGGGTAAAATCGGCCAAGATCCAGCGCCAGTCACGCAAGACCTTATTTATACGGTGACTGCCAAAGGCCGCTTAAAAGACCCTGCGCAGTTTGGCAACATTATTATTCGCGCGGATGCTGCGCGCGGCGTATTGTATTTAAAAGACGTTGCACGAGTCGAGTTAGGCGCGCAAAGCTATAACGTGACTTCTACGCTAGATGGCCAGCCAGGCGTTGCGATTCCGATATTTTTACAAAGCGGTGCCAATGCACTTGATACGGCTGCTGCAATCAAAGATAAAATTGCAGAGCTTAAATTAGGCTTTCCGGCTGGCATGCAATACAGCGTTCCTTATGACACCAGCGAATTTGTCACGGCGACCATTGAAGAGGTGTTAAAAACCTTTGCAGAAGCATTAGTGCTGGTAGTTTTAGTCGTTTTTCTGTTTTTACAAAACTGGCGTGCCACGCTTATCCCCATTATTGCAGTGCCCATTTCATTGATTGGTACTTTTGCGGGCTTGTATTTATTTGGTTTTTCAATCAATTTACTCACGCTATTTGCGATGATTTTAGCCATCGGCATTGTGGTGGACGATGCCATTGTGGTGCTAGAAAATACCGAGCGCTTAATGGCAGAAGAAGGGCTTGACCCGCTGCCAGCGGCTATCAAATCAATTGGCCAAGTGGCCGCTGCCGTGGTGGCAATTGTGTTGGTGCTGTGCGCGGTGTTTGTACCAGTGGCTTTTCAAGGTGGTATTGCGGGCGAGTTATACCGGCAGTTTGCGGTGACTATTGCCATTGCGGTGGTTATTTCTGGCGTAGTTGCGCTAACCTTAACCCCTGCTTTATGCGCCATCATTTTAAAAAAATCACATAAAGAAAATGCAATTTTTAAGACTTTTAATAAAGGGTTTAGCCAATTAACCAGCTTTTATGCCACAACAGTTAACACAACATTACAGCATAAAATAATTGGCGCAGTTGTATTTTTAGGCTTTTTAATAGCCATGATTCTGCTGTTTCGCACCGTGCCTGGCAGTTTTGTGCCGCCCGAAGATCAAGGCTATGTAGTGACAATTGTGGTGATGCCAGACGGCGCAACGTTAAAACGTAGCAGCAAGACTACAGAAGATATTCGCGCCGCTATTGCAAAAGATCCTGCGGTTAGGTTTGAATTTGCAGTCAATGGCTTTGATTTATTGTCTGGCGGCAATAAAACCAACGCTGCCACCATGTTTGTGCGGCTAAAAGATTGGAAAGAGCGCACCACCACAGCGGATGATATCGTTGGCAAGTTAAAAGGCATTGGCATGATGCAAGCCGATGGCATGGGCTTTGCGGTTAACCCGCCAGCGATTCGCGGCCTTGGCTCTGCCGGCGGCTTCGAACTATATGTGCAAAGTAAACAAGATACCGACCCAATTAAACTTGCGGCTGTTACCAATGGATTGATTGAGGCGATGCATGCAGAACCTAAGCTGACAGGCCTTAATACCTTTTTTAGGCCAACCGTGCCGCAATTAATGGTAGAAGTGGACGAAGCCAAAGCGATTTCGCAAAACGTAAAAATTGCCGATATTTATGCCACCTTGCAAAGCACCATGGGATCACTTTATGTGAATGATTTTAACCGCAGCGGCCGCACTTACCGCGTGCAATTGCAGGCAGAACCCGCGTTTAGAATGAAGCCAGAAGATTTGGGCAAAGTCTATGTGCGCAGCCAACCCAATGCCGATAGCCCCACGGGCAATATGATTCCGCTTTCAGCGTTAAGTAAAATCAGTAGCATTGTGGGCGCCGAGCAACTAGAGCGTTATAACGGTTTGCTATCAGCAAAAATTTTCGGCAGTGGCGCGCCTGGTATTAGCTCTGGCGATGCCATAAAAGCGGTAGAAACGCTGGCTAAAACCAACTTACCCGATGGTTATCAAATGGCGTGGACCGCGCAAGCCTATCAAGAAAAACGTACCGGCAATGCGGCTTTATTTGCATTTGGTTTTGCGATTGTGATGGTGTTTTTAATCTTGGCAGCGCAATTTGAAACGTGGGCATTACCATTGGCTGTGATTATGGCGGTACCATTTGCGTTAACTGGCGCGCTGCTTGCGGTGCTGTTTCGCGGCATGCCTAACGATATTTACTTTCAGGTGGGCATGATTACGCTGATTGGCTTGGCGGCTAAAAACGCGATTTTGATTGTGGAATTTGCTAGCCAAAAAATGGAGCAAGGCATGCCAGCCGCTGAAGCGGCTTTGGCGGCCGCACAATTGCGCTTTAGGCCAATTATCATGACGTCGATGGCGTTTGTGCTGGGCATTATTCCGCTGGCGTTTGCCACTGGCGCGGGCGCAGCCGCAAGGCGCAGTATGGGTACTGGCGTGCTTGGCGGCATGATTTTAGCGACGTTTATTGCCACCATTTTTATCCCGTTATTTTTCACTTGGCTGTCAGGCAAACACGTAAGAACGCACGGCCATATTGCCGCGCTAGATAATCAAGAAGCCAGCTCAGATAGCGAGACAAAATAATGACAAATTATTTAATGACCACTTATTTAACGATAAGCAAGAATAAATTTTTTATTGCAAGCATGTGCCTGATTTTAATCAGTTGCAAAACAGTTGGGCCAGATTATCAGCGCACGCAGGCCAATTTACCCGCCAATTACAGCGAGGATACTTCCACTAACGCGGCCAACACTACGCAAAAACAATGGTGGCTACAATATCAAGACTCAACATTAAATGCGCTTGTAGAATTAAGCTTAAAAAATAACACTAACATTGCGCTTGCATTGGCGCGCATTGAAGAGGCCGATGCCAGCATGCGTGAAGTGGGCGCGTCGTTGTATCCACAAGTGGATTTAGGCGCTGGCGCCTCGCGCAGCAAAGTGACCGAGTTAGGTGCTTTTCCAGCGTTTGGTGGTGCAATTCGCAATAGTTTTAATTTTGGCTTAAGTACCGCTTACGAGATTGATTTTTGGGGTAAAGTAAAACGGAATAAAGAATCGGCCGCGGCCAATGCGCTTGCCTCCCGCGCTGGAAAAGACACGGTGGAATTATCGTTAATTGGCTTAGTTGCCAGTAATTACTTGCAATTGCGCGGATTAGACGCACAAATTGCGGTGACAAAAGATAACCAAGTTAGCCGCAAAGAAGCGCTTAGTTTAAATCAGCGCCGCTTGGCAGGCGGTGTCGCTAGCAGTTTAGAGGTGAGCCAAGCCGAAGTGCAGGTAAGCAATTTAGAAGCACAATTAACTGAATTAACGCGTACGCGCGCGTTAACCTTGCATCAACTGGCGGTGCTAACTGGTCAGTTAGATTTAACGATTGCTACGGGTGATTTGCGCAGCCAACCATTGCCGCCAACGCCGCCAGCAGGCTTGCCTTCAGCCTTACTAGAAAATCGCCCTGATATTCGCCAAGCAGAACAAAACTTAATTGCACAAAATGCCAAAATTGGCGTGGCCAAAGCGGCCATGTACCCCAGCATTAGTTTAACGGGCAGCTTGGGTGCAGAAAGCGTGGATTTAGGCGATATTTTGAAACCGGGCGCCCGTATTTGGAGTTTTGGACTCGGTTTAGATTTGCCGATTTTCGACTTTGGTCGACGAAAATCACGCGTTGAACAAGCCGATGCACGCCAAAAACAAACATTGGCACAATATCAAACAGCCATTCAAGACGCGTTTAGAGAAGTCAATGACGCGCTTATTTCGCGCCGCTTAAATGCCGAGCGTGAAGAAGCTTTTAAGCGCAGCCAAACTTCTGCTAAACAAGCCTTAAGCGTGGCCGAAAATCGTTATAAATCAGGCTATTCGGCCTATTTAGAGGTGCTAGATGCACAGCGCGTACATAACGATGCTTCGCTAGCAGTGGTGCAAGCTAAGCAGGCGACTTTTTTATCAACAGTAGAATTGTTTAAAGCCTTGGGTGGAGATTGGCGTGGAGATTGGCGTGGCGACTGGAAAGCTGGCTTGGCCAATACAACTTCCACAAAAGATAGCGCTGTCAAAGCGCAGTAAGCGGCTAAAATTAAACTCAATACTTAAAATGGAAACTCTAACTTTACCCAATCATCGTGCGATTCGATTGGCTCGCCTAGTTTCACATTTTGCGCTACGCCTGCGATAGTAACGCTGTATGTGGCGTTTGCACGATAATAAATTTTGGGTAAAATTAAGCAAGAAGTATCTGATAGGCCCCCTTCAATTGGCAGGTAGATGCCCGAAAATAAGTCCATATCAAGCGACGACGGTTTGATTGCGTTGAAGTTATCCTGAAACTCGGCATTTGTATTTGTGTTAGCAAAAACTTCATTGTTATCCACGCGTTTTAATTGCACCCAGCTTGGGTGATGCGAAATAATTTGTACGCCAACCCTTAGTTGATTGCCTTGTGTAGGCTTTACCGAGCGAATCATGCCAATCACAATTGCGGTTGTTTCGTTTTCAATCATCAAACCAATTAATTTGTCGGGTCTGGCTAAAATATTGGCATATTTATTGACGCGCACGCCCAAACCATGTGGGCTTTCGTCAGTAATCATCCAAGTATCTAGCGTGCCGCTGGTAGCCGCTATTAGGCTGTTACTTCGTAATGAGGTCTGCAAGCGTAAACGCTCATCAAACGAATGCGATTGCAGCGGATGTAATTGGTGTAAGCCATCATGCAAACTACCGCTAATTAAATTTGCCTGCTTTACTTGATTACAAATTTCGTTAATGCCCGATTCAACTCTTGCGGTTTTTGAGCTGGCTTGCCGAGTGATTTTGCGGCGTTGGCGCACATAACCCGTTTTCTTCCATTCGGCCAATAAAATATGCAAGGTTTCGTTCAGCTTTTTAACGTTATCAATTTTAGCCAATGCCAAACTTTGCGGAATCTCGCCGCGATCAGAAACCGTAACCGCAACCGTTAATAATTTTTCCAGCTCATCAAGCTCCCAGTAACGAAAACTTCCGCTTGGATGTGGGTCGCGAATGCGTTTGGCGGGCGCATCTTGTTGTAAATCGATGCAAAACAAATAATGTTCGGGCGTAAATTTATCGCTTATGCGTGCGCGGCTTAGCAATGCACTAATAACGCGCGTAGCAATTTCTAGTTGATATTTATGCATGCTGGCGTGCGTTAATTGCCCCAGCATATAAATTTGCACAAACAAGGCTGATAAAGTCGTCATTGAGGCATGATTAAATACTGCTACCGTATTATTTAATAAGGCTCTTTGTGCAGAAAATCGATACAACACATTGATTTGTAACCATACTTTAGCAGGCGGGTTGGCTTGGCTAAACATGCGCCATTTCACCATATTAAAGGCTGCATACAGCGTGCGCGCAACCAGCAAAGTTAAATGATCTGCCTTAGTATTAAGTGCAATGACTTGCTGTGCTTTGCTGTGCTCTGCAATTTGCTCGATGATTTTAAGTTGAAAAATATAGGTTTGACGAAAATAGTTATAGCAAATCTCGCATATGCTATTTTCAAGCTCCAACTTCATATTCTCTACACTAGAAAATTGCGTAGAAAGCTTTTCTAAACGGCTAAAATTAAGCGCTTCTAAATTTAAAATAAAATCATATTGCTGTTGTAATGCTAAGGTTTCAGCATCATCGGCAGGGTTGATTAACTGCACTAATTGCTGCGTTGCAAATTGCAATGCATTTAAGTCGCTCATTTCTTCCAGCTGATCAACCCAAGCTGTCAATGAATGCGAGTGTTTATCTGCATTTAAATTGAATATTTTTTGTATAAAAGTTTTCATTTAAAGGTAATTATACGGCCGCTGACTAATTAAGTTTATTTTTGGTCAACAATATTCTAAAACGCTATCAAAAAACTAGCAAAATACGCCCCAACATAATCGTAAATCATTGAATAATCAATTGTTAATGTAAAAAGACAATTTATTTTTTTAAAATCACCGAACCTATTGCATGCTAAATAGCATGTTAAAATAGTCTTTTTCCTTTTATAGCGTTGCATATATGACCATTCGCACCCGTTTTGCGCCCAGCCCAACAGGCTTTTTACACATCGGCGGCGCGCGCACCGCGCTATTCTCTTGGGCTTACGCTAAAAAACAGGGCGGCAAATTTATTCTGCGCATTGAAGATACCGATGTAGAGCGCAGCACGCCAGCTGCCGTGCAAGCCATTATGGATGGCATGCAATGGTTGGGCTTGGATTATGACGAAGGCCCGTTTTACCAAATGCAGCGCATAGATACTTACAAAAAAGTGCTGCAAACCATGCTGGACGCGGGCACCGCCTATTATTGCTATAGCAGTAAAGAGGAGTTAGAAGCGTTGCGTGAGACGCAAACGCTGGCAGGCGAAAAGCCGCGTTACGATGGAAAATGGCGGCCCGAGGCAGGTAAAACCTTGCCGCAAGTGCCAAGTGATACGCCGCCCGTTATTCGTTTTAAAAATCCGCAAACTGGCGTTGTGGCTTGGGATGACTTAGTAAAAGGGCGCATAGAAATCGCCAATAGTGAGCTGGACGATTTGATTATTGCCCGCAATGACGGCACGCCGACCTACAATTTTTGCGTGGTGGTGGATGATTATGAAATGGGCATTACTCAAGTGATTCGAGGCGACGACCATGTCAATAATACGCCGCGGCAAATTAATATGCTGGTTGCACTTGGCGCAACTATCCCACAATATGCGCATTTGTCGATGATTTTGGGCGATGACGGTCAAAAGCTTTCTAAGCGGCACGGCGCAGTAAGCGTCATGCAGTATCACGAAGATGGTTATTTGAAAGAAGCCGTTTTAAACTATCTTGCCCGGTTAGGCTGGAGTCACGGCGACGCAGAAATTTTTAATATGCAGCAATTTTGCCAGTGGTTTGATTTAGATCACATTACGCCCTCTGCGGCGCAATTTAATACTGAAAAGCTCAATTGGCTAAACGCACATTATATTAAAGAAGCCACTAGCGATGCGATTAGTGCAGATATTACCCAGCGTTTAGCCAAATTAAATGTACAAGTGCATGCAGAGCCTAACCTTATCAATGTGTTAAATTTATACAAAGAACGCGCCAATAATTTAAACCAATTAGCTAAAGATATTGCTTATTTTTACGCAGTACCTGTCGCCAACGCGGCCGATGTTGAAAAACATTTAACCGATGATATTAAACCTACACTTAAAACTCTGGCTAAGCAGTTCAGCACTATTGAGTGGACTGCAGAGGCGATTCATCACGAAATTAACCTAGTTGTGGCGCAATATGGGCTTAAGTTTCCCAAAGTTGCCATGCCTTTACGCGTAATGTTGTGCGGCATTGCACAATCGCCGAGTATCGATCAAGTAATGAATATTTTAGGACAAAAAGAAACGCTAGCAAGAATAAGCGCGAGTTTAACCTGACATTAAGACATTTTATGCAAAAAAAGCTTAGCATGGCACTTGAAATTAGAACAAAACCACGCAATGATAGTCATATGCATGGCAGTTTTAGTTTAAATGCATTTATTTAAGCTACTCCAATTTTATAAAACTACAAGGAGCACAAGATGAACAACAAAGGACAAATGCTGCAAGACCCGTTCTTGAACGCACTCAGAAAAGAACACGTACAGGTGTCTATTTATTTGGTGAATGGCATCAAACTACAGGGCCAAGTCGATTCGTTTGATCAATACGTGATTTTACTTAAAAATACCGTCACCCAAATGGTCTATAAGCACGCTATTTCTACCATTGTGCCAGCGCGCGCAGTCACCATGACGCTGCCAGAACAAACGGAAGAATAAAGGTTGGCAATTAAGCCTACTGGTTACGGCGAAAATACCCTAGCTAATCCAACGATATTAACTGCCGCTTCTGATGGCGCGGTGGTGTTGGTGAGCGTTGATTTTGGCGAGCCCGATTATGCCGAAAGCTTGCAAGAGCTTCGTCAGCTAGTCACATCGGCTGGCATGATTGTGCGCGCCACTATTGAAGGCAAACGCAGTACGCCTGATGCAAAGCTCTTTATAGGTAGTGGTAAAGCCGATGAATTAAAACTAATGTTGGAAGCAAGTGAAACCAGTTTAGTGGCATTTAACCATGATTTAAGCCCATCGCAACAGCGCAATTTAGAGCGCTTTTTGCAAGCCAAAGTGTTGGATAGAACGGGTTTGATTTTAGATATTTTTGCACAACGCGCAAAAAGCCATGAAGGTAAATTGCAAGTTGAATTGGCCCAGCAAGAGCATTTATCCACGCGCTTAGTGCGCGGCTGGACACACTTAGAGCGGCAAAAAGGTGGCATTGGTGTCCGCGGTGGCCCGGGTGAGAAACAGTTAGAGCTGGACAAGCGAATGATTGGTGTGCGCGTTAAACAATTGCGTGAGAAGCTAGCCAAACTCAAGCAACAGCGCAGCATGCAGCGCAAATCACGCAAACGTTCTAACACCATGACGGTGTCGCTGGTAGGTTATACCAACGCTGGTAAATCAACCTTGTTTAATCGATTAACGCAATCGGGCGTATACGCGGCAGATCAGTTATTTGCCACGCTAGATACTACCTCGCGCAAGCTCTATTTGGGCGATGCACAATCTGATTACAATGCAGAAGGCCAGTATTTAGGCCGCAGTGAGGTGGTGATGTCAGACACGGTTGGTTTTATTAAGCATTTACCAACCACATTAATTGAGGCCTTTGGCGCCACTTTAGAAGAGGCCGCGCAAGCTGATTTATTGTTGCACATTGTGGACGTGGTGAGTACTAATCGCGACGCGCAAACTGCCCAAGTGAATAAAGTGTTGAATGAAATTGGCGCCTCATCGGTGCCGCAAGTTGTTGTGCTCAACCAAATCGATCGCTTAGACGGCTTAACAGCTGACGCCGCGCCAGGTTTGCAGCGCGACGAATATGGTAGAATTATTCAAATACGCTTGTCTGCCAAGACAGGTGCGGGCATTGATTTTATAAAGCTCGCTTTAATTGAGCATCAGCAATGGTTAAAAAAATTGAGCACAGAAGAAAGTGCGCACGCATAATGTTTTTACGGAGTTTAAGATGGTGAAATTGGCAAGATTTAAATATTCAGGGCTTAACTTCTCAAGCTTAAAATTTTCAGGCTTGAAGTTTTTGGGCATGGCCCAAAAAAACAATGAAGGCCCTCCCGATCTAGACCAAGTGCTGCGCGATTTAAGCCAAAAAATCAATAATTTGTTTGGCAAAAAAAATAGCGGCAATGGCGGCAGTACTAATGGCGGCAATAACACTAACAGCGGCAAAGGCTTTGATTTGCCCATTATTCCAATCTTAGGTTTAATGGTTGCGATATGGCTTGCAACAGGCTTTTATATTGTCGATCAAGGCTCTCTTGGCGTCGTTCAAACTTTTGGTAAATACAATACCACAACAGAGCCTGGTCCGCGCTGGCATTGGCCTTTTCCGATTGAGCAAGTAAACGTCGTTAACATGGAGCAAGTGCGCCGTTTAGAAGTTGGGTATCGCACCAACGGCGAAGGCACGGGCGGCAAAACCAAGCAGCCGAAAGAGGCGCTAATGTTAACTGAAGATGAAAACATCATCGATTTGCAGTTTGCAGTGCAATACAAACTTAAAAATGCCAAAGATTTTCTGTTTAATAATCGCTCAACCGATGACGCAGTCATGTCGGCCGCTGAAACAGCGATTCGCGAAGTGGTTGGCAAAAGCAAGCTAGATGATTTGTTACAAAAAGGCCTTTCAGACACCTCAGAACGCATGCAAGCGATTTTAGATAGCTACCAAGCAGGCGTCACGATTACCAGCGTATCGCTACAAAGCGCGCAGCCGCCAGAGCAAGTGCAGCAAGCGTTTGAAGACGTTAACCGTGCCAATCAAGACTACCAGCGCCAGATTAACGAAGGCCAAGCGTATGCCAACGATGTGATTCCTAAAGCGCGTGGTAATGCTTCACGTTTGGCGGCTGAGTCAGCAGGTTATAAGCTTAAAGTGGAGAACGAGGCCAAAGGTAATGCAAGCCGTTTTGAGCAGATTTTAGCGCAATATATTAAAGCGCCAGAAGTGACGCGCGAACGGATTTATTTAGATGCGCAAGAGCAGATTTTAAGCAACACCAGCAAGGTTATTGTGGATCAAAAAGGCGGCAGTTTGCTTTATTTACCGTTAGATAAACTAATGGTCACCACCAACACAACTAATGCGGGCGTAGCCAATGCCAGCGCGGCCTCAGCAAACAAAGAGCCAGAAGTTGAAGTAGAGCAAGGCCATGATGCACTGCGTAACCGTGATAAAGAGAATCGCTAACTAGCGAAAGAGAATATGATGAAAAATATCGGATTAATAGTAATTGGTTTTGTTGTTTTTTTGCTGTTGCTTAGCATGTCAGCGTTTACGGTTGACCAAACGCAATACGCGCTAGTGTTTCGCTTAGGCGAAATTGTGTCAGTTAAAAAAGAACCTGGTTTATATTTTAAAACGCCGCTGATTGAAGACGTCAAGTATTTTGAAAAGCGTATTGTGACGCTCGATTGGGAAGCGCCCGCAAAGTTTAATACCAGCGAAAATAAATATATGATGGTTGATTCGTTTGTAAAATGGCGCATTGTTGATCCGGCTAAATATTATGTGTCCATTAAAGAAGGCGGAGAAGCGGCCGCAGAAGACAGACTTTCTAAAGTAGTGAATGCAGGCTTTAGAGCCGAATTTGGCAAGCGCACCGTGCATGATGTGATTGCAGGTGAGCGCGACGCGATTATGAACAATTTACGTGTTAAAGCCGATAAAGAAGCGCGTCAAATCGGCATTCAAGTAGTGGATGTGCGCTTAAAACGTGTTGATTATTCAGAAGAAATTTCTAAATCAGTATATGACCGCATGATTTCAGAGCGTAAACGCATCGCCAATCAATTACGCTCCGAAGGCTCGGCCGCATCAGAAAAAATCCGCGCTGATGCTGATAAACAACGTGAAGTGATTATTGCTGAAGCGTTTCGAGACGCACAAAAAATTAAGGGTGACGGCGACGCCAATGCTGCAGAAACTTACTCGGCGGCTTATGGCAAAAATCCTGAGTTTTACGCATTTTATCGCAGCCAAGAAGCCTATAAAAATAGCTTTAAAAGTAAATCTGACGTGATGGTGCTTGATCCAAACTCTGATTTCTTTAAATATATGCGCGGGCCAAGTGCTAGAAACGCTGGCAGCAAAAACTAAAGCGCTATCTAATAGTTGCGGCGAAACAATTCATCTGGTTACAGTTTAACTTGAGTTCCACACTATTTCTCGCCATCGGCTTAATGTTGGTATTTGAAGGATTGCTACCTTTAATTGCGCCGCAAGCTTGGCGCGAAACTTTTAAGCGCATGATTGACCTTAAAGATGGTCAGCTGCGCTTTATTGGTTTGATGTCGCTGGCTGCTGGTTTGCTGCTGATGTTGATCAGCAAGTAGTTTTTCACTCACATTCTTAAACTGCTATTGCATCATCGCGCACAAGCGAAATTGTTAATTTCGCGAATGCCAATTTAACAATCTCGCCTCAGCCAACTGACTAATCTCAAGTATAATAATGCTTATGCGAACTTGGCTACTCCCCGAATTTATAGAAGACGTGCTACCCGCCGAGGCCGCGCGTATTGAGTCTTTACGCCGCCAACTGCTAGATTTATTCAAAGTGTACGGTTATCAATACGTAATTCCGCCGATGTTAGAGTATTTGGAATCGCTCATCACTGGCACGGGTCACGATCTTGATTTAGCCACTTTTAAAGTAGTCGATCAACTGACTGGCCGCCTAATGGGCGTGCGCGCCGATACCACGCCGCAAGCCGCGCGCATCGACGCGCACATGCTTAATCAGCAAGGCGTTTCACGGCTTTGCTATGCAAGTACAGTGCTGCGCACCAAGCCAGACGGCCTTGCAAGAACGCGCGAGCCGCTGCAGCTTGGCGCTGAGTTATTCGGCCATGCGGGTATTGAAAGCGATATTGAAATTCAGCGCTTGATGATAAAAGCCTTGCAACTCATGGGCTTAAGCGACTTGCATATTGATTTTAGCCACGTTGCGATTTTTGAAAGCTTGATTCAATCGGCCAATATTCAAGCTGATTTAGAGCAAGCTTTATACGCGGCGCTGCAAAGCAAAGATAAATCTGCTGTTGCCAGTTTGGCTAGCGGTTTAGACGCGTCAATTAAACAAGCCTTAATGGCGCTAACTGATTTAAATGGCGATGTGAAGTTGTTGGATAAAGCCCAAAGCGTGCTGCCTAAATTGCCTGCAATTGCTATGGCATTGGCCGACTTGCGCGCGGTTGCAGCAAACTTAAGCGATTTAAACGTGCAAGTAGGTTTTGATTTAAGCGAGTTACGTGGCTATCATTATCACAGCGGTATGGTGTTTGCGGCTTATGCAAAAAGTTATACAGGCCCAATTGCGCTTGGCGGACGCTATGATGAAGTTGGCGAGGTATTTGGCCGTGCGCGGCCTGCCACGGGCTTTAGCCTGGATTTGCGCGGCGTGGTGACTGCGCTTGCACCAGCGACTTTGCCCAAAAGCATTTTAGCGCCAGCAGGGTGCGAAAAAGATTTGTTAAGCGAAATTGAATCTTTACGGGCCGAAGGATTGGTGGTGATTCAAGCGCTGCCAAATACCACTTCCAATGCCATCGAGCTGAATTGCGATAGCCAATTGGTGCTGCGCGATGGCAAATGGCGCATCGAAAAACTGTGACTTAAAGAATCTAAATAATCATTAAAAGCAATCACTTATGGCAAAAAATGTTGTAGTAATCGGCACACAATGGGGCGATGAAGGCAAAGGTAAAATCGTCGATTGGCTCACTGACCACGCGCAAGGTGTGGTGCGCTTTCAAGGCGGCCACAATGCTGGCCACACATTAGTTGTAGGGCAGGGCGCTGCACAGCGCGTGTATAAGCTTAATTTAGTGCCATCTGGCATTGTGCGTAGCGGCATCAATTGCTACATCGGAAACGGCGTTGTGCTGGACGCTGGCCATTTACTAAGCGAAATAGAGGCGCTTGAAAAAGACGGCCTAGAAGTTAGAAATCGCCTAAAAGTTAGCCCAGGTTGCCCGCTTATTTTAAGCCATCATGTGGCGGTAGACGTAGCACGTGAGGCGAAACGCAGCGCTGAGAAAAAAATCGGCACCACGGGCAAAGGCATTGGTCCAACTTACGAAGATAAAGTCGCGCGCCGTGCTTTGCGCGTGTACGATTTATTTTACCCTGAACGTTTCGCCGAAAAATTAAAAGAAGTGATGGATTACCATAATTTTGTTTTAACCAATTATTTAGGCGCACAAGCTGTTGATTTTAATCAGCAATATGATGCATCTATGCAACATGCAATTGCGCTTAAACCGATGATTTCCGACATTTCTGCCGATTTGTACGCGGCCAATGCGCGTGGTGAAAACTTACTGTTTGAAGGCGCACAAGGCACGCTGTTAGACATCGATCACGGCACGTATCCTTACGTCACTTCTAGCAATTGCATCGCAGGCCAAGCCTCGGCAGGCACGGGTGTTGGCGCCAATATGTTGCATTATGTGCTGGGCATCACCAAAGCGTACACCACGCGCGTAGGCGGTGGGCCGTTTCCGAGCGAGTTAGATATTGATTCAATTGGCGCGCCAGGCACGCAAATGTCAGTCAAAGGTCAAGAAATCGGCACCGTGACTAAGAGAAAAAGAAGATGCGGCTGGTTCGATGCCGCCGCACTGCGCCGCTCTGCCATGATTAACGGCCTCACAGGTTTGTGCATCACCAAGCTTGACGTTTTAGACGGCATTAAAGAACTCAAAATCTGCATCGGCTACGAGCTAGACGGCAAAAAAATCGACTTGCTTCCAGTTGGCGCAGACGATGTAGCGGGCTGCAAACCCATCTATGAAACCGTACCTGGTTGGACTGATAATACCTTTGGCGTGAAAACGTGGGACGGTTTGCCAAAAGCCGCACAAAATTACCTAAAACGCCTAGAAGCCTTATGCGGCGTGCCAATTGCTATTGTTTCGACTGGGCCAGAGCGGGGTGAGACTATAGTGATTGAGCATCCGTTTTCATAGAACATGAGATTCTAAATGCAGGATTTTGAAGAAGAGTTAAAAAAATATCGCTACTGGAACAAAGTAAGTGTTTTGAGTTTTATTTTAACTATTACAACTATATTATTATATTTTTGGCTACATGACGAAATTGTTTTTTTTGAGTATTTTAAGTTTGTAATATTTGGATTAATTTTATTATTTTTATTCACGGTGTATAAAGTTCGTTATTTTACTTGCCCAAAATGTAAACGTTTTTTTTCAATTTCATATCTTTTGCAGGGTGAAGTATATCAAGCCAATAGTCGTGATTGCCCTCATTGTGGTCTTTCAGCATATAAAAAGAATTGATTATGCAAACACAGCGCTTAGCTTGGGCAATCACAGGTTCTGGCCATTACTTGCGTGAGTCGTTGGCGATTCTACAAGACCTTGAAAACGTAGATATTTTTCTCAGCAAAGCGGCAGCGGAAATCATCAAGCAATACGGTTTTCAGGCGCAATTAGAGGCAACTGGTCACAAAGTGTATCAAGACAAAACCGCCAGCAGCGTGCCTGTGGAGTTGTTTTATGCTGGCAAATATCACACGCTAGTAATCGCGCCCGCCACTTCCAATACTGTCGCCAAAATGGCTTATGGGTTTTCTGATTCGCTGGTCACCAATCTTTACGCGCAAGCAGGCAAAACGCGCGTGCCAAGCATTGTGTTTGCTTGCGATACCGCGCCAGTAGTTACTTCTGAGGCGCCGCGCGACAATATGGTGCAAGTTTTTCCGCGAAAAATTGATTTAGATAATGTGACAAAATTGGCTCAATTTGAATTTACACAAGTGGTTGAAAATATTGATCAATTACAGCAATTAATAGTTATGCGACTTACTGAGCTTGGCATCACTGCCCCTCTCCCCAAGCCTCTCCCGCAAGCGGGCGAGTGGCTTAAAACCAAATGAGCGAAAAGCTTTTGTTTGTAACAGGAAAATTGGCCGAAAAAAGCCTGCATAAAGTCTTGCAAGAAGTGACTGCAAATCCAAAAACACCTACCTTCAAATACCGCATCGAGCAAATTGGCGTTTCCGTTGCTGCGCTAATGACGCCTGATTTAATCGCGCGGCGCTTAAAAAGTGCTGGCGACGCCAATAAGATGATTTTACCCGGCCTTTGCCAAGGCGATTTAAGCGCTTTGCACCGCCAATACGGCATTCCTGTCGAGCGCGGACCTGAGGATTTGAAGGATTTACCCGAGTATTTTGGGCAAATTGGAATTGCGCCAGATTTAAGCAATTACAGCTGCCAAATTTTTGCCGAAATTGTTGATGCGCCCGATTTAAGCGTAGATGCAATCGTCGCCAAAGCCAGTCAATTCGCGGCGCACGGCGCGAATGTGATTGATTTGGGTTGCTTGCCAGGTAAGCCGTTTTTGCATTTGGCCGATGCCATCAAAGCACTAAAGCAAGCTGGTTTTAAGGTGAGTGTAGATTCGATGAACAGCGACGAGTTGTTGCTGGCAGGTAAGTCTGGTGCAGATTACTTATTAAGCCTCACTGAAAAAACGCTATGGATTGCCGATGCCGTGGAAGCCGCGCCAGTGCTAGTGCCTGCTAAACCTGGCAATATGGCGTCGCTATATCGCGCCATCGAAATCTGCCTTAAAAAAGGCAAACCATTTTATGCGGATGCGATTTTAGATCCGATTCATTTTGGGTTGACGGAATCAATTGTGCGCTACAGTAAATTGCGCAAAAAATATCCGCAAATTAATATTTTAATGGGCGTTGGCAACCTTACCGAGCTGACCGATGCGGACACCACGGGCATTAACGCGATTTTATTTGGCATTATTTCAGAGCTGAATATTAATGCCGTTTTAGCCACCAGCGTGAGCGCACATGCAGTGAACGCAATTGCTGAAGCTGACATTGCGCGCCGCGTGAATTTTCGTGCCAAGCAAGATGACAGGCTGCCGCGCGGTTATTCTAATGGCTTGCTCGGTTTGCATGATAGAAAGCCATTTTCGTATACAAAACAAGAAATTAGCGAATTCGCCGCGCAAATTAAAGACCCCAGTTTTCGCATTATGGTGAGTAGCGACGGCGTGTTTGTTTACAATCGTGATGGTTTATATGAAGCGATTGACCCGTTTGCATTTTATGCCCATTTAAAAGTAGAAAACGATGCATCGCACGCGTTTTATTTGGGTGTAGAGCTGGCGCGCGCGCAAATTGCTTGGCAATTAAAAAAACGGTATGTGCAAGATGAAGCACTTAACTGGGGTGTTGCAAGCGTTGCTACAAATATTAAAGATAGAAAAAGTCATCGCGAGGCCAGTTTAAAAGAACGTAAAAATGTTATTAAAAAACCATAAAATTTTTATTTATCGTCATTCCCGCGCAGGCGGGAATCTAGCAAGGTGGCGATTAAAGTGCTGTTTAAGCCAAGCGATACACAAGGTTTGTCTGGGTTCCCGCCTGCGCGGCAATGACGAATTTGAACATGATTTTTGAAACCATAATCATTACTCAAGACGCCGATGAAACGCCGCACGTAACGCCATTTGGCGTGCGTTATGAGGATGAAAAAGTTATTATTGCCCCGTATAAACCATCGACCACGCTCAATAATATTTTAGCTAATCATTTTGCAGTAATGAATGTAACTGATGATGTGCGGGTATTTGCGGGCGCGTTAACAGGCCACAACAACTGGCCGCTGGTACCCGTCAGTAAAAATCCGCGCAGTAAAAATTTTGGGTTTAGCTTAGCCAATTGTCTAGCGCACACGCTATTAGAGTTGATTGAAGTGCGCGATGATTTGCAACGTCCGCAGTTAGTGATGAAAACAGTTAAAACCGTGAATCATATCAATCATAATAACCAGCACAATCAAGCGCTTAAAGGCTTTAACCGCGCGCAAGCTGCAGTGATTGAGCTTTCAATACTGTTTAGCCGCCTACAACTGCTGCCAAAAGAAAAGGTGTTGACTGAACGCGCCTATTTGCAAATTGCCATTGATAAAACAGCTGGTGAGCGCGAACTAGAAGCTTGGGCTTGGCTGACAGAAAAAATTGAGCATTTTTATGCCAATAATTGAATCTACTATAAACAAAAAAAATGAAGCATGACGCAATTATTGATTAGTGTAAAAAATGTTGAAGAAGCGTTGCTGGCATTGGCTTGCGGCGCAGATATTATTGACTTAAAAGACCCGACTGTGGGCGCGTTGGGTGCTTTAGATATGCCCACAAGCCTTGCAATATTGGCCGCTGTCAATAAACACGCCTCTCATCAAGAGACTAGGTTGATTGCTAGTCAAACTACTGGGCCAATTTCTGGGCCAATCATTAGTACGACTGTGGGCGAAAATCATGCAACTTTAAAGGCGCTAATAGCGGCAATACAAGAGCGCGCTGCACTGGGCCATGTGATTATTAAAATAGCGGTTTCAGATTTGTTTGATAACGTCAATTTTTTAGCGCAAATGCGTCAATTAACCAATACTGGCGTCAAAATAGTAGCCGTATTCTTTGCCGATGAGCGCCTTGATTTACGCATTGATTTAACAGTCCTGCCTACTTTAAAGCAGGCAG
The DNA here is from genome assembly GCA_014378845.1 of Methylotenera sp. Taxonomy (GTDB): domain Bacteria; phylum Pseudomonadota; class Gammaproteobacteria; order Burkholderiales; family Methylophilaceae; genus Methylotenera_A. The sequence continues at coordinate 65,054 of JACMNB010000011.1, read as the reverse complement.
GCTTTTACGGCGCAATGTTAGACACAAAAAATAAACATAAAAACTTAACCCAAACGCAAACCAAAGAAGGTTTGGGTTCATTTACGCATTTTTGTCATCAACAGCATTTAAAATCAGGCTTAGCAGGATCTTTGCAGTCACAACATATAGATATGCTGTCAACATTTAATGCTACATACATGGGTTTTAGGGGCGGCGTGTGCGATGATTTTGAGCGCAAAGGTGATTTAAGTGCCACAAAAATTCTTGAAGTGAAAAAGTTGTTGCTTGCACACAACAAATACAGCATCGAAGCGCAGAAAATCATACCACTAGCGTTGCATAGTTAAAGTAGTTTCAGTATAGTGGCACATGAATATTTGATTTATTGTATGTTTGACGATTATTAACTAAGGAGTTTATATGAATAAAAAATTAATTGGCCTAGCAGTTGCGGCTTCACTCAGCTTACCAGCGTTTGCGGCATCTGCCGAAGATATGTTCCGTGATGCATGGTACGCAGTACCAAGCGTAAATTACATGAACACTGATGGCGATTTAAACGCAGATCATGGTTGGGGCGTTGGCATTAAACTAGGTAAAGAATTAAGCCCAAGCTGGGATTTTCAAGGTGGTTTAGGTTATAACCGCGCTTCTGAAGATACTGGCATTGTAGGTGCAAGCGGTAACTACAAACAAACCACGCTTGGTTTAGATGCTTTGTACATGTTTAGCCGTAGCAATTTCCGTCCATTTTTACTAGCTGGCGTTGGCGCTGCGCGTAACAAATTAGGTTATGATTATGCTGGTGCAGCGGGCCGTAGCAGCAAAACATCTTGGCTTGGCAACGTTGGTTTAGGTGCGCAATACTTGTTTAACGATTCTTTCGGTTTGCAAGCCGATTTACGCGAACAATGGAGTCGTGCACCAACAGGCCGTACTGCTATTGGCGCAGCTGATGAGTCAAATACTGTTGCTAACACATTATTAAGTTTAGGCGGTATCTTCCGTTTTGGCGCACCAGCACCAGTAGTTGCGGCGGCAGCACCAGAGCCAGCTCCAATGCCTATTGCTGAGCCAGCGCCTGCGCCAGAGCCAGCACCAATGGCAGAACCAGCACCAGTTGCTAAATGCGAACCAACCATGGACACCATCACAATTGGTGCTGAGAAATTGTTTGCCTTCGATAAAGCTAATTTAAGCAAAGAAGGTAAAGCTGCATTAGATGAAGCGGCTGCTAAAATCAAAGCTAATCCAGAAGTTAAAGCTGTGATTGTTACTGGTCATACTGATCGCATTGGTTCAGATAATTATAACCAAAAACTATCAGAGCGCCGTGCCAAACAAGTGGCTGATTACATGGTTTCACAAGGTGTTGATCGCTCAACGATTCAATCATCTGGCAAAGGTGAATCAGATCCAGTGGTTCAATGTGAAGGCACTAAAAAAACTAAAAAACTAATTTCATGCTTAGCACCAAATCGTCGCGTGACGATTCAAGGCGAAGGCAAAAAAGAAATGGGTTGTAACTAAATTTAGTTGCAAACCTCACTTTACGTTTTTAGTTAATAAAAAACCCCGCACTGCGGGGTTTTTTATTGTTGGCTGGCAATATAAATGGGTTTAATCGTTATAATTAATGTATGGATATTGCTGTGAGTAATGACGTGAATGTTTCTGAGAATTTTGAAAATAGTGTAGATCTCATCATACAAAGCCGTTGGTTGCTACCTATTGTGCCGCGCAATAGTTTGTTAGAGAATCAAGCTACCGTCATCAAAAATGGCGTAATTGTTGATGTATGCGCAATCACTGTCGCAAGCCAGCGCTATCAGACAAAAGAAGTTTTGCAATTGGATGAACACGTATTAATGCCTGGTTTGATTAATCTGCACACCCACGCTGGCATGAGTTTAATGCGCGGTTTGGCCGATGATTTACCCTTAATGCCTTGGCTAGAAGCACATATCTGGCCTGCTGAGGCGCAATTGGTGTCACCTAGTTTTGTTCGCGATGGCACGCTAATAGCCTGCGCCGAGATGCTGGCGGGAGGCATCACTACTTTTAACGAGATGTACTTTTACCCGCAGGCTGCGGCAGAGGCAAGCATTCAAGCAGGGATGCGCGCAAATTTAGGTTTGCTTGTGTTTGAGTTTTCTAGTAATTATGCCAGCGATGCAGAGGATTATATTGACAAAGGCACTATTGCGCGCGATCAATTAAAACACGAGCCATTGATAAGTTTTAGTTTTGCGCCGCACGCGCCTTACACCGTAAACGATGCAACATTTACACAAATCAATATGTTAGGTGAGCAGCTTAATATTGGCATGCATACCCATTTGCACGAAACAAAGGCCGAAATTACGCATAGTGAGCAAGCGCATGGCCTGCGCCCATTGGCGAGGCTGGCAAGTTTAGGTTTGCTCAATGCAAACACTACTTTTGCGCATTGCGTGCATTTAGATGACATTGAAATGCAATTACTGGCCGAACACGGCTGCCATATTGCACATTGTCCTAGCTCTAATTTAAAGTTGGCCAGCGGCATTGCGTCAATAACCGCTTGCGCCAAACACGGCATTAATATTGGCTTAGGTACTGATGGCGCGGCCAGTAATAATCGACTCGATTTATTTGCAGAGATTCGACTTGCGGCATTGCTGGCAAAAGGTCAAAGTGGCGATGCGACCGCAATCTCTGCGCATGAAGCGCTACGAATGGCGACCATTAACGGCGCCAAAGCATTGGGAATGGATGATAAAATCGGCTCAATTGAAATCGGCAAATTGGCCGATTTATGTGCAATAAAATTAAGCACAATTAACCTGCAGCCTTGTTATGATGTGGCTTCTCACTTGGTCTATGTAGCGGGACGCGACAATGTTAGCCATGTGTGGGTGAATGGCAATTTAAAATACCATAAACCGAATTCTGGCGACGCTGTCTTTAGCAACATCGAGCCGCAAGAGTTAACTGATATTATTAATAAGTGGCAAGATAAAGTCGCTGTATTTAAGGCCAACAGTCACCCAGTAGAAAGCAATTTATTATGAGCAATAACCAGCATGTTAATTTCGATCAGGCAGAACTCAATAAATTCAGTGAGTTAGCGCATAAGTGGTGGGATAAAACCAGTGAATTCAAGCCATTACACGATATTAATCCGCTGCGTTTAAACTATATTGATAAAGCCGTTTCACTTAATGGCAAAACAGTGTTAGATGTGGGTTGTGGCGGCGGCATTTTAAGTGAATCTATGGCCGCAAAAGGCGCAGCAGTCACTGGCATCGATTTAGGCGAAAAAGCTTTGAAAGTGGCGCAATTGCATAGTTTAGAGAGCGGGGTGGCGGTTTATTATCAGTTTATTTCAGTCGAGGATTTAGCCGAAAAACAGCCAGCCAGTTTTGATGTGGTGACTTGTTTAGAAATGCTAGAACACGTGCCAAACCCAGCCAGCGTGGTTGCGGCCTGTGCCAAACTGGTCAAGCCAGGCGGGCATATATTTTTCTCGACTATTAATCGCAATCCAAAAGCCTATTTATTTGCGATAATCGGTGCGGAGTATGTGTTAAACATGCTGCCGCGCGGCACACACGATTATGCTAAATTCATCAAACCATCTGAATTAGCAAGCTACTTGCGTGCTGCAGACCTATCGCTGGCGGGACAAATTGGCATGAGTTACAACCCAATCACCAAGAATTACTGGTTGGACTCCGATGTTTCTGTCAACTATATGATGCACACACTTAAATCTGCTTAAGATTAAAATTGATTGCTACCCTACTTTTTGACCTCGACGGCACGTTGGTAGACACCGCGCCCGACTTAGCCCACGCACTTAACCTGCAATTAAAACGCCACGGCAAAGCAGCATTACCCTATGAATCCATTCGCCCATTTGCTTCGCACGGATCGCGCGGGTTAGTTGGCTTGGGCTTTGGCCTTACGCCAGAAGATGATAATTTTATTGAAATGCGCGACGAGTATTTGAGCATTTATAACACGGTTTTTACCCGTAGCCCCGTGTTGTTGCCAGGCATAGCTGATTTATTGCAAGCTATTGAAAATAAAGGATTAAAGTGGGGAATAGTCACTAATAAACCACGTCGTTTTACTACTGGTTTAATTGAAAGTATGGGCTTAGATATTGAAAATCGCGCCGCTTGTGTTGTGTGTGGCGATGACGCGCCGCAGCCAAAACCATCGCCTGCAACCTTGCTAATGGCTTGTGAACAAATTGGTGTAAAACCACAGAATTGCATGTATGTGGGCGATGCTAAACGAGATGTTATTGCCGGAAAAGCCGCGGGCATGCAAACGGTGGTAGCGTTATTTGGCTATATTGATGTGACCGATAAGCCAAAAGAGTGGAGTGCGGATTTTTTAATTGAACATCCGCTAGAGTTGCTAAATCTACTATAAATTAAAATAAGCACACTAATTTATACTAAATTTATTCTGAGAGGAATCATCGTAGACCTACTAAACCCATGCTTTTGGTAGAGTTTCTGTGCAAAGTTATTTGAGGCATCTGTTAGCAGCGTGATACTTTTACATTGTTGGTTTTTAGCTTCATTAATGGATTAAGTATTATCTGTTGAGTGTTATTTTAGAGTGGCTTACGTCCCAGTAAAGCCATCGATAATGTGCCGCTATCCACGTATTCAATCTCGCCGCCCATCGGCAAGCCGCGCGCAATTCGGCTGACGGCGATATTGCGCGCTTTTAACAGCTCGCTAATGTAATGAGCAGTTGCTTCGCCCTCGCTGGTGTAATTGGTGGCTAAAATCACTTCTGTTACCACGCCATTTTGCGCGCGTTTAATCAGTTTATCTAAATTGATTTCTTTGGGGCCAATGCCATCCAAGGGTGAAAGCCTGCCCATTAACACAAAATACATGCCTTGATAGGAATGCGTTTGTTCCATCATCATTAAATCAGTTGGCATCTCAATCACGCATAATTGTGACGCATCACGTTTTTCAGATTTATAATTTTCAATATCGCATACGGCGCAAATTGGCGTTTCAGAAAAATTGTTGCAAAGTGTGCAATGGCCAAGCACTTGCAACGCGTTTTGTAGGCTTTGGCCAAGCTTTGCCGCCCCTTTGCGATCGCGTTGCAGTAAGTAATACGCCATGCGTAGCGCAGATTTTGGCCCCACGCCAGGCAAAGCGCGCAGTCCATCTATGAGTTGCTCAAGTGCAGGTGGGATTTTCATTAAAGCAGATTGTTAGCAAGCATAACTTTTAATTCTTAAGCGTGTTTGATTATTTTCTATGCCAGCGCTTACAAGCCTAATTTTTTGATTTTTAACGTCTAAATGCCATTGAGCTGGCTGATGATAACTAAATAATACAGTCGCGCTACCTGCCAATTTGTTGGCTTTCCAAACCGTAAAATCTTTGCTTTTGCTGTTATAAGTTTCAATGATAATAGCTGGGTTAATGGCGCGCTGTGCAATATCCACATTATTTTGCACCTTATCAATACCCGCTAAATAAACATAACTGCCAATCATCACACTTTTCTTGTCATCTTGCTCGCTTGATTGTCTGAAAGCGCTTTCAACAATATAGCTGGTTATTTCGCCATAGTTTTTATCTAGCAAATGCCGATAAGTATTATCTTTTGGGTTAAACACAAATAAATTCACATTGGGACTATAGTCGCCACTTTTGGATGAATAATTGGCTTTAGAATCGCCGTTTAGCGTGACAGTGTGAATGTATACCCCTGTTTCTAAGTCGTATTCACTGGCCTCTTGATTGTTATTATAAGCAGCCATTGCCGTTGATGCCGCTAGGTATAACAGTAACGCTAATGTGAGTTTTTTCATCGATTAATGCCTAGTTAAAACGGCATTTTAAAGCCAGCGGGCATCATGCCACTCATGCGCGCAGTACTCGTCGCTTCGGCTTTTGCGCGCGCATCTTGTAGCGCAATTAGTACTAAATCTTCTAGTGTTTCGCGGTCATCCATGGCGGCTTCGTTTATTTTGATGGCTTTAACTTCGTTGTTGCAGGTCATACTAATAGTCACCATGCCATTGCTGGCCGTGCCTTCTACCAGGGTTTCGGCTAATTCAGCCTGCGCTTTTTGCATGTTTGCTTGCATTGCTTGCGCTTGCTTCATCATATTGCCCATGCCACCTTTCATCATACTATTCTCCTTGTCATTATCGTTTTATCCTTAATTGATCGGTTTTATTGAGTTGGGAATGATCGTCGCGCCAAATTGCTGCATTAAATCTTGTACAAAAGGGTCACTTAAAATGGCGTCTTCCGCGCTCGATTGAATAGTGGCTTTTTCGACCGCAATTTGCTTGGCGGGCGTGTTAATTGTGGCGGCTTCGCTATTACCAATTTCAAAAATCAACTTAATTTTTTTACCCAATTGTGCATTGATGGCTGCAGATAGCTTGTCTTGATAGGTCGCGCTAATCAAGTGTTTATTCACTTCATCTACCCGTAAGCTTATACTATTTTCATCAAATGCAATCATTTCACAATTTTGCGCCAAGGCTCTGCCAAGGCCTAATTTTTGTAAATAGGTATCGACAAAGTTACGCCAATCGCCATTAAATGAAGGTGCATTAGGCGCGTTATTGGTGTCTACAATTTGATGTGAAGCTGTTTCTGCAGCAATCGTTGGCTCACTTGGCGTACGCGCATTACTAGCGGGTAAGATTTTTTCTACAGATGTTATGCCAATAGCTAACGAATTGTTGGCAGCTGCAGGCGTAACGACTTTATCGCTGATTCTTTCTGATACCGCAACCGCGACTTTATCGTTTGGCGTAAACGCTAGCATCCGCAGCAACGTCATGGTAAACCCTGCGTATTCATCAGGCGCAAGGCCAATATCGCGGCGGCCTAGCAGCGCGATTTGATAATAAAGCTGTAAAGTTTCTGGCGATAATGTTGCCGCCAAATCGAGCAAAATAGTGCGCTCAGGCAAATCATTCGCTAATGAATCTGGCACAGTTTGCGCCATAGCAATTTGGTGCAACATATTGGCTAAATCGTTAAGCGCCGCTTCAAATGCAATATTGCGCGCTTGCATGGCCAACGCTTTTTCAATTAAAGCTGCGCCGTCATTATTAATAAGTGATTGAATAATATCGTATAAATAGCTTTGGTCAATCGCGCCTAACATACTGCGTACATCGGCTTCGTTTACCGTTTGGTTGCCGTAGGCAATGGCTTGATCGGTTAGCGACAGCGCATCACGCATACTGCCTGCGGCAGCGCGGGAGATTAAATGTAGCGCTGCTGGTTCATAAGCGATATTTTCTTGGGCCAAAACATATTGCAAATGTTCGCTAATGGTTTGGCTACCCATTTGTCGTAAATTAAACTGCAAACAACGGCTTAACACAGTGACGGGTACTTTTTGGGGGTCAGTAGTCGCCAAAATAAACTTAACGTGCGCGGGCGGCTCTTCTAACGTTTTTAGCATGGCATTAAATGCACTTTTGCTCAGCATGTGTACTTCATCAATAATGTACACTTTAAAGCGTCCAACAGTCGGCGCATATTGTGCGTTATCGAGCAAATCGCGCATGGCATCCACTTGCGTATTGCTGGCGGCATCCACTTCTAGCATATCTACAAAACGGCCGCGATCAATCTCGGTGCAAGCGCTACACACGCCGCACGGCGTAGCGGTAATGCCGGTTTCGCAGTTAAGCGATTTAGCCAAAATTCGAGCGATGGTGGTTTTACCCACGCCGCGCGTACCAGTAAACAAATACGCGTGATGCAAGCGTTGCTGCGTTAGCGCATTGGTCAGCGCGCGCACCACGTGCGGCTGACCGACTAAGGTCTCAAAAGATTTTGGGCGATATTTACGGGCTAAAACGAGATATGACACTAGATATCTACTCTAAAAAACATAGCCACAACTTTAGCTTAAAAGTGAGTTTGCGTCTGCATATTTTGTCGCAATTTATGATAGAAAATTGATTTGAATAATGTAGCGGCAAGGCGTGAGGCACGCAGAGGCCGCGATGTGCGCTTTGTATATGAGAATTTAGAGTGCCAAACAACGCAGTAGACGCGTGATTGAAATGGATTGTTGAGGGAGGCGAGCCTTGCCCCCGGCACTTGCGCAATAGTTGTGGCTGCTTGCTTCCGCATCTGACCAGATTGGCTACTTTACAATGCGGGGAGGCCCGCCAGCCGGTATTTTACCTTAAATTTCGGTGTGGATTACGTCCGCAGTCATCAATAATTGTGAAAGAGAGGAGCTTAAAAGCAATGCATCGCCATTTTCGACTATAATTTTGTTCATCAATTAGGATTAAAAAATGACTATTCAAACACGCAGTACGCAGCCGTTTTCAGATCAAAAACCAGGCACTTCTGGTTTGCGTAAAAAGGTCTCCGTTTTTCAGCAAGCCAATTATCTCGAAAACTTCGTACAGAGTATTTTTGATTCAATCGAAATCACCCCAAACGCCGTATTAACACTCGGTGGTGACGGGCGGTATTATAATAAAACGGCCATTCAAATCATTATCAAAATGGCGGCGGCGAATGGTTTTGCGCGCGTTTTAGTCGGCCAAAATGGTATTTTATCCACGCCAGCCGCCTCGCATATTATTCGCAAGTACAAGAGCTTAGGCGGCATTATCTTGTCCGCCAGCCACAACCCAGCTGGGCCAACTGAGGATTTTGGCATTAAGTACAACACGCCCAACGGCGGCCCTGCACCAGAAAAAATTACCGAAGCGATTTTTGAAAAAAGTAAAACGATTGCACAGTATAAAATTGCCAGTTTTAGTGATGTAGATATTGAAAAGATGGGTGTAACTCACTTAGAAAATTTTACGGTAGAAGTGATTGACCCTGTCACCGATTATGCTGATTTAATGGCTAGTATGTTTGATTTTGCGGCGATTAAAACATTGCTGCAATCTCGCTTTCAGTTGAAGTTTGACGCAATGTACGCAGTGACTGGACCTTATGCCAAAGAAATTTTGGTTAATCGCTTAGGTGCGCCACAAAGCTGCTTAATGAATTGCGAGGTGAGTGAAACCTTTGGCGGCGGTCATCCTGACCCAAACTTGATTTATGCGCACGATTTAGTTCAAGCACTCTATGCCACAAAAGCAGTCGATTTTGGCGCGGCTTCGGACGGCGATGGTGACCGCAATATGATTTTGGGCAACGGTTTTTTTGTGACGCCATCGGATAGTTTGGCGGTAATTGCCGCCAACGCGACGCTAATTCCTGCTTATAAACAAGGGCTTGCAGGCGTTGCGCGCAGTATGCCGACCAGTAGCGCGGTTGATCGCGTGGCAAAAAAATTGAATATTCCGTGTTATGAAACGCCAACAGGCTGGAAGTTTTTTGGCAACTTAATGGATGCGGGCGCAGTGACACTGTGCGGCGAAGAAAGCTTTGGCACTGGCAGCAATCATGTGCGCGAAAAAGATGGCTTGTGGGCGGTGCTGTGTTGGTTGAATATCATTGCCGCCAAAAAAATGAGCGTAGAAGAAATCGTTAATAATCATTGGCTTGAGTATGGCCGTAATGCTTATATGCGCCACGATTATGAGGCAGTGCCAACTGAAATTGCCAACGGCGTAATGGCACACGTAAAAGCGCAATTTGCAACTTTACCTAACCAAAAATTTGGAAAATATGCAGTAAAAATCGTCGATGATTTTAGTTACACCGACCCTATTGACGGCTCTGTTAGCACAGGGCAGGGCGTGCGTATTTTGTTTGAGGGTGGCTCGCGCATCGTGTTTCGCTTATCTGGCACGGGTACTGAAGGTGCGACGGTGCGGCAATACTTTGAGGCCATTTATGACATTGGCGACCCAGTTGATACTCTTGAAGAAATTGCCAACTTAATTGAGATTGCAGAGGAGATTTGTGAATTGAAACAACGGTCTGGCAGAACTGCGCCGACTGTAATTACCTGAAAAGCTTCAAAAAATAAAGCCAGCAAAAGCTGGCTTTATCTTGTGGATAATACGAAATTATTTGCCCAGTATTTATTTACCTAGCAGGCCTTTCATTGACCATTCTGTTGCGCTTAGTTCTTGGTCGCTTGAGGTGTCAAGTTTTGCAAAAACCGCACGATGATGGCTTAAAAATTCATCGCGCGTCACTTTGTGGTCACCATCTGCATCCATCAATCTCATCATTTTCATTGAACGCAGCTCGCGGCTGTAACCGCCCGTGGCTAAATCCAATTTTAAGTTTTTGCTTGGGCCTGTCCATTCATTGGCTTCTAACGAGTCGTCACCATCTTTGTTTAGCGTATCAAACACGCTGTTGTAGTATGAATCTGCCTCGGCTGCGGTTACCATGTGATTGCCATCAGCGTCTAACATTTTCATCATGTCCATTTTTTGTAATTGGCGAGCATAACCACCAGTGCCTAGCATTGCATCTGCCGCAAAAACTGGCGCAGAAAAGGCTGCAACAGACAGCAACACACTAGCAGCAAGTGCGGTTTTGGTTAAAGATAATTTCATTTTAAATCTCCTAAAAAGTTTTAATTTGTAAGTCTGGTTTGTCACCAGACTTGTTAGTAATGCAGGTTTGCTAGCTAGCCACCATTAGTCATAGCAAACTTCACATTACTTACAATTGTTTTAGAGAATAAAAATAAAATGTTTACAATCAATTAGTTAGTAGCAATAAATTTACTCAACTTGCTTAATTGTCATTTGGTTTTTAAACAGCCTTACGTCCATGCGGCCTAAATAACTCATTCCCAGCAGCACATCACCATCAAGGCCTGGCGCAATCATCGCGGCCACATTGTTGGCCTCAACACCGCCTACTTTCACAGATTCTAGGCGCACCATATAGCCCACGCTGTCGCCATTGGCAGTATTGGTTGCTACAGCGTCTATACTTTTTAAGCCGAGTTTATTGGCTACCGATTGCGAAATAGCCACGCCCGTTGCGCCCGTATCGACCAACACATTTATTTTTTGATTATTGATAAACGCTTCGGCGCGATAATGGCCATCTAAGCCACGTTTAAGCGTGACGCTGTTCGCATTATTGCCTAAGCGAAACGCTTTATTGGGGTTTTGAATGTTATCGACAATGACATAAATGCCAAACGCTAAGGCTAGCCAAACAATCGAAAATAGTAGGCTGTTACGCGACAATTGTTGACCTGGCTGTGTTTAAAGTTGTGATTAACTTAGGCGATTAAATTTTATTTAGAAAGGTAGCGCTACGTGCGGCGCAACTTCCCAAATCACATCTCTAAACTTGGCTTGAATGCGTAGAAGCGCTGCATTGTTATCTGCCTCAAAACGCAATACAACCACTGGCGTAGTATTGCTTGGCCGCATTAAACCAAAGCCATCTGGGTATTCTACGCGTAAGCCGTCAATGGTAATGACCTCTACCGCGTCAGTAAAGTCGGCTGTCTTTTGTAGTTGCGCTATCAGTAAATGTGGCTCGCCTTCTTTCATCTGAATATGCTGCTCTGGCGTGCTAACGCTGTCGGGCAGGCTATTGAGAATTTCGGATGGATTAGCGAAGTTGCTTAAAATTTCCAGCAAGCGCGCACCAGCGTATAAGCCATCATCAAAGCCGTACCAGCGTTTTTTGCCATAAGAATCGTTGTCATTAAAGAAAATATGGCCGCTCATCTCGCCCGCCAAAGCAGCGCCGGTTTCTTTAATTTTAGCTTTCACTAAACTATGGCCAGTCTTCCACATTATTGGATTACCGCCTAGTTTACGAATCCACGGCGCTAAATTACGCGTCGATTTTACATCAAAAATAATGGTGGCATTTTTATTGCGGCTGAGCACATCTTGCGCAAAAAGCAGCATTTGCCGATCGGGATAGATAATATTGCCGTCTTTAGTCACCACGCCCAGCCTATCGCCATCGCCATCAAACGCAAGGCCCAGCTCAGATCGCGTGGTTTTAAGTGCGCCGATTAAATCATTCAAATTTTCTGGCACAGATGGGTCAGGATGGTGATTGGGAAAAGTGCCATCTACCTCGCAAAATAGCTCATCCACGCGGCAACCAATGGCGTTATATAAAGTTTTGGTAAAGGCGCCCGCCACGCCATTACCGCAATCTACCGAGATTTGTAGCGGCCGAGTTAAATTAATATCGGCTTTAATATCAGCGATGTAATTGGGCGCAATATCATAACTGCGCTCTAAACCATCGCCATAGGTCAATAAATTGTATTCAATGCGGTGGCGCAAACTTTGAATACTATCGTTTGACAATGTTTCGCCCGCCAGCACCATTTTTAGGCCGTTATAATCGGGTGGGTTGTGGCTGCCAGTCACCATTACGCCGCAATGGTTGTTTAAATGATGCGCCGCAAAATACACCATCGGCGTTGCCACCATGCGCAAATTCACCACATTAACGCCTGCTTTGCGAATGCCTAATGACAGCGCTTCAGCCAGCTCTGGGCCAGATAAGCGGCCATCATAGCCGATGCAAATTTCGGTCTGCAAACGTTGTTTGGCTTCGCTTCCAAGCGCGTGACCAATCAATTCTACAATAGCGGGCGTTAAGGTTTTACCGACAATACCGCGAATATCGTAGGCTTTAAAAATTTCTTTGGGAATGAGGTTGTTTTGCATAGTGGGTCAACAAGTGATTAATTGGACAATTGGAGTAAGGCTAAATTACGTTGAGTGATAATAGATAAAGGCATAATACACAATAATAAAATAGGTCGCATGATGCAAGAGTTGATCGAAACCCATAGCGATCCAAAACCACTCGCTATTATCAGGTTTTAAATGGTAGCGGGCATTCATATTCATCTTTGCCCAGTCGATATGATAGTGCACCAGCATGTCAAACAAACCTGCTAAGCATGCAAAAGTAATATCAAAAAAAATCAGCACACCAAAAGTGCCCGCGCCGTGAATAGCGGCATGGGCAATGCCGCCTGGGTGCAAATAAGTGCTTTTGTTGCGGTACATCCAAGGCCAAATTTGCAGCGGAAAATCGCAAATAAAATGCTTTACAAAAAGCGCAAATAAAGCAATGAGAATAGTGGTTTGCATGTTGCAGCGTTTAGTTTTTAATTGGCTAGCTATTAAGCCTGTTTAAGCTTAACCAATTTACTTTCAACAGTTCGGCTTATGCATGTTCATTTAGCCAAGCCAATTGAATGGCTTCTAAGATCTTCTCGCCGCAATGCTCAGGCGTGTCGTCAAAGCCATCTAAAGCCATCACCCACGCCATTAAATCGGTAAACCGTATAGTGCTAGGGTCAATCTCGGGATGTTTATCGAATAACGCTTCGGCAATTTGTTGACTGTTAGTCCACTTCATCATGCAACTTTAAGAGTTAATAATCACTCATTATAACGCGCACATAACGTCGCGCACCATGGGATTGCGAAATTCTGTTATGCGCTTAAGTTTGTTAAGCTAGCCTTGCATGTTAAAATAATTCAAATTTAATCAACTCTTTTGGAAACATTCACCATTATGTTTAGCATTTCAAAAAAACTCAATTCTGCCGACCCAGCATTGGATGCGATGATTAACGCCGAAGTCGTGCGCCAACATCAGCATATTGAGCTCATTGCCTCTGAAAATTATACCAGCCCTGCGGTCATGGAAGCGCAAGGCTCCCAGCTCACCAATAAATACGCTGAAGGCTACCCGGGCAAGCGTTTTTACGGCGGCTGCGAGTATGTGGATCAAGTAGAACAATTGGCAATTGACCGCCTGAAAGCTTTATACGGCGCGCAGTATGCCAATGTACAACCCCATAGCGGCAGTCAAGCCAATCAAGCCGTTTATTTTAGTATTTTAAAACCTGGCGACACCATCATGGGCATGAATTTAGGCCACGGCGGCCATCTGACGCATGGCTCACCGGCCAATTTATCGGGCAAGTTGTTTAATATTGTTGCGTATGGCTTAAACGAGCATGAAGAGATTGATTACGATGAGATGGAGCGCATTGCTATTGAATCTAAGCCAAAGCTACTGATTGGTGGGGCTAGTGCTTATGCACTACGCTTTGATTGGGCGCGCATGAGTGAAATCGCCAAAAAAGTCGGTGCGTATTTTATGGTGGATATGGCACACTATTCAGGCCTAATTGCGGGCGGTGTGTACCCAAACCCAGTGCCGCATGCTGATTTTGTCACATCTACCACGCATAAAACGTTGCGCGGGCCGCGTGGTGGCATTATTCTAGCCAAAGCCGAATTTGAAAAATCGCTGAATTCTAGCGTGTTTCCTAGCTTGCAAGGCGGGCCATTAATGCATGTGATTGCAGGTAAAGCCACTGCTTTTTTAGAAGCTTCGCAGCCTGAGTTTAAAACCTATCAAGCGCAAGTACTTAAAAACGCGCAAGCCATGGCCGAAACTTTGATTGCGCGCGGCTTGCGTGTGGTGTCAGGCCGCACAGAATCGCACATGTTTATGGTTGACCTTCGCCCTAAAGGCTTAACGGGTAAAGCGGCTGATGCAGCACTTGGTTTAGCGCACATTACGGTGAATAAAAACGCGATTCCTAATGACCCAGAAAGCCCGTTTGTCACTTCGGGTATTCGTATTGGAACACCTGCCATTACTACGCGCGGCTTTATGGAGGACGAGGCGCGTCAAGTAGCGAACCTAATTGCTGATGTGTTGGATAATCCGACTTCTGAAACCGTGATTGCAGCGACTAAAGATAAAGCACATACCTTAACGGCAAGGTTTCCTGTTTATGGTGTTTAAGGTTTTGGTAGGAGCGCAATTGATTGCGGGAATTTTCGCTTGCAATCGTAAATGATGCCTGAGCTATATTCGCGATCTAAAAATCGCACCTACAATAGGATATAACTGTTATGAAATGTCCTTTTTGCGGCGACTCCGATACCCAAGTCATTGATTCTAGAGTGAATGACGAAGGCGATTCTATTCGCCGTCGCCGTAAGTGCGGTGCTTGCGATAGGCGCTTTACCACCTTTGAAACAGCTGATTTGCAGTTGCCACAAGTAGTTAAAACCAATGGTACGCGCGAAGAATTTAGTCGCGAAAAATTGCGCCTTTCTTTTACCCGCGCACTCCACAAACGCCCAGTACCCACCGAATATATCGACCGTGCGCTCGACCACATTGTGCAAAAAATGTTGAGCCTTGGCGAGCGTGAAATTCCTGCACGCGAGTTGGGTGAAAGTGTGATGCAAGAGCTAAAAGTGATGGATAAAGTGGCGTATATTCGCTTTGCATCGGTGTATCGCAGCTTTTCTGATGTGGATGACTTTCATGATGCAATACGTGAACTATAGTTTTGTGATTAATTGCGCATAAATTGTATGGCTTTTACTGCTGAAGACCATCTTTGTATGACGCGCGCTTTGCAACTGGCAGAGCAGGGCTTATATACGACGATGCCCAACCCGCGCGTGGGATGTGTGATTGTAAAAGACGGCAAGATAGTGGGCGAGGGCGCACATTTAAAGGCGGGTGATCCACATGCAGAAGTGTTTGCACTGCGCCAAGCGGGCCAGCAAGCACGCGGCGCAACCTTATATGTCACGCTTGAGCCCTGCAACCACATAGGCCGCACACCACCTTGCGCGCAAGCCATTATTAATGCGGGCATTACAACAGTCATCGCGGCGATGCAAGACCCTAATCCACAAGTTGCTGGCAACGGTTTAGCGCATTTGCAAGTCAATCATATCAATGTTGCTAGTGGATTAATGCAAGCACAGGCTGAGGCACTTAATCCTGGTTTTATCTCGCGCATGACGCAGCAAAAACCGTTTGTGCGCAGCAAAATCGCCAGCAGTTTAGATGGAAAATCTGCGCTAAACAATGGCCAAAGCCAATGGATAACCAGCGAAGCGGCGCGTATGGACGTGCAGCATTGGCGCGCGCGCAGCTGTGCGATTTTAACGGGTATTGGCACAGTTTTAGCTGACAACCCTAGCATGAGCGTCAGGTTGCAAAGCGGCGGTTTAGAAACGGACAGCCAACAATCATTGCGTCAAGCAGTGCATCAAAGATTACGTCAGCCATTGCGTCAACCATTAAAAGTGATTGTTGATAGCGATTTAAGAACGCCAATTGATGCCAACATTTTGCACGGCGGTAATGTGATAATTGCTTTTGCTAATGACGCGCAGCTTAAATCAGCACAATTACTCGCCGCGGGCGCACAGCTCTTATGTCTACCAAATAATGATGCCAAAGTGTGCTTAAAATCGCTATTAAGCCACCTTGCCAGCCAGGAAATCAACGAGGTGCTAGTAGAAGGCGGTGAGGGCTTAAATGGCGCGCTGTTGGCCGCAGGCTTGATTGATGAGGTGATTATTTATTACGCACCAAAGTTGATGGGTAGCGCCGCAAAAGGCTTATTTGCGCTGCCAGAAATAACGCAAATGAATCAAGCTATTGCATTGCAAATTATTGATTTGCGCCAAATTGGGCCAGACATTCGATTGCGGGCCAAGCCGCTATGTTAATTGATAGTCATTGCCACATTGATGCGCCCGAATTTGATTTAGATCGTGATGTGGTACTGCAAGCCGCCAAGCAAGCGGGCGTTGATTTTATTGTAATTCCTGCTGTGTCGCGCCAAAATTTTCAGCAAGTCATTGAATTATCTCATCAATATCAATATTGCAAGTGCGCGCTTGGTATACACCCCATGACGGTTGATAGTGCGCAGCCAAGTGATTTAGTGTTGCTCAAGCAGCTGATTGCCGCGCAATTAGCATTATCTAATCCGCAATTGGTTGGCGTTGGCGAGATTGGTTTAGATTTTTTCGTGACCACCGATAATCGTGAAACGCAGGAATATTTTTTTAGCGAACAGTTAAAAATTGCTAAGGAATTTAATTTGCCCGTTATTTTGCATGTGCGCAAAGCCGTGGATGACATATTAAAGCATTTGCGTCGCTGCAAAGTAACCGGCGGCATAGCCCATGCCTTTAATGGTAGCACTCAGCAAGCGCATGCGCTGATTGATTTAGGTTTTAAATTAGGCTTTGGGGGCGCGATGACTTATTCGCGGGCGCTACATTTGCGTAATTTGGCTAAAAATTTACCATTAGATAGCATTGTACTAGAGACAGATTCGCCCGATATTGCGCCCGAATGGGTGGGCAATAAAAATCGAAACTCACCAATTGAATTAGTCAAAATTGCACAAGTTTTGGCTGACTTACGCGGGTTAGAAATTGCGCAAATCATTGAAACCACAGGCAAAAATGTTTGTCAGGTTTTGCCAAAAATAAGCGATTTATGCACACCTCTTAAGGTGCTACATTAACAACAGCAAAAAAGCCTTATTAAACAAGGGGTATCTTTTAACTGATTGATTTATATAGTAAAAAAAGTAGATTAAAAAATGAACTTTTAGAAAAAAGCCTTTAAAATTGGTAGGTTACGTTTTTGTTACACAGTAATCCACAAAGTTATCCACAGATTTTGTGGATTGAAACTGTAAAAAAATAGAACTCAAAAAAATGCAAGTTTTAAATAAATAAATTTAAATACTTTTTCACTATAAATGCTTGCAATTGTTATAACTAAAACGAATATATTGAATGACATTTTCTAATTTGTAGTGAGTTTATAATAATTGACAGCTAACTAATCCCATATAAAATAATGAGAGTTGCCGAAAAAGACTTCCGCACCATTTGGCCAGATGCACGCTGTCAGTTTGTCGAGATAATCGATCAAACCAAATTGCCGTTTGCGTTTGAAATTGTGCGCATCACCAGCGTAGAACAAATGGTACATGCCATTGGCTCCATGCAAGTGCGCGGCGCACCGCTAATTGGCGTTGCGGCGGCTTATGGCATGGCGCTGGCGACGCTAGAAGATGATGCTGAGGCGCATGTGCTGCGCGCGGCACAATTACTGATTAATAGTCGCCCAACTGCCGTCAATTTGGCGTGGGCGGTTAATCGCATGTTGCGCGTGCTGCAAAAACCTAATACGCTTAATAATTCAGCATCACGCAATTTAGCCGCATGGCGCGAGGCCGCCACTATTGCCGAGGAAGATGTGGCGCAAAATCAAGCGATTGGCCAGCACGGTTTGGCAGTCATTAAACGTTTATATAACAATAAAACATTGAATATTCTTACGCATTGCAATGCAGGTTGGCTGGCTACGGTTGATTTTGGCACTGCGCTTGGCCCCATTTACGCCGCACACGACGCAGGTATTGGTGTGCATGTGTGGGTAGATGAAACGCGGCCGCGCAATCAAGGCGCGTTTTTAACGGCGTGGGAGCTAGCACAACACGGCGTGCCGCACACCGTGATTACCGACAACGCAGGTGGGCATTTAATGCAACAAGGCTTGGTGGATATGGTGATTGTGGGCGCCGATCGCGTGACTGCCAATGGCGATGTATGCAACAAAATTGGCACCTATTTAAAAGCCTTAGCAGCGTTTGATAATATAGTTGCTAATCATAGAATCCCATTTTATGCGGCCGTGCCAACACCAACGATTGATTGGCAAATAAGTGACTACAACACTATCGAAATTGAGGAGCGCGACGGCGATGAAGTGGCTTTTTTACAGGGTTTGAGCAAAGATGGCAGCCTACAAAAAATGAGACTAATACCACTAGAAAGTAAAGCCGCCAACCCTGCTTTTGACATCACACCTGCAAGACTGGTGACAGGCATTATTACCGAAAAAGGCGTATTTGCGCCCAATGAATTGCATCAATTATTAACCTAAATAATCACCTATTGAACAGTGGATAACTTTCGCAGAAAATTAGTGCTTGGTTTTATAAGCGCTTTGTTTGGCGCCAATAGTCTTGCCGAAACGCAGCTGCCGCGAAAAAAACTTGCCAACAAATCTACTGCTAAAATTGCCCGCAAGAAAATGGCCAAGCCGCAAGCGGAAAGTTTAAATAACAATAGCACTAGCAACACGCTTAATAATAGCGTCATTTCAGGCGCGCGCTTGGGCATTAATTTAGCGGGCATTGCCGATTATGGCAGCGAGTTACCTTTCGTAGATTTGTTTAAGCAATCGCGTGCATGGTTTGTAGGCTACAACGAAAATGGCGGTGATGTGGTAAGCCTAAAGCTGGATGCGCACGGCTGGGTAAGCCAGTTACCTGCGGGCATGGTGGCTTCCACTATTATTTGCTCACTCGAGAATCAACATTTTCCTGCGGATGATTATGTTATTTTGTTTGACGGCGAGGGCGAAATTAGCGTGCCTTTTTACGCCGTTAAATCGAATGCTCCTGGCAAAATAGAGCTCACGGTCGATGGCCAAAAAGGCTTGTTTCGCTTAGATATTACACAATTAAATCCGCATAATTACATTAAAAACATTCGGGTGTTTGCAAAAAAATATGAAAAAACTGTCTTAATAAACCCTTGGCAAACGCATTTTTTAAGGCGTTGGCAGGGCGTGGCAAGTATTCGGTTTATGGATTTTATGGCCACCAATAATGCGGCGCAAATCATGTGGCATGATAGGCCGCAGCTTAATGATGCTAGCTACGCCATTAAAGGCGTGCCGCTAGAGCTGATGATTGATTTAGCCAATAGATTACAAACTGAGCCATGGTTTTGCCTGCCGCACATGGCGAATGATGATTACATTCAGCAATTTGCCAGCATGGTTAAAGCAAATTTAAATTTAAATTTGCGCGCTTGGGTTGAATATTCAAACGAGGTTTGGAATGGCGGCTTTGGGCAAAACGCATATGCCGCAAAACAGGGCCAGGCATTGAAGTTAGCCCAAAAGTCGTGGGAGGCCGCATGGAAATTTACTGCGCATCGATCGTTACAAATCTTTAATATTTGGGGTGATGTCTTTGGCCTAGATAAAGAGGGCAAACATCCGCGTTTTGTACGGGTATTAGCCTCGCAAGCGGCTAGTGCCGGCGTTGCCGAGCAAATTTTAAGTGCTGAGGCATTTGCCAAACAGGCTGCTAAACAAGCCGCCAAACAAGCCGACGTATTGGCGATTGCGCCTTATATTAATTTTAGCGTGCCGCCGAACGCAGATAACGGCATAACAGAAAAAGTCGTCGCCAGTTGGAGTTTAGATACGCTGTTCGATGCGCTTAACAAAGTGGTATCGACAGAAACCGTGCAATGGATACAAAGCAACAAAAAAATAGCCAACCAATATGGCCTAGAATTGGTCGCTTACGAGGCAGGCCAACATTTGGTAGGGGTTGCGGGCGCTGAAAATAACGCGCAATTGACACGGTTATTTTTAAAAGCCAACGCAGATGCACGCATGGGCGCGCTTTACACGCAATATTTAGCGGCTTGGACCAATAACGGCGGCGATTTGCTATGTGCGTTCAACAGCGTTGGCGGCTGGTCAAAATGGGGCAGTTGGGGCTTGCTACAATATGATGATGTGCCTACGCAAAAATTTAAAGCGGTGATTGATTGGGCGATTTCGCGCGGGCAAAAGATGCGGCTTTAGTCTTTGCTTGATGTGATTTTGCGCCATTTTAAATCTCATTATTTTTAAAATTTATTATTCTCGACTTGTATCATTCTATGATTTTGTCATTCTCGAATTTTTGTCATTCTGATCGTAGCGAAGAATCCATTGCCATTTAACTTGATTGACTGGATTCTTCGCTACGCTCAGAATGACGATAAGTTAAACACTAAATTAAATAAACCATGCAAAACCAATGCGAACGATTACTAATAATCGCTCAAAAACTCATCGCAACTGGCCTTAATAAAGGCACAGCGGGCAATGCCAGTGTGCGTTGCCAAGAAAATGGTCACGATGGTTTTCTAGTCACGCCAAGCGGTATGGCGGTGGAGGATATGAACGCAGCCAGCATGGTAAAAATGCAATTTGACGGCAGTTACGAAGCTGGCAAAATCCCTTCAAGTGAATGGCGTTTTCATCGCGATATTCTAGCAAGCCGCGCCGATATTAACGCCATCATCCACACGCACAGCATGTTCGCCACCACGCTGGCCTGCTTGCACAAAGATATTCCACCGTTTCACTACATGATAGCGGTGGTGGGCGGAGATACGATACGTTGCGCGCCTTACGCGCTGTTTGGCTCGCAAGCCTTATCCGATAACGCGCTGGCGGCATTATCAGACCGCAAAGCCTGTCTGCTGGCCAATCACGGAATGATAGCACTAGGGCGCGATTTAGATGACGCGCTGGCGGTGACGATAGAAGCAGAAAACCTGTGCGAGCAGTATTGGCGTGCTATGCAGATCGGTGAGCCGAATATTTTATCTGAAGCCGAAATGCGAGAAGTGTTTCAGCAGTTTAAGGGTTATGGGAAGTGGGCAGTTTCATAGCAAGAATTTCATTTATTGCATTACCCATATCTATATGTATTTTTGTTGCACGATTGAACTCCATGGTTTAAAAATTGCTTAGCATCAACTTCTGGAAAAACTTTATTATTGTATTCGTATAATGGAATTTTTATAGTATATAGTTCATTAGGCATACCAAGCTGACTGAAGCATAGGCTCAATCTTTTTACGCCGCGATGCTTTGTGTGATTTACTATCGCTGACAAATGACCAAAATCCCCATATTCTTTAATGCTACTAAGTAGTTGATAAATAAAACTAAAACCTTGTTTATATTTAATTATATTTAAAACAGAATTCGTATCTATTTTATGTTCAGCGAGTTTATTTGCAATTAAATTAAACCCAAAAACATAATAAATTGCATACGAATAAATGTCTGCAATAGCATGCATATTTGATAAGCAAGCCAAAATATTAGCTTCTAATTTAATCAAAGCAATATTTTTTTGGTATGAGTTATTAAATGCAATTTCAATAGCATATTTAGTTTTAAATTCTCTTTTCAGAAACCTATCAATTATTTTGTTAGCCTCATGATAATGATAGCGTGCATATTTCTCTCGCAGAATGACAGAGTTAAGGCTAACTCTTACAACTTCAAGCTGTTCTTCCCCGTAAATACGAAGAATATGATTTCGTGTTTCGTTTATGTTCCATGTTGGATTCATGTTGATCCTTAATGCGAAACATCTTCCACATGCAAACCCGTATTCTGTCGCACATAAAGCTCTTCCCACAAGTCTTCGGCGCGTTTATCGCGCTTGAGTAGGCTAAATAAAATCACCATTAAAAAACCGAGCGGGATTGAAATAATACCCGGGTTTTTCAACCTAAATAGTGGCTTTTTAAGCCCCATAATACTGGTGCTTTGGCCTTGAAATTTAGCTAAATCCTCATTCGCTTTGGTGATGGATTTTTCGAGTTCTACGATTTGTTTGTTAATGCCTGCAACCGCTTCTTGGCTGCGGATGCGCATGAGTAACTCTTTTAATTCGGCGATTTTTTGCGGTACAGAAACAACGGATTCAACCGCTGGTTTGGCTGCTTCGCGTTTTTGGCAGGTGGTGAAAAATTCGCACATAATGCCTTCGCTAGCTTTGGCTTCAACGGCAGGCTTTGCAGGCGCGCCCTCTAGCACTATTTTGGCATCGGCCAGCACTTTTAGCGGATAGGTCATATTGGGCGAAACTAGCACCATTAAAATCGCGCTGCCTGCGCCTATTAACATCCCCGCCACAATGCCAGCGGTGTTGCATTTTTTCCAGTAAAGCGTGAGGAAAATGGCGGGTAAATTGCTGCTGGCCGCCACGGCAAACGCCATACCGACTAAGTGCGCGACGTTTTGGCCTTTGGCCAACATGCCGATGATAATGGCGACAATACCCACGCCAATGCTGGCGATGCGGGCGGCTTTCATTTGTTGCGTTTGGCTGGTGTCGCCGTCTTTAATCACGTTTACATATAAATCGTGCGCGATTGCAGATGCCGAAGCCAGCACCAAACCTGCGACCACGGCGACAATGGTCGCAAACGCAACTGCGGCGACAAACGCCAACATAAAATTACCTAGCAACGAATTTTGCCCGCCGCCCAAATATTGCGCTAATAAAGGCGCTGCCATGTTGCCGCCTTTATCAATACCGCCGATGACGTCGCTACCAACATGCATGGCCGCGCCGAAACCCAAAAACAGCGTTAAAACATAAAAGCCGCCAATAATTGCCATCGCCCAAACCACCGATTTACGCGCTTCTTGTGCATTTGGCACGGTAAAAAAGCGCATTAAAATATGCGGCAAACCCGCCGTGCCAAATACCAGCGCCATGCCTAGGCTGATTTGGTCAATCGGGTCTTTTAAAAATAAACCTGGCTCTAAAAAACGTTGGCCGAGTTCTTGCGGCGTCATCGTTTCTGCCGCCGCGCCGAGTAATTTCGCCACTTGCGCTTGTACATTCGGGTTATCTACCACCGTATGTAAAAACGCGGGCAGGCTGAATCCATTAGGCATCCACACCAATGTGACCAACACCAGCGAGGCAATTACCAGCAAAACCGCTTTCACGATTTGCACGTAAGTGGTGGCAACCATGCCGCCGAACACCACGTAGGCCAGCATCAGCGTGCCGACCGCGATGACTGAGACCTCGTAATCGATGCCAATGAGCGTTTTTACCAAAACGCCGCAGCCGACCATTTGCGCGGTGAGGTAGAAAATACTGACGGTGATGGTCGAAATTGCAGCGATAATGCGCTTTTTTCGGGTCGTTACGAAACGCTAAAATATCGCCCAAGGTATATTTGCCAATGTTGCGGCACGGTTCGGCAATCACCAACAGCACAGCGATATAGCCCATGAGAAAACCAACCGAATACATAAAACCATCGTAACCATACAGCGAGATTAAACCCGCAATACCAAGGAAAGATGCGGCTGACAGGTAATCGCCCGCAATCGCCCAGCCGTTTTGCAAGCCAGAAATTGAGTTGCCCGCTGCGTAAAAATCTGTCGTCGATTTAACGCGTTTGCTGGCGCGCCAAGTAATATACATGGTGGCGGCGATGATGCCGCTGAAGACGAGAAAGGTGAGCCAACGGTATTCATTTGAAACGGCTCCAGAAGCCAATGCTGGTGTGGCTTGCAGGGCAGCTAAAATTAACAATACTTTATTCACAATACGAGGGAAGATTCTTTTAATCACGGAAATAACAAATTTCGTCATAATGGCGAAGGCCAGTATCCAGGCAAGCAACGTGCTTAGTTTTTTGGTAATTACATTTAAAATTGGTTTGAAATTTATAATAAAAAGCGACATCATCGCTTTGAATATCATCACAGCGTAATTCACCTTGACTGGATTCCAGCCTTCGCTGGAATGACGGTTGGTGGGGGATTTAGATTTGCTGAATATAATTAACATTTTTGAAAGTGATCGTTTCATAGACTTAACATTCATACCAACCCCTTAATCTTATGCGCATCTTCAATCAGCGAGTTGGCGCGCACGTCAAATTCACTATTGGCGCGCTTGGCGTAAATAACAGCAATTACCCACGCGACTATAAATTGTGAAAGCGCAAATAATAAACCGACGTTAATCACGCCCCAAACTTTAACTTTTAAAATGTCTTGAAAATAAGCTGTGGCGATGGGTAAGCAGAAAAAATAGACCAATGCAAACAACATCATGCGCCATAAAAAACGGTTTTTATCGCGGTGCAATTGTTTAAAGCGCGGGTCAGACTCTACCGCCGCCCAGTGAATGTTGGTTTTTTGAAAGTGATTTCTCCCTATTTATTTTATTTGAAATAAGTTGGTTTTGCTGGTGCTTTTACTAGTTATTGTACTGGCTTTGCGGTAAAATTTGACCCCGTCTGGTCGAAATTAATCGTACCAAAATATTCAAGGGTTTTATGACCAAATATGTATTCGTCACCGGCGGTGTAGTTTCCTCATTAGGCAAAGGCATCGCGGCGGCGTCGCTCGGCGCAATTCTAGAATCGCGTGGTATCAAAGTCACCATGCTTAAGCTTGATCCCTATATCAACGTTGACCCTGGCACCATGTCGCCCTTCCAACATGGCGAAGTTTTTGTGACCGATGACGGCGCAGAAACCGACCTTGATTTAGGCCATTACGAGCGTTTTATTTCGCAGCGCATGGCCAAGCGCAACAGCTTTACCACAGGCCAAATTTACGAAACCGTCATCAAAAAAGAACGTCGTGGCGAATATCTAGGCAAAACCGTACAGGTGATTCCGCACATTACTGATGAGATTAAAAACCATATCAAGCGCGGCGCAGAAGGCGCGGATGTGGCGATTGTAGAGGTGGGCGGCACGGTGGGCGATATTGAATCGCTGCCGTTTTTAGAAGCCATTCGCCAAATGGGTTTTGAAGAAGGCAGGCAAAATGCTTGTTATGTGCATTTGACGCTTTTGCCGTGGATTCCTACTGCTGGCGAGTTAAAAACTAAGCCAACGCAGCACAGTGTAAAAGAACTGCGCCAAATCGGTATTCAGCCTGATATTTTGCTGTGCCGTGCCGAGCGCGATATTCCTGAAGATGAGCGTCGCAAAATCGCGCTGTTTACTAACGTTGCGTTTGAGGCGGTGATTAGCGCGATTGATTCGGATTCGATTTATAAAATTCCTGGTTTATTGCACGACCAAATGATGGACGAAATTGTTTGCCACAAGCTAAACATTTTGGCCAAGGCAGCCGATTTAACTGCGTGGAAAAACATCGTCACGCGACTTGAAAATCCAAAATATCATGTGATTATTGCCTTTGTGGGCAAATATGTCGATTTAACCGAAAGCTACAAATCGCTCACAGAAGCCTTAATCCATGCGGGTATTCACACTGAATCGAAAGTGAAAATTCACTATATTGACAGCGAAGAGATTGAAAAATCTGGCACCGATGCGCTAAACAATATGGATGCTATTCTGATTCCCGGCGGTTTTGGTGTGCGTGGCACAGAAGGCAAAATCGCGGCGATTCAATACGCGCGCGAGAATAAAATTCCGTATTTAGGTATTTGTTTGGGCATGCAATTAGCGGTGATAGAATTTGCGAGAAATGTGGCTGGTTTAAAAGATGCGAATAGCACAGAGTTCAATACTGACGCACCACACAAGCTGATTGGCTTAATTACCGAGTGGAAAGACGCAACTGGCAAAGTGGAAGTGCGCGATGAGAACTCCGACCTTGGCGGCACCATGCGTTTAGGCGCGCAAGTTTGCCCGATTGTGCCAAACACGCTGGCAGCCAGCATTTATGGCGCGCAAGTGAACGAGCGGCATAGGCATCGTTATGAAGTGAACAACCATTATGTTGAGCAACTTAAAAAAGCAGGTTTAGTGATTTCTGCGCGTACTACTGGTGAAGATTTGTGCGAGATTATCGAGCTGCCAGCAGCCACTCACCCGTGGTTTGTCGGCGTACAATTTCATCCAGAATTTACCTCGAATCCGCGTGCTGGGCATCCGCTGTTTAAAGCTTATGTGCAGGCGGCACTTGATAATAAAAAAATATGATAAAAATAATTTAGCCACAGAGAACACCGGGAACACAGAGAAAGGCAAAACCAAAACTGAAGATTTTCTCTGTGTACTCTGTGACCTCGGTGGCTAAAAATAAAAGGATTTAAATGAAATTATGTAACTTCGAAGTTGGCTTAGAAAAGCCGCTATTTTTAATCGCTGGCCCATGCGTGATTGAATCGCGCGAGTTTGCGATTGAAACGGCAGGCAAACTAAAAGAAATAGCCGCAAAAGTCGGCATCCCGTTCATCTACAAATCAAGCTACGACAAAGCCAATCGCAGCTCAACAAAGACATTTCGCGGCTTTGGCTTAGAAGAAGGTTTGCGTATTTTAGATGAAGTACGCAGCCAAATTGGCGTGCCAGTACTTACCGATGTGCACACCACCGAGCAAGTGCCGCATGTAGCGGCGGTGGTAGATGTGTTGCAAACGCCTGCCTTTTTGTGTCGCCAAACCGATTTTATTATCGCGGTTGCGACTTGTGGCAAGCCTGTGAACATCAAAAAAGGCCAGTTTTTAGCGCCGCACGATATGTTGCAAGTGGTGAATAAAGCCAAAGAAGCCAATGGCGGTGCGGATACCATTATGGTGTGTGAGCGCGGTGCGAGTTTTGGCTATAACACGCTGGTTTCTGATATGCGCGGCCTAGTGATTATGCGCGAAACCAATTGCCCGGTGGTGTTTGACGCGACGCACTCGGTACAGCAACCTGGCGGCCAAGGCGATAAAAGCGGCGGACAACGTGAGTTTGTGCCCGTATTGGCGCGCGCGGCGGTAGCCAGCGGCATTGCAGGCGTATTTATGGAAACGCACCCAGACCCAAGCAAAGCTTTATCAGACGGCCCCAATGCTTGGCCTTTGCACAAAATGGAAGATTTGCTGCACTTGTTGGTGGATATGGACAGATTGGTTAAAAAAGCAGGATTTATTGAAAGTACGCTTTAAGAATTAAGTAAAAAATCTGCCACAGAGAACACAGAGTTCACAGAAAAAACCCTAGATTAATTATGTAGGCTTATTATTAAGTTGCTCCCTAGTATTTAGAAGTTGAATTTCTCTGTGAGCTCTGTATGCTATGTGGCTAAAAATTGTTAAATAAAGGAAAAAGTATGAGCGCAATTGTAGATATTATCAGTCGTGAAATTTTAGACTCACGCGGCAACCCAACTGTGGAGTGCGATGTATTGCTAGAAAGCGGCGTCATTGGCCGCGCGGCGGTGCCATCTGGCGCATCTACAGGCGCAAAAGAAGCGATGGAGCTACGCGATGGCGACGCTAAACGCTATTTGGGCAAAGGTGTTTTGCAAGCAGTTGAAAATATTAACACCGAAATTACCGAGGCGATTATTGGGCTGGATGCCGAAGAGCAAAGTTTTATCGACAAAACTTTAATTGAGCTTGATGGCACAGAAAATAAAGATCGACTAGGCGCGAATTCAATTTTAGCGGTTTCAATGGCCTGCGCGCGTGCTGCGGCTGAAGAGAGTGGTTTACCGCTGTACCGCTATTTAGGTGGCTCTGGCGCCATGCAATTGCCCACGCCGATGATGAATATTATCAACGGCGGCGCGCATGCAGATAACAGCGTAGACATGCAAGAGTTTATGATTATTCCAGCAGGTTTACCCAGTTTTCGTGAGGCAATTCGTTGTGGTGCAGAAATTTTTCACCAATTAAAAAAAACGCTGCATAAAAAAGGTTTAGCGACTACTGTAGGCGACGAAGGCGGTTTTGCGCCAAATTTAGCTTCGAATGAAGATGCGATTAAACTTATTTTAGAATCGATTTCTGACGCGGGTTATGAGCCAGGAAAAGATGTTTATTTAGGCCTAGATTGCGCTAGTACCGAGTTTTACAAGGACGGAAAATATCATTTGGCGTCAGAAAACTTATCATTAACATCTGCCCAATTTACCGATTATTTGGCCAATTGGTGCGATAAGTATCCGATTATTTCGATTGAAGACGGCATGGACGAATTCGATTGGGATGGCTGGGATATTCTGACTAAGCGCCTAGGTGCAAGCACGCAATTGGTGGGCGATGACTTATTTGTAACCAACGCCAAAATTTTGCGTGAAGGTATTAAGCGCGGCGTGGCAAACTCGGTATTAATCAAAGTGAATCAAATTGGCACCTTAACTGAGACATTCCAAACCATTGAAATGGCTAAACGCGCGGGTTATACCGCGGTTGTGTCGCATCGCTCTGGCGAGACAGAAGATACCACCATTGCCGATATATCGGTTGCAACCAATGCGCTGCAAATTAAAACGGGCAGCCTTTGCCGCAGCGAGCGCGTAGCGAAATACAACCAGTTGCTGCGCATTGAAGAAGAGCTTGGCGATGCGACCAGCTACGCTGGGATGGGCGCTTTTTACCAACTCTTCAAGTAATTTCAAATGCATTCAAGCTTAAACGTTGTTACACCATTGATTTTATTCACGGCTTGCCGTACTAAATGGTCTGTCCACGTCAATCTGCCTAGTTTAAGCTCGACTACAGTTGAAATTTGCTTTAAACAAAACCTTAAGACATTGTTTTGAAAGCATTAACGCTCATTTTTGTGGCTTTAATTGCCTTGCTGCAATACCCGTTGTGGCTAGGCAAAGGCAGCTGGCTGCGGGTATGGAATATTACTCAGCAAATAGAAGAGCAAAAAGATAAAAATACCGCGTTTAAGCAGCGCAATGAAACCTTAAGCGCTGAGGTGCACGATTTAAAACAAGGTAACGCGGCGATTGAAGAGCGCGCCCGCACAGAGCTAGGCATGATTAAGCAAGATGAAGTGTTCTATCAAGTGATTGATCAAGCTTTGCCTGCCAAACCAGAAAATCAAGCGCCTGCTGACACTAAAGCAACTGATTTAAACCAAGCCCAAGAACAACTTACAAAATTGCCACCTTAAATATTGATGTGAATATTTAGCACATGATGTACCGTTCAAATAAGCGCTTTACAAAGATAAATTGCCGGCCGCAAATTAACTACATTGGTTATAAACAATAAGTTTAAAGCGAATAAGGTAGGGTTTTAATCAAAAGTGGTACGCCATTGCAAGTAAGAACACCACCAGCAACCGCGTCAATGCGCACCTCGGCTAACACATCAAAACTGCCTATTAAATTTGGCGCTGCGCGCACAATTTGACCGATTTCACTTTGTACCGCATCGGTTACGATATCGCCTGGCGCGGCAAGTGAAGCGATTTCTGCCAAATAAGTGCGCCGTTTTACGCTGCCCAAATAGTGTGTTCTAGCGACAATTTCTTGGCCTGTGTAACAGCCTTTTTTAAAATTAATGGCGTTTAAAATATCTAAATTAAGCATTTGCGGCACAAATTGTTCTTGCGTCGCCAAGCTTACATCAGGAATGCCGGCTTGAATCTCTAGCAGCTCCCAATAATTGTGGTCGACAATTTGACAATCATTTTTAAGCGCATCCCAAATAAGCGGCGCGCTTGCAACATCGGTAAAAATCTCAAATCGCGCATTGTGATTTGCGCTTGGTAATTTTAAAATGGCGCCATTTTCTAAGCTAACCAATTCAAAATCTTGTATTGGAATTTGACTAAACATGGGCGATAGCAGTGAAGCGGCTTCTGGACCGTTTAGCCCGAACTTTACAATCGAACCCGATACGTCTTTAATCTCAACCTTGCTGCGCATCACGTACATTTTTAGGCGCTTCATAATCGGTTCTAACAGTTCACGATTAAGCTGCAGGTGGTGATGGTCACCTAATTGACTGTTATGATGCATAAAGGCGAGAAACAGCGCCAACATGCGACCTTTAGGATTGCAATAGGCAGTGTAGTGCGCGTTAGTGCCAAGTAGTAACTTTACGTCATTAGTCAATTGGCCTTGCAAAAAAGTGATTGCATCTGCGCCGCTAATTTCTAACATACCCAACTGTGATAAATCACACAAAATATCGCTGCCAGTGTTTAAATTAATGGTCGTCATATCCTATTTATCCTATCAATTCACTATAATGCAACATGCCCGCCATTTTGCCACAAGCCATTCAAATTAAACTAATGACTACTCAATTATTATTATGGATGATAAGCGGCGTTTCAATTGCTTGTTCTGCCATCATACTTTTGCAGCCAATTGCGCTTGTGTTTAAGCTGGGTATTATCGCGCTAATATTGCTGAGTAGTGCGTATTATATTGCGCGTGATGCTTTATTGTTGCTGCCTTGGTCTTGGCAAACGCTTGAGGTGAACACTAAAGGCGAGTTAACAATAAGCAATAAGCGAGGCCAACAATTTCAACCTGCGCTGGCCTCTAGCACGTTTATTCATGCGGCTGGCACGCTACTAAACGTTAAGGGGAATGGCTTAAAATTAGCTTTGCCGCCAATTATTTTAATGACCAATGCTAATAATCGGGATGAGTTAAGGCGTTTGCGCGTTTGGCTACGCTGGTTTAAGCTTAAAACCTAGTTTCGTCAATTGGCGTGACGAGCGGATAAATTAAGAAGATTTGAGCGCAGCAGATTTAGCCGCTTCAGCTAGTTTGCGTTTAAAATTTCTGCGTACAATCAATTGCTTAAAGATTTCTTTGCTTTCTTTTATTGGATGCTTAGGCAAGTAAGCGGCTAAAAATGACAGCCCTGCCAAAGTGGCAAAAATCCATTTTAACTCAAAGTTTGATTTACTGCGGCGCGCCGGCGGCTGTTTTTCCATCGCGGCTAACACATTTTGAAGATTTTCACCGTTAACATAGCTGCCGTTAATATCTTTTGCCAGTGAGATTAAATATTTTTCGTCTAACTTAGATAAATATCGGTCATTGGTATCCACCGCCACACTTTCTTCACGTGTGCCAATATTATCTTGCGATATTTGCGCAACACCCGGTTGCATTGCGAAACTTTCGTTAGCCCAATAGCCAATCACCTGATTGTGCTCGTCCATTTTAGGTATTGGCGTGCCTTTGTCAGAGCCTATGCCAACAAATAACCAATCTTTACCGCCCTGAAAACCGGTTAAATCGCGGGTGTTAAACACATGCAGTTTTGGCGTTTCTTCGCCATCGGTAAAATAAACCACTTGCGCTGTTTCGGGAAAGCTACGGATCAGCTTGGCAAGCGTTACCATGCTTTCACGCATGCGGCTATTGCCAGACCAACCTGTGCGCCAATCTAAATGGTTAATAGTGTCGTCTATCGCGGCAAAGTTTTCGCAAACCTCAATTGGCGTGTATAACGCGGCCACGCTAACGCCCGCAAACAACCCAATACTCACCTGAGTGCCGCACGGCATTTCACCGATAATGCGGTGTAATAGATATTGTTGGTATTCCATGCGCGACACCAGTTTGCCGTTTAAGGTGGCATCTTTTACGTTCATGCTTTGTGAAATATCAGTCACCATCAAATAGCTGTATACATCGCGTTTAACGGGCACGGTTGGCTTAAACATGGCGATTATCAAAAATAATAAAGCCAGCGTTAGCAAAGTAATATCGCGGCGATGACGTAAGGTATTGACTAGGTTTTTCATAACGATTTAAAGGGTGCCAGTTTGGCTAAATGAACGTGGGTTGTAGTCACTCGCTGTAATAACTCGCGCCAGATAAGCTTGTTCAAAACTTGCAAGCGCGCGCATTTATGGCAAACCTACAGGAATGTTGCCCATGATTAAACCCGCTTTATCGCCTTCGCCAGAACCAGGGGTAGGAATTTCAGGAATCAAGCCGAGCAGGCGGTCTAAATTATGTTTGGCATCCCACTGCGTATGATCAAGTTTTAGCGATCCAATATAGGCCGTTTTTGCTTGATTCATCAGGTATTCTGCTTCTTGATGCACCGATGCGGTATTTCCGCTCATTTGGTTGGCTTTTAAAAAATTAATATTGCCCATGTTATACAACACCGCAGATTTTTGTATCGGATTGGCCTTAGCTAACAGTGCATTAAACAACGTTAACGCTTCTTTATATCGTTCTTTTTTAGCTAAACCAAGCGCTTCAGCAAAGCTTTTTTCAAAGCTGTCTTTATCAGAATCGACTGGTTTTCCAGCCATCACCGCTTGATTAAAAGCATCAATTTGTTTAATACGTTTAAAGCTCAGCATGCTGCCTATTGCGCAAATTAGCGCAATAATGGTCAATGCCCAGGTCAGTTTTTTGACACTAAAAAGTTGCGCTGTATTTATATTCATTTTTACTTTCCTGCCAATAATATAGGCAACAAAATTCACCAAAATGGTTGCTTGTGGCGCTAAGCGCTTATGTTAAAGCTTTTATTTCCACGTATTTACTTCTAAATATTTAATGCCCAATAATAATGCAATCATTAGTGCGGCAAGCATAAAACAAGTATTCGATAAATCTTTACCTGGAATTTTCTGCAAATATTTAATCGGTTTTTTTTCTTTTCGGCTAATGTCGTCAATGGCTTGCTGCAAGCTTTTTGGGTCATCAGCTTCATAGGCATGAAAATCGGTTTTCATGGTTTTAAAAAATTCGTGCAATTCAATTTCTGGCGGCAAGGCTTTATCTGGGTTTGGCGCATAATTTTTATCAAAAATACTCAAGCCGCCTGGTTGCCGCAGTACAATCCAATACAAACTAATGTGCAATCGGTCATACCAATCACGGATTTTTTGCTGCGAATCGGCACCAATTCGCCCAGCACCGTCTGATAATAAAATAACCGCGCGCGAGCCAGAGTCAGGCACTTTTTCGAATAAGCTAGCGCCCATTGTTAAGCCGCTGCCAATATTGGTTTGAAACAGCGCATTACCTGCCGTGGCGCGCACGGCGGCTACCATGGTTTCTTTATTTTCCGTTAACGGCAATACATACATGGCCGAGTTGCTAAAGGTAATCATGCCCATTAAGTCGTTTTGACGTGATTTTACAAATTGGGTGATTAAACGCGCGGCCGCGGCCGATTTACTTTCTCCTAAAGAATTTTCTGCAGTCGCGCCAGAAAATGGATCATCCATACTGGCGCTTCTATCTAGCACCAAGCCAATTTGCGCGCCCACGCCAATGCGCTCAACTTCTTGCATATTGGTGTGCGGGGCGCTGATGCCCAGCACAATAAATAGCAAAGTTAATACAGCCAACAACTTTAAGATTAGCCCAATTAAGTCAGAAAGCGGGTCTGCAGGCAACATTTCCAGCCATGAATAGCTTTTGCTATGCGCGCGCTGAAAAATTAAAGGCAAAAATGCCAACGGCAATAACCATAATAACCAAGGAAGTGAAAATGACATGGTTGGCCTATTTTTGCGCGTTAATTGCGTTTTGGCTACCAGCTACCAAGCTGTCTGAAGGCAATTGGTCAGGCACTAAACCCCGTTCGCAATCGCGGCAACGGCGGCAAAATTGCGCTAACCATTGTAGCGGATCGTTGCCAACTTGGTGCCTTGCATTAGGCTCAAAAAATACTTGGCGCGACAGGCTAAAAAACTGTGCAAACTCAGGTTTAATGGCTTTAAAAGCAGGTTTTTTGGCTAAAAAAGCGTCTAAATTAGTGCTGAATAAACTGCTGCCAGCAGCTTGATTTAACGCGGTATGCATGCTGGCGACTGCATTTTTAAGGCCTTCAGGTGTAGCGCCTTGGGGCAGATTCTTTTGTTTACGAATGAAGCGATACGTTTTAGCAAATGGCCCGCCCATGCGCGGCAACCAAGCATGTTTGCCCAACATATATATCAAGCCTAATAAGCTAATAAGGCCAATCATCAACAAAGCTTTAAGCCGTTTTTTCAGCAAACTGTTATCAAGCAATAACGGGCCACGATAGCCGCTAATGTCGTCTTCAATCTTTATTTGGCCAAAAACCGAAATGGGAGAAATGGCAAACTCAAAGCTAGGAATGCGGAATTTAACCACTTCTTTGCCTTTAGAATTTACATTGATAATATGTAAATATTCCGTTGGCATAGCGCCATGTTTAACCACTGTTTTATTGGTAAATACTTGATAACTAAGCGTTAAATCATGAATGACATCGTCGCCATTATCAAAGCTTGTGTGTTTAATATCGCTTAAATCGATGCCCAGTACTTGGCCTCTGTAGCGCTTTTGATAGCCCACAATTGGCAGTGATTCTTCGATTAATTTGTAGGGTTTTTTAATGCTAATGATGAGGTGGCGGGTAAGTACGTCGCCCACCACATAGCCCACATTGCGATCGGGATCTTGTATCTGCATGGTGACTACGCCATCTTTAATATCAGATAGCATTTCGCTATCAAGCGCATGGGCGTTAAAAGCAGTTAACGCGCTTAAACTAACCATAAGCGCCAATAAAAATTGTTTCATTAATTTAGTCATTATTTAGGCAGCTACAAATTGGTGAAAATAGTCGGTTAGCATGTCAGCGTCAAATTCGCCTTCAACATAAAACGGCGGCATGTCGAACTCCATAAAGATTTTGTAAATTGCCGCGCGGCGCGCTGCAAACGATTCAATAATGCGATTACGGTAATCTTTGCGCAAAAATAGCGTACGTTTGACGCCCGATTCGGGGTCGGTTAGTGAGGTGATGCCGTTTTCAGGTAAGTTGGTGTATTCGTCAGCATCCCACAGTACAACGGGCACAATGTGATGGCGCGTTAAGTTAGATAATGCGCCTTCTAATTGCATTAAAGGCATGTGAAAATCTGAAATCATAAATACCAATGAGCGTTCGCGCGGTAAATAGCGCCATACATCAGCAATGCCCGCGCCAGAAACAGCTTCTGGATGATAGTCCTTTAATCGCTCTGCCAGCTCTACCGCGCGATGAGATTTAAATGATTGCGCGCTAATCCAATCTTCGCGTACAACGTCATCAAAACCAATAAAACCAAACGGATCAGAATTGCGCGTTGCAGAACGTGCAACCGATTCTGCAATATCTGCAGCAAGGCGGATTTTGCGGATTTTTGCACCAAAATTCATGCTGCCAGACAAATCACAAATCACATACACAGGGGTGGCACTTTTTTGGTTAAAAAGCCGCACATATACCTGCTCCATCGGGTCGCGCAAGGTTTGACGCAAATCAATGCGGCGCGGATCAGGGTAATTAAGTAGCGAGGTGTGGCCGATAAATTCCATACCCATACCGCGCTGCGTACTGGCATGACGGCCAGGATGGCGGCCGCGATTGCGCCAACCGATGTGGTAGGAAAATTCTTTAATTTCGTGAAATGTGCCCATAATATTTAAGTCAAATTAGCCGCAGATAAACGCGGATGCACGCAGATTAAAACCATTAACCGATTTGAATAAAATGGTGAGACTGAGAATTTATCAGCGTTCATATGCATTTATCTGCGGCTAAAGTACTTAAGGCGCAGCAACGACGTTAACAATATTACTTAACAACTCGCGCGCAATTTCAGTGCGGCGCATTTCGTAAACAGGGCTAAATACAATACGATGCGCAACGGTTGCATGAAACACGGCATGAATATCGTCTGGCGTAATCGCGCTACGTTCATTCAGCCAAGCATTAACGCGGGCTGTACGCAACATCATGCTCATACCGCGCGGGCTTGCGCCAGCCAGCACCAGCCGGTTCATGTCCACATTGGTAACTTTAACGCCGTAATCCATTGGTTTACGCGTGGCTTTCCACAAGTTAAGCGCGTATTTTTCAAGTGTGGGCGATGCAGTTACGTGTTTTTGAATTACGCTGGAAAAACCATTTAACTCATCAAACTTCAGCACATCCGCTTTAACCGTGTCGATTAAGGCATCGGCATTGTGAAAACGCGTGTCAAACATAAGGTCGGACATAATGGCATCGTCATTTGGCACTACAATTGGTATCTCCATCATAAAGCGATCGCGCGCCGCAGACGGAATTTCAAAGGTTTCTTCACGCTCCACTTGGTTGCGATCAGCAAACACAATCATATGCGGAAAAGTATGCTCTTTATTGAATGCGGTTAGCGTGCGCTCGGCCATCACGCGCAGTAATAGTGAATGCACTTGCGGGCGCGCGCGGTTAATCTCGTTAAAGAAAAACACGCTTAAATTTTCGCCGCTCATTAATAACGGGCCAGCGCTTACGTGCGGTTTGCCGTCTTCACCCAAATACGTGTGGTACACCAAATCGTTAGGCATCAAATCAATCGTGCCCTCAATACGCTGATAACCACCGCCAATGCCGCGGGTAAAAGCGCGTAGCAAGGTGGTTTTGCCTACGCCCACATCACCTTCGAGCAGCACATGACCCCGCGCGAAGATAGCCGTAGTTATTAAGCGCACTGGTTCAGCTTGGCCAACCACTACCTTGTTGACTTCGGTTTCTAAAGTTAGCGCATGTTGACGCCAGTCGGCCAGTAGATGGTCGCTCATTGAGATGTTCCTAACAATTAAGGTGTGAGTTTAATAAGGTTGTAAAAATTACTTAACATTAATATAACTGAAATTTTAAAAAGTGTATACAGGTTTGTATAGCTACCCCAAACTTATGCTTTATTGGCCAGTATTGAATTAACTCTTTTATCTAAAGCAAATTAGCAACAATTTATTTGTAAGGGCTTAACTCCACCGCGCGACTAATGGTTGGATCGCGTAAGACGCTTTAAGGTAAGAATTGATGAGCCAATTGAGGAGAGTTAGTTTGATTGCAAAATTTAAGCCCAGCTTCTAGTGCCCTCAATCTTTTGTACACAAACAATGCAGGTTCTAATACTGTTTCTTCATTCTTTGTGATAACAGACGATACGCTTACTTTATTGCAAGTAATTGCCGCCAATGAAAAAAATCCAATTGACCTCGGTATGTCCAACGATTGCAAAGTGCTGTACGTGCTTAACACGTGACAATGCTATTTGGGTCTACAGCATTGATAAAACGGGCGTTTTAACCAAAGTAACAAACTTAGGCCCATTGCCAGCCGGCGCAACAGGCTTGGTTATTCGCTAACCTATTGTTTCTTAATAATTAACATCAGGCTGGCATCGCTAGCTTGCCGTTAATTTTTTCATCGTCTTCAATCATTTTTTTGCTTTCACTTTCAATTTAAACAATAGTTTACAGATAGTGCTTTCGCTAAATGCATTTTCCAGCGAAAATAGCATTTATCTTTTAAATTAATAAGTTTACAACATGCAAAACAAAACTGGCGTAACCAAACAAAATAGCTACACCAAAGAAGAGTTACTCAAATGCGGCCGCGGTGAGATGTTTGGCGAGGGTAATGCGCAATTGCCATTGCCGCCGATGTTGATGTTTGACCGCATAGTGAAAATTAGCGATGAAGGCGGTAAATATGGTAACGGTCAAATTATTGCCGAATTAGATATTAGGCCTGATTTATGGTTTTTTGAGTGCCACTTTACGGGCGACCCAGTCATGCCAGGTTGTTTGGGGCTTGATGCAATGTGGCAATTGGTGGGCTTTTATTTGGGCTGGGCAGGTGGTGCTGGGCGCGGCCGTGCATTGGGTGCGGGCGAAGTTAAATTTACTGGCCAAGTCTTGCCAACTGCCAAAATGGCCACTTATACCATTGATTTAAAACGCGTTATTATGCGAAAATTAGTCATGGGCGTGGCGGACGCCAGCATGAGTTTAGATGGCCGCGAGATTTATGTGGCCAATGATTTGCGCGTAGGCTTATTTACGCGCACCGATAATTTTTAATAAAAATATAAAGCAGGAGGACACGAAAAATGCGTCGTGTAGTGATTACCGGTCTAGGCATTGTTTCTAGCTTAGGCAATAATAAAGCAGAAGTAAAAGATAGTTTGTTTGCAGGCCGCTCTGGCATTACGTTTCAGCCAGAGTATGTAGCGCGCGGCTTACGCTCGCACGTGGCTGGCTCTATCAAAAACTTAAATATTGAAGAGTTGATAGACCGTAAGTTATTGCGCTTTATGGCTAAAGGTCACGCCTATGCTTGGCTTGCCATGCAAGAGGCGATTAACGATGCACATTTAACAGAAGAGCAAGTTTCAAACGTACGCACAGGCTTGATTGTGGGCGCTGGCGGGACATCTACAGAAAGTATGCTGGAAGGCACTAACACGCTGGCGGAAAAAGGCATCCGCCGTGTGGGGCCGTATATGGTGACCAAAACCATGAGTAGCGGCATTGCCGCTTGCCTTGCTACAGGTGCAAAAATTAAAGGCGTTAATTACGGCATTAGCTCGGCTTGCAGCACCAGCGCACATTGTATTGGCGCGGGTGCAGAGCAGATTCAGCTTGGTAAGCAAGACATTGTGTTTGCAGGCGGCGGCGAAGAAGAACATTGGACCATGAGCTATTTGTTTGACGCGATGGGCGCGCTTAGCAGTAAATATAACGAAACACCCGAAAAAGCCAGCCGCACCTATGATGCAAATCGTGATGGTTTTGTGATTTCTGGCGGCGGCGGCATTGTAGTGCTTGAGGAATATGAGCATGCTAAAGCACGCGGCGCAAAAATCTATGCCGAAGTAGTTGGTTACGGCGCCACGTCAGATGGCTATGACATGGTTGCGCCAAGTGGTGAGGGCGCCGTCAGATGTATGCAACTCGCCTTGCAAGGGATAGACCATGTGGATTACATTAACACACACGGCACATCTACGCCTGTTGGCGACACTAAAGAGCTTGAGGCGATTCAAGCGGTATTTGCGAGCGGCGCATACGGCAAATTGCCTGCAATTGCGTCCACCAAGTCACTCAGCGGCCATGCGCTGGGCGCCGCCGGCGTTAATGAGGCGATTTATACGCTGATTATGATGGAAAATAATTTCATCGCCGCCTCGGCCAATATTGATACGTTAGACCCAGCAGCCGAGGATTTGCCAATTGCAACCAGCCGCATTGATCACGTGAGCATTGTGACCGCGCTATCGAATAGCTTTGGTTTTGGCGGCACCAATGCAAGCTTAACGTTATCAACCAAAAATCTGTAAGGCGCGTTAAAAACTGAATATAGGGCCAATTGCAGCCCTCGGTGGTACTCAAAACCCTCACGCACTTTTCTAATTAAAGCGCGTGTATGTTTTGGTTTTTGCGTTTCGTGCGCCTTGCACGTCATTACAGCATTCAGTTATTCGTAGCATCATTTAACAAATTAGGACTAAAAAGGACTGAACAATGAAAAACAAAGTTTTTATTATCATAGTAGTTTTACTCACACTTTGTGGCTGTGCAACATTGATGGGCGATCGCCAAGTGAATGTAACGGGCGATCAAATTGCGCAAAAATTGAATGAAAAGATGGCACTGCCCATTCAATTGCTTAAAGTATTTGACGTCAATTTATCTAACTCCTTAGTCACTTTTGATAAAGCCACCGGCCGTATGACTACCACGATGGACACCAAGCTGACGAGTCAGCTACTCGATAAAAATTTAACAGGTAAGTTAGGCATTTCTGGCAAGCTGCGTTTTGACGCCGCAACCAGTACTGTGGTGCTAGATGAGCCAAAAATTGAGAGCTTTAATTTGGACGGCGCAGGCGGAAAATATAACGAGCTGATTAATGCACTCACCAAAACTGTGGGCGGGCAAATGCTCAGTGGATTAACACTTTATACCGTGAAACCAGAAGATTTAAAATTTGGCGGCATTAATTACACTCCAAAAGACATGTTGGTGACAGATAAAGGTTTGCAGCTTACTTTAACGCCGCAACGCTAGCCCATCATTGCTTTAAGGCCACTATTGCAGGGTTTTACCATCATGAAATTAATCACTTTTTTACTGGTCATTTTAGTCGCCTTAACTTCAATTGGGGCTGATGCTGCACCTAAGAAAAAAAGTAAAATCAAGCTCAAAAAACGCGCGCAAATTGTTTTGCCAGCATCTGAAATTGCAATTGGCTACCCCAACACTACAGTCGCGTACAATGCGTTAAAAACGCGCACAGATGTCGCGATTAAACCCAATGCTAAACCGTTTGGTTGGCAGCAGCGCAGTGGTCCATGGTATGTTGTAAATGAGCAGGCTAATATTGAGTGGGCGTTTACCGAAGGTGGCCACTATGCTCACCCAAGTGTGATTAAACGTAAGATTGATATAGGCTCCTCAGACCACGTATATGTAGACATGGCGTTTAAGTGCGGCGCGGTAGATCGCGATAATTGCGATAAACTGCTCGCCGAATTTAAAGAGGTGAATTTGCTGATTAGAAAGGTGTATCAAAAAAAATATATCCAAACCGCAGACGGTGCCCCAGCGTGGGACGGCGTGGATAGTTTAGACTGACTTGGCTTTTAAACCACTATTAGGCTTAATCGCTTAACCAGTTTAGTTTTTAAAGCAACAAAGCAGCTGCCACATGACGGCCTTCACTCATTAAAATATTGTAAGTTCTGCAAGCCGCATTGGTTGTCATGCATTCAAGCACAATGCCATTTTGAGTCAATTTTTGCGTAATTTTTGGATGTAAAAATTGGTGTTTTTCGCCCGTACCTAATAATACCAACTCAGGATTTAATTCTACAATTTGCATAAAATGGGCTTCAATTAAGCTGGCAAAATTGGTCGCAGGCCAATCTAAAACAAGCTTATTGGGCATTACAATTAAATTGGCATTAAAGCGTTGTTTGTTAATTTCAACAAAACCAGTGCCATAACCAGTAATTAAATAATTGTTT
The DNA here is from genome assembly GCA_014378845.1 of Methylotenera sp. Classification (GTDB taxonomy): domain Bacteria; phylum Pseudomonadota; class Gammaproteobacteria; order Burkholderiales; family Methylophilaceae; genus Methylotenera_A. The sequence continues at coordinate 24,172 of JACMNB010000011.1, read as the reverse complement.
TCAGCTGTTGTTAAATGTAGCTTCATGGTGTGTTCAAATACCGCTTGTGCGCAGGCTTTCATTGAGTATAAGCCTTATTCTAATGTAAACTGATACCTTTATAAACCGCGCTATTAAAAGCAATCATTTAAATTCATGTCACCTTTACTTAAATCCAATAAACTGGCTAACGTTTGCTACGACATTCGTGGCCCTGTGCTGCAACGCGCGCGCCAAATGGAGGACGAAGGTCAACGCATTATTAAGCTAAATATTGGCAATCCTGCGGCATTTGGTTTTGAGGTGCCAGAAGAAATTCAGCTGGACGTCATACGCAATATGAACGACGCGGGTGGTTATACCGATAGCAAAGGCTTATTTGCGCCGCGTAAAGCCATTATGCATTACACGCAAAGTAAGCACATTACTGGCGTAACGGTGGATGACATTATCATCGGCAACGGCGTTTCTGAGCTGATTGTAATGGCGATGCAAGCCTTACTAAATAATGGTGACGAAGTATTGGTGCCAATGCCTGATTATCCGCTATGGACAGCCGCAGCGACTTTGGCGGGCGGCACTGCAATACATTATTTGTGCGATGAAGCGACTGGCTGGCTGCCTGACTTGGCTGATATTGAAAGTAAAATTAGCAAAAATACCCGCGCTATCGTGGTGATTAATCCAAACAATCCGACAGGCGCGCTGTACCCAACAGAAACGTTGCTTGGCATAACAAAAATCGCTCGCAAACATGGCTTGGTGATTTATGCCGATGAGATTTACGACAAAGTTTTGTACGATCAAGAAACCCATGTTTCAATGGCTAGCTTGGCAGACGACGTGCTGTTTGTAACGTTTAACGGCCTATCTAAAAACTATCGCACTTGCGGTTATCGCGCGGGCTGGATGGTGATTTCTGGTGATAAATCGCATGCTAGGGATTATATCGAAGGCCTTAATATGCTAGCATCCATGCGGCTTTGCGCCAATGTGCCAGGTCAATTTGCCATTCAAACTGCTCTGGGCGGTTATCAAAGTATCGATGATTTGGTCGCGCCAAATGGCCGTTTGTGTAAACAGCGCGATTTAGCGTATGACATGATAACAAAGATTCCTGGCGTTACTTGCGTAAAGCCCAAAGCGGCCATGTATTTGTTTCCAAAGCTCGATCCAACCATGTACCCAATCAAGGACGATCAGCAATTTATTTTAGAGCTATTGTTAGAAGAAAAAGTGTTGTTGGTGCAAGGCACAGGCTTTAATTGGAAAACGCCAGACCATTTTAGAATTGTGTTTTTGCCGAATGTGGATGATTTGAGTGAGGCGATGAAACGCATAGCAAGGTTTTTAGAAAATTATCGAAACAAGCATGCTGCCAAAAATAGCATTAAAATCAATGAGGTAGTTGAGTGAAGAAATTAAATGTAGGCCTGTTAGGCATCGGCACCGTCGGCGGTGGCACTTACCATGTATTAACGCGCAATGCCGAAGAAATCACCCGCCGAACTGGCGTAGAAATTGTCGTGACGCAAGTGGCCGATCGTAATATCGACCACGCTACGATGGTTACAAATGGCAACAGTGCATTAACAACCGATGCTTTTGCGATTGTGAATAACCCAGAAATAGATGTGGTGGTTGAGTTAATTGGCGGTTATACCTTAAGCAAAGAGTTGGTACTAAAAGCCATTGAAAATGGCAAACATGTAGTGACCGCCAATAAGGCTTTGATTGCACTACATGGCAATGAGATTTTTTCGGCAGCGCAAAAAGCAGGCGTGATTGTGGCCTTTGAAGCGGCCGTTGCTGGTGGCATTCCGATAATCAAAGCGCTACGCGAAGGCTTGGGCGCGAATAAAATTGAATGGGTTGCGGGCATTATTAACGGCACCACTAATTTTATACTCACCGAAATGCGTGAAAAAGGCCTCGCATTTGCCGATGTATTGGGTGAAGCGCAGCGCTTGGGTTATGCCGAGGCCGACCCGACTTTTGATGTTGAAGGCATCGACGCTGCGCATAAGCTCACCATTATGAGCGCGATTGCATTTGGCATGCCGATGAAGTTTGAACAGGCTTACACCGAAGGCATCACCAAGCTGCAACAAGCCGATATTAAGTATGCCGAAGAGCTTGGCTATCGCGTGAAGTTGCTAGGCATCTCTAAACGCAGCGATGCTGGCGTAGAGCTACGTGTGCATCCCACATTAATATCCGAAAAACGCTTAATCGCCAACGTAAATGGTGCGATGAACGCGGTGGTTGTGAAGGGCGACGCCGTTGGCCCAACGCTGTATTATGGCGCGGGCGCTGGCGCAGAACCCACAGCCAGCGCGGTGGTGGCCGATTTAATGGATGTGGCGCGTCTGCAAAATGTGCCCTTTGAATCACGCGTGCCATATTTAGCTTTTCAAACCGATAGTATTGTCGATTTACCCATTCTGCCAATTGCAGAAATTGCCAGTGCGTATTATCTGCGCATGCGCGGCAACGACAAGCCTGGTGTGTTAGCTGGCGTGACTAAAATTTTGGCGGATCGCAATATTTCCATCGATGCCATGCTACAAAAAGAGCCTGACGACAACGAAACCGAAGCCGATATTGTGATTTTGACGCACATGACTATTGAAAAAAACATGGATGCAGCTATTGCAGAGATTGAATCGTTAGCTGCGATTGTTGGCAAGTTGGTTAAAATTCGTATGGAAGAATTAGGCAAGTAATTCTTAGGTAAGTTATTGATATGAAATATATTTCTACCCGCGGTCAATCACCTGCACTTGGTTTTAGCGACATTCTACTCGGCGGCCTCGCGCCTGATGGTGGTTTATATTTGCCCGATACTTATCCGCAATTGAGCGATGCCGATTTAATGGCCATGCGCAATATGAATTATCGTGACTTGGCCTTTGCGATTTTGTCACGCTTGATTGATGATATTCCTGCTGCTGATTTAAAGGCGATTATTGATAAAACTTACACGGCACAAACCTATAGCTTTGCCCGCGCAGGGCAAAATGCTGAGGACATTGCACCCGTCTTAAAGCTAGAGAATAATTTGTACTTATTAAGCCTTTCTAACGGGCCAACACTAGCGTTTAAAGACATGGCCATGCAGTTGCTCGGTAATTTATTTGAGTACGTGCTGGCCAAAAAAGGTGAAACTACCAATATTTTAGGTGCAACGTCGGGTGATACGGGCAGTGCGGCAGAATATGCGATGCGCGGCAAAAAGGGCGTGCGCGTGTTTATGCTAAGTCCGCATAAAAAAATGAGCCGCTTTCAAACCGCGCAAATGTTTAGTTTGCAAGACGATAATATCTTTAACATTGCGGTTGAAGGCGTGTTTGACGATTGCCAAGATATGGTGAAAGCCGTAAGCAATGACGCAGCTTTTAAGGCGAAATACAAAATCGGCGCGGTGAATTCCATTAACTGGGGACGCATCGCCGCGCAAGTGGTGTATTACTTTAAAGGCTACTTTGCAGTGACGCAAAACAACGCACAAAAAGTTGATTTTGCGGTGCCAAGCGGCAATTTCGGTAATGTGTGTGCCGGCCATGTTGCGCGCATGATGGGTTTGCCCATTGATAAGCTGCTGGTTGCCACAAATGAAAATGATGTATTAGATGAGTTTTTTAAAACGGGTATTTATAAACCGCGCGGCGCGGTCAATACTTTTCAAACCTCGAGTCCATCTATGGACATTAGTAAAGCCAGCAATTTTGAGCGTTTTGTGTTTGATTTAGTTGAGCGTGATAGCGCAAAAGTGCGCGAATTATGGGCCAGTGTTGATGCTGGCGACGCGTTTGACATGAAACATCTTATGCACAAACTGGCGGATTATGGCTTTGTGTCTGGCAGCAGTAATCACCAAAATCGCATGCAAACGATTCGCGATACAAAAGCTAAATATGATGTGGTGATTGACACACATACGGCTGACGGCTTGAAAGTGGCGCTTGACTTTTTTAATCAACCCCAGCGAGACCAACATCAGCCGATGCTTGTGCTTGAAACCGCGCTAGCTTGTAAGTTTGAAGATGCGCTTGTTGAAGCGCTAGGACAAGTGCCCGCGAGGCCTGACAGCTTAAAGGGCATTGAAACACTGCCGAAAAAATTTACGGTGATGGATGCAAGTAATGCTGCGATTAAAGACTTTATAGTGGCGCATACTTAATCATGTTTAAAATAATTTCTGCTATTATTTTTTTCGTCATTAGCTTGGCAGTTACCAACGTGTATGCGAGTTATGACGAAGAGGTGGCTATCATTAATCAAGGTATGCCAAAATCTGTTAAGTTATTTAATAGGCGCCAAATCGAATGTAATCATTGGGGCGGCGAAGAGCCTTACGATAAAGCTCGCGGTTTGGAGATTGCTGCAGCGGCTAAAAAATTAAAGTGCGATGCGTTAGAAAGTGATGAAAAAAAGCTACTAAAAAAATATAAATCTAAACCAAGTGTTATTGACTCAATTAACAAGGCGAAAGCCTTTATATGAAGCAATACACTGACTTGTTACGGCATGTTTTAGCGCATGGCAGCCAAAAAACAGACCGTACAGGTACAGGCACAATTTCTGTATTTGGCTATCAAATGCGCTTTAATTTGGCCGATGGCTTTCCGCTACTCACTACCAAAAAAGTCCATTTAAAGTCCATTATTCACGAGTTATTATGGTTTTTGCAGGGCAGCACTAATATTGCTTACTTAAAAGAAAATAATGTGCGTATTTGGGATGAATGGGCGGATGAACATGGCAACTTAGGCCCGGTGTATGGCTATCAATGGCGTAATTGGCCAAAACCAGATGGAACACATATTGATCAAATTAGCCAAGTCATTAACAGCATCAAAAGCAACCCTGATTCGCGCCGATTGATTGTAAGCGCATGGAACGTGGCCGATGTTGATCAAATGAAATTACCGCCCTGCCACGCATTTTTTCAATTTTATGTGGCGCCAGCATCACCAGACGATGCCGATCAACGTGCAAGATTAAGTTGCCAGCTTTACCAACGTAGCGCTGATATCTTCCTTGGTGTGCCGTTTAACATAGCCTCTTACGCGCTATTAACCATGATGGTGGCGCAAGTTTGTAACCTTGCCTTGGGTGATTTTGTACACACACTGGGCGATGCTCACATTTACAGAAATCATATGCAGCAAGTGCAAGAGCAGCTTAGTCGTGATGTTCGTGCGTTGCCGCAAATGACTATCAATTCAAATGTAACGGATATTTTTAGCTTTAAATTTGAGGATTTTGAGTTGGTCAATTACTATCCGCACCCTGCAATTGCAGGAAAAGTTGCGGTTTAAGTAGTCTCATAACAAGCATAATCCGTTGATTTAATTAAAATAATTATTTTTTGTAAAGTTATTAAGCAAAAAAAACCGTACTGAATTAACAGTACGGCCAAGCCTGCAATCTGTTAGGGGTAGGATTGCAGGGTGTTACCTTTTACAATACTTCAATAAATCTTTGGTTCAAAATTCCTAGTTCGCAAATTTTAATTAAAAAACTTAATTAAAAATCTTAACTAAGAAATTCTAATTACAAAAACTTTAGTTCACAGGCGCCGCAGTAGGCGGTGTTGATGTTGGCGCGGCTGCGGTTGTGGCTGCGCTATCTAACAATTTTGCCTGAATAGCCGCTTTATAGCCCGCATATTCTTCGGCAGAAATACTGCCATCTTTATTCGCATCGGTTGCATCAAAACTAGAAGCCAAGGCTTTATCTTTAACAGCTTCTTTTAGTGAAATTTTATGGTCGCTATTAACATCTAATTTTTTGTAGTCGGCATCGGCTGGCGCTTCTGTTGCTATTTCTTTGGTTTTGCTATCGGCCATTGCAAATGGTACTGACAAGCTGATTAAAGACAGGCTGCCAATCAGTACAATGGCTGCTTTATTAAATGGTGTGGTGTGATTAAATTTCATGATGGATTAACTCCTAAACAATTAAAATGATGTTGCCAATCACTATTAGCATTTGCCGTGCCACATTTATTTGTGCAGTTAAATCAAGTACTTAAGATTTTTTAGAGGAAATTTTGGCAATAATTTTGTCTCAGTAAAGAGACAGGAAATCGCCATAAAAACATAAGTAACTGATTAATAACAACTTTTTTTGTCGCAAAAAAAGGACAAAAATTTAAAATTAATTGGCGACTTTTATTTGGAAGCATTATTTTGTTAATGCTATTACAGATCGAGGGAATCGTTGGCAGCGTCTTTGAATAAAGCGGGGTCGATATGATGGCGTTCTAATATTTTATAAAATTCGGTGCGGTTACGCCCAGCGATACGCGCAGATTGTGTGACGTTACCATGCGTGGCTTTCAGTAAATTAATCAAATATTGTTGCTCAAAGTTTTTACGCGCCACATCAAATGTAGTCATGCTGGCAATGTTATTTAGCAAAGCTTTTTTTACCAAAGCCGCGCTAATTATTGGGTTGGTGGTCAGCACAACCACTTGCTCAATCACATTTTGTAATTGCCGCACATTGCCTGGCCAAGGCGCTGTCAGCAAGGCCTCAAAGGCATCTGGCGCAAACCCATTTATTTTATTGCCACGCAAATTATTGTGATTTTTATTGTATTTTTTGTTGAGATTACTTAAAAAGTGATTGGCCAATAAACCAATATCTTCACGTCTTGCGGCCAATGGCGGAATTTCTAAACTCACCACATTGATGCGATAATACAAATCCTCTCTAAAGCGGTTACTTTGCATTTCTTCGATCAAATTTTTGTGTGTGGCGCAAATTAAGCGCACATCTATCGCAATATCCGCACTTGCCCCCACGGGCCGTATAACGCGCGCTTGCAAGGCGCGTAGCAACTTAACTTGAATGGCTAAGGGCATATCCCCAATTTCATCCAAAAATAGCGTACCGCCTTCAGCATTCAGCATTAAACCTTGGTGATCGCGCGTAGCGCCGGTGAATGCGCCTTTACTGTGCCCAAATAGCTCAGATTCTAATAAATTTTCGGGCAGCGCCGCACAGTTAATGGCGATAAATGGTTTTGCGTGACGCGGACTGGCCAAGTGAATGGCTTGGGCGAACAATTCTTTGCCAGTGCCACTTTCGCCCTGTACCAGCACGCTAGCATCAGAAGCTGCGACTAATTTAGCTTGGCTCAATAAGCTTTCCATCGGCGCGCTGGCGCTAATAATAGCAGCGCGCCAGCTTTCGTTTTGCTGTTGATGGATGCTATTGGGCGCGGTTTTTAAAGCACTTTCTACCTGGCGCAATAATTCTTTACTATCAAACGGCTTAGTTAAAAAGCCAAATACGCCTTGCTGCGTAGCACTCACTGCTTCTGGAATCGAGCCATGCGCAGTCAGCAAAATAAAGGGTACGGTTGAATCTAATTGATGAATGGCTTGAAACAGCGCAAAGCCATCCATATCGGGCATGCGTAAATCGCTAATAACAAGCGAGACCGGCGTCATGTTAAAAAGCGCTAGCGCTTTAGCCGCGCAATTGGCTGTGATAACCGCATGGTTATTGGCGGTAAGGCGCATTTCTAACAATTTTAAAATGTCTGCGTCGTCATCTACGATTAGAATGGGTTTGTGCATAGTTTGCTATTTTTTTGGCGCAACTTCTGGTTTAGCTGAAGACTCGCGTCCACTCATTGATTTTTCAATATTTTTAAGCTCATCAATTTTTTGTAGCGCAGAGTCAAGCTTAGATTGTGAGGCTTCCAGCTTGATTTGCGCGGCATCGAGCTTTTGTTGCGCTACTTCTAATTTAAGTTGTAATGCCTCATTTTTTTGTTGCAGAGCATCATGTTTAAGATCATTTTTACTGCTTTTATTTTGCACAATTAAATAATCAAACAGCACATGCGCCAAGGCCAGTTGATCTTTTGCCAACACGTTTTCTTGCAACAATTGTTGCAGCAAATTTTGTGCTTTTGGCATATCGGCAAAATTACTGCTGGGCAGGCCAAGTATCATCACCAACTTCATACGGTTTAATAAATCATTTGGGTTTAAGGTCAAGGCTTGATTGGTACTTGCTAATTCAAGCTTTTGCGCTTCTTGCGGCAAGTTTGCGTAATTTTCCGCAAAACTTAAAAATTCTGTCGCATCCATTATTTTGGTGGGCGCCAATACTGCGCCGTTGCCTTGCTTGGGCGCTGCAGTTGTTTTTGCAGCAGAATTGACACAAGCAGAAACCACAAGGCTTAAACAAGCTGCAATAATTAAGTGATTGATTTTCATGAATTTAATGGGTAATGTTAATTGGAATTTGCAGCACAAAATGTGCGCCTCGCTCAGATGACGTCAAAATAAGCTCGCCTTTAAGTGCGATGGCGGCCTCTTTGGCAATAAATAAACCTAATCCACTACCGCTGACTAAATGTTTCTCAGGCTGATTGCCACGATAAAAAGGCTCAAACAAACCTGCTTGATGCTGCTCGCTTACGCCTGGCCCAGAATCTTGCACTGCAATCGTCACGCTAGATTTACTACTGGTTGCGCGTATGGTAATTTCGCCATTATCAGGCGTAAATTTTACTGCATTTGAGATTAAATTATCAATAATAGCGCACAATTTTTCTTTGTCAGAAGTCAGCGAAATATGATTGACTGCTTGGTGCAAAGTAATTTTTTTTTGAGAAATAGATAGTGCATGCGCTTGCATGATTTTCGCGATCTCGTCTTTAAGAGAGATTAAACTGAGCTTAAGTTCGGCTGCACTAAATTGAAGCTTAGTATAATCCAGCAAATTTTCAATCATGTTTTGCAAGCGCAAACTATTGGAGTGCAGTATGTGAATAATCTCGCTTTGCTGCGCGTTTAACTGGCCACCAACCCCGTCATGCAGCAACTCGCTAGCCTCACGTATGGCGGTGAGCGGCGTTTTAAGCTCGTGCGAGGCTTGTTGCAAAAAACGTTGTTTTTGTTGTTGCAAGTCTTTCAGCTCAATTCGTAGCCAATTTAAGCGCTGACCTAATTGTTGCAAATCGCCAGGGCCATTAATGCTAATTTCGTGCGCATAATTGCCTTTGCCCAATTGGTCAATCGCGGCGTCCATGCGCCTAATTGGCCGTGCAATCATCCATGTAATTAGGCCAGCAATCATAATTGCCAACGGGATTAATGTGAGCGTTTGCCACAATAACCACTGCTGTGTTTTGGCCACGTTGGCTTTGTATAATGCAGACGAATAATCGATTAACTGATTGTTTTTATTGATAACGTCTGTTGTTTTACTAGTCAAATCTGAAAAGAAATCGGCCATGTTTTGGTCAAAAATCATGTTGGCATCCGCCTGATTAATGGCATCAAATAATCGTTTTTCTTGCGTTAAAAGATGTTGCAATTGCGGGCGCTGTACTTGCGTAATGGTCTGTTGCGACAAGGCTTGCAGCGCACTGGTAAAGCCAGTATGTGCGTGCTGATAATTGCTCAAAAATAATTTATCGTGCAGCACAGAATACTGCCGCGCACTACGCTCCATCAGCGTCAGCTCCTCCATCAGCACTCGGCTAGACCGGGTGGTTGCTACCGCCTGCGATAAATTGGAAAGACTTTGTTTGCTTAACTTGCCAAAGTACATATTTGCGCTCACAAAAGCCACCAACAGCGGTGCGATGGAGCATGTAAAGCCGATTAATAGCAGCTTTAAAAATGATTTTGGATAAAACATGTGTTAATTTGTGATTTCTCGCAAAATGTAGTCGTGCAAGCCAAATATAATAAGCCAATGCGTATAATACGCTTATGATAAATTGTTCGCTTATTGTGGCCTTTGCCAATCACAACGTCATTGGCATCAACAACACCTTGCCATGGCACTTGCCAGAGGATTTAAAGCGTTTTCGCGCGCTCACCATGGGTCATCATATCATCATGGGGCGTAAAACATATGAGTCCTTAGGGCGTTTATTGCCAGGGCGCACGACAGTAATTGTGACGCGTAATACAGGGTACAAACTAGAAGGCGCATTAATAGCACATAGCCTGCAAGCTGCTCTGGTGTTGGCTGCTGGCGATGACGAACCATTCGTGATTGGTGGCGCGGAGCTGTACAAAGAAGGGTTGAAACTGGCGAATAAACTTTATATTACCGAAGTGCATGCGGATTTTGCAGGTGATGCTTTTTTGCCAGAAATCGACTTAAGTCATTGGAATTTAAGCGAAAAATTAGACCACTTGTCTGCAAATGATCTTAGTTATAGCGATTTGATTTATTTAAGAAAATAGACAAAGCCACATCAATTTTGCGCTAAAATCAGCAGTAGAATCAAGCTTAAATTATAACTAAAATAAAAATGGACTTGCAAATGAATAATAAGAAAATACTAACAGTTACCGCATGGCTCCTCATCACATTAGGCAACGCGCAAGCCTATGCCGCTCATTTTTGAGACCTCACTGTTGTGCAAGAAGCTGCACAAACTGGCCTATGGACATCCCTATGAAGCGGCACAATGCCTGATGGCAGCCCAATGCCTAAAAAAACCGAAACCATGTGTGCCACCAAGTCAGAAATACTTCAAAATTTTAACCACGCCATGTATCACGACACAAAAACGGGACAAGAGCAAAAAGATTGCCCAACCAAACTCACTACCAACACATCAACACTAGGCGTAGCCAGCATGACTTGCCCCGCGCAAACAATTGCCGTAGCAGGTAAAACTTTTAAAATCCCTAGTTTTACTTCGATTGGCGAATTTAAACGCATCAATAAACAACAATGGACTATTCGCTACGATAAAATGCTGAGCACGATGACTTATCATGGCAAAGCTAGTGCAAGTTGTATAAAAAATTTTAAGTAATATTTCAATAAATTCAATCACTTAAATATGAAAGTCAAAATGAAAACAAAAATAGCGGTCATGGCTTTAACTTTAACTTTAATATTGGCCGCCTGCTCAAAAGAAGATGCGGACGATAAAGTTGCCAGCACTAGTACGGATAACGCAGCGACTACCAGCGCACCTGCAGAAGCTGCAAAGCCTGCGGCCGAGTCAGCTAAACCAGTTGAAGCGCCAGCAGATGCAGTGCCGAACTTATCGGCAGAGTTAGATTGGAACACGATTCCAGACTTAAAAGACATTGGCAATTTCCCATTTTTTACCGCGCCACATGGGTTAAAAATTAACAATGAAAAAGACGGATTGTCTGAGTTTTTTGATTATGAAAAATTAGAAAATTACACAGGCGTAGGTATTTACACCACAGAAGGTAAGTTAGGTATTTTGGCTTTTGATTGCGCAGACGGCAAAGATTTTAACCAACGGCTTTTTGATAAAAGTATTGATGACTTCATTGATAAAATGGGTGCTAAACAAATTTTTAAAGGTGAATATCCAGCCAATGAAACAAAAAATGCGGCTATTTTAAATAAATTAGAAGAAAATATGTGGGGTGGTAAGCACGGTTCAAATGGTTTGGTACGTGATGGAAGTGACAGCCCGATTGCAGTATATGCCTTTAAAAATAACGGTAAAAATTACATGGTGGATATTCAATCAAACTCTGCGCAAGGCAGCATATTTATTATGGAGCTAAAAGCCTTTGAGCAAACCATTAAAAAATACACTGCCGAAGCCATAAAAAAAGAATTGGATACATCAGGTAAAGCAATTTTAAACATCAATTTTGATACCGATAAAGCCACGCTTAAGCCTGACGGGCAAAAAGTAGTGGATGAAATTTTAACCTTGCTCAATGAAAACCCAACATTCAAAATATCTATTGAAGGGCATACCGACAACACTGGCGCGGCTGACCACAACAAAAAGCTATCTGCCGATAGAGCCAATGCGGTGATGTATGCCTTGGCAGGTAAAGGCATCGATATTGAAAGGCTAAAAGCAGTAGGTTTTGGCGCCGATAAACCCTTGGCCGCGAATGATAGTGATGACAATAAAGCCAAAAACCGCCGTGTGGAATTGGTGAAATTTTAATTGCACCAGCAAGTTTAAATTTTTTGAATAATTGATTTTTTTAGGATAAGAAAAATGCGTATCAATAAGTTATTGTTTTTAGCACTGTTAATCCCAAGTATTGCACTGGCTGAAATGCCCAAAGAAGACACCGTAAAAGGCGTTAAAGACCACCCCTTACTTCACGATTCACGGGCGCTAAGCTGGTTGCTTATTCCATGAAAGAGTTTGACGAGGTTGAGTTGGTTGCAGGAAAAAAAGTAGAAAATAAAGAAGCTTTTGAAAAAATGCAAAAGGTAGAAGGCAAATTTACCCGCATTAAATATTGCTACCCAGCCGATCGCTCATCGTTGGAGGTAATGCGCAATTATCAAGCGGCACTCACAAAAGCGGGCTTAAGCACTATTTTTGCTTGTGAAAAAGCCAGTTGCGGAAATGGATTTGGCGATGTAATGGGTAATCACATTGATGCGAAGGGCTTTAGCGGCGAAGGCGATAGTGATTATTGGGGCGCCCCATTTAATTATGGCCGCTTAGAGCCGCGCTATTTATTAGCCAGCGGCAAGCGAACGGATGGCAGCATTGCTTATGCATCTGTTTATGTAACGCCGCCAACAAGTGGCAAGCTAGGCGGTATTTACTTGGAAATTGTTGAGCCAAAAGCCATGGAAAATGACAAGGTAACCGTGAATTTAAACGCAGGCGACTTAGCTAAAGGCTTGGCAGCAGACGGTAAAATCGCACTATATGGTATTTATTTTAATAGCAATAAAGCCGATGTTAAATCTGAATCAAAACCGCAATTGGCAGAAATGGCAAAGCTGCTACAACAAGATGCTACTTTGAAAGTTTATATTGTTGGCCACACTGATAACCAAGGTGCTATGGCGCGTAATCTACCTTTATCGCAACAGCGTGCTGAGGCAGTAGTGAAGGCCTTAGTGACTGACTATAAAATTGCCGCAACGCGTTTGTCGGCTAAAGGCATTGCATCCTATTCGCCGGTTGCCACTAACGATAACGATGTAGGCAAGGCCAAAAACCGCCGTGTTGAGCTGGTTAAATTTTAATGATTGAGGTTTAAATCATGGCAAAGAAATTATTATTAGTTTTTTTAACTTTAGTCGTTATGCTAACAAATGCTTACGCAGGTAGCGACTCTGATTATGCAAAAACAGTCACTGGAGAAGGTGGCGTACTGTATTCACTTGCGAAAGCATCCAAAAGTATGATGCATGTTTTTGATGCCATGCCAAAAATTCGCTTGTATAAGTACACAGGCACTGCGGCCACTAAGTACTTTGGCAAGGGCGATAGGGGCAATGATAAAAGCCCGCATGGCCGCACATTTTTCCCGTCTGTCATCACCAATCATCAGTATTATGAGATGGAATATAACATGCCTACCGCAAATGAAAAAAATATGTCGGTGATTATTACCGATTTGGACAGAGCGGATGAAGGTACCAAAATAGAGTATGACGCACTTTTGGCTGAGTTTAAAAAATTGGGATTACCGTCACCACCACCTTATGAAAAACCGAAAGCCGCGATGTTAGCCGTGCATCGCGAGCTTTTTGAAGGTGTGGCAAAAAACTCAAAAGATGCGCAAAAGCTGAGGGTGAGTACGCGGTTTTCTGATATTGATGAGGCTTACGTAGCGGGTTACAATACCAATCGGTATTATGAGGGCGTGGTTAAAAATCGTTACCTGATTAAAATCAATCTCAGCGATGTTGATACTTTAAATTCGACCGATGCAGTGGAAGCGTATATTGATGATTATGTTTCAAGGTTAGGTTTAAAGGGTTTGCCGCCAAGCCTAGATAAATCACTTTAGATAAATCAGTTTAGAAAATGTCTTTGGTATTGCGTGCCTAGCTACATAAAAAGCCTAGCAATTGCTGGGCTTTTTTATGAGTGATTTTAGAATGGTTGCGATTAAAGCTGTTCTACACAATCTACATAATAAACAGCTTTACCATCCACAATTTCTTTCACCAAGCCGTGATTGTCGGTTTCAAAACCTGGAAATTTCTCGTTAAATTCACGTGCAAATTTCAGGTAATTCACAATGACTTTATTAAACTTTTCACCAGGAATTAGCAGCGGAATGCCAGGCGGGTAGGGCGTTAACAACACTGCTGTTACGCGTCCTTCAAGCTCGTCGATTGGCACTCTGTCCATTTTACGATGCGCCATTTTAGCAAAAGCGTCGGTCGGTTTCATGGCGGGTACCATGTCCGATAAGTACATCTCAGTGGTGAGTTTTGCCACATCGTTGGCTTTGTAAACGGTGTGAATTTTGTCGCATAAATCGCGCAAGCCCACTTTTTCGTAATGCGGCTGTTTTTGTACAAATTCTGGCAATACCTTCCACAGCGGTTGGTTCTTGTCGTAGTCGTCTTTAAATTGCTGCAAAGAAGCTACCATGGTGTTCCAGCGGCCTTTGGTAATACCAATCGTAAACATGATAAAGAATGAATACAAACCCGTTTTTTCGACAATGACGCCGTGCTCAGCCAAATATTTGGTGACAATGGCCGCAGGAATGCCAAATTTATCCGAGAAGTTGCCTTTAATATCCAAGCCTGGTGTGATGATGGTGGCTTTAATCGGGTCTAGCATGTTAAAGCCAGGCGCTAAGTCGCCGAAATCGTGCCAATCATCATTAGCGTGCAACATCCACGCCTCGCGCGCTTCTAGGCCTTCCTCGCTTAAATCATCAGGTCCCCACACCTTAAACCACCAGTCTGCGCCCCATTCTTCATCCACTTTGCGCATGGCACGGCGAAAGTCTAAGGCTTCCATAAGCGACTCTTCTACCAGCGCCGTGCCGCCTGGCGCTTCCATCATGGCGGCGGCCACGTCAATACTCGCAACAATCGAATATTGCGGGCTGGTGCTGGTGTGCATCAAGTAGGCTTCGTTAAAAATATCTCGATCTAGCTTATTATTTTCGGCATCTTGCACCAAAATTTGGCTGGCTTGAGATAATCCAGCAAGCAGTTTGTGTGTAGATTGCGTAGAGAAAACCATGCTTTCTTTGCAACGTGGGCGACCTTCGCCAATGGCGTGATAATCGCCATAAAAATCGTGAAAAGTCGCGTGCGGTAGCCAAGCTTCATCAAAATGCAGCGTGTCAATTTTGCCATCCAGCATGTCTTTAATTTCTTCTACGTTGTACAACACACCATCGTAGGTGGATTGCGTAATGGTTAGCACGCGCGGTTTGGCGGATTTGTCTAATATAAACGGGTTGCGGTCAATTTTCTTTTGAATATTTTCCCATTCAAATTCACTTTTCGGAATCGGCCCGATGATGCCAAAGTGGTTACGCGTCGGCATCAAAAATACGGGAATCGCACCTGTCATAATAATGGCGTGCAAGATTGATTTATGACAGTTACGGTCAACAACAACAACGTCACCTGGCGCGACGGTGCTGTTCCACACCATTTTGTTAGATGTTGACGTGCCGTTAGTCACAAAATACAGATGGTCGCAATTGTAAATGCGCGCTGCATTGCGTTCCGATGCCGCTACTGGGCCTGTGTGGTCTAGCAATTGGCCTAATTCTTCCACCGCGTTGCACACGTCGGCACGCAGCATATTCTCCCCAAAAAACTGGTGAAACATTTGGCCGACAGGCGATTTTAAAAACGCCACGCCACCCGAGTGGCCCGGGCAATGCCAAGAATAAGAGCCATCAGCCGCGTATTCAGTTAATGCTTTAAAAAACGGCGGGGCAAGGCTGTCCAAATAAGTGCGCGCCTCGCGCAGAATATAGCGCGCGACGAATTCTGGCGTATCTTCGTACATGTGAATAAAGCCATTTAACTCGCGCAAAATTTCGTTAGGAATATGGCGCGAGGTGCGAGTTTCACCATGCAAAAAGATGGGAATTTCTTCATTACGATAACGAATTTCATCCACAAACGCGCGCAAATTATCCAGCGCGTCTTGATTTTCTTCCACAAACTCGTTGTCATCAATTGATAAAATAAACGCCGAAGCGCGGCTTTGCTGCTGCGCGAAAGAAGTCAAATCGCCATAACTGGTCACGCCCAACACCTCAACGCCTTCCGTTTCAATGGCTTTGGCGAGCATGCGAATGCCTAATCCTGAGGAGTTTTCAGAGCGGAAGTCTTCGTCAATGATGACAACGGGGAAGCGGAATTTCATTCAAATACCTTCATAAATTATCTTTGTAGTTCGTCATTCTGGCTAAGGCCAGAATCCAGTCAAGCCACGTCATCGTATAAATCTAGCCAATCAGGATTCATTTGCTCAATAATGCGAATTTTCCAAACTCTGTGCAAGTATTTTAGTTCCTTTTCTCTCGTAATCGCAGACTCCATTGTGGGGTGCGGTTGATACCAAACTAAGGTATGCAATTTATACTTTTTGGTAAACCCATCTGTAAGCTCGTTTTTATGTTGCCAAACGCGTTTGATAAAGTCTGATGTAACACCAATATACAATGTACCATTGCGCTGGTTAGTTATCATGTAAACGCAGGGCTTCATACTACTTTTCTAGTCTAAATAAACTATAAAATCTCGTCATTCTGGCGAAGGCCAGAATCTAGGCTAATTACTTAAATAGCTTGTTATCGCAAGACTAAAAAAACATTAAATTGATAAGTTTCATAATGATCCAAATAAGCTAAAATTTTACCCTGACTGGATTCTGGCCTTCGCCAGAACGACGATTATATTTTCGGTAGTGTCACGCCAACTTGCCCCTGATACTTGCCGCCGCGATCTTTGTAGCTGGTTTCGCATACGTCGTCATCGTCGGCTTCAAAAAACAGCACTTGCGCGCAGCCTTCGTTGGCGTATATTTTGGCGGGCAGCGGGGTGGTGTTGCTGAATTCTAGCGTTACGTAGCCTTCCCATTCTGGCTCAAACGGCGTGACGTTCACGATAATACCGCAACGCGCATAGGTGCTTTTGCCAAGGCAAATCGTCAGAACATTGCGTGGAATTTTGAAATACTCCACGGTGCGGGCAAGCGCAAATGAGTTAGGCGGAATAATGCAAAAATCGGCATTCACTTCCACAAACGAATTCGGGTCGAAATTTTTTGGGTCAACAATCGTACTGTTAATATTGGTGAACAATTTAAACTCTTTACTGCAGCGAATATCGTAGCCATAGCTCGATGTGCCGTAAGACACCATGCGCTCGCCAGTGGCATTAAGTTTGACTTGATTTGGCTCAAACGGTGAAATCATGTCGTGCTGCTCCGCCATTTGGCGTATCCATTTATCTGATTTTATGCTCATGATGTATTAATCTTTACTAAAAAATAATGCCCAAGGTTTAAGTTGGGCATTATAAAGTGCATTGCTTATTATGTGATAAAAACTTCTAAATTCGTCATTCCCGCCTTCGCGGGAATGACGGAGTAGGGCGTAGGCCAACTTAGTGCTTATCGCCGCCAAGCTCTATGCTGTACCGCCAAAACTGATCTTCGCTTTCAAAAATCACTTTACTCGCTTTTGGGTCGCTGCTACCAGCGGGGTATTGATATACGGGGTTTTTGTCGGCCGCCCATGCTTTTACTACTGGGTCTACCAAGCGCCACTGGGCTAGTGCCTCGTTAATGTGCAGGTAATTGGAGTTGTCACCTTGCATTAAGTTAAGTAATAAAGCCTCGTAAGCATCGACTGTATCGTCCTCAGGCAGGCGATTAGCTGCGTCAAGCTGAATCGTGCGCGTTTTAATATCCAAGCCTGGAATTTTAGATTGAATTTCCATTTTGATACACTCGCGCGGTTGAATGCCGATAATGAGCCAGTTTTGGTCTTGATTGTTGACTTGCAAAGGTGCCTTTTTGAAGCGTATCGCAATGCGCGTGTCGGCTTCGTGCAGACGCTTGGCGGTGCGAATATAAAACGGTACACCTTGCCAGCGCGGATTGTCGATAAACAACTTCATGGCAGCGTAGGTTTCTACCACGCTAGCTACTTTTTCGCCATTATTGTCACGCGCTATTTCTTCTAAATAGCCTGGCACTGTTTCAGTTGTGCCGTCTGCATTTTTAATGTCGCCCGCTGCGTATTGCGCGCGAAACGCGTGTTTACTTAGTTCGTTAACTGGAATTGGCCGAATTTGCTCTAACACCTTAATTTTTGCTGCACGCACGCCGTCTGGGCTTAAGTCTTTTGGCAACTCCATTGCGGTTAAGGCCAGCGTTTGTAAAATATGGCTTTGAATCATGTCACGCAGTGCACCAGTTGTGTCATAAAACGTCGTGCGTTCGCCTACGCCTAATGTTTCTGTGTTGGTGATTTGCACATGGTCAATGTATTGGTTGTTCCAAATCGGCTCTAAAATGGTGTTGGTAAAGCGTTGCAACAGAATATTTTGCAGTGCCGATTTACCTAAGTAATGATCGATGCGGTAAATTTGGCTTTCTTTTAAATGCTTGGTAATAGCGCCTTGCAATTCTTTAGCTGATGCTAAATCAGTACCAAATGGCTTTTCGATAACCACGCGACGCCAATATTGTTCTTCTTGCGTCAATCCAACATTAGCTAGCGATTCAACCACTGGCGCAAAATCGACTGGGCGCACTGATAAGAAATAGGCAAAGTTCTGTGGAAAAATTGTTTCATCGCTAAGTGTATTTTTAAGTTTAGTAAACGCATCTGCGTCAGTTGGCGGGTTGGCGTGATAAAAATTACGCGCAATAAAGCGCTCAAACGCAGCCGCATCGTAGCCTTTTTTAAATTTAGCATCTAGCATGGTTTTAATATCGGCACGCCAAGCGTCAAGATCAACTAGTTGGCGACCAACCGATAAAATTTTAAGTTCTGCTGGCAAGCGGCCAATTGAATCCAAGCGAAACAGGCCAGGAATTAGCTTTACGCGGGCTAAATTGCCACTGGCGCCAAATAACACGAGTGTACAGGGGTCAATTGTGTTAGTTGGTGAATGGGTTGGTGAGTTGGTTTGCGTCATTTCTTAAGCCTTAATCATTTAATATTTTTGTTTGTGTAGGAGCGACTTTTAAATCGAGAATTGTTTAAAAGTGCAATTCGCGCAATAAATTGCGCTCCTACAATTAAACATTAGCGCGTTAAGCTTAACTCTTCTTGACGGCATGGCCGCCAAAAGCATTACGCATCAAGGATAACAGTTTATAGCTGTAACCATCTGCATCTTGGCTTCTGAAGCGGGCTTGCAGTGCTACTGTGAGTACAGGCGCAGCAACGCCTTGTTCAACTGCCTCCACTACCGTCCAACGACCTTCACCAGAATCAGCCACATAAGGCGCAACACCCTCTAATGTTTGGTCAGCTTTGAGTGCATCTGCGGTTAAATCAAGCAGCCAGCTACGCACAACAGAGCCATGACGCCATAACTCGGTAATTTGCGCCAAGTCTAGGTTGAATTCTTGTTTGCCTTTTAGCAAGTCTAAGCCTTCTGCCAGCGCCTGCATCATGCCGTATTCAATACCGTTGTGCAGCATTTTAGTGAAATGCCCGCTGCCCACAGGGCCAACGTGTGCCCAGCCACGGTCTGTGTGTGTTAAGGCTTGTGCATAAGGCGCCAATACGTCTGCATATTGTTTCTCGCCGCCGTACATCAGGCAATAGCCGTTATCTAAGCCCCAAACGCCACCTGATGTGCCGCAGTCAATAAAACCAATACCATGCTCGGCCAGCATTGCGCCGCGACGTTGACTGTGCTTGTAGTTGCTATTGCCGCCATCGACAATGATGTCGCCTTTGTTTAATAGCGGGATTAAATCTTTAATTTGGTTTTCGGTAATATCGCCTGCGGGCAACATCATCCAGATTATTTTTTGAGCGTCTAGTTTGCTCACTACATCAGCCACTGATGTAGCGGCAATCATGCCTTCTTTTTCGACTAAGTTTGAAACGAATTCTTGGTTGAAATCAAAGCCAACCACTTCAATTTTGTGACGTAATAAACGCGCAGCCATGTTGCCACCCATTTTGCCTAAGCCTATCATTGCTAATTTCATTGTTTTACCTATGTTTTCCTATTGGTGTGAGGATTTAAAAGAAGCACTTGTCTTGTGAACAATATGCGCTCGGTTTTTATAGCGTCGTTGCTGTAATAACTAACCGAGTTAGGTATAATTATAGCAAATACGGTAGCAGTTCTCAAAAAGCAGCCCAATAAATTGCTGCTTTTTTTATTTTAAGATTTCCATAGGTTTTTTTCATGACATTAAGTACATCATCAACCAATCTG
Organism: Methylotenera sp.; assembly: GCA_014378845.1. Classification (GTDB taxonomy): domain Bacteria; phylum Pseudomonadota; class Gammaproteobacteria; order Burkholderiales; family Methylophilaceae; genus Methylotenera_A. Next base: position 4,033 of record JACMNB010000011.1, on the reverse strand, counting down.
CGTTGGCACACCTTTAACAAGCAACACGACATCAACCACGCCGCTGTGTCGCGCATATTACAAGCCGCAAATGATGCAATCGCTAAACATGGCAGCTTTTCAATTGTGTTAGCTGGCGGCAGCACGCCAAAAGCTATTTATGCGCTACTCAGTCAATCTAAAGCCGATTGGGCTAATTGGCATGTATTTGTAAACGATGACCGCTGTTTGCCTGTCGACGACGATGAACGCAACAGCAAAATGGTTATTGATGTTTGGCTAAGCCATGTGAGCATTCCAAAAAATCAGTTTCACGCAATTCCATGCGAATTAGGCCCCGTTGAAGGGGCAAAAGCGTATGCAAAAACGCTAGAAAACGTGGGCATCTTTGATTTGGTGCTGTTTGGTTTGGGTGAAGATGGCCATACGGCAAGCCTTTTTCCAGGCCATGTGGTAGATAATAGCGCCGATGTGGTGCCTGTATTTAACTCGCCAAAACCGCCAGCGGAGCGCGTGACCATGAGCCAAAATCGGCTAAACAATACGCATGAGGCAATATTTTTAGTCACAGGCAGCGGCAAGCAAGAAGCGGTGAACGCTTGGCGTAGTGGTGAGCCGATTCCTGCCGCATTAATCACACCTGCCTGCGGTGTGGATGTGTATTGTTATGGTGTGAATCTAATTTAACTAGCTTGTTTTGCAATTAGATCACTTAGCAATTGCAGTTGCTGTTTTTGAATCGCCAATAATTCTCCCCATTGGCCTTCGCGCAGCAAATCAACTTTTTCGTGCAACAACATAATCTCTAGCTCGGCTTTTAAATTCACTTCATAATCATGCTCGGCATTCATGCGGTCTAGCTCGGCTTGACGGTTTTGCGACATCAAAATAATTGGGGCTTGAATCGATGCCAGCATCGATAAAAACAGATTCAGCAAAATATACGGGTAGGGGTCAAACGCCTTATTGTAATTGGCCAAAATGACCGAATTTAACACCACCCAGCAAACTAAAACTATGCCAAAAATAATAATAAAAGTCCAAGAGCCACCAAATTTAGCAACGGCATCAGCTGCGCGCTGGCCAGCCGTTTTTTCATCATTTTGTTCAATGGTTGTATTTTTTGAGATGTGTTTGCGCTCGGTAATATGTCGCGCGACTTTTTGCGTGCGCTCGTCCATGGCATCATAGCTAGTGCTCATCAGCTTTTCAGCGGTGTGGTGTTTTTTAGTCATAAAAGCTAACCTCCTAAAATCGTCATCCTGAGCATAGCGAAGAATCCAGTTTTATCCCCTCGCCCTTCATGGGAGAGGGCTAGGGAGAGGGTGGAATGATGAATCTTGCACTAACCTTTTTCGCCCTTAAGTTAAGTATTCTGAATCACAATATTCGGAAACTTTCCACTATGATCTAAACTGGCATTGGCAATTTTAATCGCGGCTTTGCGCGCGATGTCTTTGTAAATGTTGGATATTTTAGAATCAGGTTGCGAGATAACGGTTGGCTTGCCGCTATCTGTCAATTCGCGGATGCTAATGTCTAGAGGCAAGCTGCCAAGCAAATCAACCTTATAATCATCACACATTTTTTGGCCGCCGCCCGCGCCAAATATATGTTCTTCATGACCGCAGTTGCTGCAAATATGCGTGCTCATGTTTTCGACGATTCCGAGAATTGGAATGCCGACTTTCTCGAACATTTTTAAGCCTTTTCGTGCATCAAGCAGTGCGATGTCTTGCGGCGTGGTAACAATAATCGCGCCTGTAACGGGGATTTTTTGCGCGAGTGTAAGTTGAATATCGCCCGTGCCAGGCGGTAAATCGACTATTAAATAATCAAGGTCGCGCCATTTGGTTTCGCGCAATAATTGCTCTAGCGCGCCCGTTACCATTGGGCCGCGCCATACCATTGGCGTGTCCACATCCACCAAAAATCCTATACTCATGGCTTGAATGCCGTGCGCTAACATCGGCTCCATGCTTTTGCCGTCGCTACTTTCTGGGCGACCTGAGATGCCGAGCATTTGCGGTTGGCTTGGGCCATAAATGTCGGCGTCTAGCAAACCAACAGTTGCGCCTTCTGCCGCCAGCGCCAAAGCCAAATTGACCGAAGTGGTCGATTTGCCGACGCCGCCTTTGCCCGATGCTACCGCGATGATATTTTTCACGTTGGGCAACAGAGTCACCCCTTGCTGCGCCTTGTGTGCGACGATGCGACTGCCTATGTTCACACTTACGTTTTCAACGCCAGTTAGGCTTTTTAAATGCGTTTCAACCAAGCTTTTAACGCTGTCCATCACGCTTTTGGCGGGGTAACCCAGCACAATATCCACGCTAACGTTGTTGCCTGTAACTTGAATATTTTTAGCTGATTTACTGCTGATAAAATCTTTGCCCGTGTTCGGGTCCAGCAGCGTTTTTAACGCGTTTTGAATGTCTATTTCTGCAATTGCCATGATGTTTTCTGAATTGACTTAATAAAAAGCTATTTTAACGTATGTGTTCGACACCGTCTTTGTTAAAATAGGTTTTTCAGCAAATCGGTTCATTTACATCATGACGCAACCTAATTCTCTAGCAAATAACGCGCCCCGCAAAATTCTCGTCACCTCCGCGCTACCTTACGCTAATGGCAGCATTCATTTAGGCCATTTGGTGGAATATATTCAAACCGATATTTGGGTGCGTTTTCAAAAAATGCAGGGCCACACCGTGCATTATGTGTGCGCGGATGACACGCATGGCACGCCGATTATGCTGCGTGCAGAAAAAGAGGGCATTACGCCAGAAGCCTTAATTGATGCGGTGCACAAAGAACATAGCGCGGATTTTAAAGAATTTTTGGTAGAGTTTGATAACTACTATTCAACCAATGCGCCCGAGAATAAAGAGCTTTCGCAAACCATTTATAAAAAGCTAAAAGCTAACGGTAAAATTGCTACCAAAACCATAGAACAGTTTTACGACCCAGTAAAAAACATGTTCTTGCCAGACCGTTTTATTAAAGGCGGATGTCCAAAATGTCACGCCAAAGACCAATATGGTGATAATTGCGAAGTTTGCGGCGCCACGTATAACCCGACTGAGCTGATAAACGCGTATTCCGCGGTGTCTGGCGCAGCGCCAATTCGTAAAGAAACCGAGCATTACTTTTTTAAATTGAGCGAATGCGAAGAATTTTTAAAAACTTGGACGCGCTCTGAGGCGATTAAAGGTAAACCAACATTGCAAGGTGAGGCCGCCAATAAAATGGGCGAGTGGTTTGCTTCGGGCTTAAACGATTGGGATATTTCGCGCGACGCGCCGTATTTTGGCTTTGAAATCCCCGATGCGCGAGGTAAGTATTTTTATGTTTGGCTAGACGCGCCGATTGGCTACATGGCGAGCTTTAAGAACTTGTGCGATTCCCCTCGCCCGCATGCGGGAGAGGGGCTAGGGGAGGGGGGTAATCTTGCCGATATAGAACCACTTAACTTCGACGAATACTGGAACAAAGACAGCAAAACTGAGCTGTACCATTTTATTGGCAAAGATATTTTGTATTTTCACGCGCTATTTTGGCCTGCAACGCTTGAATATAGCGGCTACCGTACGCCCACACAAATTTTCGCACATGGTTTTTTAACGGTTAATGGCGAAAAAATGAGTAAATCGCGCGGCACATTTATCACAGCGCGCAGCTATTTGGACCATATTAAAAACCCTGAGTATTTGCGCTATTACTACGCCGCCAAACTCAATAGCAGCATGGAAGATGTCGATTTAAGTTTGGAAGATTTCGTCGCGCGCGTGAATAGTGATTTGGTGGGTAAATACATCAATATAGCAAGTCGTACCGCGGGTTTCATTACTAAGTATTTTAATAGTGAAGTACTTCATACACATCTTGGTACGGCTTATGGCGATTCATATCAGTCGCCAACCCCTTTAGAGCCTGCAATTATTAAGAAATTAAGAAGTGAGGCTATACAAATACAAAGACATTACAGCAACAGGGCTTTTAGCCAGGCTATCGTTGCCATTATGAAATTAGCAGATCTGGCAAATGCTTATAT
>JACMNB010000010.1 GCA_014378845.1 Methylotenera sp. | reverse complement strand
CCGCCTGCGTGGGAATGACGGTTTTTTTAAGCTTCGCGCACCAAATGTTGCTGGCGACGGCTAATAGCCACGGTTTCGGGGGTGCCCTTAAGCAAGGCAACCCATTGTTGTTCGTTTTCAGGGTTAAGTCTTTTTTCATAGCCCGCAATAAAGCTTGGCGCCACCAAACAATTGCGGTGCAAGCGAATAAATCGCTCGCCAAATTCCACTTCTAGATGCGTCAGCGATTCCTCAATCAAGTATTCACGCTCGGCCGTGCGCACGGTTACATATTTTAGCTCGGCGCGCAGATAAATAATCGTTTCTATTGGCACCAACAACACGCGCCCGCGTTCGTGAATGCTTAAGTGACTGCGAGACTTTTTAAAGAGATCTTGTATTGGCTTAGAAGCATCTATTCGATTGGCTTGCAAGGCATGTGACTTATCAATTGCGGCTTGCAGGCGCTCTAGCCGAATGGGTTTTAGTAAGTAATCTATCGCGTTTAAATCAAAGGCTTTAATGGCATAAACGTCAAACGCGGTGGTAAAAATAACATGCGGTTTAGGCTGCAATTTTTGGGCATGTTGCGCCGCCTCAATGCCGTCCATCACCGGCATGCGAATATCCAGCAACAGTAAGTCTGGCTTGGTTTCTAGCGCTAAATCAATCGCCTCTTTGCCATTTTTAGCTTCGGCAACCACTGCTACATTGTCAATTTCCGCCAATAAATCACGCAAGCGATTACGCGCTGGCGCTTCATCATCGGCAATTAAAATGTTAAGTGGCATGATTGACGATGCCTTAGGCTAGCTGCCAAACGGAATGCGAATGTGCACTTCATAACGATTATTTTTAGCCTCAGATTTTAGTGAGCTTTCTAAATCAAAATGCAATTGTAGGCGTTCTTTAATATTTTTAAGCGCCATTTTATTACCAATATGATGGTTATTTTGCGGCGCGTACGGGTTGCTAATACTAATGTGCAGCTCTTTTACTTTTTTGTAGATTTTAACGATAATTTCGCCGCCTTCTGGCATTGGCTCGATTCCATGATACACCGCGTTTTCTAGTAGCGGCTGCAAAATCAGTGGCGGAATCATTGCGTCCGACGGCATATCGCTAATTTGCCAAGTGATTTTAAGGCGTTCTTCCAGTCGCAATTTTTCTAAATCTAAATATTGGTGACACAAGGCAATTTCTTGCGCCAGCGGAACCAAATCTCTGTTTTCACTCATCAGCACGCGAAATAAATCCGCCATATCTTCTAGCGCAGTTTCGGCGCGCTTTGGCTGGCTGCGAATAAGCGATAGCACCGCGTTAATGCTGTTAAACAAAAAATGTGGCCTAATGCGCGCTTGCAACGCTTGCAAACGCGCCTCGGCAATGGCGGGAGAATACGCGCGCTCTTGCAGATAAAAATAATACAGCACGATAAAGGTTACAATCGCTGCAAGCAAGCAAGGGCGCAACATCTCAGTGGGCTTGTCAACTGAAAAATAATTGCCAACAAAGGCAAAAACTAGATAGGTAATACTGATTTCAACAACAAAAATTGCCGCAACACCTTGCAAATAGTGACACTTTTTTAACCAAGGATGCAACACGTATAAACTGAGCACGCTAAGCAAAACGATGGGCTGAACCAGCGCAGATAATTGCGCCAATAAAGGCAAAAATTCGCTTAATTGGCGACTAAGCAAAATAGCGGCCATCACCGCTAGCAGATTCACAATCAACAAAATACGCAGGTGAATGCCAAGATTTTGCAGATTAGGTAAGCGACTATTTTTGCGCACAGTAGTTTTTAGTTAAAATGTTTGTTAATATATTACTATAACTATATTATTTATAAAGAGTTTTTCATTTTTAGCTTAACTATTTAGACTATAAATCAAACTACAAAAAAGCAAAAATTCAAAAGGGTGAGCATTAATTGCAAGACAACGCTAAACATAAACAATCGTCGCTTAATCAAAAAGCGCAGGCTTGGTCTGGGCGCTTTAACGAGCCTGTTGCCGCATTGGTTAAACAATATACAGCCTCTGTTGGTTTTGATAAACGCTTGGCCGAGGTTGATATTGCTGGCTCAATCGCGCACGCGCGCATGCTGGGTGCGCAGGGCATTATCTCTAGTGATGATGTGATTAAAATCGAGCAAGGTTTGGCTGAAATTTTGGCCGAAATTCAGGCAGGTACATTTGAGTGGCTGTTAGATTTAGAAGATGTACATTTAAATATCGAAAAGCGCCTAACCGATAAAATTGGCGATGCAGGCAAACGCTTACATACTGGCAGAAGCCGTAACGATCAAGTGGCTACCGACACTCGTCTTTGGCTTCGCGCAACAACAGATAACGTGTTGGAAAGCATTCAAGACTTGCAAATCTCAGTGTTGGATTTGGCCGAAACCCATGCAGAAACCATTATGCCTGGCTTTACGCATTTGCAAGTGGCACAGCCAATCACCTTTGGTCATCATTTAATGGCCTATTTTGAGATGCTAAAGCGCGATGCAGAGCGCTTTGCCGATGCGCGCCGCCGCATCAATAAACTGCCGCTTGGCGCGGCCGCGCTGGCAGGCACCAGCTATCCGATTATTCGCGAAATGGTCGCCCAAAACTTGGGCTTTGATGGCGTGTGTGAGAATTCGCTAGACGCCGTTTCGGATCGCGATTTTGCGATTGAATTTACCGCCGCGGCCAGCGTGTTAATGATGCACTTATCACGTTTTTCTGAAGAACTTATTTTGTGGTCTAGCCCGCGATTCGCGTTTATTGATATTGCCGACAGGTTTTGCACGGGCTCATCAATTATGCCGCAAAAAAAGAACCCTGATGTGCCAGAACTGGTGCGCGGCAAAACAGGCCGTGTTTACGGGCATTTAATGGGCTTGCTGACTTTAATGAAAGGTCAGCCGCTGGCTTACAATAAAGATAATCAAGAAGATAAAGAGCCGCTATTTGATACGGCCGATACGCTGTTAATAACGCTAAAAATTTATGCAGATATGCTGCGCGGCATTACGGTTAATAAAGCCAATATGCGGCAAGCTGCGTTAGAAGGCTATGCCACAGCGACTGATTTAGCGGATTATTTGGTAAAAAAAGGCATGGCTTTTCGTGATGCGCACGAAGTGGTTGCGTTGGCAGTTAAGCACGGCGTGCAAAAAGGCTGCGATTTGGCCGATTTATCATTAGCAGATTTACAACAATTTAGCCCTATGATTAGCGAAGATGTTTATCAAGTATTGACACTTGAAGGATCGCTCGCCAGCCGCGATCATATTGGCGGCACTGCGCCAGCCCAAGTTAAACAAGCCATTTCGCGCGCGCGAAAATTGGTGGGTTAACAGGAAAATAATGAAGCTAAAACTAATTTTAGTAGTTATGCTTGGGCTAGTATTGAGCGGCAATGTCTGGGCGGAAACGACTGACTCGCTGGCGCTAGATAACGATTTACAATCGGCGCAAGAAAGCACCAGCATGACATGGCCGATGTTGCCAGGCGAAAATTTGAATGACGTTGCATGCTTGTTTTACCCTAAAAGCGTGGTAATGCAGCGTTTATTTGTGAATAAAACCTTGAACCTCAATACTGCCAAACAGTCCCATTTAACTGCGGCGGCTCGTTTTGCAGAGCCTACACTTTTGGTAGTACCAACCTTAAAATCTCTTTCAAAAAGTGTGCCGGTCAAGCAAGCGGCCGCGCAAAAACCTCGCACGAATCGATTACAAATTACGACAGATTTTGAGTCTTTGCTAAAAAAAGTACCTGTAAAATTTAAAGAAGAGTATGAGTTTTGGGTGAGTAAAAATGAATTGCTGAAACAGCAGCTCGCTATTTTAAAACAAAAAATTGTTTTTTTAGAATCAAAACTCAATAATCTGACGCTGATATGGGAAAAAACGTTAAGTCCATCGGCCAGCAAATCGACTACAATTAATGCAGATGCCAATGTCAATACCAATACCAATACAAGTACAAATAGCGTTACTACAGACAAAACGGCGATTAACAACAATGCCAATACTGCCGCTGTAAATGCCACCACTACAACTCAAGGCGCTAATAATGTTGCTGAAGTTGCAAGCGCTGTCACAACCGCTACAAATGCCAACACAGGAGTGGTCGCCAAAGAGACTGGCTCAGTCTCGGGCAAAAAAGTATTCAAAAATTTAAATCAAAAGCCAGCAGCCAACGCTTCGGCGCCAAAAGCAGAACTAGCGCAAGCATCAAACACTCTTTTGGATTACTTAAACACCGATTTAGCCAAAATTGCATTGGCGCTAGGCGCTTTATTAGTTTTAGCAGCGTTTTTGTTGAAAAAATATCGTGAACGCATGTTTGCAAAAATGAGTTTTGTGGCTACTTCTATGCAGGCCACTTTACAAGAAACCATCGTTGATTTTGGCGGGTATTTAAAACCAAAACTGCCAGAGCCTGATAATACGCCCGAAGCCAAACAGCAAGCGCAAGCCGCAAAAGAAGTAGAAGCACGTTTAGATTCAACCTTATCAGAAGCAAAATTGCTGATGAGCATTAACCGCCATCAAGACGCGATTGCCCACCTAAAATTAACGATTGAATCGCAACCAAAAGCATCAATCAACCATTGGTTGTATTTGTTAGAAATTTTTAGAAAACTCAATTTAAAAGACGATTTTGAGGCCTATGCAAAAGGCCTGCACGACATTTTCAACGTCATGACGCCTGTTTGGTATGAGACAGAAATCTCAATTGTGGTGCCGCAAAGCTTAGAAGAGTTTCCGCATATTGTCGAAAAATTATGTAGCGTGTGGCCAGGCGAATTAGCCTCTGTTTACTTGCGCGGGCTTATTAATGATAACCGCGGCGGCGACAGAACAGGTTTTGGGAAAGCGGTCTTAAATGAGATATTGCTACTGGTTGCGATGTTGGATGTTCGTAAAGATTTAAAGTAAGGCTAGCGTTAATTTAAAAAAAGCGCGAGTAAATCGTTTAAATAACGCTGACCCAACATCGTAGGCGTAATTCTGTTCAAATCTTGAACAATCAAACCTTTCTTGGATGCCTCTGCAACCCGCATAGCTACTGTCTGCCAAAGCATGCCTGTGCGCTCGGCAAATAACTTGATGTCAAATCCGTCTGTTAATCTTAGCGCATTCATCATAAATTCAAACCCTAAATCAGCTGGTTCAATTACCCAAGCATTATCGACAGCGCCATTATTTTGTTCTCTAACATTCTCGGCGTTTTCCATAAACACTTTTGGGTGTTTATGGCGTGTTTCGCGGGTGATTTTATCGTGATAACTTAATTTGCTATGCGCGCCCGCACCAATACCTAAGTAATCGCCAAACTGCCAATAATTCAAGTTGTGTCTAGCCTGACTTTTGGGTTTGCAGAAAGCCGACGTCTCGTAATGTTCATAGCCATTTTCTTGCAATAAAGCTTCAATCTGTTCTTGCATATCAGCGCTGATATCGTCACTTGGCAAGCTAGGTGGCGTACGGTAAAACGGCGTGTTTGGCTCTAAAGTTAGATGGTAAAACGATAAATGATCTGGATCTAAGCTCACTGCCATTTGCGCATCTTGCAGCGCGTGTTCTAAAGTTTGATTCGGCAGCCCATACATGACATCTAAATTCACCCGCTCAAAGGTTTTAAGCGCCAATTCGGCGGCTGCAAGGGCCTGTTTGTCATCATGAATGCGCCCTAAAGCTTTTAAATAATCCGCATTAAAACTTTGAATACCAAGTGAAATGCGATTTACCCCAGCTTGCTTATAACCCGCAAAATGATTGGTGTCGACAGCGCCAGGGTTGGCTTCCAGCGTCACTTCAGCGCCATATTCCAGTGGCGTGAGCATACGCACCGCGCTTAAAATTTCATCAATAGAATCTGCACTAAAAAGGCTAGGCGTGCCGCCGCCAAAAAATACGCTCTTGATTTTGCGGCCATAAACACGCGGTACAGATTGCTCCAAGTCTTTGATAAGCGCCGCTACATAACGCTTTTCGGGTATTTCTTGACGCGACTCATGCGAATTAAAATCGCAATAAGGACACTTTTTAACGCACCACGGAATGTGAATATACAACGACAAGGGCGGCGGATTTTTAAGGCCAGAAAGCGTGGCATCACCTAAAACGGGTGAGTTTGTATTAATTGGCTTTGCAAGTCCAAAATCGTTGATGGGGATAATCGGAATCATTCTGCACATTGTACGCAAATTTTTTTACATCAAGCTATACATGTCTACTTTATAGATTGGATTAGCAATTCATCCGCTTAACCTAAGTTTGGGTCGCAATTATAAAATACGCACTGCAACCCAAACAGGCGTTAAATATTAAGGGGCTACAGCAGGTAAAGATTTGCCACTTTGGATAATTTTAACAGCTTGTGCAAAGCGATTATGAAACGTAGTTTCTGTGAGCGTAGTAGCAATATTAAGTTTAACTCTACGTTTTGTGACTACAGTCACTTTAGTATTATCAACATCTATTGAATCTACCCATGCACCCATCACAGCACCATAAGACACCAAATTCAGCCCACTACTGGTGAGCATATAGTGCTGGTCTTTATGTTCTTCAATTGCATCAGAACCTTCCCACCTAAACACTGTTTTAGAAATTTCCCATGCTTGCGCTTCTGAGACAGGATAATTTTTTGTAGTCCCTTCCGATTTATCTTGCACAACATCCTGCATAGTGGCGCAACCAGACAATGTAAGTAACAGTGACAATGAGATTGCTGAGAGTATTTTTGTTGTTGAATTCATTTTTATCTTTCGTGTAAAATTTTTAAATTAAATTAATAACATTTATTATCAATTATTTATAAATTTAAACTAAAGTAAATTATGATGCCACTTATTTTGAAAAATCTTGAAAAAACTGACGTTATAAATTTTATTTAGTTGTTTTTTTGATAGGGATTTACAAGCGCATCCACCAGCTTATGCAAAGCGTCATGCATTTGCGCCTCACTCACTTCCATTAGCACGCCATCTTCAAAAGCGTCTTGCATAAGTTGTTGAATCTCTTCAAAGTTTTCTCGCATCACTTTAATTTTTTCTGTGCAGGCCACGATTGTTTTATCGTCGCGTACCCAAGTTGGTAGGGATTTTTTCATGCTAATTAAGATGTTCTATTAGATGCAGCATTTTACGCAATGCTTGGCCGCGATGGCTGAGTTTGTTTTTAAGTTCAGGGCTTAATTCAGCGGCCGATTTACCTGTAATGTTGTCCATAAATAGCGGGTCGTAGCCAAAGCCACCTTCGCCGCGCGGTTTTTTTAATATTTGGCCCGCCCAAATGCCTTCGGCGATGAGCGGCTGCGGATCGTCATGTTTTCTTACCAATACCAAACAGCAATAATAGTGCGCAAAGCGATTTTCGTGT
>JACMNB010000009.1 GCA_014378845.1 Methylotenera sp. | reverse complement strand
TTTTTAAGCACGCCGTTGTAATGGCCCAAATGCAAGTTGCCAGTTGGGCGCATGCCCGATAAAACGCGTTCGATTGCCATGAATGTTTAAAACCTTAAATTTAAGTTGCGATTATTATACTAAATATTTACTCAGTTATTTTTAGGCAAAAATGCGCAATATAATGCTTTGAAAAAAATCAATAAACGGACCGATTATCATATTAAGCACGCCGGTCAACATCAGTGCAATTAAGATTACAAAGCCATACTTTTCAACTTGCGCCAGCTTAAAGGCCAAACTATTGGGCAGCAAGCTCACCGCAATGCGCCCGCCATCTAGCGGCGGCATAGGCAATAAGTTAAGCACCATTAACACCACATTAATGCTGACGCCAATAAAACACATTTGTAATAAATAGGGAAAAGTAGGTGAAAAATTGCCTTTGGATAGCGCGTATTTGATGTAGCCCAGCAGCATGCTCCAAGCAATTGCCATCACCAAATTTGAGGCTGGGCCTGCAGCGGCCACCCATAACATGTCTTTTTTAGGGTTGCGCAAAGCGCCAAAATTAACCGGCACAGGCTTCGCCCAGCCAAACAAAACGCCGCCCAAAATTAGTGTAATTGTGGGCAGCAAAATAGTGCCAACTGGGTCGATATGCTTAAACGGATTAAGCGAAATGCGGCCGAGTTTTTCGGCTGTAGAATCACCAAAATATTTAGCGGCGTAACCATGCGAGGCCTCGTGTACGGTAATCGCCAACAAAATCGGAACGGCGGCGATGGCGATTTTGATGATTAATGCTTGAATTTCCATTTTTTTACCTTATTTAATTTTAAATTTTTCTGCTGACTGATTTTTAAACTGATTCTACAGCCCAAACGGCGCAGCATCGCCAACACCTTGGCGAATAAGCACTGGCGCGGTTTCTGTCAAATCAATCACCGTGGTTAAACCCGCATGGCTGATGTCCGAATCAATCACTAAATCAACGCTATGTTCTAAATGCTCGCGAATTTGCCACGCTTCGTTAAGTGGCTCGTCGTCATTTGCCAGCTGTAAAGTCATGCTTAATAGCGGCTCGCCAAGCGCGTCTAACAAGGCTTGCGTCACGGCGTGATTGGGTACACGAATACCAACTTCGTTACGTTTAGGGTGCTGCAAGCGGCGTGGTAGCTCGCGCGTAGCCTTTAATACAAACGTAAACGCGCCTGGCGTATTGGCTTTTAGCAGCCTAAACTGGCTGTTATCTACTTGCGCATAAACACTCAATTCACCCAAATTGCGACAAATTAAGGTGAAAAGATGGCTATCATCCACGCCGCGAATTTGTCGAATGCGATCTTGCGCATCTTTAAAACCCAACATGCAACCCAGCGCATAGCTAGAATCAGTCGGGTAGGCAATCACGCCGCCCTCGCGCAAAATTTGTACGCTGTTCTTAATTAAGCGAGTCTGCGGGTTATCGGCATTAATAACGAAATATTGCGCCATTTAATTTAGGTATTACTAGATTAAAAACTTGGCCTCTGGCCAATCATCCCACACTGGCACGCAGCCTGCGGGTAGCTCTGGCACATGACCCATGCCCATAAATGATAACCCTGCGCCGTGATAATCAGAACCGAGTGACGCTTTTAAACTAAATTTATGCGCAATTTTAGCAAATTGTTGATATTGCGGCGGCTGATGACTGCCAGTGACGACCTCAATCGCGCTGCCGCCCAAGCCACGAAACTCGTGCATTAACAAATGAATATTCACCATACCTAAATCGTAACGGCCGGGGTGCGCAATCACTGCTTGGCCACCTGCGCCAATAATCAGCCCGACTGCGCTTTGTAAATCCATCCAATTAGAATCGACAAAGCCTGGCTTGCCTTTAACTAAAAACTTTTTAAATACACTTTTAACATCTTTGGCATGGCCGTTTTGGGCTAAAAATTGTGCAAAATGACTGCGCGTTAAAATACTTTGCTTGGCGATGGCTTTTGCGCCTTCGTAAGCGCCAGCAATGCCTGCTTTGGCCAAGCCAGCCGACATTTCTTGCGCGCGCATATCGCGGGTGTAACGCACTTTATCTAGCGCCATTTTAAGTGAGCTGTTATCGGCATCAAACTTTAAGCCAACGATATGTAGGGTACGTTTTTTCCACGTAACCGAAATTTCTACGCCGTTTACAAAATGAAGGTCATGCTGAGCCGCCGCAAGGCGCGCTGGTGCAAGGCCGCTAATATCGTCGTGATCGGTTAACGCCAGCACTTTTATGCCACTGGCTGCGGCGTTCGCAACTAAATATTGCGGCGATAATAAGCCATCAGAAACGGTTGAGTGGCAATGTAAATCAATCTTGGCAGACATGATGTTTTATAGGTTGCTTACTTAAATAAATGGGTGTTTTGCATTAATAGCCAAATCATAGCAAAATAGAGGCCTTACAGATAGCGAAACGCTTTAAGGCCTGCATGAAATTCTTTTTTGATTTAATTCCCGCCGTCCTCTTTTTTGTATTTTATTTTGTATTTGATATTTACGCGGCCACTAAAGCGCTGATGATTTTTGGAACGCTGCAAGTGATTTGGGAATATTTTAAACACGGCAAAGTCAGCAAAATGGCTTTAATCACCTTTTTGCTGGTGATTCCGTTTGGTGCAATCACGCTATTTTTGCATGATGATTTTTTTATTAAACTTAAATTTAGTATTTTTTATTGGGTGTTGGCTATTGTTATGTTGGTTTCAAATTATTTTTACAAAAAAAACCTGATTCATTTAATGATGCACAAACAAATTGCAGCTGCGAATAGCGTTTGGAACACAATGAACCTAGCTTGGGTTGGTTTTTTTGTGCTGATTGGCTTGCTTAACCTATTGTTTATCTTTAGGTTTCCACAATATTGGATTTATTTTAAATTTCCGGGGGTGCCAATTGCAATGATGATATTTATGTTGGCATTATTTGGCTTGCTCAATAAACAAGTTACGTTTATTGAGCCGCATGAAGCTGACGAATTAAAAAACAAACCAAAAGACCAGCCAAAAAACAAGGCAAAGGATTAATATGCTGTATGCCATTATGAGTGAAGATGTGCCCAATAGCCAAGCAGAGCGAATAGAACATAGGCCGGCCCATTTAGCGCGATTGGCCCTGTTGCAAAACCAAGGCCGATTAGTATTAGCAGGTCCGCACCCCGCCATTGATAGCATCGACCCCGGGCCAGCAGGCTTTAGCGGCAGTTTAATTGTGGCAGAATTTGACGACTTAAATGCTGCGCAACATTGGGCAGAGGCTGATCCCTTTGTCATCAAAGGCGTTTATGCAAGCGTTAAGGTTAAGCCTTTTCGACAAACACTACCTTTATACAAGGTATAATGAATGCAAAACATGCGCTACCAACTATGAATCTAATCGAAATAATCAAAACTAGGCTTGCTAATCTTGAGCCAATAAGCCTTGAAATTCAAGATGATAGCGCGCTTCATGCTGGTCATGCCGGCAATACTGGCGGCGGGCATTTTTCATTAACCATCGTCAGCTCGCAATTTTCGCAAAAATCGCCCATAATGCGACATCGTTTAATTTATCAAGCTTTATCTGACTTAATACCGCAACATATTCATGCTATAAGCATACTTGCAATTTCGCCAACCGACCCCAAATAACCCTCAAACCAAATTAGGTTAAATTTTAAATTTAAGGATTTCTTATGAAAATCAACCAGTTACTCATCGCACTTACTGCTGTTTCTGCTCTAACATTATCACTTTCTGTTTACGCTGCTGAATCCGCCGCCACCGTTAACGGTAAAGCCATTAAACAATCTTGGGTCGATTTTATTACCAAAGATGCTGAAGCGCGCGGCCAAAAATCATCTGACGGCATGAGAAATGCCATTATTAATGAGCTAGTCGGCTCTGAATTAGCTTACCAAGAAGCACAAAAACAGGGTTTAGATAAAGATGCAGATTTTAAAACCAGTTCAGAATTAGCTAACCGCAAAATGTTAGTCAACGTATTTTTGCAAGATTTTATGAAAAAAAATCCCATTACTGAGGCGGATAAAAAAGCAGCGTACGAAGATTACAAAAAAGAATTAGGTGATAAGGAATATAGCGCGCGCCACATTTTGGTTAAGACAGAGGCCGAAGCTAACGACATTATGGCGCAACTTAAAAAAGGTGGCGATTTTGCTAAATTAGCGAAAGAAAAATCACTAGACCCTGGCAGCAAAGAAAAAGGCGGCGATTTAGGTTGGTTCTCGCCTGCCGGCATGGTTAAACCATTTAGCGAAGCTGTCACTAACTTAAAAAAGGGTGAAACGACCAGCGCGCCTGTGCAAACGCAATTTGGCTGGCACATCATTAAATTGGTTGATTCGCGCGCTGCGCAAGTGCCGAGTTACGACAAAGTTAAAGAAGGCCTAGAGCGCACTTTGCAACAACGCAAACTAGAAAAAATGATGATTGGCTTGAAAGAAAAAGCCAAAATTGACGTGCCTGGCGTGACTGATAAAAAATAGTCTGCGAAAATCATTCTTAAGCACTTAAAAAGCCTGCATTAGCGGGCTTTTTTGTTGGCATAAAATAGCTACAGCCATTGACATTTAAGCAATTAATGCAATAATAAGAACTATTATCATTTAGATTACTCAAAGTTGTATGACCCAAGTCAATAATATAAAGCTAAATTCACTTAACCCTGGCCAATACGGAGTCATTCATGCGATTCACGCAGAGCAAGCTTTGCATCAACGTTTAAATGCTATGGGTTTTAGAATCGGCAAAAAAATTGAGTTAATTCGTCGTGCCAGCTTTAACGGCCCCTTGCATGTGCGCATTGGCGCAACTGATATTATTTTGCGCGGCATTGACGCGGCGCGCATTCAACTGATTCCCTCCTAAACCGCGCTAACTCAAGCGCTGCAAACCAACCAACATCACGCATGAAACGCATCGCCCTACTTGGCATGCCCAACACGGGCAAATCAACTTTATTTAATCGCCTAAGCGGCGCCTCAGCCCGCGTGGGCAATTGGCCTGGCATTACCGTTGATTTGATGAGCGCCAAAATTTTATTGGGCGGCCATATTGCCGAACTGATTGATTTACCAGGGCTTTATGATTTGCATGGCTTTTCGGACGACGAGCAAGTCGTGCGTCATTTTTTAAGCAATAACGCTGTTGATTTAGCCATCATCGTACTGAATAGCTCGCAGATTGACCGTCAATTATCGCTGGCATTACAAATCAAAAATTTGGGCATGCCGACCATTTTGCTGCTGAACATGCAAGACGAAGCCAAAAAAGCAGGTATTAGCATTGACACGCAAAGCATGACGCAGCAATTGGGCTTTCCCGTGTTGCAAATTAGCGCAAAATATGGCGACGGCTGCCCGCAAGCGTTGTTGGCAGCGGCTAAGCAAATTGCCGATAAGCCGCAAAGGGTATCGCCGCAAACCATTGCTAGCTTGCTAGAAGCCGATGTGCAAATTGAGCAAGAAATGCACAACATCGTTAAAAAAAGTGTGCAAATGCCCACCGAGCTTAACGATGAAACCACCGACCGCATCGACAAAGTGTTGCTCCACCCGATTTTTGGCTTGCCGCTGTTTTTCTTGGCGATGTTTTTACTGTTTCAGTTTATTTTTAGCGCAGGCGCACCCTTGCAAGCGGGCATGGCGTGGCTACTGGCCTTGCTGCGCAGCAATATTTTAGAGCCATTATTTTCAAACTTGCCCGTTTGGTTAAACGGCCTATTGTTGGATGGTATTTTTAACGGCATTAGCACTGTAGCGGCTTTTGTGCCCATTATAGTGCTGTTTTTTTTAGTGATGAGCATGGTGGAAGACAGCGGCTATTTATCGCGCGCGGCTTTTTTGATGGATTCACTGATGTCAAAAATTGGCTTAGACGGCCGCGGTTTTGTGATGGTGCTAATGGGTTTTGGCTGCAACGTGCCAGCGCTGATGGGCACGCGCGTGATGCGTAGCCGCCCGATGCGCTTGCTCACTATGTTGGTGATTCCGCTATCACTCTGTTCTGCTCGGCTACAAGTTTTTTTGTTTATGATTGCTGCGTTATTTAGGCCGCAGCAGGCCGCAATTGTGATGTTTACGCTGTATATGATGAGTTTTTTAACCATCTTTTTAACCGCCATTTTGTTTAAAGACAAATATAAAAGCACCGAGCCTTTTATTTTAGAGCTGCCGCCTTATCGCTTTCCTACACCGCGCCAAATATGGCTGCGCGGCTGGCAAGAGGTGAAATACTTTCTTAAACGTGCAAGCAAATTTATTGTGCTTGGCGTAGTGCTGGTGTGGGCGCTCACGCATTATCCAACCAACGTGCCGCCCGCCAGTGTAGGCACACTAGCTGGCCAAATTGGCGCGCTGTTTGCGCCAATACTTAACCCCATTGGCATTGATACACAACTGGCCATTGCGCTAATATTTGGCTTTGTGGCAAAAGAAATTGTCATCGGATCGCTAGCGGTTATTTACGGCATGCAAGGCGACGCCTTAAGCCATCAAATTGCCAGCAATATTGATTGGGTACAAGGCATGAGCTTTATGCTGTTTACGCTGATTTATACGCCGTGTTTATCGACCATCGCCACCATGAAAAGTGAATCAAAAAGTAGCGCGTTTATGTGGCTTTCAATCGCTTGGTCTTTAGCTTTGGCTTGGCTTGTGAGCTTTATTTTTTACCAAGGCGCACGCGCGCTGGGCTTTTAAGCTTTGAAATTTTAATTAAGCACAACGCAGTTTCTGTTAAAATATTGCTTAATTATTTTAATATCCAGCAGTACTTTCTCAAGCAAACTAGCCGCCCATGCCAACCAGCCAATTCCTCATCCTTCGTGGCAGCGCTGCCTTATCACAATTTCGGCTTGAAAAACTCTATCAATCTTTAAGCCAATCTGCACCCAATATCAGCCATATTGTTACCGAGTATATGCACTTTGTGTTTAGCGAAACCTTGCTCAACAACGCGCAACAAAACACTTTAAAACAAATTTTAACCTACGGCGCCCATACGGACGATGCTCTGCAAGCCAATAACCATGCGGCCGCTGGCGATGTTCAACAAAAACTCGCTTTGGTGATTCCGCGCATTGGCACCATTTCACCTTGGGCATCACGCGCAACAAATATTGCCAATAGTTGTGGCTTGGATAGTGTGCTGCGCATTGAGCGCGGCATTGCCTATTATGTGCAAACAAACAATTGCGCGCCTTTAAATGATGCTGAACAATCTTCCTTAAATTCGACCATTCACGATCGCATGACCGAGCAAGTTTTTAGCCGCTTGGATGATGCTCAAAAGCTGTATCACAGCGCGCAGCCTGCGCCACTTTGCACAATTGATATTTTGCAAGGTGGCAAGCCAGCGCTTATGGCTGCTAATAATGAGATGGGTTTGGCGCTGTCGCCAGACGAAATTGATTATTTGCTGGATAATTTTACTAAAATTGGCCGCAACCCAAGCGATGTTGAGCTGATGATGTTCGCGCAAGCCAACTCGGAACATTGTCGCCACAAGATTTTTAACGCCGATTGGATTATCGACGGCGAAGCGCAAGATATTTCACTTTTTGGCATGATTCGTAATACGCATAAGCTGAATCCTGGCCATACAGTCGTTGCTTATTCAGATAACTCTTCGATTGTTGCAGGTCAAAAAACAAAGCGTTTTTATCCGCAAAATGGCCAAAATGAGAATAGGTACGGTTTCGTAGAAGAAAACATGCACTACTTAATGAAGGTAGAAACGCATAACCACCCCACTGCCATTTCGCCCTTTGCTGGCGCGGCCACAGGCGCGGGGGGCGAAATTCGGGATGAAGGCGCAACAGGTGTTGGCAGCAAGCCGAAAGCGGGCTTAACGGGCTTTTCGGTATCGAATTTGAATATTCCAAACTTTGAGCAACCCTGGGAAAAAAACTCTGGTGAAACGGCTTATGGCAAGCCAGGCCGTATTGCGACACCTTTGCAGATTATGCTTGATGGCCCACTTGGCGGCGCGGCGTACAATAATGAATTCGGCCGTCCTAATATTGCAGGTTATTTCCGCACGTTTGAGTTGGAATCTGAAGGACAAATTCGCGGTTACCACAAACCGATCATGTTGGCTGGCGGCGTTGGCAATATTTCGGCTAATCATTCGCTAAAAAGCATTATTCCTGCAGGTGCGGCATTAATTCAACTTGGCGGCCCTGCTATGTTGATTGGCCTTGGCGGCAGCGCTGCCAGCAGCATGGATACTGGCGCTAACACTGAAAATTTAGATTTTGATTCGGTGCAACGCGGCAACCCAGAGCTGCAACGACGCGCGCAAGAAGTGATTGACCGCTGCTGGCAATTGGGTGACAACAACCCAATTGTGAGCATTCACGACGTGGGCGCGGGCGGCATTTCAAACGCCTTCCCCGAGCTGGTGAATGACGCCAAAGTAGGCGCTATTTTTAATTTGCGTGATGTGCATAACGAAGAGCTTGGCATGAGCCCGCGCGAGTTATGGAGCAACGAAGCGCAAGAACGTTACGTGATGGCAGTGTTACCAGCCAATTTACCAAAATTTAGAGAAATATGCGAGCGCGAGCGCTGCCCGTTTGCGGTGGTGGGATACGCAACCGAAGAACGCCATTTAACCGTTGCCGATAGCCATTTTGGCAACAAACCTGTGGATATGGATTTAAGCGTTTTACTCGGCAAGCCGCCCAAAATGACGCGCGACGTGAAATCTGTCGCCAAAAATTTAACCGCGTTTGACACCAGTAAAATTGACCTAACAGACGCAGTAGCGCGCGTATTAAGACTGCCAGGTGTGGCCGACAAAACGTTTTTAATCACCATTGGAGACCGCACGGTAACGGGCTTAATTGCGCGCGACCAGATGGTGGGGCCTTGGCAAGTGCCAGTTTCTGACGTGGCGGTGACGCTGGCTGGTTATGCAACTAACGAGGGCGAAGCGTTTGCAATTGGTGAAAAAGCGCCGCTTGCGCTGATCAATGCGCCCTCCTCTGGCCGCATGGCAATTGGCGAAGCGATTACCAATATCGCCGCCGCATCAATTGACGAAATTTCTAACTTGAAGTTATCTGCCAATTGGATGGCGCCAGCAGGCCACGCGGGCGAAGACGCAGCGCTATTTGCCACAGTAAAAGCAGTGGGTATGGAATTATGCCCTGCTTTAGGAATCTCGATTCCAGTTGGCAAAGATTCTATGAGCATGAAAACGGTGTGGAACGACGCGGGTAATGACAAAGCGGTGACATCGCCCATTTCATTGGTGGTGACGGCGTTTGCCAATACGCCAGATGCACGCAAAACATTAACGCCGCAACTGCGCACCGATGAGCAATCTCAACTGATTTTAATTGATTTAGGCAATGGTAAAAACCGTATGGGCGGCTCTTCTCTTGCGCAGGTTTACGGCCAAATTGGCGACACTGCGCCCGATGTGGATAACCCAGAACAATTGAAAAGTTTTTTTGCAGAGATTCAGCGCTTAAATCGTGACAATAAAATTTTAGCTTACCATGACAGAAGTGACGGCGGCCTATTCGCAACCCTTGTAGAAATGGCCTTCGCCGCGCGCTGCGGCTTGGATATTGATTTGGCTGAGTTAAGCTTAACCAACTCAACCAGCGATATTACCAGCATGCTATTTAACGAAGAGCTTGGCGCGGTAATTCAAGTGGCTGAGCGTCACGCAGAAGTTATTTTTGTTGCGCTCAATGTTGCAGGTTTAAGTGCTCACAAAATCGGCTCGGTGACGACTAAAAACGCAATCAATATCAGCCATAATTGCAAAGCTATTTTTGCTGACACGCGCGTTAATTTGCACCGCATGTGGTCTGAAACCACCTATCGCATGCAATCGCTTCGTGATAATCCGCTGTGTGCACAACAAGAATATGATCGCATTTTAAACACTGCCGATACTGGTTTGCATGTGCATACCACATTTGATATTAATGAAAACATTGCTGCGCCCTATTTAAATTTGGCTCGCCCAAAAATGGCGATTTTGCGCGAGCAAGGCGTAAACGGCCAAGTGGAAATGGCGGCCGCGTTTGATCGCGCAGGTTTTGCAGCGCATGATGTACACATGAGCGATGTGATTAGTGGCCGCGTTTCACTCAAAGATTTTGCGGGTTTGGTGGCTTGTGGCGGCTTTAGTTATGGCGATGTGCTAGGTGCTGGCGAAGGTTGGGCGAAGTCGATTTTGTTCAACAGCCGCGCAAATGATGAATTTAGCGCGTTCTTTAACCGCAGCGATTCGTTTGCATTAGGTGTGTGCAACGGTTGCCAAATGATGAGCAATTTGTATTCAATCATTCCTCATGCGGAGCATTGGCCGCACTTTATAAAAAATAAATCAGAGCAATTTGAAGCGCGTTTTGCCATGGTTGAAGTGCTAGAATCCCCATCATTGTTCTTTAACGGTATGGCTGGTAGCCGCATGCCTATTGCGGTTGCGCATGGTGAGGGATTTACGGAATTTAATTCAAAAACTGCGGTCAATGACGTGGCAGCTAAAATATTGGCTCAAAATTTGGCGACATTGCGATTTATAGAAACCAATAATCACAGGTCAACGCCAACAGAGCTATATCCGTTTAATCCTAACGGTTCGCCGCAAGGCTTAACAGGTTTCACTACCCAAGACGGTCGGTTTAGTATTATGATGCCGCATCCTGAACGGGTATTTAGAGCAGTGCAGCATTCTTGGCGGCCAAGTAATTGGCAGCAAGAAGATGCCCCGTGGATGCGGATGTTTCGTAATGCAAGAAAATTTATCGCATAAGCTTAATTTTAATTTTGATTTTAAGTAGCGATTTTTAAATAAGGAAGAAGTATGAAGCTATTAAAAGCACTATTTGCAGTTTTGGCCTTAACTATTTCGTTTAATAGCCTTGCGCTAACAGACGATGAATCCCTTGAATATAGTGATGCGCTAACTGAAGGCAAGCTAAAAATAGTTGAGAAATTTGTAAAACAAGAACCAAAAGCGGTCAATGATAAAATCTTTGGCTGGTCACCACTACAAATGGCTGCTAACAAAGGCGATACTGCCATTGTAAAATTTTTACTGAGCAAAGGTGCTGATATTAATTATATGCACCCAATTGCCAACCATACCGCGTTTCATTTAGCCGCATTAAATAACCAAGAGGAAATGGTTAAATTTTTAGCTAAAAACGGTGCTGATGTAAATATCAAACTTAAAGGTGACGTATCATTAATTCGTTACTTCCGCGATGAAGGCAACAAGCATATGGTAGAAATGTTAACAGGCCTTGGCGTTAAGGATGATGGCTGTATGGAAGAAAGATGTTTTTAATTAAACGCCATTAAAATCAATAAAACCATTTAGAATGGTGTTTTAACATTTAATTAAACACCATGACAAACGCTTATTTTACAACTATTCGTTTTAATTTTATTTGGTTATGCGCAGTATTCGCAGCCTCAGTCAGCCTAGCCTTTTCGGCAAATGCTGCTGAGGCTGTTATTTCTTTAACCAATCAAACTGTTACGCCGCACGTTCGCACGCTGGCCGCATCTTGCGCCGCGTGTCATGGTAGCAATGGCAACGCAGTTGCAGGTAGCGCAGTGCTTGCTGGTATAAACAGTTCTTACTTCACCAAGCAAATGATAGCGTTTAAAGACGGCAGTCGCCCCGCGACCGTTATGCACCATCACTCAAAAGGCTTGCATGAGGATGAAATTAATTTACTTGCGCTTTATTTCTCTCAACAAAAAATCGTCCCCAGCCTCTCGCCAAAACCGCAAATCTTGAAAGCTAGCCATGACTAACCATTTTAACCGCCGCGATTTTATCAAAGCTGCAGGTGTTGGCGCGCTTATTTCTAGCGCGAGTTTGCTCAGCTCTTGCGCCAGCCTTGGCAATAACAAAGCAAGTATTGGTAGAGTCGTGATTATTGGCGGCGGTTATGCCGGCACCACAGCGGCCAAATATATTCGCCAATGGAGCAACGGCAGTATCGAAACTGTTGTCATTGAAAAATCCGCCCAATTCGTATCTTGCCCATTGAGCAATTTGGTGTTGGGCGGCAGCAAGAGCATAAACGACCTTACTTTTGGCTATGATTTGGTACAAAAAAATCACGGCGTAAAATGGGTGAATGACGAAGTAACCGCGATTGATTTAGGTGCTAAAAAAGTGACGATGAAACGCGGTGAAATCACTTATGACCGCCTAATTATCGCGCCTGGCATCGATTTTATGTATGACGAACTGCCTAGTTTAGCTTCTGAAGAAGCGCAAAAAGCTGTGCCGCACGCGTGGAAAGCCGGCTGGCAAACAGTGAACTTACGTAAACAACTTGAGGCCATGCCAGACGGCGGTATTTTTGTGATGAACGTGCCAAAAGCGCCCTACCGCTGCCCGCCAGGCCCGTATGAGCGCGCTTGCCAAGTGGCGAGTTACCTCAAAACCAACAAACCCAAAAGCAAAGTAATTGTATTGGATGCCAACGCAGAAATCGTCTCGAAAAAAGGTTTGTTTACCAAAGTATTCAACGAAATGTACGCGGGCATTATTGATTATCGACCAAATAATGCCATCACAGATGTTGATGTGGCCAGCAAAACCGTCATCACCGATTTTGACAAAGTGAAGGCCGACGTGCTGAATATTATTCCTCCGCAACGCGCTGGCAAACCCGCGCAGATGGCCAGAGTAAATAACGACTTAGTAGGGCTTAACAATATTGATAAACGCTGGTGCGAGGTCGATTTTCTGACCTACGAATCTAAATTAGCGCCTAATGTGCATGTGATTGGCGACTCAGTTTCTGCCGCGCTACCAAAATCGGCGCACATTGCGACCAGCCAAGCACGGGTTTGCGCCAGCGCCATTGTGGAGTTAATGCAGGGCCGCGCGCCAGACCCCGCGCCCGTTTTCGCCAATACGTGCTATAGCTATGTCAACGACAAGCAAGCGATTCACGTCGCCAATGTGTATCGCTATGACGAAGCCAAAAAAATCATGGTAGCGGCCGATGGCGGCGGCGTTTCAGCTAGCCCATCCGACCAAGAGGGCGATTACGCCAAAGCTTGGGCGGCTAATATTTGGTCTGATGTGTTGACCTAACTTAACGCCATGAATTTAACGCCATGATAAGCGCTTTTTTTCATAAAATTTGCACTTATGCGTTAATGTTGGTGTGCCAATTTAGCGGCCACGCTTGTGCTTATGGCGCGGTGGCTGTCGCCCCGCCAACATCGCTAAATATCAAGTTGCCTGCAGGTTTTAAAATCACTATTTTTAGTAATTTGGCCGAAAATCTAGCTGGTGAATCACAAGCCCAGCCGCGCATGATGGCGTTTGATTCTCAAGGCAGACTCTATGTGGCCCTGGCCAGCAGCAACAGTATCGCCATGCTGCCAGACGCCAATAAAGACGGGCTTGCCGAGGCACCTGTGATTATTGCCAACCACTTAAATGCGCCCAATAGCATTGCCTTTATTGACAACAATACCATGCTAATTGGCAACCAAGATGCCGTAGTGAAATTGAATCAAGTTGATGGTAAATGGTCGACGCCCAAGCCGTTTATCAGCCACTTGCCTTACGGGCATCACACCTTGAAAACCGTGAAAATTGGGCCTGATGGCTATTTATATGTCAATGTCGGCTCTAGCTGCAATGTGTGTGTGGAAAGCGATGCGCTGCGTGCAACCATTTTGCGTTACACACTAGATGGTAAGCCTGCTGGCAACTTTGTCACAGTAGGCAAACATGCCACAAACCCAATCTGGGCGCGGGGTTTACGCAATAGCCAAGGCTTTGCATGGCAACCGAAAACTGGCGCGATGTTTGCCACTAATAATGGTTCTGACGACAGAAGTCACACTAACAATGGCAAGGTAAATGACGATATTCCGCCAGAAGATCTCAACAAAATAGAGCCTGGCAAGCACTACGGTTGGCCTTATTGCTGGAGTGATGTTAATAATATTAAGCGCGATGGCAAAAATGGCATGGTAGATGACCAAAACTTTTTAGCGCCCGATATTGATTTTTGCAAAACAGCAGCGGCTCCCGCCATCACGTTTAACTCACATGCTACACCGATTGGCATTACGTTTTTAGATAACATTAACTTTCCAGCAGACTTTAAAAATGATGCCATTGTCGCGCTACACGGCTCGTGGAATCGCCAAGTACCGAGCGGTTATAAACTGGTGCGGGTAAAATTTAATGGCAATAATCCGACTGAAGTGCTTGATTTTGCGACAGGTTGGCTCAATCTAGGTAAGAAGGGTCAAAGTAAAGCGCAATATCAATATTGGGGTCGTCCGGTTGATGTAATAATAGGGCCAGATGGCGCGTTATATGTGTCAGATGACCATGCTGGCGTGATCTATCGTATCAGCTATCAATATTAACGCCATGCAATAAGGTTACACAATAAAATTGGAGGGGCAAAACAATGCTTAAAATGATGCATAAAATATGGATTGCTAGTTTTATTAGCTTGCTATTTGCTAACGCTGTAGTTGCACATCCTTTAAGCGGCAATGTCGCCGTGCATATCGCCAAGCGCCATTATGAGCACCCCGTGCGCATGTTGCATCCTTATTTAGATGTGTGGCATATGAAAGGGCCAATGATTGAAAAAGTGCAGCTTAAAGTGCTGCCAAAACACTTTGAAAATATAAAAATGTGCGCTAACAGTAGCAATGCTGACGTGGTGTTATCAATAGAACCACAAATGTTTTACAATGCGCAGCTACGCGTATTTCATGCTGAAATTATCGCCAAAGCGTATGTCAATACTGGCGTGCCAATTGACCAATTAGTGGCAATAGCCACCGTTAAAAAACAAGCGCAGCAAAATGGTGAACTTGGTATAAAACCTGATTACTACATGGAAAAAGCCTACACCAAAGCCATGGAGAAAATGATTAAACAGCTGGAAACCGATAGCGTATTTTTGGCCGTGCTTAACAAAACTCCCACTAACAAGGCAGAAACCTTATGCGCTGGGCTGGATAATTTACCAGTCAGCAAAATTTATTATTAACCATTATTTATTATTTCCAAAGGTATCAACATGAAAAAAACCGTATTACTATTAACTTTACTAAGCGCCTTTAATGCCTACGCTAAAGCGCCTCTACCAGCCAAAGTCACTGGTTTAAAAATGCCAGAATCTGCGTTGCAAGCCAAAGATGGCAGTATTTATATTTCTGAAATTGGCGAATTTGGTAAAGATGGTGATGGCCAAATCAGTAAAATTGACAAAAAAGGCACAATCACTGTGTTTGCAACTGGCATGGATGATCCAAAAGGCCTCGCTATGATTGGCGATAAATTATACGTGGCCGACAAAAACCGCGTGTTAGAGATTAATAAAGACGGCACTTGGCAAGTGTATGGCGCGCAAATGGCTTTTCCTAGTACACCCGTTTTTTTAAACGATTTAGTCGGGGATAAAGTAGGCAATTTATATGTGAGTGATAGCGGCACGCTTAAAGATGGCGGCCAAATTTACAAAATTGCCAAGGGTGGCGGTACGATAACGATTTTGGCCGATAGCAAAAACCCAGACATTTTAGCGCCCAATGGTTTATTGATGGATGGCGGCAATAATTTATTAGAAGTCGATTTTGAATCGGGCATTTTATACCGCGTTAATTTAGCCACAGGCGCCACTACTAAACAGGCCGATGGTTTTACCGGTGGCGATGGTTTAGTTAGAACAAAAGCGGGCAAAATTATTATTAGCGATTGGAAAAACGGCAAAGTGTATGAAATGGTAAAAGGTCATGCTAAATTGATTAAAGAAGGTTATAAAGCCAGCGCTGATATTGCCTTAATGCAAGATGGCAAAACGCTGATGGTGCCTGACATGAAAGCCGGCGAGCTTGATTTTATTACCCTAAAATAATGCGTGTGCAACATTGAACGAATTGCGCCAAACTGCGCTTAATTGTTTATGTGAAACAAACGCCGCTGTTAAAGCCAGCAGCGTTTTGTTATTAAAAAACGTACCTTTTAGTATCGCTAGCGGCCAGCATTGTTGCGCCTCGCAGAGCATGCTCGATGCAATACCTGGCATTCCGCCCAAACCAAATTTGGTGCCGCCGCTCGATTTACCCAAACGTTCTATGCGCACTATTGAAGGCCGCGCGGCGCTGATTCACGCCCTCGCCCACATTGAATTTAACGCCATTAATTTGGCCTTAGACGCAATTTGGCGCTTTGGCAATATGCCCGACCAATACTACTGCGATTGGCTAAAAGTGGCGGTTGAGGAAGCCTATCATTTCTCTTTGTTAAACGCGCATTTGCAAACCTTTGGATTTACTTATGGCGATTTCGCAGGCCACAATAGCCTATGGGAAATGGTCGACAGAACCAAAAATGATGTGCTTGCAAGAATGGCGCTAGTACCGCGCACCATGGAAGCGCGCGGATTGGACGCGTCGCCGCAATTACGCAATAAATTTGCACAAGCTGGCGATATCAGCATGGCAGAAATTTTAGACATTATTTTGCTTGATGAAATTGGCCATGTGGCGATTGGCAATGTGTGGTTTAACTGGCTGTGCGAAGAGCGAAAATTAGAGCCGATTGCAACTTTTGAAGCGCTTTGTATTGAATATAGCGCCCCAAAACTAAAGCCGCCATTTAACTTAGAAGCTAGGCGCAGCGCGGGGTTTAGCGAGGCGGAGTTGGCTCTACTCTAATTGTCACTTGCGTTAAATCTATATTAAAATCATTGTGCTGTGCGATAATTTCAAAACACTGTCGTAGGTACGAAACAAAAAATGTTGGTGAAAAACGGCATCACTAAATTTACCTTGCGCGTCATAGCCTCTATCAATTTTGCCAATATGTGCGGCCTTATCGCGGGCGCGCAAATTGGCTAGTATTTCTGAATCTTCAATAGAATCAAAGCATGATTCATATTTAATATTATCAAAATCTAGCTCTAACATCTTAAACAACAGTACACCACTGAACGTGATACTAAATTTCACTTCAATATTATCTGCAGTTTTGCTACAGTTATTACCCATTAATTCACCTGTGATGCAAAATTCAGCCTCGCTCAGCACTTTTACGTGATGACAATAAATCGCATCACGACCCGTGATAATACCTACTTCGGTGTCAATTACTGTGATTTTTTGGTTCATTATTCATTACACTATCTCCAATTAATCATCAAATTAATGCCCAGAATTTGTAGCGGCGCGTTTTGAAAAAATAAGTATGCAGGCAATAATAGCTGCGAGCAAAACTGCAGATGCGCCAAAGCGGCTAAAATCGAGCCCGCCCTTGGCAATCGGCTTATCTAAAAAATCACCTACCACCGCACCAAGTGGTCGCGTGAGGATAAAAGCCGCCCAGAATAAAGCCGTTCTAGAAATTTCAGTCCAATAATAAGCTGCCAGCACGGCTATTAGCAGCGCACTAAAAATGATTGCGCCGCCCGCGTAGCCAAGCCCCGCCGTGTCTGCAGTCCAATCACCCAGGGCCGTGCCTAAGGTTTGCGAAAACATAATCGTCACCCAGTAAAACATTTCCGCTTTTGGCGTGTTTAATGAATTAACTGAAACCGAACCAAGCGTTTTATACCAAACCAATAATGATGCCAGCAATAGGCCAAACAAAAGCGTAGAGCCGCCTGTATAGCCGATGCCAAGCGAGCGGGTGGCATAATCAGCCAGCGTAGTGCCGACTGTGGTGGTGGCAACAATTGTGACCCAATATAAAAATGGGTGAAATTGTTTGGCTTTAATTTGTGCGCTAACCGTCACCAAAAAAAGCGCGCCAAAAATGGCAGTGCTAACGAGATAGCCCAAGTTCATCGACATAGATAAGGCATCACCAGCCGTTTCACCTAGCGTGGTAGCGAGAATTTTTATTATCCAAAAAATTAAAGTCAGTTCTGGCACTTTACTTAAGGCAGTATTGGCCACATTTTGAGCATTATTGTTCATTCATTTTCTCTTGTTTTTGTACGGAATTTAAATTGATTGTTAAATAGCTTAGTGTAAAAAATACAAGCTTAGCAAGTTACAGATAATGAGCAGACTAAGCATGCTGGTCGGCTTAACGAGAAAAAAATACACAACTTATCCAAGTGGCATTAGTTATTGATGTCAAGCAACCCAAACTTAATTAAGATAAGGAACATTAAAGTTTTTCTGCAAAACAGTCATTTCTTCTTCATACACCAATACATCCAAACGCCTGCCATTCTGCGGTTTTACCGTCATAAAATCTAGAACATAACCAATGCCATTTTTATGATGAAGTTTTACTTTTGATCTGTGTAAATCAATGTCTATCTTTCCGTCTTTACTGGTTAATCTGTCTTGGGACAGTTCAAAAGTTTTTGTGCGTTTGCCTGCAAATAAAGAAAGTTGCCACAAAGGAATCGTCCAAACCAGCCAAGCACAGGCTGGAGCTAAAACGAGTATGCTAATAGCCAATTTAAAAAAACCTGCATCTGGTTTAAGCACAAACAAGCCAATAACAATCGCAATTGCAAACAAATAACCAGATAAAATCCATGTATAAAATATAGGCCAGTGAAAAACAACTGCTTTAAACTCAAATGCAGAACTTGATTTGCTTTGCGCACCATCAAGTATAGCTGCCCGGTTTTGGTTTATGTGGTCATTCAGCGCCGTCGCCAAAGTATGAGCATCATGGTACAGCATCAATTTGCCGTACGGCGTGGTATACACTATTAATAGGTGATCAGCGTCTGGTACGCCTTCAAGACTAAGTACATCGGACCATTTAGCTAATCCTAAGCTCTTAATATACAAGCCATTTTCGTCTATCGTGACTAAAGTTTCTTTGCTAAAAGGTTTAGGGATACCTCTAATTTTGTCACGATAATCTTCAAACATAAAACAAAGAATATAACCTAGAAATATGCCCACAATCGTTAAGGCAATGCAACCTATAAAACCTAGCATTTGTAGGGAAATAAACCACCCAACTTGCTCGTTATCAATAATCAAAAAGCCCAACCAAAAGCCTGGTGCGCCGCAAAGCAATAAATCTAACAAAGCTCAAATTTTTAGGCATTTGATTAACCTGCATATTGGCACTAAAGTGTGTGGCTTGCATATAAGGTGTCGTGCTTGTTAGATTGTTAATAGTGTCATGCCGTAAATAAATTGATTACGCCATCTAAACCGCTGTAATTAAGCGCATAAGTAGCTTGATTTTGCACGATAGCTTTGGCGTGATAAGCCACGCCAACAGTTGCAACTTGCATCATTTTTAAGTCGTTTGCGCCGTCACCAATGGCAATGGTTTGGTCAGCTTTTAATCCCAACTCATCGCGCAATTTCACCAGTTCTTGCGCTTTACGTTCAGCATCCACAATATCGCCTAATATTTGGCCTGTAAGCTTGCCGTCGATAATTTCAAAGGTGTTAGCAACCGCGTAATCCAAGCCCAGCATGGTTTTGACATGATTTGCGAATAGCGTAAAACCGCCAGAAACCAGC
>JACMNB010000079.1 GCA_014378845.1 Methylotenera sp. | reverse complement strand
GTGGCTTTTGCATCTAATGCACCACGGAACAAATACGGAAAGCACAACGCGTTATTCACTTGATTCGGAAAATCACTACGCCCTGTGGCCATTAAAATATCATCGCGTACTGCATGCGCCAAACTTGGCAAAATTTCTGGGTCTGGGTTGGCAAGCGCAAAAATAATCGGATTTTTCGCCATGCCCTTTATTAGACTAGCATCCAATGCATTTTTGGCCGATACGCCAATAAATACGTCGGTGTTTGGCATCACGTCAGCCAGTGTTTTATTGTCGCTTGGCGCCACCGCAAGCTCGCGATTATTGTCATGCAAATCGGCACGATTAGCATCTAAAACACCTGTTCTGTCTACCATCGTGATATTGGTAGCACCCATTAACTTCAACAACTTAGCGCAAGAGCAGCCTGCCGCACCTGCACCCAAAAATACGATTTTAGCAGTCGGTAGCGTTTTACCTTGCAGCTCTAATGCGTTTAATAATGCGGCCGCCACAATCA
Source organism: Methylotenera sp. (assembly GCA_014378845.1). Lineage (GTDB taxonomy): Bacteria > Pseudomonadota > Gammaproteobacteria > Burkholderiales > Methylophilaceae > Methylotenera_A. The sequence continues at coordinate 7,132 of JACMNB010000079.1, read as the reverse complement.
CTGCTGTGCCGTGTTGATCGTCATGAAACACAGGAATATCGAGCCGTTTTTTAAGCTCGTTTTCGATATAAAAGCAGTGTGGAGCGGCGATATCTTCTAGGTTAATGCCGCCAAAAGTCGGCGCGATATTGACTACCGTTTGAATAAATTCATCAGGCGAACTCGCATTAATTTCAATATCAAACACATCAATGCCTGCAAAGCGTTTAAACAGTACCGCTTTACCTTCCATCACTGGTTTGCTGGCCAGCGCGCCCATATTACCCAACCCTAAAACGGCTGTGCCATCGGTAATCACAGCAACCAAATTACCCTTATTAGTGTATTTATAAGCGTTTGCTGGGTCGGCATTAATTTCGCGCACGGGTTCGGCAACGCCAGGTGTGTAAGCTAGCGATAAATCATCTTGCGTGGCACATGGCTTAGATGAATCCACACTCAATTTGCCAGGTTTTGGAAATTGGTGATAATCAAGTGCGCGTTTTTTTAGGTCGTCCATCGTTTACTTTCTGTGAAATTACTTTATTTATTCCAATTCAGACATATAGTGGTGATCATCAGTCAAACAGAGACCTAGCCGCCACTCCATCGGTTTATCGCCATAGGTATAAGAAACGCGCTCAATACTCAACAGCGGTGCGCCCAACTTTAGATTAAGCGCTTCGCCAACGTCTTTATCGGCGGCTACTGCTGTTAAACGTTCTTCAGCGCGTATCATGCGAACGCCATATTCGGTTTCGTACATGCTGTAAAGTGAACCTTGATTTTCTTCTACACGTGTTGCGTTTAAACCTTTAAATGGCGCAGCTGGCACAATAATATGATCATAAATCAGCGGCCTACCAGAGAAGGTAAGCAAGCGCTTAACTTCTACCAGCGCCGCACCCGATTTAATTTCTAAAATTTTGGCCATGCGATTATCAGCTTTGCTTTTTACGCAGCTTAACAACTCGTTTTGCAACACTTCTTTTTGACCGCTGGCGGCGGTTAAGCGCAAAAAGCGTAGCTTAATGCCTTCTTCATTGTGCGTGGCTACAAAAGTGCCTTTGCCTTGGCGGCGGATTAAAATATTTTCACCTGCCAAGCTATCGATGGCTTTACGCACCGTGCCTTGGCTAACCTTAAAACGCCCAGCCAAATCAATCTCGCTAGGAATCATCTCGCCTGGGCGCCATTCACCACCAATTAAGCTTTGCGTGAGCAACACTTTAATTTGGTCGTATAGCGGCCGATAATTAGGTGCGTTAATTTTATCTATCATCATAATTTTGCAATAAAAACAACATGGAGTTAAATTAAAACATATCACTCATCAATAGTCCAGTAAATTATATCTTATACAAGACATATCTTATATAAGACACAAGATATTTGTTGACAGTTAAACAATAGTCTTTATAATTAGTTCTACTTAAAAGAAAATTTTGTTATGGAACATTGCTTTCGCCCTCGTCGCTCCGCCCTTTACGTGCCTGGTTGCAACCAGCATTATCTCGACCGCGCACGCACGCTGCCCGCCGATGCGGTAATTTTAGATTTGGGCGACCCTATTTTAGTAGCCAGTAAAATTGAATCGCGTAACAACGTGGTTGCTGCCGTTAAACAAGGTGGCTATGGCGCGCGCGAGGTGATTGTGCGCGTGAATAATCTCGATTCTATTTGGGGTGCAGATGACATCAGCGCCGTTGCCAATATTGGCGCAGACGCAATTTTGTTTCCTAATATAGAATCGGCCGAACACGTGCACACTGCGCTTAAATTACTAGATGCCGCAGGTGGTAGCCACATGCCAATTATGGTGATGATAGAAAGCCCAATTGCGGTGCTAAACGCCAAAGAAATTGCCGCCGCTAGCGACCGTATTGTGTGCATCATGCTGGCAACTTCTGACTTAACATCACAATTACATGCACGCGTCACGCACGAGCAAAGCGCGATTTTAACCGCATTATCAATGGTGATTTTGGCCGCGCGCGCCTATGGGCGTTGTGTGGTGGATGGTATTACTAGCGACTTTAAAAATATGCACTCGTTTGAATACGCTTGCCGCTTGGGTCGTGACATGGGCTTTGATGGTAAAACGCTAGTTTCGCCTTCGCAAATTGCTTACAGCAATGATGCCTACACACCAAAAAGTAGCGAGGTAAACCATGCGCGCGCGATTATTAATGCGCTTAAAAATGCCAATGAAAACGGGCTTGGTACGGTAGTTGTTAACGATAAATTGGTAGAACACCACCATGTTAAAGCCGCAGGACGCTTACTAAAACTGCATGACATGATTGCAGAACTGGAAGAAGAATTTATTTAACTAATCGTCATTGTGGCCAGAGCCTGGTCTTGAGAGCTTAGCCTTGAGAGCTTGAGTCCCCTGAATCTAGGTCAGCATCCTATTTAATATGGGTTGTTAAATGATAAACAAGACGAAATTGAAACCTGACTGGATAGCAGCCTTCGCTGGTATGACGGTATTTTGAAAGATTTATGAGTATTTCGAATAAAATAAACGCAGGCCGTTTTTTTGAAGACTTCACCTTAAACGAAGTGATTCACCACGCCACGCCACGCACCATTACGGCGGGTGATTGCGCACTTTATATTGCACTTTACGGCAGCCGTAATTCATTACATTGCAGCGAACCGTTTGCGCAATCCTTAGGCTACAAAACAACGCCTGTGGATGACTTATTGGCTTTTCATATTGCTTTTGGCAAAACTGTACCAGATATTTCGGTAAACGCAGTGGCTAATTTAGGCTATGCCGAAGTGCGCTTTATGCAGCCTGTTTTTGTAAGTGATACGTTATCAACCAGCAGCCAAGTCATTGGTTTAAGACATAATTCTAGCGGCAAGAATGGTGTGGTGTATGTGCGTTCAACCAGTATCAATCAACGCGGTGAGCCAGTTTTAAGCTGGGTGCGTTGGGTGATGGTACATAAAAACGATTTGAATAGAACCGCGCCAATGACGGTTGTGCCGACGTTGGCGGGCTTTGTTGCGCCAGAAAATTTGAGCATTCCAAGCTACTTATCAGCCAAAAACTTTGATAGCAAAGCAACAGGCGGCCAATACTTTTGGGAAGACTATCAAGCTGGCGAGCGCATTAACCATGCCGCAGGCATGACAATTAACCCAGCTGATCACACGCTGGCAACGCGGCTTTATCAAAACAATGCGCGTTTGCATTTTGATGATCACATGATGAAAAATTCCAAATTTGGTCAACGCTTGGTTTACGGCGGTGTGGCGATTTCAATGTGCAGAGCTTTAAGTTTTGAAGGGCTAGAAAACGCGCTGACTATTTTGGCGATTAACGCTGGTACGCACGCTAATCCTAGCTTTGCAAATGACACGATATATTGTGCGACGGAAGTACTTGAAGCTTGGGAATTGCCAAACTGCAAAGAAATTGGCGCATTGAGACTGCGCATGATTGGCATTAAAAATAGTTCGCCAAATGATTTAGTCGACATTAAAACCAACGAGAAATATCACGAAAACGTGGTGTTAGATTTAGATTACACCGTGGCGATGCCACGCAGAAAGAAAGCATAAATGGTACATCCTAATGACGCATTATTCGGTGGCGAAAAGCCCTTTCCATTAATCCCCGCTTGCGAACATTTTGCGGGTAGCGAAAAGTTAATTTTAAAAGCACTTAGCCTGCAGGGCAGTATTGGTGCGGTGTTTGATATTACATGCGATTGCGAAGATGGCGCAGCTAGTGGCTTCGAGCGTGACCATGCTGAAATGATTGTGCGCGTACTCAATAGTGACGCCAATGTACACAAAATGGCTGGCGCGCGCATTCACGATTACACACATCCTGCTTGGAAGCTTGATATTGATATTTTGGTGGCAGGTGCGGGTAAGGTATTGAGTTATATCACTATTCCAAAATGTACCGATATTGCACAAGCCCGTGAAATGATTGCCTACATTCAAAAAGCGGCCACTTTTGCAGGCATTAACCGCCTAATTCCTGTGCATATTTTAATTGAAACGCATGGAGCGTTAAATCAAGTGCATGAAATTGCTAAATTGCCTTGGCTGCAAGTTTTAGATTTTGGTTTAATGGATTTTGTCAGCGCGCACCACGGCGCGATTCCCGCCAGTGCGATGCGTAGTCCAGGCCAGTTTGAACACCGCTTGCTTTCTAGAGCCAAAGCTGAAGTAGTTTCTGCAGCACTTGCTAATGGTGTGGTGCCAGCGCACAACGTGACGCTAGATTTAAAAAATGTAGAAACCACTTTTGGCGATGCAACTAGAGCAAGAAACGAGTTTGGTTTTATGCGCATGTGGAGCATTTACCCAACGCAAATTTCCGCAATTGTCGATGCCATGAAGCCGAATTACGACGAAGTGGCCGATGCTGCCAACATCCTACTAGCCGCGCAAGCAGCTGATTGGGGACCGATTCAATACGCAGGTGAGCTGCACGACAGAGCCACTTATCGATACTTTTGGGAAGTGTTGCAAAAAGCGAAATTAACGGGTGTTATGATTTCTGATGAAGCAGATAAGGCATTTTTTTAATATATTCAGCCACTGAGGAAACAGAGGGCACAGAGAAAATCTAAAGCTAATTAAATTTAATTTAGTGCATTAAGCACTTAAGGATTTCTCTGTGAGTTCTGTGCCCTCTGTGGCTAAAAATAGTCTTTAAAATAAAGGTATATATGCAACAAAATATTACTGCTGGCGCGCGTTTTCGTGCCGCTATTACCGCCGAAAAGCCACTACAAATCATTGGCGCGATTAACGCTTACCACGGCATGCTGGCCACCCAAACTGGCTTTAAAGCCTTGTATTTATCTGGTGGCGGTGTAGCCGCTGGCTCGCTCGGCTTGCCTGATTTAGGTATTTCTACACTGGAAGATGTGTTAATCGACGTGCGACGCATAACAGATGCCGTTGATACGCCACTTTTAGTGGATATTGACACTGGTTGGGGCGGCGCATTTAATATTGCGCGCTCAGTTAAAAGTGTGGCAAAAGCAGGCGCAGCGGCGGTGCATATTGAAGACCAAGTTTCATCCAAACGCTGTGGTCATCGCCCCAATAAAGCGGTTGTAAGCCAAGCTGAAATGGTTGACCGTATTAAAGCGGCAGTGGATGCCAGAACTGACCCTGATTTTGTCATCATGGCGCGTACTGATGCACTTGCGGTTGAAGGCTTGCAATCTGCCATGGACCGCGCCTGTGCTTGTGTTGAGGCGGGGGCTGATATGATTTTTCCAGAAGCCATGACTGAACTCAGCATGTACAAACAATTTGTAGATGCGGTAAAAGTACCGGTGCTCGCTAATATTACTGAGTTTGGTTCTACCCCACTTTTTACAGTGGCAGAGCTAGCAACGGCAGATGTGAGCATGGTTTTATACCCACTTTCAGCTTTTCGCGCCATGAATAAAGCCGCACTCACTGTGTACGAAACTATGCGCGCCGAGGGTACGCAAAAAAATGTAGTCGATTTAATGCAAACACGCATGGAGCTTTACGAGCATTTGGGTTATCACGCGTATGAGCAAAAATTGGATGCACTTTTTAATAAAGAAAACAATTAATTAAGAATATTTAAACCACCCACACCGTCATTCCCGCTTTCGCGGGAATGACGGTTTAGAGTATTCAGGCAGGAGATTAAACATGGAAGCAGCAACTACAGAACCAAAAAAGAAAAAAGGCGTAGCACTAGCTGGCGTTAATGCTGGCTCTACAGGCATTTGTACAGTTGGCCATACTGGCAACGATTTGCATTATCGGGGCTACGACATTATTGAACTGGCTAAATATGCTACTTTTGAAGAGGTGGCTTACCTGCTGATACATGGAGAATTGCCTAATAGCGTTAATTTAAATGCCTACAAAGCCAAGCTAAAAACCTTGCGTAGCCTGCCTGAACCCCTTAAAAAAGTTTTACGCGAAATCCCAAAAGACGCGCATCCGATGGATGTGATGCGCACTGCCTGCGCCATGCTAGGCACGCTTGAGCCAGAAGCGGCAGACCGTAATACTGAAGCTGCAAAAGCCTTAGGCGACCGCTTAATTGCCTGTTTTGGCAGTATTTTAGTATATTGGTATCAATTTAGTCATTTTGATCGCCGCATCGAAGTTGAAACCGATGACGACTCAATCGCGGCGCATTTTTTGCATATTTTACACAGCAAAAAGCCCAGCCAATTGCAAATTGATGCCATGAATACCTCGCTGGTTTTATATGCAGAACACGAATTTAACGCCAGCACGTTTACCGCACGCGTCATTGCAGGCACGCTGTCCGATTTGTATAGCTGCATCACGGGCGCGATTGGTGCGCTACGCGGCGCAAAGCATGGCGGCGCAAATGAAGCGGCGATGGAAATTATCGAGCGTTATAAGAATGCCGATGAAGCTGAAGCCGACATTTTGGCTCGCATGGCACGCAAAGAAATCATCATCGGTTTTGGTCACCCTGTTTACACAATTGCCGATCCTCGCAATGAGTCGATTAAAGCAGTATCGCGTAAGTTATCTGAGGATAGCGGTAATATGACGCTTTTTGAAGTATCTTCTCGAATTGAAGAAGTGATGTGGCGCGAGAAAAAAATGTTCCCCAATTTAGATTGGTACAGCGCCAGCAGCTACCATTTAATGGGTGTGCCAACAGGTATGTTTACGCCACTATTCGTGATTTCTCGCACTACTGGTTGGGTTGCACATGTGATTGAGCAACGCATTGATAACAAAATCATTCGCCCCAATGCGGAATATACAGGGCCAGAAAATCGGCCATTTGTACCACTTAACAAAAGATAAAACACTAACCTAACAACATATACCGTCATTCCCGCGAAAGCGGGAATCCATGTTTAGTAATTTCGAAATTCAAAATGGATTCCCGCTTTCGCGGGAATGACGAAAATGATAAGTATTTTAAATTAACTCAATTAAAGGTAATTTGCTCCATGTCTAGCCACATCTCCAACGTCCGCCCCGCTCCCGATCAAGTCATTGTTGACATCGCCAACTATGTTGCCGATTACGAAATCACCTCGCAAGAAGCATTCGACACCGCCCGCAACTGCTTAATGGATACGCTCGGTTGCGGCTTTGAGGCGCTGGATTACCCAGCTTGCACCAAATTGCTCGG
>JACMNB010000078.1 GCA_014378845.1 Methylotenera sp. | reverse complement strand
TTTTTGGCTTTTTCGGCGGTCATTTCGCGCAGCAATTCACCGCGCAAATTTTGCACGCCGGCCGAATCCATGAGAAATATCAGCTTATCGGCATCCAGCGCAATCGCTGTGCTTACTGCAACATCTTCTAAGCTTAAATTAAACGCCTCGCCAGTAGGCGAATATCCAAGCGGCGAAAGCAACACTACGGCGTTGTCGTCCAAACGTTTTTGTATGCCAATCGCATCAATTTTGCGCACTTCGCCAGTGTGCTGCAAATCAACCCCATCGCGCACGCCCAGCGGTTTTGCGGTAACAAAATTTCCGCTCGCCACGCGAATATCCGCGCCCGCCATGGGTGAATTGGCAATGCCCATCGAAAGCAGCGCTTCAATTTCTACCCGCACCGCGCCGTTGGCTTCTTTCACTGCCTCCATCGCCGCGTCATCGGTCACGCGCAAACCATTATGAAAAGCTGGCGTTAATTTATCGCGTTTTAGCCGCGCCTCAATTTGTGGGCGCGCGCCATGCACCAGCACCAGCCTCACTTCTAGGCTTGCCAGCAAATTTAAATCATGCGTCAATGCAATAAATTGTTTTTCATCGACAATTTCGCCGCCAAACGCAATCACAAAAGTGCGCCCGCCAAAAGCGTGAATATAAGGCGTTGCAGAGCGAAACCAATTGACGAAATCTTTAGCAAAAAAAGATTGTTGCGCGCTGTTATAAATTGCGGCGTTGTCGCTGACATGTGGCGTAGAAGCGGCATATAAACGTGCTGGTGTGGTAGCAAGCGCATCTGAAATTTTGCGCAAAAGGACTTCGGTGCAGCCCAACTCCCCACGCTCAATTCGCGACAAATTGCCTGCGTCCGCACCTACTTTTTCAGCAAGGCCTTGCAAAGTGAGGCCTTGCGCTTTACGCTCGTTACGAATGGCAATGCCAATGTGCTGTGTTGGTAAAATTGCGGTATGTATTGGATAATTCGCCACTTTGAACACCTAAATATGTAATTATTACAAACTATTATACGTAAATATGTAAATAATACAAATATATTGGTGCTTAATCCATTTGTAAATCGTTTACAAAACTGGCATTGCGAGAAATTAAAGCTTCTGGAATTGCAAATTGCTGTATCAGCAAATTTTTAATTCTGCTATAAACTTCATTTTGGCTAGGGCAAGGTTTTATGCCATGCTTAACTATCAGTTTTTGGTGAACCAAATCAGCATAATCACCAATCGTTGCAACCAAACTCACTTCGTCGTCAGGCAGTTGCAGATCAAACTCTTTCTCTGCCAAAAGTACAAATTCAACCGTATCTAAGCCCATTTTAAATGCCCTTTGCGAAATGCGCGTACGATGACAAGGAGCGGCAAAAAATGACGAAAAAACGCAATGTATGCTTTATACATGAGGATTTTGAGGAGTTTTTTAACAAAGTATTGTCTAGCACAGCCGTTTCGCAAAGGTCATTTTAGAAATCACCCCAAATTGTTTGCATCGCTGCAATTGCCGTTAATGCCGCTGTTTCAGTGCGTAAAATACGTGTGCCCAATACGACGGATTGGAAGCCTTGTGAGAATGCGGTGTCGATTTCTGCTTGGCTTAAGCCGCCTTCTGCGCCGATTAGTAACTCGATGTTTCCAGTGGGTTTTGGCAACTCGGCCAAACGCATTGCACCGATTGGATTCAGTAATATGCGGGTTGGTGGCATTTTATCCTCACCCTTAAAGGGTGAGGGGGTAGTTGCAAGCCATGCTGATAATGTTGCTGGCGCAGACACTTGTGGCACAAACGCACGTCCAGATTGCTCGCAAGCAGAATGCACCACGCTTTGCCAATGTGCTAAGCGTTTTTCGCCGCGTTCTGCAGAAAGCTTTACCACGCTACGGATGGTGATAATCGGCACAATCTGCGTCACGCCAAGCTCCACCGCTTTTTGAATCGTGTAATCCATGCGATCGCCGCTGGAAATGCCTTGCAGTAAGGTGATATTAAGCGGCGATTCGTTTGTAATTTTTACAAAGCTTTTCACAATTGCCTGTGTTTCGCTTTTTTTGATGCTAGTAATCGCGCAAATATAATCATTGCCATCGCCATTAAACAGCACAATTTCATCGCTTATTTCCAGCCGCATTACCCGTGTGGCATGAGCGGCGGCGTTGTCGCTTAGTTTGATGCTTGCGCCTATTTGTAAAGGTTCTGGGCTATAAAATCGTAAGTTGCTCATGCCTAGATTCTATATTGAAAACCCGCTATCCGTTCGCCCTGAGCTTGTCGAAGGGTGAATTTTACTATCATAAGGTGGTTCGACAAGCTCACCACGAACGGTAATAAATTGGATTCCCGCCTGCGCGGGAATGACGTATGATTGTGTTTAACGATTTTTGGAGTTTTTTAAGCATGGCAAGCATCAACCCGCCTGTGTGCGATTTTGGATGGCACGCGCCCGATTTTAACCTCATCAATATTGATGGCAACATCGTTTCGCGCGATTTAGTCATGGGCAAAAACGGCCTCTTGGTGATGTTTATTTGTAACCATTGCCCTTATGTTAAAGCTATTTTGCCACGTTTAATTCGCGATTGCGAAGAGCTAAAAATGTTGGGTGTGAACACAGTGGCGATGATGAGCAACGACCCAAGCGAATACCCAGAAGACAGCGTGGAAAACATGCAAATCATCGCGCGCGCGATGGATTTCCCTTTCCCATACTTGTTAGATGCCAGCCAGCAAATTGCCAAAGATTACGGCGCAGTTTGCACGCCTGATTTTTTTGGCTTTAATGATAGAGGCCAATTGCAATACCGCGGCCGCTTTGATGAAAGCCGCAAAGAATCCGCGCTAAATAGCACGCGTGATTTGTTTTATGCCATGCAATTAATTGCAGAAACTGGCGCTGGGCCACGAGAACAAATTGCGAGTATTGGGTGTTCGATAAAGTGGTGTTAATAGCTTTGTCATGCATGAGTAAACTTATTGAAAATCTTGATGGGCCTGTCTTGGGAATAAATTCAAGCAAGGATATGCATCAAAAGTTAAAATATGAATCGTTGCGTTTACAAGAAAACTGGAAAAACCCTTACGATGCCTTCAATTTCTTGGTGACAGCTTGGCATTTATTTCACGATTGGCCAAAATCAGACAAAAAAATGGATTTAAGTCGGATTAAGAGACAGGGAAAACAGTTGCCCGCAGAAATGCTATTTGTCTTGAATGTAGTAAAAGATTTAACAAATGGTAGTAAACATTTTAGCTTGGAAAAGAAAGCTGCAAATAAACGAGTTGTCAGCGAAATTCATACAGGAAATGAAGTAGGTTGGTATCAATATTATTTTCGTGAAAATTTACCTGGAGTTAATGCTAATGACAGCAATTGTCAGGGTTATTTTAGCATTCGTGTTTTACATAACATCGTAATCTATTATTTTGAATGGGTTTTCGATGATAGTCTTTTGGCGTCAAACTTCCCTAATGAAATTGTTGAGGCCATTAGATATAGTGACATTGCTAATCGACCAAAAGAAATAACACAAGCTGCTACAAATGTACGTAGCGGAACTGGTTTAAGATAACCATTTACATGTTAACGAAATTCAAATTTTTCTAAAGGTAATTAATGAGCAAAAAACTAAAATGGGGAATTCTAGGCGCAGCGCGAGTGAATGAGCGTTTGTTGCCAGCGATTATCGAAGCGTCGAATTCACAATTGGTGGCGATTGCTAGCCGTCGTGCGGGTGCGGCGAGCGCGACGCTTGAAAAATATGCGTCAAATTATGAGGGCAATGTCGCGTGTTATGACGACATGGATGCGCTGATAAATGACAAAAATATCGAAGCAGTGTATTGCCCAATGGCGAATGAGGAGCATACGCAGTGGGCGATTAAGGCCATTAACGCTGGCAAGCATGTGTTGATTGAAAAGCCGATGGCGACGACTTTACAAGACATTGATGCAATTGAAGCGGCTGCGAAAGCTCATAACTTAAAAGTCATGGAAGGCTTTATGTATCGCTTTCATCCGCAACATAAACGTGTGCAAGAAATTGTGGAAAGCGGTTTGATTGGTGATGTGCTATCCGCACGCGCCAGTTTTTCTTTTTTAATGAAACAAGCGCGCATGTATCGCATCAACCGCAGCATGGCACTTGGCGGTGGCGCTTTGTGGGATATTGGGCCTTATGCGATTCATACGCTGCGCTGGGGAATGGGTTTAAATAATCATGCTGGCATGATGCCTTACGATGTGCCGTTAACTTGTTTGGCAACAGCCAAACTGAATGAGCATGGCGCAGATATTGTCACTAGCGGCGTATTCGATTTTGGCCAAGACGCAAAAGGCCGCGCTCGATTTGGACATTTTGATATTAGTTTTGAGCGCAGTCGCAAGTCTGAATACGAATTAATCGGCGACAAAGGTTGGATAAAATGCCACACGGTTTGGGCGTTTGATCAAGATATTCCCATCATTAGTTGGGGCAACGACGCTGGCGAAGGTGGCGAGGAAAAACTTGCGCCCGCCAATCACTTTACCTTAGAAATTGAACATTTTAGCGATTGCATTTTAAACAATAAAATGCCGCTTTTAAGTTTTGCCGATGCCAAAGCCAATTGCAAAGCGCTGGAAGCGGTTTTGCAGTCGGTGAATACCGGCGCAAAGGTCAATGTCGTTAGAAGTAATTGATAAATTATATTTATCAAAAGTATAAATATAATTTAATTTATTTAATATCAATCTTCCTATATGATGCAACAAATGTAATAAATAACGCGTTAAATCGTTAATTATTCAAACAATTTTTTTAATCAAAATGAAGGAATTAGCAATGATAGTAACAGTTCCAAATGTAGTATTTAAAACCCGTGTACGTGATGAGAGCATTGGCGGCGAGAATCCATTTCGTTGGCAAGATGTAACGACAGCGGATATTTTTAAAGGTAAAAAAGTCATCATTGTGGCCTTGCCAGGTGCGTTTACCCCCACTTGCTCAAGCACGCATTTGCCAGGCTACGAGGCTAAATTTGCAGAATTTAAAGCGCTGGGCATTGATGAAATTTACTGCTTAAGCGTGAATGATGCGTTTGTGATGTTTCAATGGGGTAAAAATCTAGGTGTTAAAAATGTAAAAATGTTGCCAGATGGTAACGGTGATTTTACACGCGGCATGGGCATGTTGGTGCAAAAATACAACCTTGGTTTTGGTGACCGCTCATGGCGCTATTCAATGCTGGTGGACAACATGGAAGTGAAACAAATTTTTGCTGAAGCTGGCAAAGATGATAACTTTGGTGCTGATCCATTTGAAGTATCTGACGCTGACACAATTTTGAATTATTTGAAAAGATAAGCCATATACATCAAACAAAAAGGCGATGTGAAATGCATCGCCTTTTTGTTTTTAAATTTAACATTTTACAAATTTAACTTTTTAAAGAGAACTCAATTGGCTAGCCAGACCGAACATAAGCACACACACACACAGACACAAACACACACACCAAGCACACAATATGATTACGATTTATTCGTGATTGGCGCAGGCTCGGGCGGCGTGCGTGCAGCGCGCATGGCGGCTGGCCACGGCGCCAGCGTGGCGATTGTAGAAGATTTATATTTTGGCGGCACCTGCGTTAATGTGGGCTGTGTGCCAAAAAAACTCTATGTTTATGCCTCACAATTTAGTGAGAGTTTTAGTGGCGCGGCGGGTTTTGGCTGGAATGTCGGCTCGCAACCAACATTTGATTGGCCAACATTAGTCGCCAGTAAAGACAAAGAAATTAAAAGATTACAAAGCGTTTACGACAACATGCTGAGCAAAAGTGGTGTGCATATTGTGAATGGTCGCGGCACTATTTTAGATGCGCACACGATAAAAGTGGCAGATAAAACCTACACGGCAGAGCGCATTATTGTTGCCACTGGCGGCTGGCCTTTTGTGCCAGATGTAGCAGGCAAAGAGCATATCGTGACCTCTAACGAGATATTTAATTTAGCCGTATTACCAAGCAAAATGGTCATTGTGGGTGGCGGTTATATTGCGGTAGAGTTTGCGGGCATTATGCATGGCCTAGGCGTAGAGGTGAGGATTTTTGAGCGTGGCGACAAGGTATTGCGTGGTTTCGATGAGGATATTCGCGACTTTTTGATGGCTGAAATGATTAAAAAAGGCATCAAATTTATGCCACACACCAATGTAGACCGCATAGAGCAAGTAGGCACAGGTTTTACCGTGCACACCACGGCGGGGGAAACGGTTGCCACCGATTTGGTGATGTACGCCACTGGGCGCGTGCCGAATACTAAAAATTTAGGGCTAGATAACGTCAATGTGGCGCTTGATAGCACTGGCGCGATTATTGTCAATGAGGATTATCAAACCAATATACCCAGTATTTATGCGCTGGGCGATGTGACTAATCGCGTCAACTTAACACCTGTAGCCACGGCAGAAGGCATGTTTTTGGTGAATAAGCTATACGCCAATAAATCAGGTATTGTGGATTATGAAAATATTCCCACTGCAGTGTTTAGCCAGCCTAGCATTGGTACTGTTGGCTTAACTGAAGCGCAAGCACGTGAAAAATTTAGCGATATTGATGTCTATAAAACTGATTTTAAAGCCATGAAAAACACGTTATCAGGCAGCAGCGAGCGCACCCTAATGAAAATGTTAGTGGTACGGAGTACTGATAAAGTCGTTGGCATGCACATGGTGGGGCCAGACGCAGGCGAAATTATTCAAGGCTTTGCGGTGGCCATGCGCGCAGGCGCTACTAAGGCGATATTTGATAGCACAATCGGCATTCACCCCACCGCGGCAGAAGAATTTGTGACCATGCGTAAACCAGTGGGATAAGGCTATAATCTGGCTATCAATAGGCTAATTTAGAAAGGTTTCGCCATGTTACGCACATTTAAATTTATACTCGCAACATTATTTTTAGTGCTTACTTTATCTGCCCATGCTTTAGAAGTTAAAGGCGTAAAAGTAGATGAAACCGCACAAGTTAGTGGCAATGCGCTGGTGTTAAACGGCGCGGGTATTCGTACAAAAATGGTGTTTAAAGTTTATGTAGGCGCGTTGTATTTAACGCAAAAACAAACGGATGCAAACGCAGTGATTAGCGATACAGGTGCCAAACGGGTGAGCCTGCATTTTTTACGTCAGTTAAATACGGATGCGGTGTTAATAGGCATGAATGAGGGTTTTAGCGACAACAATGATGCGGCGCAAATGGCAGCGATTGAGCCGCAAATGAAAGCTTTTCGCCAAATAATGACGGCTGAAAAAGAAGTTAAAGAAGGTGATTTGATTGTGCTGGATTTATCAAGTGCGGGCACCCAAGTTAATGTTAATGGCAAGATGCTGGGCAAGATTGAAGGCGCGGCGTTTAATCAAGCGTTATTACGCGTATGGTTGGGCGCAAAACCTGTAGATGCAGATTTGAAGCAGGCTATGCTGGGAAAGGCGATGACGGGAAAATGAGCTAACGTCAGAGTAAATCTTTAAAAACACTGCAAGGCTTATGGTTGTTGGCTCGCTGGGCTATTAAAGATTAAATGCCAGACATGGCAATATAATTTGGCAACGCCTTTATTCTGCCAATCCAAGCGCGGATATTAAGATACGCTTCTAGCGAAACCCCGCCTTGGTGCGACAAGCCTATGTAAGGATAGCAGGCAATGTCGGCAATCGTCACGCGACCCATTTCTAGCCACTGATTGTTGGCTAAATGTGCTTCAAAAATCGGTAAGATAGCATTAGAATTTGCGATAGTAGTTGGCTTGTCTATTTTATAGCCAAATAAATCGACCAACCGCGCATCGCCTGGGCCGTGCTGCACCTCGTTGGCGGCGGTAGAAAGCCATTGCATGACTTTGGCGGCATGTGCAGGGTCTTTTGGCAGCCAAGCCTCACTCGCATATTTGCTGGCTAAATACACCAAAATGGCTTGCGAATCGCGCAGAATAGTGCCGTTATCATCTAAGATTGGCAACTCGCCGAGAGGGTTCATACTCAAAAATTTGGCGGTTTTATGCTCGCCCGCCATAAAATCAACCGGCACTAAATCAATCGGAATTTTCGCCAAAGCGCAAAATAAACGCACTTTGTAGCAATTGCCAGACGGTTCTAAATCGTAGAGTTTCATCTTGTTCTCCTCAATATAAAGTAGAAAAGTTATCGTTTTTTAACCCATTCAGTATTGCCGAAAACGCAGTTCTAGGCAATAATTAAACACTTTATAAAAACAGCATTAAAAGCTTGTTTTTACAGATTTCAACATGGTTTTGCTGGTGTTTCGCTAACAAAGCCAATTAAGATTTAGCTAATTAGGGAGAATAATGATGGCAACACGTAAAGATTTAGCCAACGCAATTCGTGCGTTATCAATGGATGCAGTACAAAAAGCCAATTCTGGGCACCCTGGCGCTCCGATGGGCATGGCAGAAATTGCGGAAGAGCTTTGGAACCACCATTTAAGCCATAATCCTACTAACCCAAAATGGCCCAACCGCGATCGCTTTGTGCTTTCTAATGGCCACGGCTCAATGCTAATTTATTCATTATTGCACCTAACTGGCTATGATTTAAAAATGGAACAAATTGAATCGTTCCGTCAATTGCACTCACAATGTGCTGGCCACCCAGAATACGGCTATGCCGCTGGTGTAGAAACAACGACTGGCCCATTAGGCCAAGGCATTGCCAACGGCGTTGGTTTTGCCATGGCAGAAAAATTAATGGCTAGCCAATTTAATAAGCCTGGTCACGATGTTGTTGATCATCAAACCTATGTATTTTTAGGTGATGGTTGCATGATGGAAGGCGTTTCGCATGAGTCTTGCGCGCTGGCTGGCACTTGGGGTTTGGGTAAATTAACCGCGTTTTGGGATGACAACGGCATTTCTATCGATGGTCATATTGAAGGCTGGTACACAGACGACACACAAAAACGTTTTGAATCATATGGTTGGCACGTGCAATCAGTTGATGGCCACGATGTAGCAGCCATTGGCGCGGCCATAGATGCAGCAAAAAATGTAACGGATAAACCAAGCTTAATTTGCTGTAAAACCATTATTGGTAAAGGCTCACCTAACAAATCGGGCAGTCACGATTGCCACGGCAGTGCATTAGGTTTAGAAGAAGTGGCCGCTACGCGTGAAGCGATTGGTTGGAGCTATCCACCATTTGTTATTCCTGCTGATGTATACGCTGGATGGGATGCAAAAGCCAAAGGCGCAAAATTAGAGGCCGATTGGGATGCTAAATTTGCTGCTTATGCAGCCATTTATCCTGCAGAAGCAGCAGAGTTCACGCGCCGTATGGCAGGCGATTTACCAGCTAATTGGACAGAAGCAACCAACGCAATTATTGCTGCTGTAAACGAAAAAGCACCTGCAAACGCGTCACGTAAAGCATCACAAGACGCCATTGGCGCGCTTGCACCATTATTGCCAGAATTTTTAGGCGGCTCTGCCGACTTAACAGGCTCTAATTTAACCTCAACACCAAGCTTTGTACATGTTGATGCCAGCAAACCTGGTAACTATATCTCTTACGGCGTGCGCGAGTTTGGCATGGCGGCAATTATGAACGGCATGGCGCTTCACGGTGGTTTATTGCCATTTGGCGGCACATTCCATATGTTTAGTGACTACATGAAAAGCGGCATGCGCATGTCTGCGCTAATGCATCAACGCGTGATTTACGTGTTAACGCACGATTCTATTGGCCAAGGTGAAGATGGTCCAACCCACCAACCAGTCGAAAATACGTCTGGCTTACGCTATATTCCGCGTATGGATGTTTGGCGTCCAGGTAGTGCAACAGAAACAACGGTTGCTTGGGTAGCCGCAGTAGAGCGTCATGAAGGCCCTACTAGCTTGGTGTTAAGCCGTCAAAACATGGCTAGCATTAAGCACAATGCAAGTGATTTTGCAGGCATTCGCAAAGGCGGCTATGTGATGAGCGATTGCGCTGGCACAGCCGATTTAATCTTTATTGCTAACGGCTCAGAGCTTGATTTAGCCGTGAAAGCAGCGGCAGAATTAACCGCAGCTGGCAAAAAAATCCGCGTGGTTTCAATGCCAAGTACCAATGTGTTCGATCGCCAAGACCAAGCGTATAAAGACAGCGTATTAACCGCTGGCGTTAAACGCGTGGCGATTGAAGCGGCGCACCCAGACTTTTGGCGCAAATATGTTGGCCTCGAAGGTGCTGTGGTTGGTATCGATACCTTTGGTGAATCAGCCCCAGGCGGGGTATTAATGAAACACTTTGGCTTTACGGTAGAAAACGTTGTTGCCGTTGCTAAATCGGTGCTTTAATTAATTAAGATGATGTAAAAAGAGCCTCTACATGAGGCTCTTTTTATTTGGTAAAATAGCTTGACTCATTAAATGACAATATAAGGATTTCAGCATGGCAATTAAGATAGGCATAAACGGTTTTGGCCGCATTGGGCGTATGGTGTTGCGTGCAGTTATTCAAGAAAGTGAATTCAGTAATATTGAAGTCGTGGCAATTAATAGCTCGTATGATATTGATTACATGATGTATATGCTTAAATACGATTCTGTGCATGGCCGTTTTAATGCCAAGCTTGAAGCCAAAGATGGCAAGTTAATTGTAAATGGCAAACCAATTCATATTACTGCCGAGCGCGACCCTGCCAATATTAATTGGACTGCCAGCGGCGCCGATATTGTAGTGGAATCCACAGGCGCGTTTTTAACCGTGGAAAGTTGCCAACCGCATATTAACAACGGCGCTAAAAAAGTCGTGCAATCTGCGCCAGGCAAAGACGACACGCCGATGTTTGTCTATGGCGTTAATCACGCACAATACAAGGGTGAGGCTATTGTTTCAGCCGCCTCTTGCACCACCAATGCGCTGGCGCCATTAGCCAAGGTTTTAAATGACAGTTTTGGCATTAAACGTGGCTTAATGACCACAGTGCATGCTACAACTGCATCGCAATTAACGGTTGATGGGCCTAGCAAAAAAGATTGGCGCGGCGGCCGCAGCGTGTTTGAAAATATCATCCCATCCAGCACTGGCGCGGCTAAAGCGGTTGGTAAAATTATCCCTGCGCTCAATAAAAAATTAACTGGCATGGCGCTACGTGTACCAAGTGCTGATGTTTCAGTAGTCGATTTAACGGTGGAATTAAATACCGAAACTACGTATGAAGCGATTTGCGAAGCCATGAAAACGGCTGCCATTGGTGAGATGAGAGGTGTGCTTGGTTATACCGATGAAAAAGTAGTTTCTACCGATTTTCGTACCTCGCCCGCCGCAGGGGTTTTTGATGCGGGCGCAGGCATTATGTTGGACAGCACTTTTGTAAAAGTGGTGGGTTGGTATGATAACGAGTATGGTTATACCTGCAATTTGCTTCGTTTGGTGCAGCACGTAGCTTAGTTGTTATCGCCGATAACCGCCGATAACAACAAGATAAAAGCGGTTACCTTTTAAAATTATTCAGGCTTGGTTAAAAGTAATTATGCAAATATTCTTATTGTTTTGCTTTCAATCTAGATTTATCTGTTTTCAATCTGCGTTTATCGGCGGTTAATTTGTTTTTAAGGCTTGCAAAATGAAATTTATCAAAATCACCGATTTAGATTTGGCTGGTAAGCGCGTGTTTATTCGTGCTGACTTAAACGTGCCAGTTGCCAATGGCAAAGTGACATCAGACGCGCGCATCACCGCCAGCATGGCGACCATAGAATACGCGATGAAGCATGGCGCTAAAGTCATGGTTACTTCGCATTTAGGCCGGCCTGAAGAAGGCGTCTATTCTGAAGAAAATTCGCTGCAACCAGTGGCGGACGTGATGACTAAAAAACTCGGAAAAACAGTGCGCTTGGTCAGAAATTGGCTAAGTGCTGAAGCGCCAGCTGGCAGCTTAACTATACAAAATGGCGATTTAATATTGCTGGAAAATTGCCGCTTTAATGTGGGTGAAAAGAAAAATAATGATGAGCTAGCCAAAAAATACGCTGCCTTGTGCGATGTGTTTGTGATGGATGCGTTTGGCACGGCGCACCGCGCCGAAGCGAGCACCCACGGCATTGCCAAGTTCGCGCCAATTGCATGCGCGGGCTTATTGCTGGCAGAAGAATTGGATGCTTTAACAAAAGCGCTGCTGAATCCAAAACGCCCAATGGTGGCGATTGTGGGCGGCAGCAAAGTTTCGACTAAGTTAAGCGTGCTGACGAGTTTGGCCGATAAAGTTGACCAGCTTGTGGTTGGCGGCGGCATTGCCAATACTTTTTTAAAAGCGGCTGGTTTTGAGGTGGGTAAATCACTTTTTGAGGCAGATTTAGTGCCGGTTGCCAAAATGTTGATGGACAAAATGGCGGCCCGCGGCGCAGCAGTGCCAATCGCCACAGATGTAGTGTGCGGTAAAAAATTTGATGCGAACGAGCCCGCCATTAAAAAGGACGCGGCAGATGTCGCAGCTGACGACATGATTTTTGATATTGGCGAAAAGTCTGCAGGTGAATTAGCCGCAATTATTAAAAACGCAGGTACAGTTGTTTGGAACGGCCCAGTTGGCGTGTTTGAGTTTGACCAGTTTGGTGAAGGAACCAAAACCATTGCACATGCCATTGCCGAAACCAATGCGTTTACGTTAGCTGGCGGCGGCGACACCATTGCGGCCATTCAAAAGTATGGTATTGAGGATAAAATTAATTATATTTCAACCGCTGGCGGCGCATTTTTAGAATTTTTAGAAGGTAAAACTTTGCCAGCCGTAGCCATTTTAGAAATGCGCGCTGCAAGATGACAATACAAAATAATCAACCTTTACTGCAAGCTAGCATTACCAGCTTAAAACGTATTCACCAAGGTAAAGTGCGCGATATTTACGCAATCAATGATGCGACCATGTTGCTGGTGAGCACCGATAGACTTTCTGCCTTTGACGTAATTTTGCCCACAGGTATTGCCAATAAAGGTGCGATGCTGACGCAAATGGCGAATTTTTGGTTTGATAAACTGGCGCATATTGTGCCGAATCACTTAACGGGTATTGCGCCAGAATCGGTAGTCAATAACGACGCTGATAAAGCGCAATTAGGCGATGGAAAGTTAAGCCGCGCTGTGGTGGTCAAAAAACTCAAAGCTTTGCCGATAGAAGCGATTGTGCGTGGTTATTTGGTTGGCAGTGGCTGGAAAGAGTATCAACAAAAAGGCACGGTGTGCGATATTCAATTACCTGCAGGATTACAGCTTGCACAAAAATTGCCGCAACCGCTATTTACGCCTTCATCTAAAGCTGCGGTAGGCGAGCATGACGAAAATATTAGTATTGCGCAGGTTGAAGCTTTAATTGGCAAAGACATGGCGGCGCAAGTAGCAATTGTTGCCATTCAACTTTACACAGAAGCGGCCGAATACGCGTTAACAAAAGGGATTATTATTGCGGATACCAAGTTTGAGTTTGGCCTAGATAATAATGGTGTTTTGCATGTGATGGACGAAGTTTTAACGCCCGATTCATCTCGCTTTTGGCCAAGCGACACTTATCAAGTTGGCCGCAATCCGCCAAGTTTTGATAAGCAATATGTGCGCGATTGGCTAGAAAGTATTCATTGGAACAAAGCGCCGCCCGCGCCCGCGTTGCCAGGTGAAGTTGCAGTAAAAACCAGCGCAAAATACTTAGAAGCGTTTGAAAAATTAACAGGTCAAAAGCTAGTTGAGTAATGGGCTTATATTAATGAGCTTGCGCGATAAATTAAGTCAAATTGCAGCAAAGTTAAAAGCTGAATTTGCTTTTTACAAACGCCTGCAACAACATCCGCAAACGCCAAAATTTGCCAAAGCATTATTATGGCTTGCAATTGGCTATCTTGTGATGCCATTTGATCTAATCCCCGATTTTCTACCCGTTATTGGTCAATTAGATGAAGTGGTTATTATCCCCTTACTGCTATACTGGGCCCTTAAATTAACGCCGCAAGAGGTGATTGCCGCTTGCAGGCTACAGGCATAAATAGGTGCATCACTAATGCAAATTTGGCAGATGATTTTAGATTTTGATAAGCAATTACCCGCGTTAATTGCACTGCATGCTGGCTTGGTTTATTTGATATTATTTACGCTTATTTATTTGCAAATTGGTACATTGCCTTTCTTTTTTCTGCCAAGCAATCCATTATTATTTGTGTGCGGTGCAGCGTGGGCGGCGGCAGGCCTTAATATTTTGTTGTTATTGCCTCTACTTATATTGGCTGCGTTTTTGGGCAATTTAACGGGTTATTGGCTTGGCGGCACGGTGGGGCAAAAGTTTTTTGTGGAGTATTTAAAATGGCCAAAACAAAGCGCGCTTGATAAAACGCATGCTTTTTTTGAAAAAAATGGCGAAAAAAGTTTTTTAATTTCACTCTTTATACCCGTTATTCGCACATTGGCGCCATTTTTAGCGGGGGTTAGCAAAATGAATTTTAATAAATTTGCCCGTTCAACAGCTTTTGGCTCGGTCATTTGGGTATTGGTTTGCGTATTGGCAGGCTACTTTTTTGGCAATATTCCAGTCGTTAAAACGCATTTAGGTTTAATCACCGTGCTGGGTTTGGCGTTGGTAATTGTTGTAGTTTTGCTTAAAAAAATATGGGATAGCTTGGTAAAAAACTAAACCCATTCAAAAAATTAATTAAATTCTGTAAAATTGATCATAATTAAAATGTTAGCAATAAAATTGCAACAAGTTTCGCCTATAATCCACATTTTAAAAACAACAGGCAGTTTATTCCTATGTCATTAAACCTTGTACCATCAGGCAAAAACCTTCCTCACGACTTCAATGTCATTATCGAAATTCCTATGCAGGGCGACCCTGTAAAATACGAAGTGGACAAAGAAACAGGCGCGTTATTTGTCGATCGCTTTATGGGCACGTCAATGCAATATCCGTGTAACTACGGCTATATTCCGCACACGCTGGCCGATGACGGCGACCCTGTTGATGTGTTAGTGATTACGCCAGTGCCGTTGTTGCCAGGCGTGGTGGTGCGCTGCCGTGCGCTGGGCATGTTACAAATGACCGATGAAGCGGGCGGCGATGGTAAATTGCTGGCGGTGCCAATTGAAAAAGTGTGCGGCTTATACGCTTATCAAAAAACCTATAAAGATGTTTCACCTTGGCGTTTAGAAATGATTGCGCACTTTTTTGAGCATTATAAAGATTTAGACAAAGGCAAATGGGTAAAAATAGAAGGCTGGGTGGATATTGATGAAGCGCACAAAGAAATTTTGGATGGCGTGAAACGCTATAATGAGGCAGAAGTGAAACCAGCATTTTAGGTTTTATTTAATGTAAAAAAGCGCGATCACTCGCGCTTTTTTTGTTGCCAAAGTTTGCGCAGTTAATTTTAGGTTGCTGCCACGCCAAACAAACTGCCTACACCCGCGGTGGCCGCCATTGCAAGCGCGCCCCAAAAAGCCACCCGAGTAGCGCCCACCCAAACATTTGCACCACCCACTTTTGCCGCCAAAGCGCCCAAGACGGCTAAAAAAACCAATGACGTTATAGCCACGGTTTTTATTAAATGGCCGCCCTGCATGACAAAAACAACCAGCAAAGGCAGCGCCGCACCTAAAGCAAAAGCGCTCGCCGATGCCAGTGCAGCTTGAATAGGATTTGCCGTCATCAGCTTATTAACGCCTAACTCATCACGCATGTGCGCGCCAAGTGCGTCGTGTGTAGAAAGCTGCGCTGCAACCTCATGTGCTAGAGCTGGCGTCAAACCGCGGCTCACATAAATGCCTGCCAGTTCTTGCAGCTCGTGTTCAAAATCGGTTTCCAGCTCTTTTTTCTCGCGCGCCATATCTGCTGACTCGGTATCGGCTTGCGAGCTGACCGAAACGTATTCACCCGCCGCCATCGCCATTGTGCCAGCTACCAATCCTGCCGCGCCAGTTAGCAAAATCTCATGGTGCGCCAGTTGCGCCGAAGCCACGCCAATAATCAGGCTGGCGGTAGAAATAATACCGTCGTTAGCACCCAATACGGCGGCTCGAAGCCAACCAATTCGGTGCAGACGGTGATGTTCAAAATGTCTCAATCTAGAATCCTTTAAACGTTGTATTGCAGTTTGCGAGGTTTTTAATCAACTTAAGAATGATACCTGCAAGCGCGCCCAAAACAAACAACGCCGCGCAAAACCAGTCAAACGGCCACGGTAGGGTTGCGTCTTGGTAGAGGGCGCCCGCAAAAAAAGGTCGTAAACGAAGCTGCAAAAAAGTCAACAAGCCGACCAGTATGAAGCCAGCCAACATCATGCTGAGCGGCCAAAATATTAGAAAACTATTCGGTTGTACAGGGCTAAAAAATCTGCCTATTGTAAATATGCCCAAGAATGGTCGCCATTTCCATCGACATACCGTACAGCTTAATTTTTCCATCTGCTTCACGCGTAAACACCAGTGCAGGCCAACGATTGCGCTTAATGGTTTTGTAAAGCGGCAACTCGGCAGATTGAGTTACTTTAGGCGATTCCTCCCTGCCAGCAGGTGTTGCGGCAGCGTCGCTTGGCGTCGGATTAACGTCTCGCTTAAACGCTTCAAAAACAATGCTGTCGTTGAACTCTTGCTTGGTCCGGCCAGACATTTCGTCAAACACCATATACCATAAATCAACTTGGGTATTATCATCGTTAAACGTGCCGCCAAAACCTACCGGCCTGGCTCCTTTGGATAACACAAGCTCAGTAAACACGCTGCCACCAGGCGTGATTTCCGTGCCATCATGGCCCGGTGCGGCGTAATAGGCACTAATCAATTCGTTGCGCAAGCTCAAGCCTTTTTTGCCTGTGCTGATTGAGCGTAAGAAAACTTGTTTTAAAGCCAACGGATCTTTATCTTCAAACAATTTTTTACCAAAATCCCGGTTTTTACGCATATTGGCGTCAAACTCGGCAATGTCTTGCTTAAAGCGTTGTTGCCAATCAGCATAGTCGTTTTCATATGGCTTGGCATTAAAATGAATTTGCGTATAAATAGCCGGGTTTAAGGGCTTTTGACCTGCACTATAGGCTTTATCTGCAGCTTGAGTTTGTGCAACTTCATCATCAGATTGAGACATCACAAGATTGATAAAATATTTGCCGCTTTCATTAACTAACTCAAGATGTTCAGGTTGTGGAAAATACAAAACCCAAATAGCGTTAGGTGTTTTTTGCCAAGCTTTATAAAGAGCCTCACGCTGTTTGAGGCTTAATTTAGCCACGCTTGCAGGTGAGCTGATGCCTTGAGCGATGATAAGCTTGCTTGTTTGTGCAGCTTTCCAATCTTGGGCTTGAACAATACGCCATGGCGCAGCTACGGTGTCGCCAAATTGAATGGTATCAAAATCGATAAACACTTTTTTAATTAAAACATCGTTGTTTGCATGTGCTGGGTTTATAAACAGTAAGCTTAGTAGTAAAGCGTTAAACAACAGGCGTAATAACGAGCTTACCAAAGCGGTGTTGATGAGCAAATTAGCCTTAATCATATTGTTGTAAGCATTGATAATAGTTTCTCAGTATATCTGAGCCAACAAAAAAGGCAGCCGAGACTGCCTTTTTTATTGCGTAAAATAAATTAAAGATGTAATAAAGGCACAATTAATAGCGCAACAATATTAATGATTTTAATCAATGGGTTAACTGCTGGACCAGCCGTATCTTTGTACGGATCGCCAACGGTGTCGCCAGTGACCGCCGCTTTGTGCGCGTCTGAACCTTTGCCACCGTGGTGGCCATCTTCGATGTATTTTTTGGCATTATCCCACGCGCCGCCGCCTGTACACATCGAGATTGCCACGAATAAACCCGTAACGATCGTACCCATTAATAAACCGCCAAGCGCCACTGGGCCTAACAATAAGCCCACCGCAATTGGCACCGCCACTGGTAAGAGTGATGGAATCATCATTTCTTTAATGGCCGCTGTGGTCAGCATATCTACCGCTTTGCCATATTCTGGCTTAGCGGTGCCTTCCATAATGCCTTTAATATCGCGGAATTGACGGCGCACTTCTTCAACCACCGCTCCAGCCGCGCGGCCAACTGCTTCCATCGCCATGGCGGCAAATAAGAATGGAATGAGCCCGCCAATAAACAAGCCAATGATCACCATTGGGTCACTTAAATCAAACTTCACATCAATGCCTGCGCCAGATAGTTTGTGCGTGTAATCGGCAAATAATACCAACGCCGCCAAACCTGCCGAGCCAATTGCGTAGCCCTTTGTAACGGCTTTCGTAGTATTGCCAACTGCGTCCAATGGGTCCGTTACATCGCGCACACTGCTTGGCAATTCGGCCATTTCGGCAATGCCTCCAGCGTTATCCGTAATCGGGCCATACGCGTCAAGCGCCACCACAATGCCTGCCATGCTTAACATTGACGTTGCAGCAATTGCAATACCGTATAAACCGCCTAAATGGAAAGCTGTCCAAATGGCTAAACACACAGATAAGACAGGCCAAGCCGTTGATTTCATTGAAATACCAATGCCTGCAATAATATTGGTAGCGTGGCCAGTCGTTGATGCGCGAGCCACGTGCTGCACAGGCGCGTATTGCGTGCCAGTGTAATATTCTGTAATCCACACTAACGCCGCGGTTAACAGCAAGCCTACTGCACAGGCACCAAATAATTGGTTGGCAGAAATACTCAATCCGCCCGCAACCAAACCTTCTGGGAACATTTTCATGGTGACAAAGTAAAACGCAATTAATGAAAGAATACCTGCAACCGCCAAGCCTTTATACAAGGCGGGCATCACATTTTTCATGCCAGGCGAGGCTTTAACAAAAAAGCAGCCAATAATAGAAGCCACTATAGACACTGCGCCTAACATTAATGGGTACAACACACCATTAGGGCCTGCATTACTAATCAGCAAATGCCCAAGCACCATGGTTGCAATTAAGGTCACTGCATAAGTTTCAAACAAATCGGCCGCCATACCGGCGCAGTCGCCCACATTATCGCCTACGTTATCGGCAATCACCGCTGGGTTACGTGGGTCATCTTCAGGAATGCCAGCTTCAACTTTACCAACCAAATCGGCGCCAACGTCTGCACCTTTAGTAAAGATACCGCCGCCCAAACGCGCAAAGATGGAGATGAGAGACGAGCCAAAAGCAAAGCCGATAAGCGGGTCTAAGCTGGTTGCATTTTCTGCGCCCAAATACCAGTAAAAACCAGCCACGCCGAATAAGCCCAAGCCCACAACCAACATGCCTGTGACTGCGCCGCCCTTAAATGCTACGTCAAACGCAGGCACAATACCGTTAGTTGCTGCTTGTGCAGTACGCACATTGGCTTTTACCGAGACGTTCATGCCAATAAACCCACACGCGCCGGATAACACCGCGCCCAGCACAAAGCCTATGGCGGTTTGTGTGCCTAAAAAAACTGCTACTAAAATCGCTAACACTACCCCCACCATAGCGATGGTTTTATATTGGCGGGCTAAATAGGCGGCTGCGCCTTGTTGAATAGCACCTGCAATTTCTTGCATGCGCGCATTGCCGGCTGGCAAATTGGTAATCCATTTACTCATTACTACGCCATACAATACTGCTAAAACGGCGGCAGCAATGGCGATAATTAGTGCAACTGACATGACTTCTCCCTATCTATTTTGACAATCTGAATCGACATTAAAAGTGTGCTTTAAACCAACAATCAATAAAAATATACGTGTAAAAATCATTGCAAAAATGTAATTTATTTGTAACAACGCTACGCATTATGGCATTAATAGTGAGTGGCGACAACCACTTGCAACCCCCTAAATTATTTACTTGAAAGTTAAGCTGAGAAATATTTTATAGCGCGCGGCAATTAGCTAAAAGCACTTAGTCACCTCATTTTTTACAGGCCAATTTTGTAGCTAAAGCTTGGCAGAACGCTTAAGCTTGAACAATAGGGCTAATATTATTGGCAAACTGTCGAACTAGGCAAAATTAATTTTTGTTAGCTAACAGCTTTAATTTTGTAGCTAGGGGCGAATCCCCTTTGTTTTTGGCTAACAAGTCTTCTGCCAATTGTCTTAAGCTGTTGGATGCATGATTAGAAAGCAGTCGCGGCGCTCTAATGACGGGTTTTGGGCGAGATTTTACTTGCACTTTCACCACAATTGCAGTAACTTTACACTCCCTAAAAGCATGATTGCTAATTTGCAAATTTTGTAATTGAGTCAATAAGCTAGCTTGCGTTAGTTTAATTTTATTGGCCACTATTGCGCTGTCAGCCAAAACAATTAGTTGGCCATTACTTAAGTTGCTGGCAAAGCTATTTTCGCCCACAATTGTAGGCGCAGCCGCTAACCAACATTGCTGCAAAATGAAATGCGCATTGGCTTGCTTAGCTAATTGGTTAAACTGGCTATAATCATAACTTTTCTTAGGATTGTCATCAGTTTGACTTAATATAAAATTGATTTTGCGCATGATTAAATTGTAATGGAAATAAATTAAATTAAATGTATAGCAATGAATATTATATTTGTATCTAACAAAATGGCAAAAGCCAAAACCTTGTCGGTATTACAGACAAGCTTGTTGATTGGTGCTTTGATTTTAGTGCCGGTATTGTTGACTCTATTGTTTTTAACCCCGCCCAGCAACATTAAAGAACAAGGTATGAAGGCTTTGCTCCCGCCACAATTAAAAAGTACCATTATCAATTCGCAAGTGCATTTAGATGCCTACGCTAAAGAGCTGGGCGAGCTGCAAGCGCGCATGATGCGCCTTGATGCGCAAAGCCAACGTTTAGCAAAGCTCGCTGGTGAAAAAGATAAACAGGCTCCCAATACTGCTAAAAAGCCTATTGTAAGCGTGCCTTTGGATGGCCGCGGTGGGCCTCTAGTTTTGGCTAGCCCAATGACAGAGCTAGATTTACAAAAAGCCATTGCAGAATTAACTGATGCTGTAGATGCGCGTGATGAGTCATTAAGTACTATTGAGGCTAAAATTCTGCAGCAAAGCGTGTTAAAAGAAATGCTACCAAACGGCTCGCCTGTGGCCGTTGCTTATAATTCATCTAGTTATGGCTGGCGCATCGATCCATTTACTGGCGGCAAAGCGTTTCACGAAGGCTTGGACTTTCCTGCCAATATGGGTACGCCCATTCGCGCAGCGGCTGACGGTATTGTGTCTTTCGCAGAACATACTCCCGATTATGGTAATATAGTCAAAATTGAGCATGGCTCTGGCTTACAGACGCGTTATGCACATGCTTCAAAATTGCTGGTTCATGCAGGGGATCGCGTGGTGAAGGGCCAAGAGGTTGCAGAAATTGGTAGCACAGGGCGTTCTACTGGGCCGCATTTGCATTACGAGATACGGCTTAATGGTGAATCGCTAGACCCGCGCAAGTATTTAGGCAATTAACAAGTTTTTAGGCAATGAATATGACGCATGTTAACAGCTTGAAGGCCTTGAAATGTCAGCACAAAATCCCAATTTAATTGGTTTAAAAAGCTAAAGTTATAATAATCAGTATTTTTTCGTCAAATCCAATTTAGAGGTTTCCGCATAAGGCGGAAAATCGGTGTCCCTTCATGTTACCCACGTTGTTTAAAAAATTCTTCGGCACTAGAAATGACCGCTTAGTTAAGCAATATTTCCAAAAAGTAAAAGAAATCAATGTGCTTGAGCCTGCCATGCAAGCCTTGTCAGATGAAGCTTTGCGCGCAAAAACAGAGGAATTTAAACAACGTTTTACGGCGGGTGAAAGTTTAGAAAAATTGCTGCCAGAAGCCTTTGCCGTGGTGCGCGAAGGCAGCGTGCGCGCACTAGGCATGCGTCATTTTGACGTGCAAATGATTGGCGGCATGGTGCTTAATTCAGGCAAAATTGCCGAGATGCGAACTGGCGAAGGCAAAACCTTAGTAGCAACGCTACCCGTGTATTTAAACGCCATCACGGGCAAAGGCGTGCATGTGGTGACGGTGAATGACTACCTAGCCAAGCGCGACGCCGAGTGGATGGGCAAGTTATATAACTTTTTGGGTTTAAGCGTTGGCATTAATTTATCGCAAATGCAGCACGATGCCAAACAATTAGCCTACGCTGCCGATATTACTTATGGTACCAATAACGAGTTTGGCTTTGATTACTTACGCGACAATATGGTGTTTACCCAAGATGAGCGCACGCAGCGCAAGCTGGTATACGCGCTTGTAGATGAAGTGGATTCAATTTTAATTGACGAAGCACGTACGCCGCTGATTATCTCTGGCCAAGCTGAAAATAGTGTCGATTTATACAATCAAATTAATGCGGTTGCACTGCAACTTAACAAGCAAGTAGAAGAAGAGGGCGAAGGCGATTTTTGGGTAGATGAAAAAGCGCAAACTGTCACCATGAGCGAGGCAGGGCATGAGCGCGCAGAAGCTATTTTAACCAGTTCTGGTTTGTTGCCAGTGGGTTCTAGTTTGTACGAGCCTGCCAATATCACCTTAATCCATCATTTATATGCATCGCTACGCGCCCAAAATTTATTTAATCGCGATCAGCATTATGTGGTGCGCGACGGCGAAATTATTATTGTTGATGAGTTTTCTGGCCGTATGATGCCAGGGCGGCGTTGGTCTGACGGCTTGCACCAAGCGGTGGAAGCCAAAGAAGGCGTTGCGATTCAAAAAGAGAATCAAACGCTGGCTTCAATTACGTTTCAAAATTACTTCCGCATGTACGAAAAATTAAGCGGTATGACAGGTACTGCCGACACCGAAGCCTATGAATTTAATCAGATTTATGGTCTAGAAACGGTCGTTGTGCCAACGCATCGCACCATGTTGCGAAAAGATGCTATGGATAAAGTTTATCGTACTTCGGCCGA
Source organism: Methylotenera sp. (assembly GCA_014378845.1). GTDB lineage: Bacteria > Pseudomonadota > Gammaproteobacteria > Burkholderiales > Methylophilaceae > Methylotenera_A. Next base: position 15,896 of record JACMNB010000078.1, on the reverse strand, counting down.
AAAATATAACGCGGTGATTGAGGATATTCGCGCGTGTCAAGCGATTGGTCAACCTGTTTTAGTGGGCACAACATCGATTGAAAATTCTGAAATTATTTCAAATCTATTAACCAAAGTAGGTTTAAAGCACGAAGTATTAAATGCCAAACAACACGAACGTGAGGCGCATATTGTGGCCGAAGCGGGTCAGCCAGCTGCGATTACCATTGCCACCAATATGGCAGGGCGCGGTACCGATATTGTATTAGGCGGCAACCCAGAAGCCAGCATTCATGCGGCTCGCAGCGATGCCAGCTTAACTGATGCAGAAAAAGACAACAAAGCGGCGCAACTAAAAGCAGATTGGCAACTGCGCCATGATGCGGTTGTGGCGGCTGGCGGATTGCACATTATTGGCACCGAGCGCCATGAATCGCGCCGTGTTGATAACCAATTGCGCGGCCGTTCTGGCCGTCAAGGCGACCCTGGTTCTAGCCGTTTTTACTTGGCGTTAGATGACCAATTGCTGCGTATTTTCTCGGGCGATCGCGTTTCTGCGATTATGGAGCGCCTAAAAATGCCAGAAGGCGAGGCGATTGAGCACGCGATGGTATCGCGCGCAATTGAAAATGCACAGCGCAAAGTTGAAGGCCGTAACTTTGATATTCGTAAGCAATTATTAGAGTTTGATGACGTTTCAAACGACCAACGCAAAGTGATTTATGAGCAGCGTAACGAGCTGCTAGAAGCAAGCGATATTGGCGAAACCATTACCGCCATGCGCGGTGATGTGTTATCGCAAACTATTTCGGCGCACATTCCGCAAGGCAGCGTGGAAGAACAATGGGATATTCCAAGCTTAGAAAAAGAGCTAGTTGCCGAAGCTGGGCTTGATTTGCCGCTGCAAAAAATGCTGGAAGACAACCCAGATTTGCACGAAGAAACGCTACGGACGCGTATTTTTGAAGCGGCAGATGCATCCTACAAAGCCAAAGAAGCACTGGCCAGCAATGACACAATGCGCCAATTCGAGCGTTCTGTTATGCTGCAAAGCTTAGATAGCCATTGGCGCGAGCATTTAGCGGCGCTCGATCATTTGCGGCAAGGCATTCATTTACGCTCTTACGCGCAAAAAAATCCTAAACAAGAATATAAACGCGAGGCTTTTTTGCTGTTTGAAAATTTGCTTAACACTGTAAAAGCAGAAGTCACTAAAATCACCATGCTGGTACAAGTCAAGCCGCATGAAGAATTAGAAGCAATTGAGCCCGTATCAAACGTGCAAAATGTTCAATATCAGCACGCTGATTTTGAAGAGGCCTTAGCCAACCCAACAGCAAACTTTAGCGAAGAAGAAATGGCGCAAATGGCTGGCGGCACGCCGATTGTGCGCGATGGCGTTAAGGTTGGTCGCAACGATCCGTGCCCTTGCGGATCGGGCAAAAAGTTTAAGCAATGTCACGGCGTTTTATCTTAAGCTAAGAATGTTATAGACAATATGTTTGAAGACCCAGTAGTCGAATCGCCCTGCATTAATGTGTGCAGCATGAATAACGCCACTGGCTATTGCCAAGGCTGTTATCGCACTATTGAAGAGATCCAAAGCTGGTGGGATTACACGTTTAACCAAAAAGCCGATGTGATTAACAAAACTTGGGCGCGCCAAGAAGCGGCGTTTGATTAACTTGACAGTTAATTGACGCCCAACAATGTGACATAAAAGTCTTTTTTAAAGAGACAATTAAAATTGTTGCATAACTAAGCTTTTTTGCCTTATTGCTGAAGCTTTCAAGCTACTTAGAAATCTTTGCCAAGCTGTAAAAAACTTAGTATGCAAGCTCGTGTTACACCACATTTTTGTCTGATGTAAAGTGCGGCCACTTTCGTTACTAGATGCGCTTAGTAGATTAATATTCATTACATGTAAAATACAATCCTAGCCTTGTTTTTCATACTGTTATGTGTGGCTTACACTCGTCCAACCAAAAACGATATGCTAAAACGTATAAAAAAAACCAATAATGGTGGTAATAATAAAGCCTTGTTGTAACTGCCGCTGCTAGCCTAACTCACATATAAAAAGCCTATATAGATATTGTTAGCATGAATATGAAAAGCCATATTTACAAAGTATTGTTTCTAATATTTTGCCTTATCACCAAGGTCGTTACTGCTGCAACCTTGGTTGGTTGGTCAAGTATGGGACAAAATACTTATACTGCAGGCCCATTTAGTCAGCATCAACCACAATTAGGCTGGGCACCTCCCAGTTCCCAAATTGTCGGCGGCTTTTCGGCAGGGGAAAAATCTACCGACGGAAACTACATCTTTTTAACAGATACTGGATTTGGGCCTAAATCATCTTCTTTAAGCTCTTTATTGGGTCTGTACGAATTAAAAATAGATTTCAACGATTTCAATAAGCAAAAAAAAAATGTAGAGGTCTTAAAACTACTTCGTTTTAATGATATTGACCACAAGCTAAGCTTTAAAAAACAGGCGGATTTTGAATTTTATGGAAACAATCCTGACAATAATCGGGTAGACCCAACCATCAAAAAAGCGAGCTTACTTACGGGCGGTGATATAGACCCAGAGTCCTTTCGGATTGATTACAAAGGTAACTTGTGGGTTGGGGAAGAATTTGGGCCATATCTTATTAAGCTGGATAAAAAAGGCAAAGTGCTAAGGCAAGAGATTTCTATTCCTAATATTACTTCTCCTGATAATCCATTTTTTAAAGTGGGTGATAAAGCCACCATTAAGACTTCAGCTGGTTTAGAGGGTATGGCAATCAACCCTCGTGGTAGTAAATTATATCCCATGCTGGAAAAAGCAGTGATTGGCGATCCCGAGAAAACATTAAGAATGTATGTATTTGACGTTGACTTAGAGCATTTTGAAGAAGGCTATTTTTTGTATCAGTTAGATGGCGCAGCTACCGAAATAAGAGAGCTAGTTGCGATTAACGACCATGAATTTTTAACCATTGAGCAAAATGAGAATCTGGGCTCAGTTGATGAGTATGTAAAAAAAGTATACTTATTTTCGACGGAGGGTGTGGCGACGCAGAGTGTGGCGACGGGGGGTGTGGAAAAAAATAGGTATGTAAAAAAAACGCAATTGGTTGATTTAATGCATATTTCTGACCCAGTAGATTTAAATCACGATGATGAGACTACATTTTCGTTTCCAAAATTAACCATAGAAACAATTGTAGTGTTGGATAAAGATACTTTGTTGATTACGAATGATAATAACTTTGGAGAAAGAACGGATTTTATAAAAGTACGCTTAGATCAGCCGTTAAATTTAACCACATTTAACAGCCCCTTGATCAATACCAGCCAATGGGATTTACGCGATAAAAACTATTACGCATGGCAAGGCTTTCATACTAAAAGCCTTGAATGGATAAATGTAGGCATGATTTTTATTACATTGTTAATTTCAGTCTGCATAACTGGTAAAAAAATGATACACAAACAAAATGGTGTGTTTCATTGGGTGTTTTTATCAGTATTGGTATTGATATTGTTGTTATACAACCATCTAAGCTTGTATTATTATGCCACACAATCATTTAGAGATATTTTTACAGATTTTGGTATGTATCAAAACCGAGGAGCGCTTCAGCGTTCAATCATCTTAGCGATAGTGGTGATGTCATTCTTACTAACTTTTGTGGCATTGTTTTACTACAAAAATAAACACACTCAATATACGATGACTGTATTTTCCATACTTTTGGGATTAAAAGGTATCCAGCTTGTCTCATATCACCGTATTGATAGTGTGATGGATTACGCATTAGGCATTGGACGAGTATTTGATTGGATTGAGTGTCTATTGATTCTTTTGATGCTAGTAGCCATTGTCTATGAAGGTAAAATCAAAACTAAATTGTTTGCCCCAAGCAAAATTAGTTAGCTAAAAATGTCAGAAAGACTTTTCTTGCACGTTGGCGACCCGACAATAATGGCTTGGATAGTAGTGGCGGCTTACTTTGCGGCCTCAATAGGCTGTTTTCTAAAAGCAAAAGCCTCCAACTGGTTTGGTGGCAGCTACTCGTTTTGGTTATATTTGGCTGCAACTTTATTTTTTTTGGGCATTAATAAGCAGCTAGATTTGCAAAGTTGGCTAACCGAAACGTTGCGTGATTCTGCGAAAAACCACGGCTGGTATGCCTATAAAAGGCAACTACAAGTGATTTTTATTGGCGCCCTAGGTTTTGGCTTACTTTTAGTAATGTTGAGTGTAAGTGTGCTTTTGGCAAATTCATGGCGTCGATACAAACTAACTTGGCTTGGTATGGCATTATTATGTCTATTCATTTTATTACGTGCGGCCTCGTTTGAACACGTAACTGTTTTAATTAATGCTGATTTTCTTGGCTTAAATATAAACGTGGCGTTAGAGCTTGGTGGACTTTTGCTGATAATTTTTGATACTTTTTTTAACAAAAACCCCCCCAATTTGCCAGACACCAACACTTTTGCAATACACGATTATGTAGCAATGCAAAGCTTAAGCGGCGACGTACAATGCCCGAAATGTGGTGTGCAACCGCTATCTAAAATAATCCCTGGCAGAATATTTAAGTGTAGATCCTGCGGCACAAAATATCGTGTTAACGACATGAATGGTTGATTTTTATCTTGGACGTATCGCGTAACCTATCAATATGAATTTATATCAACTAGCCAAGCCATTTTTGTTTGCGCTCGATGCCGAGTTTGCGCATGACATCACTTTAAAAAGTTTAAAGTTGGGTGAAAAATCAGGCTTTTTCGGCTTATACCCAAAACCACCAGATTGTTCGCCGCGTACGGTCATGGGTTTAACTTTTCCAAACCCAGTAGGCCTAGCGGCTGGGCTAGATAAAAACGGTGCAGTGATTGATGGTATGGCAGCGCTGGGTTTTGGTTTTATCGAGGTTGGCACGGTCACGCCGCGGCCGCAACCTGGCAATCCGCGCCCACGTTTATTTCGTGTAACCCAAGCGCAAGGCATTATTAACCGCTTTGGTTTTAATAATCTAGGCGTCGATAATTTAATTGCCAACGTTAAAGCGGCAAAATATTCTGGCGGCCGTTCAAATCAAATCCTCGGCATCAACATCGGCAAAAACTTCGATACGCCAAATGAGCGCGCGGTGGATGATTACTTAATTTGCATGCAAAGCGTATATGAATACTCGAGTTATATTACGGTCAATATTTCTTCCCCCAACACTAAAAATTTGCGCGCGCTACAAGAAAAAGAAGCTTTATCTGGCCTGCTAAAAACACTTAAATTAGAACAAACAAAACTTGCCGATAAACATGGAAAATACGTACCAATCACGCTAAAAATCGCGCCTGATTTAGATGAAACTCAGGTGATAGAAATTGCAAATTTGTTGATGAAACACCAAATTGATGGCGTAATAGCCACCAATACTACCTTAGCGCGCGAGCCTGTGAAAGGCATGAAAAACGGCGCAGAAACAGGTGGCTTATCGGGCGCGCCAGTTAAAAATCTATCCACATTAGTGATACAGCAACTGTCTAAACAATTACAAGGCGCGCTGCCAATTATCGGCGTAGGCGGCATTTTAAGCGGCGCAGATGCAGTAGAAAAAATTGCCGCAGGTGCAAGCTTAGTGCAAATTTACAGCGGGCTAATTTACAAAGGGCCAACACTGGTGCATGATATTTGTAAAACGCTAGGGTAGTAGCGATTTTAAAATCGCGACTGGTGTGTTAATGATTCAAATTTTCGCGCAGTAAATTGCGCTCCCACAAAAAATGACGATGCCGATTCTATATTCTTACCGCCGCTGCCCTTACGCTATGCGCGCGCGAATGGCCTTGAAAATTGCGGGAATCCAAGTGGACATTCGTGAAATTTCTTTGCGAGATAAACCTGCACATATGTTGCAAGTTTCGCCCAAGGCGACCGTTCCTGTGTTGGTTTTTTCCGATGGAAAAGTCATCGATGAAAGTATGGAAATCATGTTTTTTTCACTAAAAGAACATGCTCTGATAAGCAGTATCCACGCGGCTGGCAAGGCATTGATATCAGAAAATGATGGCAGCTTTAAACTGGCTTTGGATGGCTACAAATATCCTGAAAAGTTGACAGAAAAAACGTGTTTAACGCATCGCCAGCAGGGAGAAGTGTTTTTACAGAAGTTGGAAAACTTGCTTTCGCAACATCCGTATTTGCTAAAAGCAACACCCAGCTTGGCTGATATTGCGATTTTTCCTTTTATACGGCAATTTGCTGCGGTAGATGCGGTTTGGTGGGAAAGTGCGCCTTATACCAAACTTCGTTCTTGGCTAATTGGCTGGGTTGAATCAGAGGTATTCAAAAGCATCATGTCAAAAAACCCAACTTAGGTCGGGTTTTTTGACAGTTTTAAAAGAATTATACTGTTTCTGCTTCAGGTTTTGGCGATGCTGGCTTCGGTTCTGTCTTGTCTTCAAACACCAACTTGACTTGGTCTTTATCGTCAATGTCCACATGCACATTGCCGCCGTTAGCCAGTTTGCCAAACAGTAACTCATCAGCCAAGGCTTTGCGAATGGTATCTTGAATGAGGCGCGACATTGGGCGCGCGCCCATTTGTGGGTCAAAACCTTTTTTGCCTAAATAGTTTTTAAGTGCTTCGCTAAAGGTCACTTCCACTTTTTTCTCGTGCAATTGATCTTCTAATTGCATTAAGAATTTATCAACCACGCGGATGATAATGTCTTGTGAAAGTGAGGCAAACGAAACGGTGGCATCTAAACGATTGCGGAATTCTGGTGAAAATAAGCGTTTAATATCAGCCGCTTCATCGCCAGCTTCTTTCGCGTTGGTAAAGCCAATGCTCGATTTCGCTAAATTCTCCGCGCCCGCATTCGTCGTCATAATAATAGTGACGTTTCTAAAATCCGCTTTGCGACCGTTGTTATCAGTCAGCGTGCCGTGATCCATCACTTGAAGCAGGATATTAAAGATGTCAGGATGCGCTTTTTCAATCTCATCCAGTAGCAACACGCAATACGGCTGCTTAGTAATGGCTTCGGTCATTAAACCGCCTTGCTCAAAGCCCACATAGCCAGGAGGCGCGCCAATTAAGCGACTCACCGCATGACGCTCCATGTATTCGCTCATATCAAAGCGGACTAGTTCAATACCCATGATATAAGCGAGTTGTTTGGCAACCTCAGTTTTACCGACGCCAGTTGGACCGCTGAATAAAAAGCTGCCAACAGGTTTATTGTTGCCGCCAAGGCCGCTGCGCGCCATTTTAACGGCCGTTGTTAGCACTTCTATGGCTTTATCCTGGCCGAATACGACGGCTTTTAAATCGCGCTCTAAAGTCTTGAGCGCAGTACGGTCATCGGTAGAGATGTTTTTGGGCGGAATGCGCGCAATTTTGGCAATAATGTCTTCAATCTCTTTATTGCCGATGACTTTTTTCTGTTTATTTTTCGGCAAAATGCGCTGCGCCGCCCCTGCTTCGTCGATGACGTCGATGGCTTTATCAGGCAAATGTCTGTCGTTAATGTACTTGGCAGAGAGCTCTGCGGCCGTAGTGAGCGCGCTGGCGCTGTATTTCACGCTGTGATGCTCTTCAAAACGGGATTTTAAGCCTTTTAATATTTCAATCGTTTCGGCCACGCTGGGTTCGGCCACATCAATTTTTTGGAAGCGACGTGACAGCGCGTGATCTTTCTCAAAAATACCACGATATTCTTGATAAGTAGTTGCGCCAATACACTTAAGCGTGCCGTTTGATAACGCAGGTTTCAACAGATTGCTTGCATCTAAAGTCCCGCCGCTGGCCGCGCCTGCGCCGATGAGTGTGTGAATTTCATCAATAAATAAAATCGCGTCTGGGCGTTCAGCCAGTTGCTTCATCACTGCTTTTAAGCGCGCTTCAAAATCGCCGCGATATTTGGTGCCTGCTAATAGGGCGCCCATGTCGAGCGAATAAACGGTTGCGTTCGCTAATACTTCAGGAATTTCTTTACCGACAATTCGGCTGGCCAAACCTTCGGCAATCGCAGTTTTGCCTACGCCCGCTTCGCCAACGAGTAGCGGATTATTTTTGCGGCGGCGGCATAAGGTTTGAATGACACGCTCAAGCTCTGGCGCGCGGCCGATAAGCGGATCAATTTTCCCCAAAGCCACTTGTGCGTTTAAGTTAAGCGTAAACTGCTCTAAAGCGCCTGTTGGCGTGCCTTCTGCTTCGGCGTCTGTTTCAACGCCTTCAGGTTTTGCATCGCCTTCTGGTATTTTTGCAACGCCGTGTGAGATAAAGTTGACCACATCAAGCCGCGTAATGCCTTGCTGATGCAAGAAAAATACCGCATGTGAATCTTTTTCACCGTAAATAGCTACCAGCACGTTTGCGCCTGTGACTTCTTTTTTGCCAGAGGATTGCACATGTAACATCGCGCGCTGAATCACACGTTGAAAGCCTAGTGTAGGCTGCGTGTCGACTTCTTCTTGGCCGCCCACGGTTGGCGTATGCTCTTCAATATAATGATTAAGCTCGGTGCGTAACACTTCAAATTTAGCGCCGCATGCCCTCAACACTTCAGCCGCGGCAGGATTATCAATCATTGCCAGCAATAAATGTTCTACGGTGATTAACTCGTGCCGTTTTTGGCGGGCGTCCATAAACGCCATGTGTAAGCTGACTTCTAACTCTTGCGCAATCATTTTGACCCTTTAACTTTCGTTTGTCGACTCTAACACACTGTTTGCTTACATTTTCCACCTGCATTAAGCAGGCACTTGACGTTTGCCGCCTGTCTCAAGCAGGCTCAATCACACACTGTAATGGATGCTGCGCTTCTTTAGCAGCAATTGAAACTTGCTGCATTTTAGTTTCCGCGATGTCTTGCGGATAAACGCCGCATACGCCAGCGCCCTCCGTATGTACTTTGAGCATAATTTGCGTGGCTTGTTCACGCGTTTTGTTAAAAAATCGCTCGATAGTTTCCACAACAAACTCCATCGGCGTGTAATCATCGTTCAGCAACAATACTTTGAACATCTCAGGCAGTTTTGGTTTAACTGCGCTGGGTTTAATTGCAAGGTCACTTGAGGGTAGATTATTAGCCATTGAGTACTTTGTTAATTACTTAATGAGTATTTTGAGCCGAATGGTGAAAATTTCAAGCCCAATCTGAGTAGGGCTATTAAAAATCCAATTTTTACTTGCAAAAACAGGCTTTAATCACAAAAACTAGGCTTTAGGGAAATATTTTGACGGTTTTGACTATTCTATCTTGCGTTTGCACGATTTCAATGGTGTGTTGATTCACTTTAAAGCTCGTTCCTGCTTCTGGAATATCCTCAAAATGTTCAATAATCAAACCATTCAAAGTGCGCGGGCCATCTAATGGCAAAGTGAGATTTAATTTTTTATTCATATCGCGCAGGCTGCTGCTGCCGTCTACCAGCCAGCTACCATCGGCCTCTTGGCGATAACTGCCGATGCGGCTGGGTGATTGCGTGGTAAAGTCGCCAATCACCTCTTCTAAAATATCTTCCAACGTCACCAAGCCTTTAAATTCGCCGTATTCATCCACCACCAGCGCAATACGCTCTTGATTCTCTTGAAACTGCTGTATTTGCGTATAAAGCGGCGTACCAGCGGGCACAAAATAAGGCGCATCCATAATGTCGCGCAAGGCTTCTTTGTTAAGCTCATTATTAAGATTGTGCGTGCGTATTTGATTAATCACCTTACGAATATGAATGATGCCAATAATCTCTTCATGACCGCCTTCGCGCACGGGCAGCCGCGTGTGATGGCTATTAGAAATGCGGTGCAGAATATCCTCAATGGGCGCATCGAAATCAATCACCTCGGCCAAAGTGTGCGCTGTCATCACATCATCGACAGTAATTTTTTCTAAATCAAATAAATTAAGCAAAATAGTGCGATTTTTTTTGGGAATATATTGCCCAGCATCAATCACAATACTGCGTAATTCTTCTGTGGTGACCGCGTGCAAAGTCTCTTCAAAATTAACTTTTATGCCCAGCAAGCGCACAAATGCTTTTACAAAAAAATTAACAAACGATACAACTGGATTAAACAGCCACAACAACGGATACAGCAAATAACTGCAAGCAAAGCCCAACTTTTCGGCGTGTGCGGCGGCGATGACTTTGGGCGAAATTTCGCTGAATACCAATATCACAAAAGTCAGCACCAACGAGCCTAAGCCTAAGACGTATTCGCCCTCGCCAAATAATTGATGGCTAATTAGCACTTCTAGTGCAGAAGAAGCCACAATACAAAGGGTGTTTCCGAGCAAAATCACGCCTAGCAATTTATCGGTTTTGGACAGCAACACGCTAGCAAGCCGCGCCCCGCGGTGACCTTGTTTTGCCAGATGTTTCATCCGATAGCGGTTGAGCGACATCAAGCTGGTTTCTGAAATGGAGAAAAAAGCGGTGCAGGCAAGTAGCGCAATTAAAATGCCAATTTGCGCGCTTAAGGAAATGGTATCCAATTGTGGTTGCCTGAGTAAAATTTAAAGCCAATAAAGAAGCCACCAGTGTAACGGCTGGTGGCTAAAAATCAAGAAATACAGTTTAAGACTTTGCTTAAATGATTAATGATAATTTCATCTTCAGGGTAAGACTTTAGGATAAGACTTTAGGGTAAGACTTCAAGCCCTTCTTTATTCACGCCTTCTTTATCCGCGCCTTTTTTGTCTATGTCACCAATTAAATTAGCGCGGCTTACGCCAAGCCACATGGCGATTGGGCAAGCAACCAATACAGACGAATAAATACCAAACAAAATACCGATTGTTAGCGCAAGTGCAAAGTTATGTAGCACTTCGCCGCCAAATAACAACATCGAACCCACCATGGTTTGGGTCATCACGTGGGTAATCACAGTGCGGCTCATGGTGCGGGTGATGGCATTATCAATGACTTCTACTACGCTTGCTTTACGCATTTTTCTAAAGTTTTCGCGCACGCGGTCAAACACCACTACCGATTCATTTACCGAATAGCCCAATACCGCCAAAATCGCAGCCAGTACAGTTAAGTTAAACTCCCATTGAAAGAAAGCAAAGAAGCCCAAAATAATCACCACATCGTGCATATTGGCAATAATAGCGGCCACCGCAAAGCGCCATTCAAAGCGAATCGCCAAGTAAATCATAATGCCAGCGCAAACTAATAATAGTGCCAGGCCGCCATTTGAAAACAGCTCATCGCCAACTTGCGATCCAACTGATTCTACACGGCGAATTTCTGCTTTTGGGTCGGCAGTTTGCAAGGCTTTGGTGACTGTTTCAGAAAGCTGTGCTATCGACATATCTTTTTTTAAAGGCAGACGAATCAACACATCGCGGCTGGTGCCAAAGTTTTGCACGGTGGCGTCTTTTAAACCAATCGTGTCAACCGCTTTGCGGATGTCATCGATGTTGGCCGATTGGGGATAGTTGACTTCCATTACCGTGCCGCCAGTAAAATCAACCCCAAAATGTAAGCCTTTTGTGACTAAAAAGAACACCGCTAATATAAAGGTGATCAGAGAAACAGCCGTAGTAATACGGCCATAACTCATAAACGGGATATCTTTTTTAATTCTAAATAATTCCATAATGTTTACTCAAATAAATTGCTTAATAAAAGGCTTAAATTAATCGGCTTTGTAAATTTGGCCGATGGATAGTTTCGTCACCTTGCGGCGATAGCCGTAAATCAAATTTACGATGGCGCGAGAGATTAAAACTGCGCTAAACATTGACGTTAAAATGCCCAGCACATGCACCACGGCAAAGCCTTTGATGGGACCTGTACCGAACATAAATAGCGCCATACCCGCAATGAGTGTGGTTACGTTTGAATCTAAAATGGTATCAAAAGCACGGCTGTAGCCCGCGCTAATGCTGGCTTGCGGCGTATTGCCATTACGTAACTCCTCACGGATGCGCTCATTAATTAGCACGTTGGCGTCAATCGCCATGCCCAGCGCTAATGCAATCGCCGCTAAGCCTGGCAAAGTAAGCGTGGCTTGTAACATAGAAAGCAGGGCGACTAATAATAATAAATTAACGCCTAACGCCAGCACTGAAACGCCGCCAAAAATCATGTAATAAAACATCATCATCACCGCAATGGCCGCAAAGCCCCACAGCGTAGAATGCACGCCGCGTTTGATGTTGTCTGCGCCCATGCTGGGGCCAACAGTGCGCTCTTCAATAATTTCCATTGGCGCTGCCAGCGCGCCTGCGCGTAATAACAGTGAAACGTCAGTCGCTTCTTGCGCGTTATTCATGCCACTAATTTGCACATGACCGCCGCCAATTTCTTCGTTAATCACGGGCGCGGTAATCACCTCGGTGCTGCCTTTTTCAATCAGCAGAATCGCCATACGTTTGCCCACGTTATCGCGCGTCACGTTTTTAAAAATGCCTGCGCCGCGGCCATCTAAAGTGACATTGACCACAGAACGTCCATTGCGCTGATCAATGCCAGGCCCGGCATCGGTAATACGGTCACCCGTTAATACCACGCTTTTTTTAACTAAAATTGGCTGACCATCGCGGTTTTTGTATAGCTCGTCGCCAAAAGGCACACGGCCTTTTTCTGCAGCGGCCAATGTTTCAAAATCTTTTTTGTCTTCGTCTACCATGCGAATTTCTAGCGTGGCAGTGCGGCCTAACAACTCTTTAGCACGCGCTGTATCTTGCACGCCTGGCAACTGCACCACAATGCGGTCAAAACCTTGTTGCTGCACAATGGGTTCGGCCACGCCAAGCTCATTAATGCGGTTATGCAGCGTTTGCAGGTTTTGTTTCAATGCAAATTCTTGAATTTTCTTTTTGGTCGCCTCGCCAATGCTGGCGGTTAAAAGCTGCTCTTTACCATTGCTAGATGTGGTGTAAGTTAAATCAGAGTAATCTTTGCTTAACACTTTTTGCGCTTTTTCCAGCTCGGCAGCGTTATCAAACTTTACTTCTACTTGTTGATTATTGCGACTAATGCCAAAGTAATTAACCTTTTCGCGGCGTAGTGAAGTGCGAAAATCTCCCACACTACTTTCAGCGGCTTTATCTAAGGCGGCTTTCATGTCTACTTGCAACAAAAAGTGCACGCCGCCACGTAAGTCTAGGCCCAAATACATGGGTTTTGCACCAATTGCTAATAACCAATTGGGCGTTTGCGATAATAAGTTAAGTGCAACTGAGTAATCTTTACCTAAATTGGCTATAAGCTTGTCTTTGGCTTTTAACTGGTCGTCGGTGTTGTCAAAGCGCACTTTTACACCGCTTGCGTCTAAATACAAGCCGTTAAATTTAATATCAGCCAGCTTTAACGTATCTTCTACCTTTTTTAATAGCGCAGGATCAGCCTTAACCGTTGATTTGCTGGCGCTAATTTGCACAGCCGGCGATTCGCCATAAAAATTGGGGATGGTATAAAGTAAACCAATTAAAATAACAACGGCAACAAGAATGTACTTCCAGGTAGGGTAACGGTTCATAATTTATTAAGGCTTTATTTAGTAAGGCTTTGTTTAGTAAGGCTTTATATAAGGCGCTGCTTAAGATTGATTGGTTAAATTGATTTAATCGTACCAGGCGGCAGCATGGTTTGCACCGTGTGTCTTTGCACGTTAATAACCGTGTTGGCGGCAATTTCAATGCTCACGTAGTTATCGCCCACTTTGGTTACTTTGCCAATAACACCGCCCGCGGTTGCCACTTCGTCACCCACTTTAAGCGCGTCAATCATACTTTTTTGCACTTTCGCCGCCTTCATTTGCGGGCGAATCAGCATAAAGTAAAACAGAGCGAAAATAGCCACAATGGGTAAAAAGCTCATTAAATCACCACCTGGGGCGCCAAGAGTGGAGCTGCTTGCGGCGTAAGCGTTACTAATAAACATGCTGGTCTCTTTCAAAAAAATAGGGCTTCAATTAACACAATATTTTATCACAGACTTGGCTTTGTTAGCATGATGTGAGGTGCTCGCTCATGTTACTTTGGTATAGACTTGTATAATAAGTCTTAATAAAAAGTTTACTTTTTGCTGTGCAAAATAATAAAGACGTAAATTAAAGGTGTGTAGGGTGCAAAAGTACAGTTTGGTAGGTAGTTTTGATAGACAACGAGCACAGTAATCGTTTTTAACCCATTAACTACAAGCTTGGCCTACCTACATTTTTTTGTCATGCTCTTATATCAAAATAAGGCTATGAAGTGTTTTAAGACGTCATATTAACCTTAACTATCTTGCGTAATGTGCGCTAAAGCACAGAAATGCAACGATGTTAAGTGCACAGTTTGTTAACGCCTAAATTGGCGTCACTTTCAACCATTCTTTGGGAGGCTGAGGATGACTATTAAAACAGTTGCGCATTACCATCTACGTTTGGTTAATGTGCACAGACTAATCAACAGCGCGTTTGCAACCAGCCAGAGCTAAATGCATGCAGTATCCTAAATTGAACACCCATTTTAAGGCTATCAATACGTTTTGGCAAATTTTAGCCAAAGATATTTTCGATCAATATTCAGTATCATTCCTAAAAAAACTATACTTTATTGCCTTAATAATCCCACATTTAGGTCGGTTTTATGCTTGGAAAACTAGCCATAAAATTGTCAAGCTTAATGAAGAGGCGAATAGCTCTAATCAAATCTTTGCCAGCGTGCTGTCTCCTTATTTGAATAAAAATTGGACGTTGATCAACAGAATTAACGCAATTGAACAACATTATCGCGCAGTTGATGGGTTTGCTTCTTTACTGGCTTTGGCTCCAAATCAATATTTTGATTTGATCGAATTTAAAGATGCGTATGCCGATGTTAGAATCGTGATTGATAAACCTGATTGGATGCGGGTTGAAGGCGAAGCAGTCATCAGTTTTTTTTATAATCAGCATCGGATTCATCACTTTGTATTCACCATCATTCAACATGGGGACACCTATGTAATTGCAATTGGTGGAGTTCAGGGGTGGGGTGGAACAGACTTGAATGGTGCCGCAGAAGTCAAAGAAATAAACGTTAAACTGAACAAAATTTTACACGGTTTACATCCTAAAATATTTTTGTTATACATGCTTAAAATGTTGGGGGCAGCATGGGGCTTAAAAGCAATATGGGGTGTTTCAGATGCGAACTATCGCGCTAATCACTGGTTAGTTAATTCAGCAAAATTGTCAAATTATGATATTTTTTGGATTGACCATAGCGGAGTGCTTAATCAACAAGGTTTTTATGCCATTTCAACAGAAGTTAAAATAAAACCCTATAATGAAATTCCAGCCAATAAGCGTGCACGGTTTAGGCATCGATACGCAATGCTAGAGCAAATACGGGCGCAGCTTACACAAGTTGTCCAAAATAATCAGCGTATGATTAAGACTCATGGTGGTGTAGAACCATCGCTAACTATTAATTAAGATTGGGCGCTATAGCATGTGTGTTTGTTGCACGATTTATCTTTTTATTAGGGTGTATGAGTGAAACATAGTTAAGCCTAAAATTTTGTTAGCTTCAAAACGCTTTAATATGCGCCTCGCAAGTTTATAGTCAGGCGATTTGCAAACCCTTTTTTAAGCATTGTTCTGCGCCCGTTTTGCTGCAAACGCTATTTTAAAATCATCAAATTTTCCAGCTTCAATCGCGCTGCGCATGCCTTGCATCAACACTTGGTAATAATGCAAATTGTGAATAGCAAGCGTAGGATGGGTTGAGCAAGGCGATACCCATCATTAATCTATAATTAAACCCCACTTTAATACACTTCTTCTTCATTTCGCTAAATTGCTTTGTGGGTATCGGATACGCCTCCACCCACACTACTCGTGGCTGACACTCAATTTTGCATTTTTATCGCCTGCCCAGTCCATTTGTAATTTGCCTGCTGCAATATATTTATGGATGTAG